>CAZUAI010000075.1:0-27562 GCA_964617875.1 uncultured Planctomycetales bacterium | reverse complement strand
GCCATCTACCACAACTGCGGGAAGCTGCCGCTTCCGCCCGAGTCATGAGAGCCAGAAATGCGGTGCGCTTTCAGGAGAAGAGCCAAAACTCCTTCGCCTTGAGCATCTCGACCAGGGCGCGATCGACGGATGCGCGGTTGACATCCTGGCGCTGCCGCACGGCGGCCTGAAGCATCTGGGCGAGCGTCCGGGCGGTGGTCATCGCGTCGCCGAGGTCGATTGCGATCTCGGCGGCCTGGCGGGCGGCGGCTTCCGTCACCGTTCTCATGGCGTCCGCCTTCGCCATCCGCGCCGCCCTGGTCGAGACGATCACGGCCGTGATCGCGAACACGAGGATCACGATCGCGCAGACCTGGGCGATCATCTTCTGGGCCAGTGTCAGCGGACGTCGCCTCATAACCGAGTTCCTCCGCGGTGCCATTCCTTCAGGCCGCCGAACCCCACGACCGGTTTCTTCGCCAGAGACAGCCACTGGAACACATCTGCCTCCTTTGTCTCCCGGGGCGTTCATCCCCGCTGCCGGCACACGTGAGGCGGATCTGCGAGGAGCGGCCTTCAACACAGCCAGTATCGAATACGAGAGCCGCCGGCGTCATGGCTGTGAACAGCCATTTCGGCCGGTGTCCCGCCGTGTCAGGTCACAATCCGGACCAGCCAGCTGATCTGCCGCACGAAGGCAGGGAAATCGGCCAGCGCCGCCAGCTTCTCGAAATAGGCGTTGCAGCCCAGTTTGTAGCATTGGCGATACTCCGCGGGGTCGTCGGAGGTCGTCAACATGGCGATGGGAATCTGCCGATGGCGTGAATCCGTCCTCAGAGCCTGCAGGACCCCAATTCCGCTGACGTCCGGCAGGCGGATGTCCAGCAGGATCAGCGAAGGATCGCCGTCGTCGCGTCCCTCGAAGGGGCCGGTCCGGCACATGAAGGCAATGGCCTCGCCGCCGCTGCGGACCCTGTGAATCGGGTTGCGGACCCCGGCGTCACGGAAGTTCGTCTCGAAAAGATACGCGTGCGTGTCCTCGTCTTCCACCAAAAGGATGCTTGGCGGCCTGTCGCTCGTCGGGCCCAAGGGCTGCTCGGCGACTTCGGCCGAACACCCGCCGTCGATGTTGTGGCTGGTACACCCCGCCGGAACCTGCCTGGGTTGCATAGAGCAATCGCTTGTCATAAGTGTCGGATTCCCGTCCTTTGGGGTTGCCTGAGCAAAGTCAAAAACCGACAAGGGCCTTTGGCCCGGTGCCCAACGCACACCTCTAATATTGGCCATAAATGGAGATCGGGAAATGGCTACTTGCTGCCATTTGTGAGCGGCGCATCGAGGAAACCACGCGCCGCGTCGAGAATGCGGGCTTTCACGCCTCCGCCAGCCCCTCGCGGATGGCGTATCGGGCCAGTTCCAGCCGGTCGCGAATTCCGATCTTATCCATCAGATTTGTGATGTGCCGATTGACGGTATGGCCGCTGATGTGCATGGTCCGGGCGATTTCTTTCCGGGCCATGCCCCGGACGAGATAGCGCAGGACCTCCAGTTCGCGGTCGCTGAGCGTCGATGCGCGGGAGGTGCTTGCGTGCGTCAGCTTCGCGGCGCCGCCCTCGATGACGAGCCTTGCCTGCACTTCCGGCGAGTAATATGGCAGGTCCGACACGACACGCCGGATCGCGGCGACGACGACGTCTTCCGATTCGCTCTTGACGATGTACCCCCAGGCCCGCACCGCGAGGGCCTGCTCGATGTAACGGTCGTGGAAGAAGGCGCTGAGGAAGATCACCCGGCTTTCCGGGGAGCATACCTGGATCGTCCGAACGGCCTCGAAGCACGTCAGGCCCGGCATCTCGATGTCCATCAGGATGATGTCGGGCTTGAGCCGGGCGGCCTCGGTGATCGCGGCCTCGGCGTTGCTTACGCTGCCGACGACACGCAGATCGACCTCCTCGCCGAGGCGGTGCGCCAACATGCGGCGCAGCATGGCGTGATCATCGACCAGCAGGATCGAGGCCGGGCTCTTCACGACGCCTCCTTCTCGCCGCCGGCGGATGAGAGCGAATCGTGAACGATTGCGGCCAGTTCGGGCATATCGTACGCCCCGGCGAGCAACACGGTGTGTTCGTCCAGCGGTTCGGGGGCCGTATCGGCGGCGGGCGCCAGGAAAACGACGGGCATCCGCGCCGACTGTTCGCGTATGGCACGCAGGCAGTCGCGGCCCCCCTGGGGCCCAAGCCCGGCGTCCAGGATCATCAGCCGGACGTCGCCCGGATGCTCGCGCAAGTGCTGCTCGACGGCGGTGCCGTCGTCGGCCTGGATCGTCCGATAGCCGATCGAACCGAGAAACGAAGCGACGATACCCCGAAGAAACGGGTCTTTCATGGCCACGAGGACCGACTCGCCCTGTCCGTGCGGGACCGGCGGCCGGAACGTCTCCGGGGGCGAGTCCGCGCCCTCGGCTTCGCGGGGCAGGGTGATGGTGAACGTCGTCCCCGCGCCGACCTCGGACTGGACGTCGATGCGCCCGCCGTGGTCGTTTACGATGCCGTGAACGATCGAAAGCCCCAGCCCCGTGCCTTTTCCGCGGGGCTTGGTCGTGAAGAACGGGTCGAAGATGTGCGCCTGGATCTCCGGCGGCATCCCCGCGCCGGTGTCCGACACGGACAGCCGGACAAGGGGCAGGCCCGACGGAGGCGGTTCCGGTGCGCCGTTCGCCCCCGATGCCGAAACCGGCCCGGCGGCGATGCGAAGCGCCCCGCCGTCCGGCATGGCGTCGCGGGCGTTGATCGCCAGGTTGAGCAGCACCTGGTGCAACTGCGTCCGATCCGCGCGAACCCGAAGCGGGGCGTCGCTCTCGCACACAACGTCCAGCGTGATTGTCTTGGGCAGCGTGTGCTCGAGAAGCCGACGGGCCTCCGCCAGAACATCGCAAAGGTCGAGGGACTCCTTCTCGGCGGGGACGTCGCGCCCGAACGTCTGGAGCGACCGCGCGATCTTCATGCCCTGGCCGACCGCCTGCTGGATGATGTCGAGCGGCTGGCGGGCCGGCTCCGCCTTCTCGAGGCGCCGCTGAAGCAGGGCGGCCGAGGCGCTGACGGCGGTGAGGCAGTTGTTGAACTCGTGCGCCACGCCGAGCGCCAGTTCGCCCAGGGCGTTCAGCTTGTCGATCTGCCGGAGCCGGCTCTCGAGGCGGGCCCGTTCGGCGTCCGCCTCCTTCCAGTCCGTGATATCGACGGCGGCCCCGGTCACGTACTGCAGCGCGCCGGACGGATCGTAGAACGGTCGGCCCTGGTCGCGCAGCCAACGGACGGCCCCGTTCGGCCGGACGATGCGGAACTCGGCGAAATACACGCCCCGGCTCCGGATCGCCGAGTCGAACGCCCTCCTCGCGTCGTCGCGGTCGTCGGGGTGGACGCGGTTGAAGAAGTCCGCGACCGGCTGCGTGGACTCGACCGGCTCGAGGCCAAGCAGCCGGTTGAGGCCGGCATCCCTCGTATCGAGATCGGTGCGGGCGTCCCATCGCCACGTCCCCATCGCGGCGGCCGACAGCGCCACGCGAAGCCGCTCCTCGCTGCGGCGCAGGGCCTCTTCGGCGCGGAGGCGCTCCTCGAACTCGGCGACGAGATCGGCCGTCCGCTGCCGCACCACTTCCTCGAGATGCTCGCGATACCGCTGCAACTCGGCCTCGGCCGCGCATCGCTCCAGGACGTTTCGCACCGTCGCCGGGAGGACGGTGAGATAGTTCCCGTCGGCGTCCTTGATCAGATAGTCACGGGCCCCGCGCTTCATCGCCTCGACCGCCGTCCCTTCGCTGCCGGTGCCGGTGACCACGATGAACGGTATGTTCTGGTATTCGCTCAGAAGCTCGAGGCAGGTCCCGTCGCCGAGGGCGTAATCGGAAATGACGAGGTCGAATTGCCCCGCCGCCAGATGCTCCCGGGCCGCCCGGGCGGACTCCGCGACGGTGCAGTCGTACGCGGACGGCCGACTTCGGATGAACCGCTCAAACGCCATCCGATCGACGCGATCGTCCTCGACGTACAGGATGCGGATCGGTTTCTCGTTCACGGCGGACTCCTATTCGGGCAATTCGCTGAGCGTCCAGTACAGATCGATGGCACGAACCACCTCGACGAACTGCCGGTAATCCACGGGTTTGATCATGTAGCCGGCGACGCTCAGGTTGAAGCTCTCGACCCGGTCCTGCTCTTCCTTGGACGTCGTCAGGACGACCACCGGAATGCGCTTCAGGTCGTCGTCCTGCTTGGCCGCCTTGAGAAACTCGATCCCGTTCATCCGGGGCATGTTCAGGTCCAGCAGGATGATCCCGGGCCGCTCGTTGCCCGGGTCTCTCAGGAACGCGAGCGCCTCCTCGCCGTTCGCGGCGATATCGAGCCGGTTCATGACGTGGATCTCCTTGAGGGCCCGCTTGACGGTCATCTGATCGATCTCGTCGTCCTCGACGAGCAGGATCGGCTTGTTCGGTCGCATAACGCCCTTTCTGCCCGGTTACCGGGGCAACGTGAACGAGAAGGTGCATCCTTTCCCCACCTCCGACTCCAACTCGGCCTTTCCACCATATCCTTCGACAATCTTCTTGACCAGTGCCAGCCCGATGCCCGTGCTCTCCCGCTCGTCGCGGGGGGTCAGGGTCTGGAAGATGCCGAAGACCTTTTCGTGATACTTCGGATCGATTCCCGGCCCGTTGTCGGTCACGCGAAACCGCCATCGATCGCCCTCGCCCTCGCACGCGACCGTGATCCGGCCCTCGGGCTTGTCCATGAACTTGATCGCGTTGCCGATCAGGTTCTGGAAGACCTGTTCCATCCGCGTCCGGTCCGCCGTGACAACCGGCAGGCCCGGCTCGACCACGACCCGGATGTGGGCCGGCGGGGACAGCGATTCGACGACGTCTCGCACGAGGACGTCCAGGTCGATCGGGCGGCGGTCCTCCTCGACGCGGCCGATGCGCGAGTACTGAAGAACCCCGTCGATCAGGGCGTACATCCGTGCGATTCGCCCGTTCATGAGGCGCAGCCTGTCCTTCCCTTCCTCGTCGAGCACGGCGGCGTAGTCCTCCGCGATCCAGTGGGCCAGCTGGTTGACCGCCCGGAGCGGCGCCTTGAGGTCGTGGGACACGACGTAGGCGAACTCGTTCAGGGCGGTGTTGGCGGCGGCCAGCTGCGCGGTGCGTTGCTCGACGCGCTGCTCCAGCTCGGCGTTAAGGGCGCGGATCTCCTCTTCGGCCCGGTGGCGTTCGGTCACGTCGCGAACGATCGCCAGCAGGTGGGGCGTTCCGGCGATCAGCACCCGGTTGAGGCTGACCTCGGCCTCGAAAGGCGTGCCGTCCAGACGGCGGTGCCGCCACTCGAAGAACTGCGGTTCGCCGCCGTAGGCCGCGGAGATCTGCTCGATCGCCCTGTCCCTGGACGAGCGGCCGTCCGGCTGACGCTCCGGCGAGAGGTCGTAGGGGTGCGTCTGCAGAATCTGTTCCCGGGTGCAGCCGAACATCGCCAGCGTCCTCGGGTTGCAGTCGATGAAGCGGTCCTCATGCATGAGGAAGATCGCGTCATGGGCCGCCTCGAACAGCGAGCGGTAGCGTTCCTCGCTGTCGCGGAGGGCCTGCTCGGTCGTCTTGATGTCCGTGATGTCGCGGATCGCTTCAATCGCGCCGACAATCTCGCCGGCGGCGTTGCGGATCGGGCCGGCCTTGCCGGAGAGGTGGAGCAGCCGGTCCTTGACCACGCAGACGTGCGATTCGGCATACAGCGTGTCGCCGGTCTTCTGAATGAACAGATAGTTCAGTTCTTCCTGCGTGCGGGGCTTGAACACGAAGTCGATGAGAATGGGATGCCGTTTGCCAAAGAACGGAATGGCGTACTCGTAATCTCCTTTGCCGAGCATTTTGGCGGCCGGCACGCCTGTCATCTCTTCAATAGCCCGGTTCCAGGCGATGATCCGCCCCTCGCGGTCCACCGCAAACGTGGCATCGGGAAGGAAGTCGATGATATCGCGGAGCTGCTGCTGCGAATCCCGCAGCGAGGCTTCCGCCTGCTTGCGCGCCGTGATATCGAGAAGAACGCCGTTGTAGATCAGGTCGTCGTTTCTCCGCTGGGGGACCGACTTCCCGCTGAACCACATCGGCTCGCCCGAGGGCTTGATGAATTGCCCTTCGAACTCCCACGGCGCCGCGATTGCGATGGCCTGGCGGACCGATTCGAGGAATCGGTCGTGGTCGGCGTCGGCCAGGCAGGCAGTGAATCGCTCAAAGAATCCTTCGGGTCGATTGTCCAAACCGAGAATATCCCTGGCGCGGTCGCCGACATAGGCGAGGCCCATCGTGCCGTCGGCATGGACGACAAACTGGTAGATCACGCCGGGAAGATTGGCGGCGATATCCAGCAACTGTTGCCGGCTTTCGCGCAGTGTATCCTCCGCCCGTTTGTACTCCGTGATGTCGCGCCCCTCCGGGATGAGGAAGAGGACGTTCCCCGCCTCGTCTTTCACGGGCCGCAGCGAGAAGTCGATATGACGCAGGCCGCCGTCCGCCGCCGGATGCGTGGCCTCGAATCGAACGGCTGTGCCCGCCGCCGCCGTTTGGATCGCTGTGCGGAGCCGTTCCTGCAGTTCCGCGGAATGTGCCCACCAGGGAGTCTCCCAGAAGGGTCGGTTCAGAATCGCGGAAGCATCGACCCCGACCAGCTCCAGTGAGGATCGGTTGGCATCGATCACGGTTCCGTCAACGGTCAGCAGGCCGATAAACTCATACGCCTGATCCAGAATGGCCCGCGTCTTGCGCTCGCTGAGGCGCAGGGCCTCTTCCGTTCGCTTCAGCTCAGACACATCGATCATCACGGTGAGGGCGACCGGCTCTCCGGCGAGCGTGATCACCCGGGTCGAGTCGATGATCCAGGCTTCGCTCCCGTCCCGGCGAACGACTCTGCGGGGCTCGCTGTCGATCCGGCCCGTGGCCATCAGGCGTTCTCTGGCCCTCGAAGCCGCTTCCGGATCGGTCGCGATCGGCGTCTGCGTGAGGGCCCGGCCGACGTATTCCTCGCGGGGACGATTCTCCACACGCAGGAACGCCGGATTCACGTCCAGGCAGGCGCCGTCGGAGAGCCTGGTCAGCGCAATGGGGTATGGAAAGGCCTCGAAAATGGTCCTGAACTTCCGCTCGGCGTTCTCCAGACTGAGGACGGTGCGGTTGAAGGCCCGGGCGAGGTCGGCCAGTTCGTCGCGCCCGGCTTCGGGAACCCGGACGGACAGATCGCCCGCCTCAAGTCGGTGATGCGCCTCCTTGATCCGCGCAATGGGGCGGATGACCATGCCTTCAAGCACCGGGAACGCTCCGGCGCACACGAGGAAAGCCGCCGCCAGCATGATCAGGGAGACCACCGAGGCCCTCTTCGACGGCGCCAGCAGGTCCTTCAAAGGCTGTGCATGGACCAGATACGAGTCGAACTCGGGTATGGAGGTGAAGTGCGCCAGGACTTCGCCTTCGTCGAGACCGATGCTGGTTTTCCGTACGTCGCCGGCCGCGGGTTTTTCGGCTGTCGAAAGGGCCCGCCACAGGGCGAACGCCATCGGCGAGTCCTGTTCCGACGCCTCCTGCAGCTCGGCCTGCGAGCCGGCGTCGGTGCTCCCCAGCACGCGCCCCCGGGCATCGAAGAGGGTCATCGTCGCTCCGCTTCCCAGGGGAGCGCCCGCCGTTGCCCGGGCAATGGTGTCTTTGATCATCAGCGTTCCGGCGAGTGCGCCCCGGAGTCGGCCGCCGGGATCCCGGACGGGGACCGTGAGCAGGAGCACGGGCTCGCCGGTGTGGCGGCTGATGATCGGGGCGCCGATGACTTCCTCCCCGGCCGGTATCCTGGGGAAGTAATCCCTGTCGCGCACTGAGAACGAGGGGCCCGTGGGGGGATACACGTCGCCGTCCAGCGTGTCGAAGTAGAACGACTCGAACCGCGTGGCCTGCTGCGTCCACCGGCGCAGTCGGGAGCGGACGGATTCGATGTCGGCGCCGGCCAGGCCCTCGTCCGTCGCCAGCACCCTCAGCATGCGGCGTCCGTCGAGGATTTCATTGCTGAGCACCGTCCCGCGCTGTCTCAGCAAAGCGTTGGCGCCGGCCTCCAACCCGTCGCGCAACGACGCCTGCCAGACCTGACGGACCGACAGAACGGCCGCCAGCGTAATGGCCATCAGCGACATCAGGACAATCAGGAGCTTGCTGCGCAAGTGCATGAGATGCTCCATGGATCCGCCATGCCTCCCGGCCGGACTCCTGGGGAACGCCCGTATCGTCGCCGGTCGTGGAAGCGAGGGCCGTCATCGTACCCCGACGGGCACGGCGATGCGATCATCAGTCCGCGAACGTGTTTCGCCGACCCGCCGCCGGGTCATGTGGCGGAGTCGGGCGACGCCGGCTGGCGGACGGAGTGCCATCGCCCGGCGCCGTCGTGTGGCGCCGGCCTCGTCGCCGGGCCGGCGCCGGGGGCGCCGCCGTCGTGGGCGCCCAGCCGCGTCGGGGCGGGGCACGAGCGGTTATCGACGCCGTCCCAGCAATAGGTGCAGAGCTTCTCCTTCGGCAGGCCGATGGCCTCGACGAGGTGCTCGAGCCGCTGGTACTTCAGGGTCGTCAGGCCGAGCTGCCTGCGGATGTGCTCGACCATCGCGCAGTGCTTCGGGCTCCCGGCCGAGGCGTACTCGGCGAGGCGCGGCTCGCCGTCGCCCTCGAGGTGCTGGATCGCCCGCCGTGCCGCCAGGTCCAGCTCCGACCGCGACCGCGAGAAGTTGAGAAACCGGCAGCCGTGTACGAGCGGCGGGCACGCGGGCCGCATGTGGACTTCCTTCGCCCCGTGGTCGTACAGCCGCCGGATCGTGTCGCGGAGCTGCGTCCCGCGGACGATCGAGTCCTCGCAGAACAGCAGGCGCTT
The DNA here is from genome assembly GCA_964617875.1 of uncultured Planctomycetales bacterium. Taxonomy (GTDB): domain Bacteria; phylum Planctomycetota; class Phycisphaerae; order UBA1845; family PWPN01; genus CAZMVY01. The sequence goes on along the minus strand of CAZUAI010000075.1, from coordinate 18,650 downwards.
CCCCTCGATCAGCTCGCGGATGGGGATGAGCTTCATCCCGGCGACCAGGTCGCGCGTTGCCTGGTCCTGCGGCATGAAGCTCCGCGGCCAGGTCGGCGTGTACTTCACGAACGGCCGGCCGTACGCCACCCGCGACCGGTTGGCATAGCCGATCGCGTGGCCCGTGCCCGAATCGGGGATGCCGGCGACCATGTCGATTGCCACGTCGTCGTGCCGGGCGAGCAGCTCGCCGCAGCGGTAGCGCGTCGCCTCGACGTTGATGCCCTCGTAGCTGGACGCCGGGTAGCCGTAGTAGACCCACAGGAACGAGCAGATCTGCATCCGGTCGCCCGGCGGGCGGAGCGGCTCGACGCCGTCGGCGGTCAGGCGCACGATCTCGCCGGGGCCGAGGTACTTCGTCACGCGGTACCCCAGGTTCGGCAGGGCGCACGTCTCGAGCGTGACGGCGAAGGCGTCGGACTTTTCGCCGATCGCCAGCGGCGTCCGGCCGTACGCGTCGCGGGCGGCGTAGATGCCGTCCCGCGCGAGCAGCAGGATGGTGCAGGAGCCGTCGATCGATTCCTGCGCGTGCCGGATGCCGTCGGCGAAGGTGTCTTCCTCGTTGATGATCGCGGCGACCAGCTCGGTGGGGTTGATCTCGCCGCCCGCCATTTCGGAGAAGTGCGTGCGGCGGTCGAGAAACGCCTTGCGGGCCAGCTCGTCCACGTTGCGGATGAGGCCGACCGTGGCGATGGCGTACATGCCCAGGTGGCTGCCGATGATGAGCGGCTGGTCCTCGTAGTCGCTGATGACGCCGATGCCGAGCCGGCCGTGCATGTCACGGATGTCGGTCTGGAACTTCGATCGGAACTGCGAGGTGGTGATGTCATGGATGGTGCGGTCGAAGCCGGCGCCGTTGGCGACGGCGAGCCCGCCGCGCTTCGTGCCGAGGTGCGAGTGGTAGTCCGTGCCGTAGAAGAGGTCCGTCACGCAATCGCTTTTCGACACCGAGCCGAACAGACCGCCCATGCGAGGATCCCCGTATGCGATGAACAGGACGCCGCGTCGGCCGAAGGCCGCCCGGACGGGCTGGAGACGCCTTCGAAGACGATGCGAGTTTACAGGCGCGATGCCGAAGGGTCAAGCCCGTTGCTGCGTGCGGATGTCGGCCGCGCCCTATTGCCGGACATCCGTTCCGCGCACCCCGCGGACCGTGAGATTCGGGTCCGGCAGGCCGTTGCGGGCGGGCAGGAGAGCCGACGCGGCGTACCGGTTCACGTGCGCATCGGCGAAGAGGAAGATGCGCGTCCCGCGCCGGTCCCACCAGCCTTCATCCCGGTCGAGCCGGTCGTGGTACGCCTGCCACTCGCCGGCGAGGACCTTGCGCGTTGGGTGGCGGACGTCGAAGCTCGACTGTGCGATCGGCGGCCGGGGGTTCGAGTACTCGTCCGCCGTGCTGTTCATCGCGTCGATCTGCTCGGGGCTGTGGTAGAACGTCATGCTGTAGGCATAGCTCGTCCGCTCGTACCGTTCGCCGGGCGAGGGGTCGGTCGGGCAGGCGAGGACGTTCGGGTTGTTCACGTTGATGTTCCGCACGAGGTGCGGCTCGAGGTATTTGCGGAACCCGCGCCCCATCCAGAGCCAGTAGCGCGGGCTCGCGTTCACCGGGTCCTGCGCCGCGGGATAGCGGTCATGATGGGCGGCCAGGTACATCGTGAACGCCGCGCCGACCTGCCGGAGGTTGCTGGTGCAGACGGCCATCGCGGCCTGGCGCCGCGCGCGGGTCAGGCCCGGCAGCAGGGCGGCCATCAGGATCGCCATGACGCCGACAACGACGAGCAGCTCAATCAAGGTGAAGGCGGCAGCGCCCCTCGGTTGCGGTCCGGGCTTTGTGGGTCGTCCACTGCGCATCAATGCCGACGAATCCAGGCGGGATTATGCTCATGCACCGCGGAATACGGGCAACGGGCAAGCCGGCTGGTCCTCAAGAGGGCACATGTTACGGCAACGGGCCCGATCCTGCAACAGGCGGGCGAACCTGCGGAGTACGGCAGAACCGCCCGCTCTACGTGCCCGACGACAACTCCGCGTGCACGGCCGCGAAAGCATCGTATGCCGCTTTACCGAAGAGCACGAACCGCGCCTCCTCGACGGTGCCGCCAGCGGCGAGCTTCTCCGCGACCGTCGTCATGGCGATCCGGGCCGCATCGGCCATGGGGTAGTGGTAGACGCCGCAGCTGATCGCCGGAAAGGCGATCGTTGCGCAGCCCTTCTCGTTCGCCAGGTCCATCGCCGTGCGGTAGCAGCCCGCGAGCTGCTCCGGTTCGCCGTGCCGGCCGTCGCGGTAGACGGGGCCGACGGCGTGAATCACGTACTTTGCCGGCAGGCGGTGGCCCTTCGTGATCTTGGCCGAGCCCGTCGCGCAGCCGCCGAGCGTCTCGCACTCGGCGAGCAGCCCCGGCCCCGCGGCCCGGTGAATCGCCCCGTCCACGCCCCCGCCGCCCAGCAACGACTGGTTCGCGGCGTTCACGATGGCGTCGACGGCCTGCTTCGTGATGTCGCCCTCCACGAGCCTGATCCGTGCCCAGACGGATCTGTCGATCGGCATGGGATGAACTCCTCTACGCGGGAGCAGAGGGAGCCCGGCACGCTGCCGCAGGCACCGTACGGCCGGTCTCCGCCGGGAATACTCTATCCCGGGGTCGCGCGATCCGCAAGAGAGCCCCTCCGGCAACCCGCCGGACGCCGCGGTCCGGCCGTCGCCGCATTTGAATGCCTCCGCGAACGACCGGATAATCCCGGCCATGAGCACAGGAACGTTTGCGACTGCAATCAACTGCATGGATGGCCGCGTTCAGGATCCGGTCACCCGGTGGATGCGGAGTGAGTTTCACGTCGATTACGTGGACATGATCACCGAGCCGGGGCCGGACAAGATCATGACGATCGGCTCTCCGGCCCAGGTGGATTCGATCCGGACACGCGTCGCCATCTCCGTCGAGAAGCACCATAGCACGACCGTCGCGGTCGTCGGCCACCACGATTGCACGGGCAATCCCGTGTCGAAGGAGACGCATCGCGACCAGATCCGCGGCGCCGTTCGCGTCATCGAATCATGGCGCTTGCCTGTCCGGCTTCTGGGGCTTTGGGTCAACGAGCGCTGGGCGGTCGAAACGATCTGCGATACCGCGGCCCGCGAGACCTGATGCCGGGCCGCGCTTTCCCGATTCATCGCCGCCGCGGAATGCGAAAGCCCCGGACCCTCGAATCCGAGGGCCCGGGGCTGTTGTCGATGCCGTTCTGCCCCGACGCGGGAGCGGAATTCGCGCTTCCCGTCGGGGGTGCTCAGCCGGCCAGTGCCGCCCCGCATGCCGGACAATGCCGCGCCGCCGGAGTGCCGGAGACGGGAACGCCGCACGTCGGGCACTTGAGAATGGGCAGCGCCGCCGACGAAACCCCGGGCGCCTTCAGGACGAGGGCGATTGCCGCGGCCGTCAGGCATGCGACGCCCGCGATGATGAACGCCGGATGCCAGGCCGCTACGCCTCGGGTACCTACCGCGTCTCCGAACTTGCCGGCCATGATGGGGCCGATGATGCCGCCGACGCCGTAGGCGCTGAACACCCAGCCGTAGTTCCTTCCGACGTTCTTGTTGCCGAAGAAGTCGGCCGTTGCGGCGGGAAACAGCGCGAAGTTCCCCCCGAAGTTGAAGCCCACGAGAGCGGCCCCCAGGTAGAGCAGCGCCGGCGTGCCGCCCATGTGGAAGAACAGCAGCATGACGATGCCCTGCGAGCCCATCATCAGAGCGAGCGAGGCCTTCCGGCCGAGCCTGTCCGACGCGGTGCCCCACACGACGCGCCCGAATCCGTTCGCCAGGGCGTAGAAAAGGGCCATGGCCGTGCCGGCCGTCAGCGAAGCCTGCTGCGGGCTCATGCCGTTCGCCTTCAAGGCATCGATGCCGAAGAGCTTGATGATGCCGATGACCATCAGGCCGGCCAGGGCGCCGAAGATGAACATCACCCAGAGCATGTAGAACTGCGGCGTCCTGAGCATCTGGCGCCAGTCCAGCTGGACGCCCGCGCCGCTCGTGGCCGCCGCCGCGCCGGAAGTCGGCGGCTGCCAGCCGGCAGGCTTCCAGCCGTCCGGCGGGTTCTTCATCCATATCGATCCGACGAGCACGAGCACGAGAAACGCGATGCCGAAGGTCAGGAAGACCTTGCCGACGCCCCAGGCGTTGATCAGTCCTCCCCACTGGATGTGGGTCCAGCTCGGCAGCCCCTGGCCGAGGTAGACCCAGATCAGCGCGCCGAACCCGAATCCGGCCACCGCCAACCCGGTGATCATGCCTTTCTTGTCGGGAAACCACTTGACGCCGCACGCAATGGGAACGACGTAGGCCAACCCGATGCCGGCGCCGCCGACCACCCCCACGGTCACAAGAATCGCATAGAAGGCCGGTTGCCCCGTCAACGACATGCTGGCGAGCCCGCCGAGGATATACCCCAGGCCCAGGACGACCCCGCCGAGCCGGGCCACAAGCGTGGGGCCGACCTTGGCCTGCCACAGGCCGGAGAGGATCATGACGATCGCGAAGGTGGCCAGGCCCACGGAAAAGATCACCTGGGTCTGCACCTTGCTGAAGAAGAACGGCGCGGCCGTCAACGGGGCGGTGAACACCGACCAGGCGTAGATCGCCCCGAGACACAACTGGATCAGGACCGCGCCCACCACGACGAGCCATCGGTTCATCACCGGCGCGGCCGATACATTTGCACTTGTCACGGAAAGCTCCTTGGAAAAAGGGGCCGCGGAGAAGGCGCTGACCCTCTCCGCGGCCGTCGGTCCGGTTCGCGCGTCCGCGCGATCACTTGTTCTTGATCAGTTGCTCGACCACGCTCGGATCGGCCAGGGTCGTCACGTCGCCGATTTTGTCGGGTTCGCCCTCGGCGATCTTGCGGAGAATCCGCCGCATGATCTTGCCCGAACGCGTCTTCGGCAGGCCCGGGGCCCAGTGGATCACGTCCGGCGTGGCGATCGGGCCGATCTCCTTGCGGACGTGGCCCACGAGCACCTTCTTCAGGTCGTCCGTGTACTCGCGGCCGGCCTTCAGCGTCACGTAGGCGTAGATGCCCTGGCCCTTGATCTCGTGCGGGAAGCCGACGACGGCGGCCTCGGCCACGTCCGGGTGCGAGACCAGCGCGCTCTCGACCTCGGCGGTGCCGAGCCGGTGGCCCGACACGTTGATCACGTCATCCACGCGGCCGGTGATCCAGTAGTAGCCGTCCTCGTCGCGGCGGCAGCCGTCGCCCGTGAAGTACAGACCGGGGTACGTCGAGAAGTACGTCTCCTTGAACCGCTCGTGCTGCCCGTACACGGTCCGCATGATGCCCGGCCAGGGCTCCTCGATGCAGAGCACGCCGGAGCCGGCGCCCTCGATCCGCTTGCCCTCGGGCGTGAGCATGACCGGCTTCACACTGAAGAACGGCAGCGTCGCCGAGCCCGGCTTTGTCGCAATGGCGCCCGGCAGCGGCGTGATCAGGATGCCGCCCGTCTCCGTCTGCCACCACGTGTCGACGATCGGGCACCGCTCGCGCCCCACATGCTTGTGGTACCACAGCCACGCCTCGGGGTTGATCGGCTCGCCCACCGAGCCCAGCAGCCGCAGGCTCGAGAGGTCGTGGCCGTCGACCCACTTCTCGCCCTCGCGCATCAGGGCGCGGATGGCCGTCGGCGCCGTGTAGAACTGGTTGACCTTGTACTTGTCCACCACGTCCCAGAAGCGGCCGGGGTTCGGATACGTCGGCACGCCCTCGAACACGATCGTCGTCGCGCCGTTGCAGAGCGGCCCGTAGGTGATGTACGTGTGCCCCGTCACCCAGCCGATGTCCGCCGTGCACCAGTAGATGTCGCCGTCCTGGTAGTCGAAGATGTACTTGTGCGTCGTCCCGGCGAAGACCATGTAGCCGCCGGTCGTGTGCAGCACGCCCTTCGGCTTGCCCGTCGAGCCGGACGTGTACAGGATGAACAGCGGGTCCTCCGAGTCCATCCACTCGGGCTCGCACTGCGGCGAGGCGTCCTTCATCAGGTCGGCCCACCACGAGTCCCGGCCGGGTTTCATCACGCACGGCACCTTGTTGCCGACGCGGCTGTCCACGATGCACGTCGTGACCGTCACGCCCCTCTTGCCGGCGATCTCCATCGCCTTGTCTGCGTTGGTCTTCAACTCGACGGCCTTGTTCCCGCGCATGACGCCGTCGGTCGTGATGAGCACCTTGCAGCCCGAATCGACGATGCGGTCCGCCAGCGAATCGGGGCTGAAGCCGCCGAACACGATCGAATGGATCGCCCCGATGCGGGCGCACGCGAGCATGGCAATCGGCAGCTCCTTGACCATCGGCATGTAAATGCTGACGCGGTCGCCCTTCTTGACGCCCTTGGCCTTCAGGACGTTCGCGAACTTGCACACCTCGGTGTGGAGCTGGCGGTAGGTCAGCTTCGCCTCCTCGCCCGGCTCGTTGCCTTCCCAGAGAATCGCGACCTGGTCGCCCCGCTTCTCCAGATGGCGGTCCACCGCGTTGTAGCAGAGGTTCGTCTTCCCGCCGATGAAATACCTGATCGAGATCGTGTCCTTGAAATCGTACTCGCGGACCTTCGTCCATTTCTGCTTCCAGTAGAAGCTCTCGGCAATCTCCGCCCAGAAGCCGTCGGGGTCGTCGATCGAGCGCTGGTACATCTGCTTGTATTGTTCGAACGACTTGATGTGGGCCTTGGCGGCGAATGCGGGTGACGGCGGAAACAGGTCCCTGCTGCCTTGAGCGCTGTCCGGTGCGGGCATACAGCCTCCTCGTTACGGTTCGGGTCGCGCGCCTGCTGAGCGTGCCCCGGGCGCGACCTGCCAGGATGATCAGAATCCGGACGGACGTCGGACCGTCCGGCGTCGCGGGCGTGCGGCAGACCGTTGTCCCCCTGACGGGGCTGAATCACCGTCGTCACCGCCGAGGCCGACCGGCGGCACCAGGAGCCGGACGCGGATCACGGAACGGTTGCGCCCGTTGCTCCTCTGCTTCGCACTTCGCCCCACAGACAGACCGTTACTTATAGGGGAAACCGCCCCTCGCCGTCAATACGGGCGACGTCTCGAGATGCATCGCCGCAGGCGCCAAAGGAGACGGGAGTACGCGCACCGGACCGGCAAAGCAGCCTGTCCATGAGGGGTGCGTGCCTGGGTGCGCCTGGCCTCGGACCGTCAGCGCTATTGCCCCGGCTCCGCGCTTTCAGCAAGAGCGGTGCTCTCTTGAGCGCCAGTGTATCCCATCGTTGCGTTCGCTCTGTAAGAGATGTCCGGCGTCCGTGCCTACCCGGGGGTCGCGGCGGCTTCGCCGGTCCGCACAACTGGCCTTTGCCGCGAAAAACGGTATGAATGGTGCCAGTCATGCGAGGCAACGCACCCATGCGGTCTGCCGATGTGGCCATCGTTGGCGGCGGAGCGGCGGGGCTGGCGACGGCCATCTTTGCGGCCCGCCGGTCGCCGGATGGGTCGATCGTCATTCTGGACGGGGCCGCCAGGCTCGGGGCCAAGATCCTCGTCAGCGGAGGCGGGCGGTGCAACGTGACCAACGCCTCAGTCCGCCCGGAGGATTTCCACGGCGGGAGCCGGCGCGTCATCGGGCGCGTGCTCCGGGCCTTTGATGTACCGGCGACCGTCGCGTTCTTCCGCGAGATCGGCGTGCCGCTGCACGAAGAGGAGCACGGCAAGCTGTTTCCTGACTCGAACCGCGCCCGGACCGTTCTGGAAGCCCTCGTCGGAGAGGCTCGGCGACGAGGCGTCACCATCCTCACCGGCCGTCGCGTGTCCGGGATCCTTCGGAGGACCGACCGCTTCGAGTTGACCACGCCGGACGGCACGCTGTCCGCCGGGCGCGTCGTGCTGGCAACCGGCGGACTCTCGCTGCCGAAGACCGGCAGCGACGGCACAGGCTACGACCTGGCGCGGTCGCTGGGGCACTCGCTCGTTCCGACGACGCCGGCGCTGGTGCCTCTGGTTCTGGAGGGCGACTTTCACGCGCCGCTGGCCGGCGTTGCGCAGGATGTCGAGCTGACGATCCGCGCGGAGGGCGCCAGGCCCGCCCGGTTCCGCGGCGCGATGCTCTGGACGCACTTCGGCGTCAGCGGCCCGGCTGTGCTGGACGCCTCGCGGGCCTGGCACCGGGCGCGGATCGAGGGCCGCGACGTCCACGCGGCGGTGAGCTTCCTGCCGGGCGAGACCTTCGAGTCGCTCGATCACCGTCTCATCACGCTGGCCGGCGAGCAGCCCCGGTCGCACCTGCAGAACGTGCTCGCATCGCTCCTGCCGTCGCGCGTCGCGGAGGCGATCCTGGAACGGGCAAACGTGGGCGGCCGGGTCCCGATGGCGCACCTCTCGCGTGAGGACCGCCGTCGCCTCGTTCACGCCCTGCTCGATTGGCCGCTGCCGGTCCTCGACAGTCGCGGGTACGGCCACGCCGAGGTCACGGCCGGCGGCGTGCCGCTGGAGGAGATCGACCCGGCGACGATGGAGTCGCGCAAGTGCCCGGGCCTGCACCTCGTCGGCGAGGTCCTCGACATCGACGGCCGCATCGGCGGCTTCAACTTCCAGTGGGCATGGTCCAGCGGCTGCGTCGCCGGACTCGGGACCAGCCCGTAACAGGCCGCCGCTCGCTCCGGGGCACGTCTTCCGATGTGCTCACGTGTTCGAGTCGCTCTGGAGCTTCCGGGACAGGGCGTCGATGAACGTCGTGGACAGGCCGGTGCCGGCCGTGTTCAGCCGGCCCGGGATCGTTGTCCTGGTCTGCGGATCGCACCCGCTGAGGACGAACACGGCCCCCGCAAGGCCCGGGCCCAACCGGCGCCAGACCCGACGGCGCGAATACTCTCTTCTCATCCCACAGTCCGTGTCGGCGTTGAAAGACAATCCTCCGGCCGAATGTCCGCAACGCCACGACGGCCGGCCGGCACCCGTCCTTACCATCCCGGAACGCAACCGGCCGCCCCGACTCAAGCCCGGCGCGGATAATTGCCGATGTCGTTATGGGAACCATGGCTGTGATGGGTGTCATCCTTGCGCGCGCGGGGAGCAAGGGGCTTCCCGACAAATGCGTGCGGCCCCTGCTGGGCCGGCCGATGATTGAATACTCGATCGACCACGCCCAGCAGGCCCACTCGCTCGACGCGATCGTCCTGACGACCGACTCGCCGCGGGCGGCCCGGATCGGCCGCGACCGCGGCCTGTACGTGGTCGATCGGCCGGCGGCGCTGGCGAATGACACGGCCACCGTCGATGCCGTGGCCCGGCACGCGCTGGAGGTGTACGAGGCCGAGAACGACTTCTACGCGGACATCATCGTGCTGCTCTACGGGAACATCCCGGTGCGGGCGGACGGCATCATCGACCGGTGTGTCGAGCACCTGGCGGCGACGGGGGCCGATTCGGTCCGGACGCTCGCGCCGGTCGGCAAGATGCACCCGGACTGGATGCACCGACTGGACGGCGACCGCATCACGCAGTTCCGCGAGAACTCGATCTACCGGCGGCAGGACCTGGAGCCGCTGTACTACCACGACGCGGCGGTCATCGCCGTCACGCGGGGCTCGCTCTACACGCCGCCGGCGCACGAGGAAGACTACCACGCCTTCTTCGGGCAGGATCGGCGGGGCGTCGTGCAGGAACCGGAAGACACCGTGGACGTGGATACCCTGGTGGATTTCTATCATGCCGAAGCGATCCTTCGCGTGCGAAGCGAGGCGGGCGTTCCTGCGGCGGCCGCCCGGCCGGCCCAGCGACGAGCCGTCCTTACCGGCGCCGTCAACTTCACCCACCACGAACGACGCTGATCCGGCCGTCGTCCGCATCGGCGAGGCGGCCATCGGCGCGCGCGGCGCGCCCGCGTACGTCATCGCCGAGGCGGGGGTCAACCACAACGGCGATCTGAAGAACGCGATGGCGCTCGTCGAGTCGGCCGTGAAGGCCGGCGCCGACGCGGTAAAGTTCCAGGCGTTTCGCGCCGCGGATCTGGTGACCGCGGGGGCCGCGGCGGCGGCCTACCAGCGCGAGCGGTCGGCCTCCGGGACGCAGTTCGACCTCCTGCGCTCGCTGGAACTGCCGGCCGATGCGTTCGACGCGCTCGCCAGCCACTGCCGCAGTCTCGGCATCGAGTTCCTCGCGACGCCGTTCGGCATCGACGATCTCCACATGCTCACCGACCTCGGCATGCGGGCCGTCAAGATCGCCTCGACCGACATCACGAACGTCCCGCTGCTGACCGCCGCCGCCAAAACGGGCCTCCCGCTGCTGTTGTCCACGGGCGCGGCCGAGCCGGCGGAGATCGGCGCGGCGGTGCATCTGCTGGCCGAACTCGACGCACGGCAGCGCCTGGTACTCCTGCACTGCGTCAGCAGCTATCCCGCGTGCGAGGCCGACGCGAATCTCCGGCGGATCCGGACGCTCGCCCGGCAGTACCGCCGCCCCGTCGGCTTCAGCGACCACACAACCTCCGTCGAGATGGGGGCCCTGGCCGTCGCCGCCGGGGCCGTGGTGATCGAGAAGCACATGACGCTCGATCGCCGGCTGGCCGGGCCGGACCAGGCGTTTTCGCTCGAACCCCCGGCGATGGCGGCGTATGTCGCCGGGGTGCGCCGCGCCGAAGCGGCGCTCGGCAGCGACACCCTCGGGGTGCTCGATGCCGAGCGCGAGGTGCGGAGCATCGCTCGTCGCAGCATCGTGGCGGGCGCGTTTATCGCCCGGGGCGAGCGGATCGATCGCGCCCTGCTGGCGTTCAAGCGGCCCGGCACGGGCATTCCGCCGACCGAGATCGACGACGTCATCGGCCGCGTCGCAGCCTGCGACATCCCCGCGGACACGCTCATTCGATGGGAGATGCTTCGATGACGCGCCGCCGCCGGCCGCGGCGCCGGATCTGCGTCGTCACAGGCACACGGGCCGAGTACGGCGTGCTCCGGTCCGTGCTGCGGGCGATCGACCGCCACCCGCGTCTCGATCTGCAGCTCATCGTCACCGGCACGCACCTGTTGCGGCGGTTCGGCCACACGATCGACGCCATCCGTGCGGACGGGTGGCGCGTCGATGCGCGAGTCCCCATGCAGACGGGCCGCGACGACGCCTTCGGCGAGGCCGAGGCGCTCGGCCGCGGCATCGAGGGCATCGCGAAGGCGCTTCGCCGCCTGCGGCCGGACGTCGTGCTCGTCGTCGGCGACCGGATCGAGGCGTTCGCCGGGGCGGCGGCGGGGGCTTGCGCGCGGCGATTCGTCGCGCATGTCCACGGCGGCGACCGCGCCACGGGCGACGTGGACGATTCGATCCGCCACGCGATCACGAAGCTCGCCCACATCCACCTCGCCGCGACGCGGGACGCGGCCGCACGGCTGAGGCGGCTCGGCGAAGCAGGCGCGCGCATCTTCTGCGTCGGCGCCCCGGGCCTCGACGACATCCGCGAGACCCCGCGTCCGACGCGGCCATGGCTTCGGAAGGTGCTCGGCTGGGACGACGTGACGAACTACGCCCTGGTCGCCCAGCACCCGAGCGGTCGGACGGCTGAGCAGGAACGACGCGACATGCGGGCGACGCTTGCGGCCGTGCGAGCCGCGGGGCTGTCAGCCGTGGTGCTCTACCCGAACAGCGATCCGGGCCACTCGGGCATCGTCGAGGCGATTGAAGAAGCCGCGCGGCAGGACCAGGGCCGCTGGTTCGTGGCCCGCTCGCTGCCGCGGGAGACGTACATTCGCGTCTTGAAGGGCGCCCGGCTGCTGGTGGGCAATTCCTCGAGCGGGATTATCGAATCCGCCACCGCGGGCGTTCCCGCCGTCAACATCGGACCCCGGCAGCAGGGCCGGCAACGCTGCGGGCCCGGCGTGCTCGACTGCCCGTACGGGCGGGCCGCCGTGGGGCTGGCCATCCGCCGGGCACTGCGGACGCGCCCGACGCCCGATAAAAACCCGTACGGCAACGGCCGAAGCGGGCGGCGAATCGCGTCCGTTCTGGCCCGCTGCCGCCTGAATCCCGCATTTCGCCAAAAGCTCATCACCTACTGAGCCGACAAGCTGAGAGAGAGACGTCCGAGGCGATCGCCGGGGGACTGCGCGGGCAGTTGCAGCTAAACCCCGGCGGACGGCCGGACGATTTATCGGTACGCGGTCGCCGAAGGCGCCTGCGGCGGAGCGAATTCGTGATGTCACAAACAGCAACGCCCACGCTCGGGCCGGCCACGGCGGAGCCCCCGCCGATCGTCCGGAAAGCGATGTCGCTCGTCGGCGACATCACGACGCTGCCCGAGGTCACGGTCAAGGTCATCAACATCGTGGAGGATCCCCGCAGCACCGCTCGCGACCTCCACGAGGTGATCAAGACGGATCCGGCGCTCTCGGCCCGACTGCTGAAGGTGGTGAACTCGGCGTTCTACGGTCTGCCGGGGCAGGTCGCCACGGTGGATCGGGCGATCGTGCTGCTCGGCCTCTCGACGGTGAAGAACATCGCGATCGCGGCGTCGATCGGCCGGCTGTTCACGGGCGAACGGATCTCGGACACGTTCACGGCGAAGGACATCTGGCGGCACAGCGTGGCCGTGGGCGTACTCACCCGGCAGGTTTACCGGCATGCGTTCGCGCACCAGCCGGACGCGGATGAGGCGTTCCTCTCCGGCCTGATCCACGATCTGGGCCTTCTCGTCATCCGCCAGGCGTTTCCACAGCAGTTGGCGCAGATCATCGACCGGCACACGAAGGAAGGCGGCAACTTCTGCGCGCTCGAGGAGGAGATCCTCGGCGCGAATCACCAGGCATTCGGCCAGGCACTGGCCACCAAGTGGAAGTTCCCGATGCGTCTGCGCATGGTCCTCGGCCACCACCACGTTCTGGAAGGCCTCGCGCCCGAGTGCCAGCCGGCGGCGAAGGCCATCTTCATCGCCGACACGATGGCCTCGCAGGAAAAGGTGGGCTTCCCGCTCACGGCGGCCCATCAGACGATCACGCCCGAGCTTCTCCAGGAACTCGACCTGGCGCCCGAGAAACTCGAAGAGTTCCGCGCGGCCCTTCCGGAGAACGTCGCCAGCGCCGCAGCGACGCTCACGGGATAGTCGCCCGACAAGGCCGCCCTCTTCCCATCCGTCACCCCCCGCCGCCGATGCGATACGGGTACCGGTCCGTTACCGCTGCGATGCCGCCAAGGCCTGGTCGATGTCCGCGAGGATGTCGCCGATGTCCTCGATGCCGATCGACAGGCGGACGTACTCGGGCACAACGCCTGTGGCCTGCTGTTCAGCCGGCGTAAGCTGCGAGTGCGTCGTGCTCGCCGGGTGGATGCAGAGGCTCTTGGCGTCGCCGATGTTCGCCAGGTGCGAGAGCAGCCTGGCCGCGTTGATGAACTTCCTGCCCGCCTCCATGCCGCCGTTGATGCCGAACCCCAGGATCGCCCCGCAGCCGCCCGGCAGGTACTTCTTCGCGTTCGCGTGGAACGGGTGATCGGGCAAGCCGGGGTAGTTGACCCACTGAACGGCTTTGTGCCCCCTGAGGTACTCGGCGACCCTCTGCGCGTTCTCGCAATGACGCGGCATTCGCACATGCAGCGTCTCCAGCCCGATCAGGAACAGGAACGACGCAAACGGGCTCATGCAGCTCCCCATATCCCGGAGGAAGTGCGTACGGCACTTGATGATATAGGCGATATTCCCGATCGGCTTCAGGGCGTCGGCGAAGACAACGCCGTGATAAGACGGGTCCGGCTCGCAGAACTCGGGCCACCGCTTGCGGTCCGCCGTCCAGTCGAACTTGCCGGAATCAACGATGCAGCCGCCCACATGCAAACCGTGGCCGCCAATGAACTTAGTGCAACTGTAGATGTTGATGTCGATCCCGTGGTCGAACGTGCGCAGGAGGCAGGGCGTCATGACCGTGTTGTCACAGATCACCGGCAGGCCGCATTCATGGGCCACCCGTGCGATTTCGGCGAAGTCGGGCACGTCGTTCTTCGGGTTGCCCAGCGATTCGAAATAGACGCAGCGTGTATCCTTGTCCACGAGCCTGCGGATGTCAGCCGGCTTGGCGGGGTCGAAGAACTTCGCCGTAATTCCCAACTTGGGAAAGGTTTGCGTGAAGAGGGTCCATGTTCCGCCGTAGAGGCTCGTCGCCGAAATGAAGTTCTGCCCCGCCCGGCAGATGTTGAGAATGGCGATGTAGATGGCCGACTGCCCGCTGGAGACGGCCAACGCGCCGACCCCGCCGTCGAGTGCCGCCATTCGCTGCTCGAGGACGTCGTTCGTGGGGTTCATCAGGCGGCTGTAGATGTTGCCGAACTCCTTGAGAGCAAAGAGGTTGGCAGCGTGGTCCGTATCCTTGAAGACGTAGCTCGTGGTGGCGTAGATCGGGACGGCCCGTGCGGTCGTCGTCGGGTCAGGCTGTTGGCCGGCGTGCAAGCACTTCGTTCCGAAGCCGACCTGGGGTTGCGTAGCCATCATCGTTCTCCGTATGGATGACAGAGCAAGAGCTTAGGATCGTTTCGCATCCGTGATGCGCACCCCAGTGTAGGAGCGCGTCTGTGAGTTTCAAGCTCCAAGGCGTCGCCGGCTGCCCACGACGGGAGCGTGTGGTAATCTGGCGAAACGATGTCGGAAGAAAAAGCCGCGGGTGCGGGAAGCCGATTTGTCCGTAACGGGCGACACAATCTACCCACTTTAACGAAACCAGGGTGCGCGGCGTAGTTTTGGATCGGCCTGGAGAAAGAATCACGCGACATAGCTGTTTTTTACGACCAGGGGTCTTGACGCGCGAGCGTGAATGTGGTATAGGAGGAGATGTTGAATGGTTTGGTTCGTCGCGATCCAAGGGAAGGCGAACCAAGCTGGTGGCGAGAAAGAGGCAGATCGTATCAGGGCCGATGAGAGAGAGTCTCATCGGCTTTTTTTGTCGCAGGAGGTGTCCGAGAACTCTCACACAATCAGGCCCAATACTCCCCGCTATACGCCTCGGAGTATCTTTCGCGAGCCGCACCCCCAACCAGGAGTCAGGAAAAGCAGGCTGGGAAAAGCAGGTTGGGAAAAGCTAGGGTGGCGGGAGGCTCGTAAGGATACACCGAACTGAGGCATTGGCCTCGATCCCTGAAGCTAGGGAAGAGTCTCAGGAGCGGAAAAGCGCGGGGAAGAGTACTGCCGGCTCAACCGGTCCTCCGGTTGGTCCGGCAGTTTTATTGCGCGCCGCTACTCGGCCAGCAGGACCATGTTGTCGCGATGGATCACTTCGTCAAAGGGCTTTTGTCCAAGGACTTGCGCAATCTGCGCCGTCTTCAGCCCCTTGATGCGGTTGAGTTCCTTCGCCGCGTAGTTCGTCTTGCCGCGGGCGATCCGCTCATCCCTGGGGCCGACGACATCGACGATCTCGCCCCGATCGAAGCCGCCTTCGACCTCCGTGACGCCGCTGGCGAGGAGGCTCTTGCCGCCCCGCCGCAGGGCGCCGGCTGCACCCTCGTCCACGCGGACACGGCCGGCGGCGCGGACGGTCATGCCGATCCAGCGTTGGCGGGAGGACATCTTGTGTGCGGCCGGCGCGAAGACCGTCCCCACTTTCTCGCCGTCGATGATCCGAAGGAGGATGTCCTTCGTCCGGCCGTTGGCGATCATCGCGGCCTCGCCCGCCTGGGTGACGAGGCGGGCGGCCTGGAGCTTGGTGATCATCCCGCCGGTGCCCATGGCGCTCCGACGCTGATGGGCCATGGCCAGCGTCGCGTCATCGACGGCAGGGACGAAGTCGACGACGCGGCCGTCCGCATCGAGCAGGCCGTCCACAACCGACAGCAGAATCATCAGGTCGGCACGAAGCAGGTTGGTGACCTGGGCGGCGATGATGTCGTTCTCGCCGAAGCGGATCTCCTCGACCGCGACGGTGTCGTTCTCGTTGATCAGCGGGACGGCGTTGATCTTGTGCAGCGCGCCGATCGTGTTGCGGATGTTGAGATAGCGGCGGCGGCTCTCGAAATCGCTCCGCGTGACGAGGATCTGCGCCGCGTGGAGGCCGTGCCTGGCGAGCGCCTGGTCGTACAAGCTCATGAGGCCGGGCTGGCCGACGGCGGCGGCGGCCTGGAGACCGGGCAGGTCCCTGGGGCGGCCGGGCAGGCCGGCCTTGGCCACGCCCGCGCCGATCGCGCCGGAGGTCACGATGGTCACGCTCCGGCCGCGCTCGCGCAGGCCGGCGACCTGATCGGCGATCGCCTGGATGCGCGCGGGCGAAAGCGTGCGGTCCTCGCCGACGAGCACGTTGGTGCCGAGCTTGACGACGAGGCTCTTCGCCGAGCGGATCAGCCGGTCGCGGATTTCAGTGCTGGGCACGATTCACCAGATCCAACAGCGCGGCGACGGTCCGCCGCGTCACTCCCTGATTTTCGTGAACGACCCGCCGTGCGGCAAGCCCCATCGCCGTGCCGGCCTCCGTCGCGAGCAGCCCGCGGACGGCGGCGGCCAGCTTCGTGCCGGCATCGGGGGCGTCGGCCGTCGTGTCGCAGACGGCAAGCGCCCCGGCGGCCTTCAGTGCCTCAACCGAGTCGGCGAAGTTCTCCGTGTGCGGTCCGACGAGGATCGGCTTGCCGATCGCCGCGACCTCGATGACGTCCGACCCGCCCATCGGTACGAGGGACCGGCCGACGAAAACCACGTCGGCGAGGCAGTAGAACTTCCGCAACTCGCCCATCGTGTCGCCGAGGACGACGTCGGGCGGGCGATCCGGCGGCGGCGAGCCGTCGGGGCAGCGGCTCCGCCGCACGAACGACCAGCCCTGTTTCGCCAGCAGGGCGGCAACCTCGTCGAACCGCTCGGGCTTGCGGGGGATGATGGCGAGCTGGAGCTGCGGGAACCCGGCCCGCAACTCGCGGAACGCGGCGAGGGCGACCTCCTCTTCCGTGGGGCCGGATTGGCCGAAGACCCAGAGCAAGGACGGCGGGCCCGGGGGGGAGTGCTGCGCGACGGGCGCGTCGGCCCGACGGCCGGGCGCCTGAATGCCGGTGGCGGTTCGCAGCTCCTCGGTGCCGTGGAGGGTGTCGGCGATCTGGGCGGTGTCCCACTTGAGCATGCCGGTCACGTGGACGCGATCGGCGGGGACGCCCAGCTCACGGAAGCGGGCGGCGTAGGACTCGTTCTGCGCGCCGACCCAGGCAAGACGGCCGAACACGCGCCGGGCGACCTGGCGGACGACGGGCTTGCGAAAGCGGCGCATCGACTTCGCCTCGGTCAGCCGGCCGTTTGCGACGGCGACGGGGATGCCGCGGGCGCAGGCCAGCAGCACGAGGTTCGGCCATACCTCCAGCTCCATCAGCACGATCGCCGCCGGGCGGACGATGCGCAGCACGCGCCGGACGACGCACGAGAAGTCAAGCGGGTATCGGAAGACGTAGAGGTCGGGGTACAGCTCCTTCGCCCGCGCGTAGCCGGTGTCGGTCGTCGCGGAGATGACGACCTCGTGGCCGGGCAGTTCCCGGCGGAGGGCATCGACGATGCCGCGCGTGGCGTTCGCCTCGCCGAGCGAGACGGCGTGGACCCAGACGCAGGGCTTGGTCGTCTTCCGCGCGGGGATCCGCCCGAAGCGCCCGGCCCAGCCGCCGCGCCGCTTGCCGCCGACGAACCGCTGATACGCCAGCAGCGGCAAGGCCACGAGCGCCGCGAGCGCGTAGACGCAATCCAGAATCAGCCACATCGGGCGAGATGATAGGTTGTGGCGTTGCGTATCGCAATGTTCGCAAAGTGGAAAAGTGAGAAAGTGGGAAAGTGAAAAAGGCGCCGGCGGCGAGCGGCATACGTTTCTGTCCTGCTCGCGCGACGCGTACAATGACGACGATGACGCCGACGATTCCTGAGACTGCGGTGTGCCTCGGCTGCGGGTACGCCCTTCGCGACCTGCCCGAGCCGCGCTGCCCGGAGTGCGGGCGGGCGTTCGATCCGGCCGACCCGCGCACGTTCGGGCCCGAGCCAAGGCCAAAGTGGTTGCAGCCATGGGCAGCGCCGCCACCGTGGTGGCATGTGTGCGCCATCACCGCGTTTGTGTGGGCTCTTCTGTTTCACCTGAGTGTTCCGTACGGGAGACCGGCTGTTCTCGGAGAGGCGCCTCTCGCCGGATCGTTTGTGGCCTACACGACTCCGTGGCTCCCCTTGGGGATCGGGCTCGATTACCTCGTGCGAGCGCTCGTCGCGGGGGATGATCGTCGATCGCCCAGGCGCAGGGCAACGAAGGCTCTACGTTGTACTCGGTGGCGATGGGTGGTTACTCCCATCTGCCTTTGTCTCGTATCCACGGCTTTGGCGTTCGATTGGCCGTTTGAGGTCCGGTTCCGCCTGAGCCGGCCGGCCTTCGACCGCGCGGTTCAAGTCTTTCGGCAAGGACAAAGCACAAACACGGGACCGCACTGGATCGGGTTGTATCACGTCAAGAGAATCTCCAACTTCGGTCCGGGGGCCGTTGTCCTAAAGACGGAGTACGGTGAGGGAACGCGAGACTCGGTGGGATTCGTCTATGATCCCCGCAATCCACCGGCGCGGCCGTACAACGAGTACATCGGACAGGGTTGGTACGTCGCGTCCTGGTGAACGTCGCGCTAACCCGCATTTCTCACCCCCCCTATGGAAAAAGGCTGGCCTCTGTGCGATAAG
>CAZUAI010000074.1:0-28087 GCA_964617875.1 uncultured Planctomycetales bacterium | reverse complement strand
CCGCCCGGCACTAAACCACTTGGGACGGCAGTGCCATTCGGGTCAGGAACCTTTCCTGCCCTGGGCGAAACGTGTCAGGGCATCCACTCCCCGTGAACACGGTGTTCTGCCTGTCCGGCAAAGGTTCGTGATCCCTGCCGCACATACGGCCATGCACCCCGTTGAGGTTTTCCGCGTCCTGTGCTACACATTCTGGCGCGCAATCAGGGATTCCAACGAGGTGAATCGGTCTTCGCGGAGCGGATCGGCCATGATCGAGAAGACAAGAGCCGGCGGTGTTTGCATCCTCCTGTTCGCGGTGTGTCATCCGGGCATGGTGCGTGCGGCGGACGACGAAGCCGCGGCGGGCAAGGACCGGATGTGGGTGGACCCGTCGCCGCCGTCGCCGGACACGTACGTTGCGTTTCGGGGGCGGATCCAGACGGCGCGCGACGGCGACGTCGAGCTGCGAATGCTGGGTTCGAGCTGGTACGTCGTGTGGCTGGACGGCGAGCTTCTCGAGGAAGGGCCGACGCGGTTCGAGGCGCAGCATCCGGAATACCAGACGGCGCGAGTCAGGCTGTCGGCCGGTTCACACGTGCTGGCGGTGCAGTTGCACCACATCGGCGAGACGACGCGTCTGCTGATGGACATGCCGCCGTTCCTGGACTGCCGCGCCGTGATGGAGGGGGTGGAACTCCCGATCCGGTGGAAGTGCGTGCGGCTGGCGGGCTACCGGCCGAAGGTTCGCCGGATCAACCCGCAACTCGGCTGGATCGAGTGGTGCGACACACGGCAGAACCCGGCGGGCTGGCAGGCCCCGGACTTCGACGACCGGACGTGGTCGGAGCCGGTGCCCGCGCAGACGAAGCTGGGTAAGGCGGGGCCGGTGAGCATCGGTCCGGTACGGCGGTTCATCCATCGGCTGAAACCGATCGCCGAGGGGCCGCTGGCGGAGGTGTTCGGCTACGAGCTGGACGACGTGCCGGCGCGGTTTTTCCTTCGGGATCTCGTGTGCGAGAAGCTGCCGCCGCAGGGACTGTGGCGGCGCTACGACCTCGGCCGCGTGCGGCTGATGCGGCCGCGCTTTGTTCTCGACCTGCCGCCGGGGGCGATCGTCGAGTTCGCGTACGGCGAAAGTCTCGTGGGCGGCCGGGTCGCACCGTACATTACGCTGTCGGCGGGGGCCTCGTGCAACTTGGACCACTACGTCGCGCGCGGCGGCAAGCAGGAGTTCTTTCCGCTGACACCGAAGGGGGGCCGGTTCGTGGAGGTACACGTGCTGGCCGATCCGCGCCGGGTCCGCTTCCTGAAGGAAGAGTTCGTCGAACGCGGGTACCACGACGAGCCGGAAGGTTCGTTCGCGTGCGGCGACGCATTGCTTGATCGCATCTGGCTGACCGGCGTCGAGACGTACCGGGCATGCACGGAGGACGCCCTGATCGACAACCCGACGCGCGAGCGCGGGCAGTGGACGGGCGACGTGGTTTCGGCGGGGATGGAGATCGCCTCGGCGGCGTACGCGGATCTGCGTCTCTGCCGTCGCGGGCTGGTGCAGAGCGCCTGGTGCGCGCGGGAGGACGGGCTGGTGGCGGGCCTGTGCCCCGGCGGGCCGGCATACCTGTCCACGTATGCCGCGCAGTGGATCGACGCGTGCCTGCGCTACCACGAGCTGACGGGCGACCGGTCGCTGCTCGACGAACTGTATCCGCACGCGATGCGGAACCTGGCGGCGTTCGAGAAGTTCGTCACGAAGGACGGGCTCGGCGACAACGCCGGCTGGCCGTTCGTCGATTGGGGCTACGTGCGGAACGCGGGCCCGGTGGACATGGCGGCGAACATGCATTTCCTGTCGGCGGTCGGCGCGATGCGGCGCTGGTGCGTTCTTCTCGGCCGGGAGGCCGACGGGTCGAAGTGCGAACTGCTGGAGAAGCAGATTCGCAGGGTGGTCGAGAAGTGGTTGCGGGACAACCTGTCAAAGGGCGAAACGGGTTGGACGGCGATCGGCTATCACCGGGGCGTGCTGGCGTTGCGGCTGGGGCTGATCGGTGAGGAGCACGAGAAGGAGTGCGTGCGTCGCATCAAGGCGCACATCCTGGACTGCTACCCGAACAACCCGGACGCGCCGCGGCTGTCGGCGCCGGAAGCGGACAACCCGCGGCTGATCACGCCGTATTTCGCGCACTACGCCTTTCCGACGCTCATCGAGCGGGGCGAGATGGACTTCGTGCTCGATCAGTACCGCGCGTGCTGGGGCTGGGCCCTGGGCGACGGGCGGACGACGTGGGTCGAGGTCTTCGACCCGCGCTGGACCCACTGTCACCAGTGGGCGGGCTGCCCGACGTGGCAGCTCTCGCGGTACGTGCTGGGGCTGCGCCCGCGGTTCGACCTGGGCAGGAACCACTACGTGCTGAAGGTGATCGCCGGCTCGCTGCCGGGCGCGAAGGGCGCGATTCCGCTGCCGGAGGGCGGTGTGCTCAAGATCGAGTGGGTCCGCCAGGCGGACGGCATCCACTATGTCCTCGCCGCCGAGAAGCCCGTGTGGCTGCACGTGGGCGGGCCGGAAGGCAAGGTCGAGGCCGTCGCCGGGCGATACGAAGCCGTGCTGCCCTGACGCACGCGGAGCGTGTGCCGGACCTGCGTATCCGTCGTCCGGACGGGCGGGCGAAGTCATCGCCGTGGGATTCCGGGAACACCGCACGGGTTGAGGGTCGCCGTCCGGGGGAGGCGCGTGCCCCCGGCATCGTTGAAGGTCACGCTACCGGACGGATTTCTCGGGCAAGGCCGTCTTGATGCCCTCGTCGAGCGGCATTTCGTCGGGCCAGGCGCCGGCTTCCTTCTGGAGGCGCTCCAGTTCGGCCTTCAATTCCGCCAGCTTGCCGGCGGCGGCCGGGTCGTCGATGCGGTTCTTCGTCTCGTGCGGATCATCCTTCAGATTGTAGAGTTCGGCCTTGTGGCGGTCGGGGCCGCCGTCGCCGTGGGGGTAGTGCATGTACTTCCACTCGGCCGTGCGGACGCCCCGGACGTTCGGCGTGTAGGGGAACTGCTTCTCGTAGTTGTATTCGTAGTACCACGATGTGCGCCAGTCGCCCCGCGGCCTGTCGTCGAGCAGCGGCGCCCACGATCGCCCGTGGACCGCGGGCAGCGGGGGGGCCGAGCAGAGATCGACGATGCTCGGCGCCAGGTCGATGTTGAGCACCATCGCGTCGATGACGGTGCCGGGCCGGATCCGCTTCGGCCAGCGGGCCAGTAGCGGCACGCGGATGCTCTCCTCGTGCATTGTCCTCTTGTCGATCATGCCGTGCTCGCCGAGGAGGAATCCGTTGTCGCTGGTGAACAGGACCAGGGTGTTCTCCAGCCTGCCGGTTCTGGCGAGGGCACGGCAGACGGCCCCGACGCTGTCGTCCACGGAGAGGATCGTGCCCAGGTAGCTGCGGACGAACTCGCCGAAGGCCCTGAGGCCGCCGGGCGAGCGGTCGGGGAAGTCCTTGCGGAAGGCGTACAGCGGTCCGTAGATGCCATGCCACGTGTCGAGCCGCTCGGCCACCCACGTCGGCTTGCCCGCGAGGTCGAAGGCGGACGGCGGATACTCGATCTTCGGCGCGTCGAAGGCGTGCCTGTACTTGTCCTCCGGCACGAACGGGCCGTGCGGGGCCTTGTGCCCGAGGATCAGCAGGAAGGGGCGGTCGTGCTTCCGCTCGAGCCACTCGACGGCCAGCTCCGTGACAACGGTCGTGTAGTAGCCGTCCTTCCGTTCGCGTCTGCCGTCGATGTTGAAGGTGGTGCCGTAGTACTGGCCCTGGCCCGTGTGGGTCACCCAGTAGTCGAAGCCGGGACGTTTCTCGTCGCTCTGCTCGCCCATGTGGAACTTGCCGATGTAAGCCGTTTCGTAGCCGGCGGCCCGGAGCTGCCGCGGGTAGCCGGGCAGGCCGGCGGGGAAGTCGGTGAAGTTGTTGATGACCCTGTGCGCGCGGGCATACAGGCCGGAGAGCATCGACGCGCGGCTGGGCGAGCAGAGCGATGTGGTGACGAACGCGTTGCGGAACCGCGCACCCTCGGCGGCAAGCCGGTCGAGGTTGGGCGTCCGGATGCCCAGGTACGGCGTGTCGGCGGCGCCGAGGCAGTCCCACCGCTGATCGTCGGTGAGGATCACGACGACGTTGGGCCGATCGGGCCGTGACGTCGCTGCCCCATCCGCGCCGAGTGACCGCCCGACGAGCAGCAGACACGCGGCGAAGACCGGCCGTGTCCAGGGGCTCAGGCCCCTGGCCGCGTGCCTTCGCCCCGTTGGGGCTTCGCCCTTCGCGGAAACGACACGGACTGCAACCGGAGTGCCGACTGTCGCAAGCTTCGCGTTCATGATGCGGGCCAGTATACTCGATGGCGCAAGCGGTGTATCCTTGTGTGCGGTCGAGTCGCCGCCTGCGGGCCGGCGCGTGAGGGGGGCCGGAACCTTTGCGACTCCGGGCCGGGGCGCCCGCGCGTCTTCCCTGGAAAGCCGTCTTGTCAGTCCGGCACGGGTTCCGAACCGCTTTCGCACACGGCGTGCATATCTTGACACCGCTCGAGGCCAGCGGTTCAATCGCCGCCATGGCGATTCTGGTTACCGGCGGCGCCGGCTACATCGGCAGCGTGTTCGTGGAGTTGCTCGTGCAGGCGGGCGAGGACGTCGTCGTCCTCGACAACCTCGGCCGCGGACACCGGGCGGCGGTCCACCCGGCGGCCGCGTTCTACGGCGGGTCCGTGGGCGATCGGGCGCTCGTCGTTCGCATCGTGCGGGGCCACAGGATCGACGCCTGCGTACACTTCGCCGCCCTCGCCTATGTCGGCGAGTCCGTGCAGGATCCGGCCCTCTACTACGAGAACAACGTGACGGCGGGGATCGCCCTGCTCGGCGCGCTGCGCGAGGCGGGCGTACGGCGGTTCGTTTTCTCGTCCAGCTGTGCGACTTACGGCGACGTTGCGAAAGTGCCGATCGCCGAGGACCACCCGCAGTGGCCGATCAACGCGTACGGCTGGACGAAGCTCATGATCGAGCGCGTGCTCGCCGACTACGACCGGGCGTACGAGTTCCGCTTCGTTGCGCTTCGGTACTTCAACGCCAGCGGCGCCACGGAGCGCTACGGCGAGCACCACGAGCCCGAAACGCACCTGATCCCCAACGTCCTGGCGGCGGCCGTCGGCCGGTTGCCGTATGTGAGCGTTTTCGGCGGCGATTATCCGACGCCCGACGGCACGGCCATCCGCGACTACATCCACGTGACGGACCTCGGATCGGCTCATATCCTCGCGCTGAAACACCTCCGCGCGGGCGGCGCGTCGCAGTTCCTGAACCTCGGCACGGGACACGGCTACTCGGTGAAGGAAGTGGTCGAAACGGCCCGGCAGGTCACCGGGCGTCCCATCGAAATGAAGATCGAGCCCCGCCGCCCGGGCGATCCGCCCCGGCTGGTCGCGCAGGCCGACAAGGCCCGCGCGGTCCTCGGCTGGCAGCCTCGCTGCAACGATCTGCGTTCGATCATCGAGTCGGCCTGGCTGTGGCATCGGACCAACCCCGACGGTTACGCGGATTCACCGGCGCGGTGACCGCCGGGTGTCAGCCGAAAGCGAGGATGTCAGGAACCCCTGGCCGGTACCGGGCCGGTTTCGCCGATCATGGGCCGCATCACGGATGCGCCGCCGTATGCAGACGAAGGTTTCTGACGCCGCACGCGACGGTCGCGCGGATTCATCGGCCCGGTGATGTCGCGCCGGCGTCGGGAACGAAGAGGATGTATGCGTTCTGTCCGTGCCAGTTGCCCATGCGGACGGCCGGTTCGTCGAGAGCGCGGTAGTTCGCGCTGATCGCATCCCAGATTTCTCGCGGTACCAGTTCGGGCACCACGACGATCAGCGGATACCGCTTTTCCATCACGGCCTGGATGATCTCGGTCGGGTCCCAGAGCCTCGTCCCGAGCTTGACGTCGCGCTCGCGGACGAAAACGAGCAGGCACATGTCGATTTGCGGCTCGCGCCCGGCCAGGATCGAAAACATGATGCGGCGTTCGGTCAGGACGTCGCCTTTCGTGGCGAGAACGCGCTGGAGGATCCTGTCGCCGTTCTGTCGGTCCTCATCGGTCGGCATGTTGATCGGGGCGGACCAGCCGATGCCCTGCAGCAGCAGGGTGATCATGAGCACGTGCGGCCCGCCGTGACGCCAGGCCGGCGGGAGGTCGCGCAGGAGCCGGTCGGCCGCCAGGCTCGTGCAGATGATCATCGCCACCGCCGACGGGATGAAGTAGTTTGAGGACGCGCCGGCCTTGCCCATGAACGCCAGGATCGAGATCGACGCGATGGCCAGCGCGCCCCAGAGGTCCATGTCGCGACGGCGAAGCTGATAGACGAGCCAACCCGCGGTGCCGGCGAGCACGATCGCGTGCTGCCAGATGAATCCCTGCACACGCGGCAGGAAGTAGTCGAGGATCCACTCCGTGGCGACGACCGTGACCGTGTTGTACCAAAACCAGCCCTTCGACCACCGCATGAGAAACGCGAGCGCCACGAATCCGGCCGCGCCGAATCCCGCGATGCTGAGCAGCGTCACACGGCGGTTGCGGCGCCACAAGTACCAGAACGCGGCCGGCACCAGGAACGCCGCCTGGTATTTCGTGTAGCACGCGAGCAGGAGCGCCAGAAGGCCCGTCACGAGAGCCACGTGCGATCGCGGATACTGTCGCACGAGCAGGAGCCCGGCCATGACCAGGAGCATCATGAGCGAGTCCGCGCGCGCGAGCGGGCCGAACATCGCGATGGCCGACGGTCCCAGCGTCGTACACGCGGCCGCGACGCCGAAGTACCATCGCTTCGTCTCCTGCGCCACCGCAAGCCCCACCAGGACGCACAAACCCACCATGGCAACGACGGAAACGATCCGGCCCGCGAGGAGTGTGGCGCCGAACCCGGCGACGAGCGGGGCGATGGCCGCCGGGTGGACCGGGGGATAGATCGAACTCATCATCGGCAGCCGGTTGAGATCGCCGTAGATCGTCTGGCCCTTGAGGATCCGCTGGGCCGCGTAGATCACGAAGCCCTCGTCCTCGTCCCACTCATAGGGGAAACGGAGCAGCGAATACGCATAGGTGCCCTGGCGGTACACGAAGCCGGCCGCCACGATGAGCAGCCCTGCGAGGAGGATGTGCGCCGCATTCGTCCACGCGGCGCCGGATCGATTCTCACTCATCGAAGCCCACCGCCTTGTCGATGATGAACCTGGGGCGCTGCCGGACTTCCTCGTAGATCCGCCCGATGTACTCGCCGAGGATGCCCACGCTGATGAGCTGCACGCCGCCCAGGAAGAGCACCAGGATGACGATGGTCGGGTTGCCCAGCGGGAAGGGAAAGCCGAGGAGTTTCATGAACAGATACACCACCGCCAGCAGGAACGATGCGCCGGCCGTCACGAACCCCAGCGCCGAACTGAGGGACAGCAGCGACGTGGAGAAGCACACCAGGCCGTTGAGGCCGATGCGGATGGAGCCCAGGAACCGGTTGTAGTTCGTGCGCCCGGCGAACCGCGGCGGCCGGTCGAAGGGGATCGTCGTCTGGCGGAACCCCACCAGCGCCACCAGGCCGCGCAGGAAGCCATGGCACTCCTTCAGCCGCTTGATCTCCTCGACGGCGCGGCGGCTCATCAGCCGGAAGTCGCCCGTATTCGGCGGGATCGGCACCTCCGCCAGCCGGTCGATCACGCGGTAGCCGACGTGCGCCACGAGCCGCTTCAGCCACGGCTCGCCCGTCCGGCTGCGCCGCTGGGGAATCACGACGTCGTAGCCCTCGCGCCACTTCCGCACCATCTCGCCGAGGAGTTCCGGGGGGTCCTGCAGGTCCACGTCCATCACGATGACGGCGTCGCCCGCCGCGTACTCGAGGCCGGCGAGCGTTGCCATCGGCTGGCCGACGCGCCGTGAAAACTTGAGGAGCTTGACGCGCGGGTCCTTCTCCCGCGCGGCGAGCACGACCTCCTCCGTGCGATCGGGCGAGGGGTCCATCGCGAAGATGATCTCGAACTCGCCGACGAGACTCTCGAGGATCGCCGGCACACGGCGGAGAAACTCCGGGATGTTCTCCTCCTCCCTGTAGACCGGCACGACAACCGAAAGATCCATGCTTTCCGGAGGCACCGGCGGTGAGGTCGCAACGTCACCGCTCAATCGGCCGTTTTCGTTTTCCCGTGTTCCCGCTTTCGGGCGTAATCTATATCCGCGGATCGACGGGCCGTCAAGCACAACCCGCTGGAAACACGAGAGCCGCCCCGGTATCATTTCCGGCCGTTACGCCTGTGGAGAGCGTGCGGCGTGCGAACAGAGGGACCCCGACATGGCTGAGCCCGACAACGAACGCGAAGGCAAAGAGGACGCATCCGGCGCCGGAACCGGCTGCCGCGACTTCATCCGCGACATCATCGACGAGCACAACCGGACCGGGCGGTTCGGGGGCCGGGTCCACACGCGTTTTCCGCCCGAGCCGAACGGCTACCTGCACATCGGCCACGCCAAGAGCATCTGCCTGAACTACGGCATCGCCGTCGACTACGGCGGCAAGTTCAACCTCCGCTTCGACGACACGAACCCCGTCAAGGAGGAGCAGGAGTACGTCGATTCGATCATCGAGGATGTGCGCTGGCTCGGGGCCGACTTCGAGGACCGCGTGCTCTACGGCTCCGACTATTTCGAGCAGATGTTTCAGTGGGCCGAGGAACTGATCCGCAAGGGCAGGGCGTACGTCTGCGACTGTACGGCGGACCAGGTTGCGCTGGGCCGCGGGACGCTGACCCGGCCGGGCACCGAATGCCCGCACCGGGGCCGCGGCATCGACGAGAACCTCGACCTGTTCCGGCGAATGCGGGCCGGCGAGTTTCCCGACGGCTCGCGGACGCTCCGCGCGAAGATCGACATGGCCTCGCCGAACCTGAACCTGCGCGACCCCGTTCTGTACCGGATTCTGCACGCCGAGCACCACCGCCAGGGCAACGCCTGGTGCATCTACCCGATGTACGACTGGGCGCACGGGTTCGAGGACTCGATCGAGGGCATCACGCACTCGATCTGCACGCTGGAGTTCGAGAACCACCGCCCGCTCTACGACTGGTTCATCCACGCGGTCAACGAGGGCCGCACCGACGACGGCAGCGGTCCCTGGGGCCGCAAGATCCACCACCCGCAGCAGATCGAGTTCGCCCGGCTGAACCTGACGTACACCGTCATGAGCAAGCGGCGGCTGCTCGAGCTGGTCCGGGGCGGCCACGTCCGCGGCTGGGACGATCCGCGGATGCCGACGATCTGCGGGTTCCGCCGTCGCGGCTACACGCCCGAGGCGATCCGCGAGTTCTGCCGTACGATCGGCGTCAACAAGAACGACAGCACCGTCGATATCCAGCTGCTCGAGCACTGCATCCGCGCCGACCTGAACAAGCGGGCCCCGCGGGCGATGGCCGTGCTGCGGCCGTT
This sequence comes from uncultured Planctomycetales bacterium, assembly GCA_964617875.1. Lineage (GTDB taxonomy): Bacteria > Planctomycetota > Phycisphaerae > UBA1845 > PWPN01 > CAZMVY01. The sequence continues at coordinate 18,623 of CAZUAI010000074.1, read as the reverse complement.
GAAGGTCGTCATCGACAACTACCCCGAAGGGCAGGTGGACGAGCTGGAAGCGATCAACAACCCGGAGGACCCGGCCGCCGGAACGCGCAAGGTCCCGTTTTCCCGCGTGCTCTACATCGAGCAGGACGATTTCCGCGAGGTGCCCCCGCCGAAGTACTACCGCCTTTACCCCGGCCAGGAAGTGCGTCTGCGCTACGCCTACTACGTCAAGTGCACCGGGGTTGTGAAGGACGACCGGGGGGAGGTCGTCGAGGTCCACTGCACGTACGACCCGGCGACGCGCGGCGGCGACGCGCCCGACGGCCGCAAGGTCAAGAGCACGATCCACTGGGTCTCGGCGCAACACGCGATCCCGGCCGAGGTCCGCCTGTACGACCACCTGTTCACGAAGCCCGATCCGGATGACGTGCCGGACGACAAGGACTACCTGTTCAACCTGAACCCGAAATCGCTGGAGGTCGTGCCGGCCGCCCGGCTCGAGCCGAGCCTGAGAGATGCGGCGGTCGGCAGCCGCTGGCAGTTCGAGCGGCTGGGCTACTTCGCGGTGGACCCCGACTCCAGACCCGGCGCCCTCGTGTTCAACCGCACGGTGACGCTCAAGGACACCTGGGCGAAGATCGAGAAGAAGCAGAAGTAGGGCGGGGCCCGACGTGCGGTGACGACTGCAGGAGGAAACGAGACACAGTCGCGCGGACGCATGGCCGTACGGCTTGCGGCCATCGCCGTGTGTGACGCTGGCCCGCTTGCCCGTTCTTCCCGAATCCGACAAGGACGGCGACGCGGCCCTGGGCGACTTCCTGGCATTCGCGAGCGTTTTGGGCGGCCCAATGGCCTGCCGGCATGGGGTGATCGCACATTCGCGGGCATGTCGGCGGGAAGACCGCGGTCCCGTCATCGGATCCGGAATCTTACCGCCGCGTTCGGCGGCTCGACCGGAATCCGCCGTGCGTAACCGCCATCGTGGCTCTTGCAGAAGTCCATGTCTTTGCGCAGGATGTTGACGTCCCTGATCCTCGCCACGAGTACATATATGCCGGACGGAAGGTCTTTGGCAGGGAATTCTCCTTCGATCACTGCCCGTCCTTGGACGCAGTCGGGCGGCTTCCGCAGCAGGGGCTCGCCAGTCCCAGGGAAGGTTGCCACCGGCTTCGTCGTCGCGACGAGCTGCGGCTTCCACGGCAGCCAATACCCGTCGCCAACGCCCGAGATCCGCCCCTTCCGGCTGTTGTTCGGACCATGCTCTTCGTCCCACCATTCGGCTTCTGGAGGGGCCTTTTTGTGCGGCAACTGCGGGACGTCAAGCGTAATCGTCGCCAGTTCTCCATCCTCGCTATCCTTGTGCAGCTCAATATCGAGCACGTAGCCGGCCAGCCCGTACTGGTCCTCCTCTTCGCTTGCCTCCAGCCACCATTTCACTTTGGGACCCGTAATCACGGAGTCGGGTGTCGGTCGGGTGAAGCCAAACCGAACGTCTGGGCTCGTGCCGCCGGATGGGATCATCGCTTCGCTGCGTACACGCTCCGACTCGCACAGCGACGTGCAGGCGGGGGGCCGGTTCGGACCGTTGAAACACCGCGCAAGCATGAGGAAATCGCTCAGATCCACATCGCCGTCGTGGTCCAGGTCCGTCTCCATGCAATCCGGCATGGTCGGCGGCCGATTCGAGCCGTTGAAGCACCTCCGAAAGCGCGCGAAATCCACATCGTCCGAATCGCCATCGCCGTCGAAGTCGCCGAACTCCGCCGGAACAAACTCAACCGAGACAGGCAAGGCCAGGCCGTTGGCCTCGATATTGGCGACGCTCGATGCCTGAGCGGCCGTGGACGGGTGACTCACGACGGCAAGCCACGGCTTTGTCGGGATGGCAGTGGCGCCAGGCGAATACGAAGGACACGCAGGATTTGTCGGATCCGGCCTGGCAAGCGAGAAGCCCACGACGTAAAGCGTCCCATCGACGGTGCTTTCGGCGATCGAGGTGACGCTGACGAGGTGCGCGCATGCAGGATCGGGCAGCAGTGGGCTCAGATCCAGGTCGATGTACGCCGGGGTCCCGAGGCTCGGCTGCTGATTGGCCGTACGTGAGATCGGGAACCGGCACAGACGGGTATGGCCGTTGCTCGGGCTCACGTACCGCGTGCCGGCGAGATACAGGTAATCGCCCTGGCGTGCGACGGTCATTCCGATAGGCCCTGCTGCCTCCGTTGCGACCGACGTACAGCCAATCGGCATCTGCGACTTCACGGGGCTGCTGTCATCGGCCCGGTAAATAAAGATCGCATCGCCCCCGCCGGCCTTGCTTCTCGCGACATAGAGATACCCGTACGTGTCCACCTCGACCTCGCGAACGAACCCGGAATCCGGCGCGGGCGTGCTGGCGCAGGTCCCGAAAGAACTCAGCGGCCAGCACGGCTCGTAGACCTTCTCGAGGGCGTATCCCCCCGCGCTCAGACGGAACCGTGCGGCCGCCTTGTAGCCGGTATCGGCACCACACCCGGCTGCGACGATGACCGGGGCGATGAAGACCAGGTTACGATCGTGGGCAGCGAATGCGACGTCCATCAGCGGAAGGCCGTTGCAGTAATCACCGTCGCTTTTCACAATGCCCGTGTACACCTTCTTGCCGTCCTCGCCGAACTGCCAACCCGGCGGGAGGAGACAACCGCCCGGCCCCAGGAGGCACGCCAGGCCGATTCGCCCATGACACTGCCGCATCCATCCGCCCCCGCACCGGGCGAGATGCCCGTTGCCGCGCTTGTAGGGAGCACCGACCGGATCGCACTCGAATCCGCTCCAGGCACCGTTCGAATCGAAGCCGAGTACAGTGTCGTCCTGGGAGCAGTGCTTCTTCCCCGCAACGAACAGCGTGCAGGGCGTACCCGTACGCGAAGTTATTGCCGCAGGCGAGGACAAGACGGTACGCCGGTCGGTTCCCGTGTAACAAGGGTCGCTTCCGTCCTCGAAGTACGCATCCCACGCAATCACGTCGAATACGTCCCAGTAGCCATCGCCGTTGGTGGCGAGATCAAAACAGTTTCCGTCGGGCGGCACCGGCTCCAGCAGCAACGGAAGGATCGCGGCAAAGTCCCTGCGGTCCACACCCGGCTCTTCATCGATGTTGCGACAATCGTCCCACAGGCAGTGCACGTCTACCCGCACGTCGTCCAAGTGAAGAACGGCATCGGAACCGAACAGACGAAACTCCACAAAGGTGCCGGAGAAAAGCCGGCACTCGGGCCTGCGGAAGCGACCGATGTACGTGGCGAACTCCTTCGAAGTCGGTGAACCCGGTTGCCCGTCAGCCGGAGGCCGCAAGCGGGCCAGTTCGTGGCTGCGTCCATCGATGCCCGGCCGGTCACTGACGCCCACAAGGAGTGCGGTACCTTCGCCCTGCAGAAACCGGTATCGGAAGGACACGAGGATTTCCTCGTCGCCGGCACGGCCGAAGAGGAACTTGGCCAGGACTGAGCGGGCCGATCTCTTGCCCTCGGCGCGGGTCCGCATCTCGAGGACGCCGTTGCCGGCGCCGACGGCATTCGGCAGGACCCGTACGCTGCCCATGCAGAGGGGGGACCCCGGCGGCGGGGGATTGGCATCCTCGGGACCCACGAGCCTCCTCCACGTCCGAACACCGCCTGGCGCAAACAGGGGATCGCATGGATCGTTCATCGAATAGCGGCCGAGGTGGAGGCCAAGAAGCCGACGGCTGATAATGCGGCTCCCGTTTGGCAAGGGCTTGTCGGAGCCCGTCACATGGCCCATCTCGTTGTCGTCCTGGTCCACGAGCTTTTCATAGTACAGCCGGTATCCAGCCGTGTTCAGAACCGCCCCGCGATGCAACTTGAGGACCTTCACATATGCCGCTTCGGAAATCTCACCGTTCGGAATCCTGCCGTCCTCGCGTTTCCGAAAGTCAAACCCCGGCCGGTTGGTGAGGTGCGCCGTCGTTCCGGGGCGCAGTTCAAGCAACGCGAAAACCCAGTTCTGCGCCGGCTCGCGTGAGAAGCGATCGACTCTCGGCACCCGAATCGCGCCGGCGGGGTCTTTCGGATCCTTGCAGTCGGCGTCCCGCGAGCGCAATTCGAGCAGCGTGCCGCAGGCCAGCGTGGGATCGCGATCCACGATGACACGAATCTCGTTGTTCTCGATCGTCGGCCGCACGCGGGCATCCGAATCGGGATCCAGGTCAAGATACCGATCGCCGTACGCGATGATCACGCTGTTCGTGATCCGCGGCGTGTGGACGCTCGCGTCAAGCGTGTAGTAAGGACCGAATTCGGGCGCGTTGAGGACGACTTGTGCCCGGTTCACGTCCATCTTCGGGCGCGCCAGGTCTCCGCACGAGGGGATCGCCGTCCAGGCAAGCCCCATGAGAACGAAGGCTACGTTCTGGACCCGCCGCCGAACAGGCGTCGAGCAATTGGCTGACCGCATGGAAGGCAACCTCCTGCCTGGTATTCATCCTCGGCTACTCGCAGGCCGTGCCGTCCTGGCATGCCGCAAACGCGGCGAGCAGATCCCGGAACGGCACGACGGTGTACGACGACGTCACGTACCGTCCCTTCTGAATCTGCGTGAAATCCGCGTGTCCGTCCAGGAATGCCAGGTTGTAAGCGGACGGCCTGACATGCCAGCGTGCTTCGTTCGCAGAGTACTTGTCCATCGCTGTAATCCAGCCGTAATCTCCAACCAGGATCAGCCGCGACGGATCGACGCCCTGGATTCTCGACAGATGCTGGTTCTTCAGCCGGGCTTTGACCCGCATGACCGCGTTGTAGCAGCAATCGCTTGACTTCGGCGCAGCGAGTGGTCCTCCCGTCAGCGTGGCGTTCGTCAAGTAGCTGGTGCCCACGTATTCACAGCACGATGAAGGCGTGCCTTCGCTGCCTGTATCGGCCGGACACGCAAAGATGCTCAATTCCTTCACGTGCCGGTTCAGCGGCTTGGGATTGGGCTCCTGATACGTCAGCTCGGCCCCCGGCGGACCGCCGTATACGAGGTGAGCATTATCGACTTGCATCTGCCGTTTCCGCAGTTCCGACCAGTACCACAGTCCTTTTTGGAAGAAATAGCCCCCCGATTCCCGCAGATAGCCGTGCCAGCCGATCGCGACCTGACGGACATTGGATTGGCACACCACCCTGCGAGTCTGCGCCCGGGCGCGCCGAAGCGACGGAAGCAGGATCGCCATCAGCAGGGCCATGGTCGCGACGACGACAAGCAGTTCGATCAACGTGAAGCCGCTTCGTCTGCGGTGCGCAGAGCACAGGATGGCGCTCGTACCCTCCTGTCGGCTGAACACAGCCTCACGAACACCACGTGCCGCGAGCATTTCTGCACCCTTCGGCCAGTCTGACGCGGCCGACCTCGCAGCTCCCCCCAAGCCAGTCCCCCCTCTACCCAGTCGATCGAGTCATCGCACGATGTAATGGCGCTGCCCCGCACCGCTCCAGGAAGTTCGCCAAAGGCAGAATCTGGAAGCCGGGGCAACCTGCGACTTGCGCTGACTCTCCTTATTCCCGTACCTCCTTGCTGCCGCCGGTCGCCCGCACGGCAGCCTCAAGCTGCTTCAGCCGGGCCTCAATCGAAGAAACGAACCGGGGATCGCTCTTCTCCAGGCTGAGACGATACATCCGGATTGCCTCTTCGTACCGGCCCGCCTTTGCTTCCCGTTCGCCTGCGACGAAGTACGCCAGCCACGGCGAACCGTTCATCTCACGTAGCAGGTCCTTCAGACGATACGTGTCGTCCAGCAGGAAGCTCATTGCCTTGTACTCATCACCGTCTTTCTTCCCGGGTGCGGATTGCCAGTACCGCGCCTGGTCGATACGGCCCGCGTACCATTCGGCAAGGAACCACCCGAGATTCGCTCGCGGCATCACGGGATTGTACTTCTCTGACACCATCTCATTCAGTGTCTCCTGCTTGCCGGCGGCCATCCGATCGCTCTCCGCCTTCAGGGCCATCGCCTTGCGTGCCTGCAGGTGGCCGTCGATGGCGATCGAGGCCGTCGCGACGACGATGACGGCCACCAGTCCGGCCACCGCCGCCGCGTAGCGGTGCCGCTTGAGGAGCTTTCGCAACACGTAGAGCGAGCTGGTGGATTTCGTCGGCAGCGGGCGTCCGTCCAGCCAGGCCGACAGGTTCTCGGCGAACTCGTCGGCGGAACGATAGCGCATTTCCGGTTCTTTCTCCAGGGCCTTCAGCACGATTGCGTCCAGGTCCGAGTCGATCCCCGGTCGCACCTTCGACGGGCGGTTCGGCGGCATGGTGCGGATCCTCTCCATCGCCTCCACCCAATCCGCGCCGAACGTATACGGCGGCCGCCCGGTCAGCAGTTCGTACAGGATCACGCCCAGCGAGTACACGTCCGCCCGCGTGTCCACCTCCTCCAGGTCACCGCGTGTCTGCTCCGGCGACATGTACCGCAGCGTGCCGACCACCTGCCCGAACAGCGAAATCCAGTCCTCCGGCTTCCGGTCGGTCGGCTTGGCGAGGCCGAAATCCAGCACGTACGGCACCCCCTCTTCCGTCACCAGGATGTTCGAAGGCTTCAGGTCGCGGTGGATCACGCCGCGTCGGTGCGCGTAGCACACCGCATCGCAGATTTTCGCGAACAGGTTGACCACCTCGCGGATCCGCATCCGTTCGTTCCGCACGTACTCGTCGAGCGGACGTCCGCAGATGTAGTCCATCGCAAAGAAGTAGCGGCCTTCGGCGATGCCGCTGTCGAGAACGGGCACGATGTTCGGATGGCGGAAGCGGGCGCTCAGATGCACCTCGCGCTCGAACCGCGCCCGCGACGCCGGATCGGCAAGCGGCCCTTCGCGTAGAACCTTCAACGCCACGGTCCGATCGGTTGAAATCTGGTTTGCCTGGTAGACGTCACCCTGCGCACCGCCGCCAATCTTCCCCACGATCCTGTAGCCCGGAAACGCATCCGCAGGCAGGGTGATCGGCGCCGACGAAGCGCCGCTGGGCGGCGCAGGCTCCCCCGGCGTAAACGTGATGGTCGATCCGTGGCCGTCCGGCGGGTGCACCGAACTCGAATCGTCCGACCGGAACACCTCATTCAGGTGCTGCCGGTAGCCGCGATGTTCGCGCTGTTCCTCGTAGATGCGTTGGCAGACCGTGCATTGCGCCAGGTGCAGGTGCAGATCGTCCGCCGACCCCGACGCGCCTTCGCCGGCAAACAACCGGTCAAACTGTTCCGCCGTCAGACACTGCATGGCGCCAGCCGCCTTCTTCCGGCCGACTCGTCACCAATGCCTCAGGATCCCCTTCGATAGGAACACAATCCGCCCGCGGGTTTCGCCGTCTTAATCTGCTGCACAACCGGCTATCGTTTGGAATTGATACCGCCGAATGCAGCAGGCGGGCCTTCACCGTTCGCAGGCGACCGCTTTCTTCGATACTACCGATTAAAGTATACAACAGGCGGAACGCCTGTGCAAGTCGTAGGTTCTGCCTTGGGCGCCTCCCAACCTGCGGCTCAGCGCCCGAACCAGCCCAGGAGCACGGCATTTACGACAGCCGCGAACAGCAAAGCCGACAGGAGCCAGAGTCCCGCGGTTAGGGCCGTTGGCCGTGCCAGCGTCGGACCAGGCGGGTACTCCTGGTTCGGGTCGATGTCGATGGGCTCGTGGCGCCGGGCGCGGTGTTGGGCCTCGGCGATGAGCAGATTGGCGTCGAACGCCGGGATGCCGATCTCCTCGGCATACCGCTGGAGTTCACGGCGGCGCGAGTAACGGAGCAAGCCGCCCTCCAGTTCGGCGATGACCATGTGCAGAAAGATCTTCCGCCGTTCGGCCGCGGAGAACTCCGCCGGACGCGCACCGTGTCCCGCAGTCGGATTCGCCCAGAAATCGCCCGGGCGCGTTCCTTCCCTCTCGCGCTCTCGCATGACGCAACAAGCCTCCTCGCGATATTCTATCCACGAAGGGGCGCGGAAGAGGCGGACATCGGACGGAGAAACCGTTTACAGAGGTTCGATCCCGGCACCACGGGCATTCGATGGACGCAGGCCGCCCGATTAGCGGACTCAAAACTCAAACCGGCGGAATCGGCGGATTCCGGCGGCCATGGCGGCGCCCGCCACCAGGAGGTTGAAGAGCACCGCCGCCGCGAGGAGCAGCACCGTGACCCGCCGGTCCCATCGGCCGCCGTCGGTGCGGGTCAGCACCCCGATCATCGCCACGGCGACGAGCGTCACGACGACGAGCATCACGGAGATGATGAGGTTGACCGTTCCGCCCACGCCGCTGGCGATGCGGGCCGCGTTTCGCTGCTGGAACATCGGCCAGCACGCGCCGAACCCGACCGCCGCCCCGCACAGCCCGATGCAGACGCTCGAGACCACGACGAGCTGCGCGATCATCATTCCCGCCGGGGGCTTCAAGGCGCGGATCGAGAGGGCTGTCACCAGGAGCCCGGCGGCGAGAGTGATCGTCGTCGAGTAGGCGAACTTCGCCCAGAGGATCCGATCTCGCCGCAGGGGGAGGAGGCCGAGCAGCCAGAACTGCTGCCCCTCGAGCGAGACGAGCGGGAAGACGAACCGGCTGGTGAATGTGGCCAGGATCAGGCTGACCGCCGTGAGGTTCAGAAACGTGATGAGGCGGAGCCAGTCGGCCGACCCGATGCCGCCGCCGAGCCGCCCGACGTTATTCACATAGAGCCCGAGCAGCCCGAGCAGGATGGCCATCTGCGACCATTGGACGGGGTCGCGCATGAAGCAGCGGATGTCCTTCTGGGCGAGCAGTCGCACCGGCTTCGGCAGGAAGAGGAACGGGATGCCGGCCAGCCCTGAGACGAATCCGCGGCCGACGAGCCCGCCGAGCGGGCGGCCGGCGCCCCCGTGGGCTCGCCCGTACGCCGACGCCAGCCCGCGCGAGACGACGGCGATTGCCAGCCAGCCGGCGAACAGGCCGTTGGCGCCCAGCACGAAGAGGTAGAAACCGGCGTCGTCGTAGCGGCGTTCCGCGGCGGCGGCGATTCCCTCCGAGATCCACTGGTTCGGCAGCAGTGCGTTCTGGAGCACGGCCGCCTGATCGAAAAAGCTCTTCAGCCATTGGGAGCTGTCCGCCGGGGCCGACGCCGCCGTGCGGGCGCCGTACAGGGCGCCCCCGCCGAGGACGGTCAGGCCGGCCAGCACGAGGACCCACGTGCGGGAGCGCGGAAAGAATCGGGCCGCCGCCCACGCCGCGACGAGCCCCACGGCCGCGGGGATCGGGATGAACAGCAGGAAGAACGCGGAGAAGATCGCGTAGAAGACCCACGTGGCGCCCGCGTGGCGAGCCATTGCCGCCATCAGCGGCAGCCCGAGGAGGAGCAGCGACCAGCTCGCGAAGAAGAGGCTCTCGAAGAACCGCATGGTCACGATGTGCCACGGCGGCAGGGGGCTGGCGAGGAGATACGGCGCCTCGCCCCGGCCGAACAGCCCGCTGTAGGCGATGATGGCGTTCGAGAAGGCCAGCATCACGAACAGGGCGATGAAGAAGAACTGGAACACGAGGGGCACGGCCACGATTCCCTCGAGGACGCGCTGCCGAACCACGCGCAGCGTTCCGTCGAACAGGACGTAGAGGCCGAGCCAGATCATGAGGATGAAGAACAGCGACGTGACGAGCTTGATGGGGGCCTCGCGCGCGGCCTGGTCGAACCGGTTCTTCAGCATGCGAACCTTGAATCGCACCAGCAGCCCGAGCCCGCCCACCTGGGTTTGCGCGTTCATTCGGCTCCGCAATCAGAACAGAGGGGTTTCTTCTCTCAAGGCGAGCGGCGGCCCGAGGACCTCCCGCAGGATGATCGCTTCGCGCAACCGGTTGCTCGTGAGATCCAGGGCGGTTCGCTTTCTCGCCGCCGGTTGGACTGCGGCCGGCGGGGCCTGCAACGGCGGAGCGGCCTCCGCGACGCGCAGCCGTATCGGGGTGTCCGGCTCCTCCTGCGTCAGGACGGGCTCGTGCGGCCGGACGCTGATGACATCCTCGAGCCGGCGTGACGGACGGGCCGGCGGAACGCGACGGGCGGGAGCGGGGAACGGCGACGATCGCGGCGAAGGCGGTACCGGCCGGGTCGGCGGTGCCGTTGGCGGCGCCGGTCGCCGGGGCGGAGGCTGTGGCCGTCGGGGCGGGGGCCCCGACGGACGCGGGACCGGCGGCATGGGCCGGCTCGTGGGCTCGCGCCGCGGCGGGGGTCGCTTCACCGGCTCGTCCGCATCGTCGTCGCCGCTCGAAGGTCGCGGCGGGGGCCGGCGCGGCGTCTTCTGCGATTGTGACTCCTCCTGCTTCTTCTTGATCCAGTTCGCGAGGGCGCTGACCGCCGAGAAAATGAGCACGGCGATCACCCAGCCGTACTGGCTCGTCATGTCGTCGTCGCGGCGCGCCGCAAGGATGTTTACGAATCCGAGCATAGAGACAACCGCGTCCAGGCAACTCACGCCGGGGACGTCGTACCGCCCGGCCCCCGGCACTCCGTGTACGGCACTACCTCTTCTCTTCGCCCTTGCCGATCGAATCGCGCATCGCCGTGTCCGCCTGGATGTTGCGCATGCGGTAGTAGTCCATCACGCCGAGGTGGCCACTGCGGAAGGCCTCGGCCATCGCGAGCGGGATCTGCGCCTCGGCCTCGACGACCTTGGCCCGGTTCTCCACGACCATGGCGGCCATTTCCGCTTCGCGGGCGCGGGCCATCGCCGCCCGCTTCTCGGCTTCGGCCTGGAAGCGCCGCTTGTCGGCCTCGGCCTGGTCGGCCTGGAGCTTGGCGCCGACGTTCTCGCCGACATCGACATCGGCGATGTCGATCGAGAGGATCTCGAACGCGGTTCCCGCGTCGAGCCCCTTTTCCAGCACCTTCTTCGAGATCGTGTCGGGGTTCTCGAGCACGGCCTTGTAGTTCTCGGCCGAGCCGATGCTGGTCACGATGCCCTCGCCCACGCGGGCGATGATCGTTTCCTCCGTGGCGCCGCCGATGAGCTGGCGGATGTTCGTGCGGACGGTGACGCGGGCCTTGGCCTTGAGCTGGATGCCGTCCTTGGCGACGGCGTCGATCGTCTGCTTGCCGCTCGCGGGGTTGGGGCAGTCGATGACCTTCGGGTTCACGGAGGTGTGGACCGCGTCGAGGATGTCGCGCCCGGCAAGGTCAATGGCGCAGGCGTGTTTCCAGGTCAACTCGATGCCGGCGCGGTTCGCCGCGATCATGGCATTGACGACGTTCGGCACGCGCCCGCGGGCCAGGTAGTGCGTTTCGAGGTCGTTGGTGGTGATCTGGGTCAGCCCGGCCTTGACCGCCTGGATCTTGCTCAGGACGATCACCCGTGCATCGACCTTTCGCAGGCGCATGCCGATCAGGTCGAAGAGCGACACGCCCGCGTTGCTCATGAACGCCTGGAGCCACAACCCGAAAAACTGCGCGACGATCAGGATCACGATCAGCGCGACGACGACCAGCACGATCGCCAGGATCCACCCGAAGTCGATCGGGGCCTCGGCGAGAATCGACAGCCATGCATTCATGCGCGTCTCCTTCTTTCGTTGAACGTCGGCCCGATACTCCGTTCTCCGTTGTTGCGTCCGTTCGTCAGTCCGTTCTCGCCGGTTCCGCCGCCGGCGCTCTCTGTTGTGTTCCCCTTCATCGCTCCGCGGTGTCGTGGTTCTCCACGCAGCGGCCGGCCCTCGGTTTTCAGCATTCGGCGGAGCGGTCTTGCCCGGCGGCCACCGGCCGGACCACGAGCGACACGTTCACAATGCCGACCGCCTGCACCGTTACGCCGCGGTCGATCATCCCGGACTCGGCGACGCACTCCACCCGCTGTGTCCCGAAGAGACATTCTCCCACAGGCCGCAACGGCGTCAATGTCGAGCCGGTCTGCCCGATCAACGGCTGCAGCAGGTCCGGCCGGCCCCCCGCATCTTCCGCGGTCAGGACCGGGTTGGGCGGAGAGATCCGCCGCCCGATCGGCGTCCGGTGCCACGTGCGGACCGCGATGATGATCATCGTCGGCACGAAGATCGCCAGCAGCACCAGGGACACATATCCGCCCCACACGCTGAGCGAAAACGTCTGCCAGACCGCCCATGCCAGGAAGCCCAGGCCACCGAGCGTCAGGAACCCGTGCGACGGGAGAAAGATGTCCGCCACGAGAAAGGCGATCCCCGTGGCATACAGGATCACGAGCGAGACTACCGGGTCCATGTCCACCTCATTCAGGCGCTCCCCCGGATCCGCCGTACGACGACCCGGTTCCCTTCCCGGTCGATGACCTCGACACGCTCGCCGGGCGGGAGGAACTCGCCGTCGCTCACCACGTCCACCAGCGTCGAGCCGAACCGGGCCTTTCCGGCCGGGCGCAACGGGCCCTCGGTCAGCCCGACATCTCCGACGCGTGCCACGTCCGCCAGTGCATCCACGACGGCCACGGCCTCCAGCGTCGGATTGTCCGGGATCAGCTTGCGGAGATACGGCATGCGTGGCATGAAGCGGCTCAAAGCGAACATTCCGGCGACCGACGCCGTCAGCCCGATCGCGATCACCCAGAGCCCGGTCTTCACGCCGTCCACCGTGTACTTGAACTCGGGCCGGTAGATCGGGCCGGGGTCTTCCGGCATGAACGTCGCCACGAACCCGATGATGATCAGCAGCAGGCCCGCCACGCCCGTGATGCCGAAGCCCGGGATCACGAACAGCTCGAGCAGCAGCAACCCGACGCCGCAGATGACGACGAGGATCTCCCACGCCTTCGCCAGCCCCGTGAGGTAGGGCGCGCCGAGGAAGATGATCAGGCACACGAGCGCCACGAGCCCCGGCAGGCTGAAGCCCGGGTGATTGAACTCGACGTAAGCGCCCAGCATCATCAGGATGAACAGCACACCGCGGACCAGCGGCGAACTGAGCCAGTCCACGACCTTCTCCATGTGGCTGTATTCAAGCCGCGTGGTGGAGCCCCGAACGGCGAAGAAGTCCCGCAGCTCGGCGTCGGACGAGACCTTCCCTTTGGAGATGCCGTAGGCGATCGCCACGTCCTGCCCCATCGTCAGCAGTTCGTTGGAGCCGACGATCGGCTGGCGGACCTTCGCCAGCCCGGGGGCGCTCCTGACATAGCGCCAGCTCGTCTTGCTGAGCGCGTCCGGCACCGGCTCCGTCGGGTTCTTGCGCTTGACGGGCTTCTTCGCCTTGTCGTCAACTTTCTTCGCGTCGTCGGGGGCCGGTTCGGTCTTCTCCTCGAGGGACTCGATGCCGAAGAGCTGATCGCGCTCGTGGGCCTGAACGAACCGGCGCTCGCCGGTCTGTGTGTTCTCGACCCAGAACAGTTCCATCTCCGGGCGGACCATCGCCAGGAGCAGGTTGAGATCGTAGCCGTTCCGGTTCGATGAGTCCTGTAGCTCCTCGATCAGCGGGCTGTTGACCTTGGCCTGGATGTCCTCGGGTACGGCGCCGGGGCCTTCGGGCCCGATCATGATCGGCTGGCAATCGCCGATGCTGCTGCGGGCGCTCATCACAATCTCGTCGCAGGCCACCGCGATGATCGCCCCCGCGCTGTAGGCGTCGGAATTGACCCACGCCACGGTGTGGATCGGCCGGAGGTTCTTGATGACCTTGCAGATCTTAAGCGCCGCGTTCGCCACGCCGCCGGGCGTGTTCAGTTCCACGATGATCAGATCGGCATCGCCCTTCTTGGCCGTCTCGATGCGCCGCTCGAAGCTTTGTAGCGTTATGTCATTGATCTCGTCCGTAATCGGAACGACAAAGGCGCGGGCGAAACCGTTTCCCGCAGCGGCGGGCATCGTGGCCGCACCGGCAGACTCCATCACGCCATCGGTCTGGGCCCCCACGACCCAGCCGCCCACCAGGAGAGCCGCCGCAGCCAGAGTCAACGCGCCGCCTCGTCCGGGCCGCGGGATCCAGCGGTTCGGCCGTCGTCCACCCAGCCTGTTCGCCGACGCGTCCATCGCGTCACAGGTTCTCATTGCAACCACCTGTCTAACAACGACTTGTTCTCGAACCGCCCGCATAATAACCGCCCTTTCGCGCCCAGGCAAGTCGGGGCATTTGTTTCGTCGGCACTTACGCCGTGCATGAAAAACTCGTTCGCTCGCATGGCGGGGGCGAGAGGTTCATCGACACTGACACCGCGTGCGGCTCGGCCCCGCCATTCATACTACACCGCCCGGAGTCCGGATGCCGCAACCTCAAGACGGAGACACACTTGAGCGACTAGGCGAAGCAGGGACGCGGCAACGTCGTATACGCTCTGGTGCCGAGCGAGTATAGACTGAATGGCAAGCGTCGGCGGGTTCCAAAGCACTGTTCCGTTGGGCCGAACGGCACGGTTATTCAGTCCAACTGTCGCGCATAAAGCCCAAGACGTCGCGATTACCGGACGAACGGAAGCGGATATCCTACGAAAAAACGGATTCGGCGTCCACTCGCCGCAGGTGCCTGCCTACGATTAGACAGGTACTCGTTTCCGTCAACGGATGGTGGGAGGAAGACGCCACATGGTGTGGGTACAAGGTGAAACCCGATTGACCCGCGTACTGGTGGATATTGACACGCAGTGGGACTTCCTGGACCCCGGCGGGATGCTGCCGGCCCGGAACCGCGAGGCCCTGGTCCCGCAGCTGCGGCGGCTGATGGGCGTGATCCGACTGGCGCGCTACCCGGTCATTTCGTGCGTCGAGACGCACCGGCCGAGCGACAGCGTGTTCGGGTTGCCGCTCTATTGCGTGCTGGGCACGACGGGGCACACGAAGCTCCCGTTCACGCTGCTGTCTCCGCGGATCGTCGTCCACGCGGACAACAGCTTCGATCTGCCGTACAACGTGATGTCGCGGTACAGGCAGGTCATTTTCCTCAAGCAGGACGACGACATCTTCGGCAACCCGAAGGCGGACCGGCTGCTCACCGAACTTGAGCCCCAGGAGTACGTCATTTTCGGGGTCGGGCTCGAGCGGTGGATCAAGGGCGTCGCGCTGGGGTTGCTCGCACGGCACAAGAAGGTCGCGGTGATCGGCGATGCGTGCGGGTTCTGGGCCGAGGCGGATGCGGACCTGTCGATGCGGCAGTTGCGGGCCAAGGGAATCCGCATCCTGACCGTGGACGAACTGGCGAAGGCGGCCACGGCACCGCGGCGGCGTGGAACCCAGACGGCGCGCGTCTCCGCGCGGCACCACCCGGCCGGCCCGGCTGAGCGGCGGCGCAGCGACGTCCAGTCGGCATCGGGCTCGCCCTGAGCGGGGCCTACCGCCGCAGTCGCGCCCGCAGGTTGTCCAGGACGTTCATGAAGTTGATATACGAATCGTACGGCGACTCGTACGGGTTGAAGTACTTGTGCACATCGCCGTCGGCGAACCACTTGGTACACATGTAGTAGAAGTGGTCCGAGGTTTGCAGCTTCCGCCAGTCGGCGAGGATGGCGGGATCGCCCTTGGCCTTGACCTCGGCCTCCATGCGATAGAGTTCGTGCAGGGCGTTGGACTGCATCGCGTTGCCGAGCCATGCGGACAGGTCGCGCTCGGTGTCGGCCCAGCTGATCATGTGGGGAACGTCGTACTCGCCGGCGGGCTGGCAGGAGGCGATGACCTCGCTCGGGGTGCGGAAGCTGTTGGCCGGGTTCTTGAGGATCTCCGGCGGGAGGCGGCGGAGGAACTCGAAAATGCCCGTCTCGGCCCACTGGTGCTCGCCGAGCGTTTCGTAATCCATGAAGAGGTTGACGGTCGAGCCGTCCCCGTTGGTGTTGACCTCGTTGACCCAGCGGGCGAACTTTTCGGCGGTCAGCGGCCACTCCTCCCAGTCGCGGTTGGAGAAGCGGAAGGCGATGTCGTCGCTCAGGCGGTAGTTTTTCAGCAGCAGGACGAGGTCGTTGCAGTGCGGCGGGCGGTAGGGGACGTTGGGCGAGCGGTAGCCGAGGATGTGGTCGGCGCCCTCGCAGATGATCCCGTCGAACCCGCGGCCCCGGATGAAGTACGCGAGGTCGTTGTTGTAGACCAGCTCGGTGTTGCGGAAGATCCTGGGCGTCTGGCCGAACAGTTCCTGGATGCGGCGCCGGTGCAACTCGATCTGCTCAGCGAACTCATCGCGCGAGTAGAGGAACGCCAGCGTGTGGTGATACGTTTCGCAGAGGAACTCGACGCAGCCGGTCGCTGCCAGGCGCTTGAAACTGTCGAGCACCTCGGGGGCAAACCGCTCGAACTGCTCGAGGATGATGCCCGTCAGGGAATACGCCGCCTTGAACCGCCCGCCGGAGGTCTTGATCAGCGTGAGGATGACGTCGTTCGCCGGAAGGTAGCACTTGCGCGAGACCTTACGGCAGATGTCGGCGTTCCGGGTGTCGTCGAAGTAGCTGGCTTCCGTATCGAACACGCTGTACCGCCGGAGTCGGAACGGCTGATGAACCTGGAAATAGAAACAAACACTGGCCACGAGTGTCTCCCAAACTGCCGCGCGTCCTTGCCGGCTCCCGTCCCTCCACACCGCGAGCACCCGTGCGCATTATAACGAGCCCCGCGCAGGCTTCCAGCCCGCAACGGAAGGCAGACGGAGACCCCGCGGCAGAGAAACACCGGGCGCAAACTCCGCCCGCAACCCCATCCGTCATCCGCGCGAACGCGGGGAACCAGACGAGTCCTGCTTGCCCGCGGAGATGCCAGGGTCCGTCATCCGAGCCACACGGCACCAAGGCCGGGCGGCAGGATTCTGAGGGT
Source organism: uncultured Planctomycetales bacterium (assembly GCA_964617875.1). Taxonomy (GTDB): domain Bacteria; phylum Planctomycetota; class Phycisphaerae; order UBA1845; family PWPN01; genus CAZMVY01. The sequence continues at coordinate 1,929 of CAZUAI010000074.1, read as the reverse complement.
GGGCCTGCTCATACAGAATCAACGCGATCGGAGGAGAATTCGGGCAGCACCGGAGTGGGGAGCAACCGCGTGCAGGCGAGGATGCCCGCCTCCGATCGGGAGTGTGGCCTCTCCAAAGACCGCTCTCGGCGAATCTCACCGCAGGTCGAACGTGATCGCCGACGGCGGGGCACCGATCGTTGCCGGTCGGGCGAAGTTGCCCGGGTGGTCCGCCGTCAGGTCCACGTCCGTCCGCAGAACCACGGCGCCGAGCGGCCGCAGGATCAGTACGTATCGCCCCGGCGGCAGGCCCGTCGTGTCGATGGCGCCGGTGGTCATGGTGACGCTGCCGTCAGCCGTCGTCGCGGTGCCCGCGGCAGCGGCTGTTGCCGCATCTGCGGTCGTCACCGTCGCGGCATCCGTCGGAGCCGCCGTACCATACACGGCGCCGTGCGTCAGGTAGTCGGCCTTCCACGGTACGGCGAAGGCATCGCCCGCACCGAGCAACATACCGGGTTGGCTCGTGTTCGGTCCGCGGCGTCGCCAGATCGCCAGGTCGTCGGCCAGCGACACGACCGGCTGCGGGGCGGCCAGCGGCACGTTCGCCAACGGCCCGTCGATGCCGTCCTTGCGGAGTTCGAGGTCGAACACATACCCGCCCACAGGAGACCGCGCACGTCCGGCACCGGTAGTTCCGCCGGTCGCATCGGTGCCCGCGCTGCCCGCCGGTCCGGCGGTCGCACCATCTGCCGCCCCCGCCACCGCAACAGCGACGCCCCAAGCCACCCGCGTGCCCGGCGGTACGGTCCGCCCGGCCTGCGGGCTGAAGAGCGAGAAGGCGATCTGCGTCGCCAGCGGGGTAGCGCCGACGCCCCTGTCGGCCGTGCCGGCTGCTGACGTCAAGCCGCTGCTCCCCGACCCGCTCGATGCGAACATCATGCTCGAACCGCCATCGCCAGCCCCGCAGTCACACGTTGGACATGCTGGCGAATTGTTCGGGCCGTTGAAGCAGTGCGTGAACGCAAGGAAGTCGTCCAGGTCGACATCATCGTCATAGTCTGCGTCCAGACAGCGACAAGTAGTGGTCTGTTACGCATATGGATTGTTCGGACCATTAAAGCACGCGCTAAGGCTAAGGAAGTCTGCCAAGTCGACATCGCTGTCGCGATCGGCATCCTGGAGCGGGCAGTTGCAGTTGGCCCAGAACTCATCCGCGCCTATGTCCACGCTCCCGAGCAATACGCGAGGTTGCCCATCGAGATCCTTCTGGTCCGCATAGCTCCCGGCAGGGTCACCGCGCTCCTGCACCACATCTACAACCTGGACACGCTTCGGCAGGCGTACTTCAGCCTCAAGCCGGAGGCCGCACTGGGCGTGGACGGGCAGACGTGGCGGGCCTATGGCGAGGCGCTGGAGGAGAACCTCCGGGACCTCTCCGCGCGGCTCAAGCGGGGGGCGTACCGGGCCAAGCCGGTCCGCAGGGTGTACATCCCCAAGGCCGACGGGCTGATCAAGGTACGGCTGCGGGGCAGGAGCATCCAACGTGTTGGCGAGCTTGCGCAGAAACGCGTTCGGCGTCGTCTCGGGCGGCTCCGAGCACGGGCCGGGGTCGATGAACACCGTGCAGATCCTCGTCTGGCCAAGGCCGGCCGCATAGCCCGTGCCGGTCCTGATTTCCGTACCGAGATCCAGCCAATCGGGAAGGCCGTCTTCGCTTATGTCGGTTGCCACCACGATCAATCGCGCGGTGCCCGAGCCCGTGCGAAGGACATCCACTGCCTCCTCCAGGCCGAGTCCCAGGTCGGTCCCCCCGCTCTCCCGCTCGATGCTCAGCACCTGCTGGGCGAGAGCGGCCGCAGTATTGGAGCTGTCAATCGTCGTCAAGGGGATCTCCACTTAGAGCCTATCCCAAAACCTCCTTGAATGCCGATATCAGCATTGAGGCGCGGA
>CAZUAI010000073.1:0-28145 GCA_964617875.1 uncultured Planctomycetales bacterium | reverse complement strand
CCAGCGGGTCGTTCACGAGCGTCACCACGGGCGTGGTGCCGCCGGCGAAGCCCTGCCCGGTGATCGTCAGTTCCCGGATGGCGTTGTTGTCCACCTGGGGCGGAGCGACCGCCGTCGCCTTGAAATTGGGGTTCCCGCAGGCCAGAAGGCTGAGGGCGTCCGCATGGGAAGCATGGGGACCGGTGCCGTTCGGATCAATGTGCCAGACGGCCGTGATCAGGTTGCCGTTCGGCTGCCCCGTCACGAAGTACGACGTCCAGTCATACGCCCCCCCGCCGTCATGCACGGTCGTCGAGGCCAGCTTGGCGCCCGTCTCATCGCCGTCGAGCAGCTCGATGGTCACCCGGTTGTTGCCGCCGCCGGCGAACGAGCCGGAGAAGGTGTAGACCTTGCTGGGGTCGGCCAGGACGGTCTGGAAGATCCAGGCCTGTGCGCCCGCCGCGCCGTTGTTGCTCGAGAACGAGCTGGCATAGTGGTCCAGCCCGTCCGGAAGGGGATTGCAGGTCGGCGTATACTGGTCCAGATCACGCAGCAGCACCTGGGTCCAGCCATAGTTGGCGATTTCCACGGGCGTCCAGTCCGTCGGGAAACCGGCGAGCCCGCCCGCCGGGACGGGGCACTGCTTGGCCGCCGTCGGACTCTCGAAGCTGCCGTTCGAAAACGCCGGAAGGACGACGTTGAAGGCCTGGGGCAGAGCGTCCGGTTGGCAGAACGAGTTGCCGTTGCTCACGTTGACGTTATAGCGCCCGAGCGCCGCGCCCGTGAGGTTGACGGTGCAGACCAGACCGTTGCCGCCCGACCCGACGATGACATTGGTTGCGGTGATGGTGGGGTAGCCGGTCTTGGTGAGCGTCACCGTGGTCTGCCCGGCGATGAAGCCGGTGCCGTTGACCGTGAACTCGGTGATGGTCGTGCCGCGGGCCCCAAACGTCGGCGAAACGCCGGTGATGTCCACGGGGGTTACACACTGGTTCGGGTGCAGCGAGACGCAATCGACGTGCGTGGCAAACCCCGTCGAACCGCTGTTCGTCGTCTTGATCACGACCGTGATCTGGGTGTGACCGCTCGGAAGCGTCGCCACGACCGAGAACGGCAGCCACGCATCTGTGCCGCCCTGGCCCTGAATCTTCTGGGCGAAACCGAGCAGGGGGCTGTCCAGATTCGGTCCGTCGCGGAGTTCGGCCCTCGCGATGTTGCTGCCGAATTGATCCTGATGGCCCAGCCACCACTTGCCCGTCAGTTCGTATTGCACGCCGCCCGTGAGGCCCGTCACCGTCTGCCGGATCGTGCGGCTGTCGCTGCCCCAGCCGTCCATCGTGACGTGCGGCGTGTCGGTGCCGGGGGTGCACGCATCGCACGAGGCGGTGTAGAACTCCCAGTTGCGCTTTGCCCAGGGCGTGGTCCCGTCCTCCTTGAACCAGTTCGCCACGTTCTGCATGTCCGGCCGGCACGGGCCGGCACCGATCGCCGGCAGGTCGAAGCCGCCGTTCGAAAGGTACTCCTGACCGAAGCTGAGCGAACACGTCGCCAGCACCGCCAGCACCATCAACATCTTTCGCATCTCATGACCTCCTCGTCACTATGGAAACAACAGGCCTCACAACGGCCACTAGCCCACCCGGTTCGCGTGAGTCCGGCGGACTCCTGCCATCCCATCGCGACCGGGAACGATTCTATGCACGTCTTTCACTATACTGGATCGCTCCAGCGTTTTCAACGGAAATCGCCTGTTGCCCCTCCTGCTCCTGCAGACTCACGAACAAGCCGGTACGCTGTTTGGTCCGTTATAACACCGCTGAAACTCGCCGAAGTCCAGTAAGTCCACGTCGGCATCGTCGTCAAAATCCGCATCAACGGCGCAACCCGGCGCCGGGGGCTGGTTTGGTCCGTTAAAACATAGCTGGAACAGCGAAAAATCATCGAGATCGACATCGCCATCCGCATCGAAGTCGGGAGCCGCGACCCTCACCAGCGACACGTTATCGAAAAAGGCGTCCATGCCGTTGAAGCCGCCGGTCTTCAGCACCACGGTCATCTTCGTGCCGCTCGCCGTACGAACCCCGTATCGCTGATTCCGGTCGGCAGCCGTCCCGTTCAGACTGTGGGCCCACACCCAGTCGAAGCTGCCGGGGGCAGGATCGAAGGCATACATGAAATTGGGTTGCGGATTGTCGTCTGCCGCGGCCATGCTGAACGGGCCGTCGATAAGGATGATCTCAAACCAGACGGGGTCGCCGACCTTCATGCCTTTCCAGTAGGCATCGATCTTGTACCGACGACCGGGGACCGTCGCGACCTCCTGGTAGACGCCAAAGCTCCCCGATCCCCCGTGGAGTTTCAGGCAGTAGTTGCCGAGGCGGCCGGGCTCGGTTGCATTGTATGTACGTGAGATGCCGCTGCTCCATGAGGCCTGGAACGTCCGCCATGGGGTCGATAACCCGGTTTCGAAGTCCCCATTCAGCACGAGATTCTGAGCGGCCGCCTGGGTAGCCAGGCTCATACCAGCGAGCAGCAGGGCGATTCGTGCCACGATCTCACTCCTGCGAGGGAAAAGGTCGTCTCGGTACTCCACGGCGCAACGAACCGTGTCGCTGATATCCATTATAGCAGCCGGCCGCCGCGGATGGAAGAGAAATCCTACCGATATTGTGATTATTTTTGCCCTTGGGAGCGTTCATATTCTGGAAACACCCTATTGACTCGGGCCCTCGAGCGTGGCATAATAGGCGGAGACGTCGGGCCCCGACCGGGTTGTGCCCGGGCCGGGCTGATCGACCGGGTGTGTGTGAGCATCATCTGACCGGGCAAAGGGGAGTATCGTGTAAAGGAGCTGACGATGGGTTTCTCTCGGGCGACGCGGAACGGGATTCGACGGGCAGGGCAGTTCGTGAATCGCGGGGCATTGGCGGCGTGGCACCTGCTCCTGCGCAACCGCATGGCCATCGGGCTTGCCTCGCTGGCGTGGCTGATCCTGCGCAGCGGCGCGCAGCCTCGCCGACTGAGCTACCCGTGCCAGAAGGCCGCCGCGGCGAATGTCGGGCTGTGGGCGGCGGCGCTCGTGCCGACCGCGTTCGTCCGGTCGCCTCATTCCCGGCATGCGATGCATCACCACCGGGGCTCGTCGTTCCAGCGTCGCGCACTGGTGCTCGGCCACACGCTCGTCGTCGCCTCGCTGCTTCTCCTCGTGGGATGGGCCGCGTTGCGTGCGTACGAGAACGCCACGCCGGCGCCGGCGGGCTTTGAGTCGTCCGGCGTTGCCGCCTTCGACAATCCGACGCCCTCCACAGTGGCGATTGTGAAAGACCCCGCGCTGCCGACGTCGGACGCAGAGGTCGATGCGATGGTCCGGGACGCCGTCGCGAAGGCCGGCGGCCTGGCCGGTATTGTGTCGCCCGGCGCCCGGGTCGTGATCAAGCCGAACCTGGTCGTCTTCGACTCGCAGCAATACAGCGTCGGCTATCGGCTCAACGGCATCGTCACGGACAAGCGGGTGGTCAAAACCGTCGTGGCGATGTGCAAGGAGGCGGGGGCCGCCTCGGTCCGCATCGCCGATGGAACCGCCAGCGACTTTGCCTGGACCCACTTCGACCGCGACGCGACCTGGCACGCCTTCCATGACGCAGGCTACGACGTCAACTGGGACGGATGGTTCGACGACGACCCCACGGTGAAGCTCGTCGATCTCAACGATGCGTCGCTCGGCAGCAGCACATGGCCGCCGTGCGACACGACGGGGCCCTATGTGGTGTGCGACAACACGAACATCGTGCCGCCTCGCAGCATCGACACGAACAAGGTCGCGTTGGTCACATTGAGCAACGGCGTGCTCCGGACGCAATACTGGGTGCCGCGAGCCTTGCTGCGGCCGGACCAGGGCGGCGATTGCGACGTGCTGATCACCGTTCCGACCTTCAAGAACCACGGCAACGCCGCGGTCACGCTGGCGCTGAAGAATCGCGTGGGCTGTGCTCCGAGCGACATCTACTACTACCGAGGCTACGAGCCCAACATGAAATGGGGGCTCGTCCACTCGGTGAGCCAGGGCTTCCCGAGGGATGTGTCGGGCGACGTCCCGCCCCCCACGACCGAGGAAAACAAGCTGGTCAATTACTCGCTGGTCGATCTGAACCTCGTTCGGCCGCAGGAGTTCGTGGTGGTGGACGGACTGGTCGGCATCATGAACGGACCGGTCGGCGACGGCGGGACCGTCAATCGGTGTTCGCCCTACATGGGCGTGATCATGGCCAGCCGCGACTCTGTCGCCCTGGACACAATCGGATCCTTGATGATGGGCTACAACCCGAACAACATCGAGTACATCTGGTGGGCGGCCCATCGGGGCCTCGGCACGATGGATCCGTGCTCGATCACGATCGTGGGCAACCACGTGGCTTCGGTGCGGCGGAACTTCCCGGCGAGGGGCGGCTCGACGCCGGCGGATTCGATCTCCCCGCAGATCACGGGGATCTCGTCGATCATCCAGAACTCGACGGTCTGGGGCACGGTTCCGGTCGTCGGCTCGGGCATCTCGGACAACATTGGCGTCATCAAGGCCGACCTCGAGGTGGACGGACAGGTTGTTGCCGTGAATCCTTGCGGGGGGCCGATCGGCGTCTTCTCGTGGAACTCGACGACGGTGGCGGACGGCGAGCACGACCTCAAGATCACGGTCTACGACGCGGCGCTCAACGAGAAGTCCTACACGCGGCACGTCTGGGTTTCGAACAACAGCATCGGCGCCCGGGCGGATTGCGATCACGATGGCGATGTGGATCTTTCTGATTTCACAAAACTACAAACTTGCTTTAATGGCCCGAATGCGCCGACGATTATCGGCTGTTCGTGCAACCTCGATTTCGATCAGGACGGCGATGTGGATTTGTCCGATTTCGCGACATTCCAAAGCTGTTTCAATGGGCCAAACCAGCCGGCCGGCTGTAGCTGATGTGGACGTGGCGAAAGCAGTAGTTGAGCTAAGGGCTTGACAAGCCTGTGGCGATAAGAATAGTATTCAGCGCATGATCTGCGGAGTGCGTTGCACTCGCGGTCAGGTCGCTGGTGTGAGCGAAGTTCGAATGGTGGTGCAGATCATGCAGGGGATTTCACGTTCAACCCCAAAGGAGACCGCCATGTGTGGTGTTCGTACTGCTGCGATTTCGAGGGATCGTGTTGGCGTTCGCGCGTTCACGCTGATCGAGTTGCTTGTTGTAGTAGCGATTCTAGCGCTTCTGATAGCGATTCTATTGCCTTCGCTCGAGCGGGCGAGGGCGCAGGCGCGATCCTCGCTGTGCCTCTCGAACGAACATCAGTTCGGGATCGCGGCGAACCTGTTCGCCTCGGAAAGCAAAGGATATATCCCGCGGGGTGGCGACTACACGACGCTTTCGTGGGTCCAACTCGTCGTGCGCCAACTGGGTGACAAGAATTCCTATCGAGGGCCGGACGGCAAGAGGAATGTCAACCTGATTCCCGTGGAGAGGAATGGGGTCTTTCAGTGTCCCGAGCGTCGCAACGTGGTTGGCGCACCGTTCCTGGATTACGTGGTGAACGCTCTGGACTCGAAGGGACCTCGACAAGCGACGGGCGGACAGGCGGGGGCGCCTCCACGAAACTCGGCGGAGTGGCAATCGAACCGGTGGTTCGAGGTGAAGGGCGCCTCGCGTATCGACGTGTGGCGACACCCGGCCAAGGTGGTCTACATCATGGACGCGGCGCCGGAGACTCGTACGGCCAGTGACGACCTTTACTATGTGAGGATGAACATCAACACGCTTCGGGCCACGCCGGGGGCCGGTCTGGACAGGTATGACGTGTTCCGTGGTGGACAGGTCCCCGGATGGCCGGACGATCTGAAACGGGACCAGGACTGGGACCCGCGTGCCGCGCTGCAGATGCATTCGAAACGCTTCAGCAACGCCCTCTTCGCGGACGGTCACGCCGGGGCCGTGACGCCTCCGCCCGCCCCGTCGGGCATGCCAAGCCCCGTGGCCATGGAAGGGCGGTATCAGTATTACCTCAGGCTGTTTGGCGTGCAGATTCCTACGAATCCGGCGCCCAGCCGGATCGCGAAACTTGAGGCACCCGGCGCCAATGCCGGCTCGCCCGAAGGGAATCCCACGATCGACTTCTAAGGCGGATAGATGTAAACCGGCAGACTGTCCGTCGTGTCCGCGCGGTCGGCCGGACCGGCGATGCAAACCTCCATTCGATAGCGCCCCGGCGGCGAACTCGTGACTGCATCAAGGGAGAACTGGCGCGCGGATGCCGCCGGCGGCAGCGAGATTTCAGCGTCCGCCGGCAGGGTTTCGGACGAATCGAGCGACTGCAGGCGGACTCGGGCGCGCGACTCGGATGCGGCCGGCGAACGGACCGCCAGCAGCAGGCGAAACCCGCCGCCCTCCCGGGTGGCCCGCCTCCGCCAGAGCAGACCGGCGGAGACCTTCGAGCGGTCCGGTGACGGCGCAAACGCGGCCGTCGCGAAGTCCTTCGTCTTCTTCCCGCGCGTCATGGCGAATCGTCTCAGTTCCAGGCGGCCCTTGCGGCCGGTCGGGCCGTCGCTGTCGTTGACCACGATGTTGAAGCCGGCCCTGGGCCACAGGTCCGGGGCCATCGGAGCCAGCTCGGCCAGCGGGATCGCCGCCTCGTAGAGCGTCTGCCGTCCCTGACGAACAATGGCCGTGCGAACGGTCCGCAAGGCACCGAGCGGTTGGCCCCGGCGCCCGTGGTAGCGCCAGGCGAAGGCGTTGCCGTCCTTCAGGACCAGGGCGATCTCGTGGTCGTTTTCGCCGTAGCCCGTGTCGCGCCTCTCGAGCGTCGGGTCGAATCCGATCTGAATCGAATCGCCCTTCCAGTAGTCCCAGTCGCAGTGGGGCTGCCGATGCACGTCGTCGGTCACGCGCGCGGCGATGTAAAAGCTCGCATCGTCGATCGCCAGAGCGACGTCGGCGGCGATGTTTCCGGGGGCCTCGAATTGCGGCTTGCCGCTGCGGCGGACGGAGATGGGAATCGGCACGCCGTAGTTGTTCTTGAGACCTTCGATCGTGGGGAAGAGGTGCATCGGCCAGTCGATCTTGCGACCGGCGGCGGCAACGACGAGATCGCCGACCTGGAGGCCGCCGCGTGCCGCGGGGGAGTCCGGGCGGACCTCGGTGACGATGCAGCCCTTGCCGTCGGGCACGTCCAGCAGGTGCTTGTCGGCGAGTTGCGGGGTCGCCTCGTCGTACCGGAAGCCGAGATAGGCGTGCTTGTATCGCCTGTAGTCCTCGTCGGATGAGACGTTCGTGATCGTCAGATTGAGATCGACCATCTCGGCGAAGCCGTGCGATTCGCTCCGCAGGGCAATCCAGCGGCGGTTTCGCCAGTCGGACAGGTCGCCGTCGATCGTGATATCGGTCGCCCGTTCGATCTCGTAATCGGATGGACCGGTCATGCGATCGGCGACGTTCGCGTCGGCGGCATCGGCGAGGGAAAGAGCGAGCCTGCCCGCCGGGCGCGGCTGCGGCCACGGCGGCTGCACGTCCAGCGAGCCGTCCCGCCGCACGAAGACCAGCCGTTCGTAGCCGAGGCCGCGGATGATCGGATCATCGACGAGGAAGTCGAACGGGATCCCGCGCCGCGAGCAGAGAATCGCCTCCCACATGGCGGCGGCGGAGATGTCGCCGTAGCTTGCGCCGCCGGGCGAGAGTTGCTCGCGCCGCATGCCCCAGGTTCCGTTCCAGGAGAACACGTAGCCGGGCGGCAGCACGATCCCGACGCGGGCGGCGCGGTTGACGGCCCGGAGGTCGCCGCGCGGGTGCCTGGCCATGTGGTCGCAAACGGCCCGGATGAGCCTGTGCTCGATGTCGAAGGTCATGTTCGGCTCGTAGGTCCAGAACCAGATGTGCCGCGCCCCCATGTCGTACGCCTGGATCAGCGCCGGCTCGCGAAGCTCGGGATCGCCCTCGGGATAGACGCTGACGCCCCAGTCGGCATCGAAGGCCCGCGCGCCGCCGCGGAGGAAGGCGTTCAGGCAGTTCACCTGGTCGCGGAAGGTCAAGCCGTCGAGGCCCTCGGCGCCGAAGAGTTCCTCCGGCTCCCATCCGTAGCCGCGCCGGACGTAGCGGCCTTCATGGACGACGGCCGGCGCCCCGGCGGCGAACTGATACCACGCCGACCAGTAGTCGGTGTCCCACGAGGCCGCCCGGGGCTCATACGGGTCGAGCATGCCGAGTTCGTTGCCGTTGCCGGTCTTGATGCGTCGATCCGTGAGCCGGTACTGCGACGCGACCCGCTGCCGCAGGGCCTCGGCGACCTGCTCGGGGCCGGTGGGGTTGGCCGGAATGCCGCCGCTCCAGCCGAGTCGCACGCTCGGTTCGTCCAGGAACATTTGTGCCGGCCAGTAGTTGCTGCGGTAGAAACTGTCAGGGAACGATGGCGCGGTGCGGAAGAATACCGGCCGATAAACGATCCCGGCGGGGTCGGTCCCTTCAAAGCCGAAGTAGTTCATCCCCGCGCTGATCATGCGGTCGTATTCCTCGCGTGTGTACGCCCGCCGTTTGTCGGGGTCGGTCTTCGCGGCTTCGACGGCGCGGGTGGACGTTTGCGTGCCGACAAGCAGGTCCGTTCGCAGTGGAAGGACCATGGGATTGTCGAATCCGGCGCGTTCGGGCTGGTCCTGGCACGGCACGCGGACGATCACATGGCCCAGAAACGCCCCCGCCGATGCAAAGCCGCCTGCGTATGCGGCGTCGTGCGACGGTCGCGGCAGAAAGTCTCTCTCAAAGTGCAGGACCGGCAGCAGAGCCTTGCCGCCGGCCTGGTCGCGGTACTCGACGACCTTGCCGGCGGCATCGCGGTAGAGGTATCGCTGTACGACGCCGATTCCGCGGGGTGACGTCATCGGGACACGTTCGGTCAGCATTCGAACGGCGTAGTGCCCGCCGTCCCGCTGAGCCGCCGTCATCTCCCACCAGACGTACGCCTTCCCTTCAATTTGCTCCCGGCCGGTAATCGCGAGGCGAAGAGACCGGACGAACGGGTTCTGGTGCTCCACGCTCGTGGACACGACATAGAACGCGTCCTGGCCCGAGGCCGGGGAGGAGGCTCCCTCTTCGGCACGTGCCCGATGACAGGACGCGGCAAGCGCAATCGTTGCCAACGCCCAGGATACCTTCCGACAGGATCGCTTCGGACTCGACGCCACGTCACGACTCATGATTCCTCCGGCTTCCGGCATCACGGTCAACACGGTGCCGCAACGGCGCAATGGTTACCCCGGCAAGGCACGGAGTTCAAGCCGAATGCCTGATCGTTCCTGCGCGTGAGGAGAGGGCCGGGAACCTTTGCAGCCCGCCGCCAATCGCCCCCGGCACGCGGTTCGCGTGGACAAGCTGTTCTGCCAGTCCGGCAGAGTTCCTGACCCCTTTCGCATGGAAGAACGCCGTCGAATGTGGTACAATGACCTGGAATGGCCACCGCCCCTCCGGCCGGAGCTGAGCGTGGCTTGCCCGAGAAATCTGCGTGAGGGAACCAGGAGAGCACGCGCATGGGCGAGTCATACGAACGCAGCGTGACATGCACGGCGGCCATCGCAGCCGCGTCTTTCGGCTGGGTGCAGCCGCTCCAGGCTGGCCACCAGCCGATCTGCCCTTATGCCCTTGGCTGGAACGGCACCGTTCAGGCCTGGTGCCCCGGCGCCCCATGGATCAAGATCCTTCGCGAAGAAGACGTCGCCGTCGCCAAGAGCCTCGGCTGCCGCGTCTTCTTCCGGCCATACAACGTCCCAGGGCATGACGATGGAGGCTGCACGGACGGCGCGGCCCACGGAAGCAACGTCCTGGCGCTGCTCCACACGATCCCCCGGGACCGTTGGCCGGACGCCGTCGGCTACCGCAACGAGTTCGACGGCGACAGTTACACGCCCACGCAGTTCATCCGATACTACGACACGCTCCGGGCGGGCGGGTACGACGGCATCATTGTCTTCGGTTCCTACGGTCCGGGCGGGCCCGAGATCTCCGAGTACGGCCGGGCCGACGTCCAGGCGGCGATCGCCCGGGCCGACGCCGTCGAAACGCACGAGTACTTCGACCTGACCGTCAAGTACTACGATTCCTGGACGTGTCACCGGCACGTCCGCGCCATGAATGAGTATCCCTATCTCCGCTACAAGGCGTGGTTCATCGGCGAGTTCGGAAGCGATGCCTGTCCCTACCAGGATCGCGAGGATCCGTGTCTGCGGCGCGGCTGGAGAGACACGCAGAACTGCGGATACGCCAAGCTCACGGCGAGCCAGTACCAGGCGCAGATGGAGATCTATCGCCACGGCGATCCGGCCAACGGCGTGCTGGCGGTGGCGGACAATGTGGTTGCGATATTCCTGTTCGCACAGGTCGGCGGCAACACCTGGCGGGACTTCGAGGTATTGAATACCCCCGTGGCAACGTACATGCAGGGTACGTGGACGGCCGGGCCGGGGGCCATCGCCGGCCGCGTTGTCGACGCCGGAAACAACCCGATTGCGGGCGTCACGATCCGCACCGACTGCGGCCAGAATGCCGGTCCGGGGCCGTATGAAACCACCACGGACGCGGCCGGTAACTACGTCCTGAGCGGCATCGCTCCATGGCGCTACAGGGTCGTTGCCGGCAAGGACAATTACGCGACCGTCTCGAAGGCGGCGATCCTGGTTCTGTACGCGACGACCGCCACGTGCGATTTCACGCTGACCGCCCTGTCCGACTTCGACCGGGACGGCGATGTCGACCTGTCGGACTTCACGCTGTTTCAGCTTTGTTTCAACGGGCCGAACCGGCCGCCGACGTGGATCTGCTCCGTGGACGTGGACCTCGACAACGACGGCGATGCGGATCTCGCTGATTTCACCGTCTTTCAAGGGTGTTTCAATGGGCCGAACGCGCCGCCGGCATGTAAATGACGCAGGACCCCGCTTCGCGGAACCGGTCCTGCACAACGCCGGGAGCAGGGTCGCCGTCTGCGTCTGCCTGCTTGCCGCTGCGGCAGTGGGGCTGCCGTCGGCGAACGCGGGTTCCGTGACCGGCAGGCGGACGACGCAACTCGGCGATGGCGTTCACGCGACGTTCGTCTGGGTAAACGGCGCCGGAGCCAACGCGAATAACGCATGCGGCATCGGGTGGACGTCGGGAGGTGATTTCACGATCGACAACCTCCCGGGCGGATCGTATTGGCTGGCCGCCTCGGAACACGACTGGTACCGCCATTACATCGGGCCGTCCGTCCTGGTCCCGGCAACGGGCCCGGTCAACGTCCCGATCCGCGACCGCAGCACGTATGACACCACCGGCGTCACAGACCTGGGCGATGCCGTGTGGGCCGCGCAGACCTTCGTCGCCACGGGCAAAGACGTGGCCATCGCGATGGTGCTCTCGGCGACGGACGGGGCGAGGGTCACGGTCACCATCCGCGACGGCGGTCCGACCGGCCCGGTGATCGGCCCCGGCAAAATCGTCACGCACGGACCTCTGTCGCCGCCGGTGATACGCTGGGCACCGGGCGAAGTGCCGACAATTCCGGGCCGGCTGTACGCGATCCGGCAGGACGGCGTCGGCGGCGCGAGGTGGCGGCCGTCGGTGTCGTACCAGACCAACCCGTACCCGAACGGACAGGCGTGGTTCGACGGCGTGTATCGGCCCGAGGCCGACCTGCGCGTCGCGATCGCGTCCCGCGACGACGGGCTGATCGACGAGTATCGCGTGGACAACTGGTGGCGTCCCACGTCGAATACCGAGGTCGTGCAGACGTTCGTTCCCGCCGGCCGCGAGTTGCGGCTCGCACAGATGATGCTGGCGGGCAGCGGGACCGGGTACCTCATGCGGGCCAGCGTTCATCCGTGGACGGGGGCCTTTCCCCTCGGCCCGCAGGTCGGCCCGGCCAAGTGCGCGCAGATGGTTGCCGACTTCTTTCAGGCGTTCGTCTGGGGGCCGGGCGAGTTGCCGTTGACGCCCGGACTGCCGTATGCCATTCGCTACGTCCGCGCCGACGGCGGCCGCTTCTCCGTCTACGGCGATTCGGACGCCTACCCCCTGGGCAAGGCCTTCTTTGACGGAACGCCCGACGGGCTCGTCGATCTGGCCGGCCGTCTGATCATCCAGGAGGCGGACCGCGGCGACATTGCCGTCAGCGGACTTACCTGCACGCCGATTTCCTCCACGGACGTCCGCGTGACGTTCGCCACCGACGTGCCGACGACGGCGACGATCGCCTGCAGAACCGGCACGCCGATCTTCGATACGATCGTGCCGGCGGAGGCCTCGCCGGCGACGTCGCACGACATCACCATCCGCCACCTCACGCCGGGGGCGACCTGCCAAATGTCGATCCTCGCGCACTCGCCGCTTCGCAACGTGCTCCGGACGGCGCCGGCGAGCGTCGCGATGCCGAGCCAGACCGCGCGGCTTGCCGGGCGCGTCACGAGCCTGAACAGGCCGGTTGTGGCGGCCAAGGTCATCCTCGACGAACTCGGGACCTGCACGTCCAGCGACGGAACGGGCGCCTTCACGTTCGCGGACGCCCCGACGGGGCGTCATACGCTCCGTGTGGAGGCCGTTGCCCGCGGGACGGTGACACAAAGCGTGGATGTGACGCCGGACGGCGGGGCGACGGCGACGGTCACGATGGCCGCCTACAGCAACCTTCTGTCCGGCACGGACAACAACCCCATCGGCGGGTGGACCCGGTACGGACAGTTTGACGGCCAGTTCAGCAACCGCGACTGGGGCGTGACGACCCACAGCGGCCCGAAGTGGGTCGGGTCGGTCGGCAACTTCAACCCGAAGACGGGCGGCATCTATCGCACGATTGCGACGGAGCCCGGGGTGGATTACGTCTTCGCCGGCTACGTCCTGACCAAGGCCTACGACGACCCGGACAACCGGGATATCCAGGGCCTGGCGGTCGCGCGGATCGGCGTCGATCCGACCGGCGGCACCAGCCCCACAGGCCCCAACGTCGTCTGGGGGCCATGGAGATTCACCGCGGGGACGTGGAAGGAAATCGTCGTCCCGTTCACGGCCGTCGGGGCCCAGGCCACGCTGTTCGCCGAGCACAAACACGAGAGCTACTGCGAGATTCCCGACTGGTTTATCGCCGGCTTTGACGATCTCTGGGTCGGCACGTTCCAGACCCTGCCGGCCGCGACGCCTGATCTCGACGGCGACGGCGACGTGGATCCGGCGGACTTCTCGCTGTTCCAGCTCTGTTTCAACGGCCCGAACCAACCGCCGGGAGCGAACTGCCTGGTGAACGCCGACTTCGACACCGACGCGGACGTGGACCTGACGGACTTCACGACGCTTGCGGCCTGTTTCAACGGACCGAATCGAACGCCGGCCTGCACCTGGGGCGGCGCGGAGGAATCCCGATGAATCGTACTCGACGGACATGGGCGTGGCGGATCGTCGGCACCGTGGTTCTGGCGTGCCGGATGTGCCCGGCGGCCGAGACGCCGTACCTGTACGGGATCCACGACGCGGATCCCCGGCCCACGGAATACCTCAATCGCATCAAGGCTCAGGTGAGCGGCGGCTGGGTCACCGCCACGGTGGCCGTCGGCCACAACCCGAGCGATACCGGAGGCGTCGACTTCTCGTGGTACGCGAACAACGGCCACACCGTCCTCTGCCGCATCAACAACGGGTATTGCCCCGACGGCACGATCCCCACCCCCGATCAGTACAACAATTTCGCCCAGCGCTGTGCCAACTTCGTCCAGCACTCGCCCGGCTGCTCGATGTGGATCATCGGCAACGAGACGAACCTCTCGACCGAATGGCCGGTCTCGGGCGGCCGCGCCAACTACGTCTCGCCGCAGAGCTACGCCAACTGCTTCCGCGCCTGCTACAACGCGATCAAGGCCGTGCGCCCGAACGACAAAGTCATCAGCCAGGCGCTGGGCCCGTGGGGCGGCCCGTACGGCGCCGGCCCGAACGGCTGCGGTATTCCGTCGGACGCCATGCCGCTCAACTGGGTCCAGTACCTCAACCAGATGCTCACGGCGATCAAGAACAGCGGCGGCATCGACGGCATCGCGCTGCACGTCACCTCGCGCGGGTACAACTACGCCGACATCCACAGCACGCAGCAGGTCAACGCCAACGGGCAGAATCTCTACTTCAGCTTCTACGTATACAAGGACTGGGTGAACCTGGGCATTCCGAGCGACCTGTACCACCTGCCCCTCTACATCACCGAGTGCAACGGGAACTACTACTGGAAGGGCGGCCACCCGGAGAACCCGAGCGCCCACTACGTCGCCGGCTGGATGCAGGAGGTCTACGCCGAGATCAACCGCTACAACCAGCAGGCCGCCACGACCGGCAAACCCATAGTCCGCTGCATCAACCCGTACCGCTGGTGCGCCTCGTGCGATGCGTGGAACATCGACGGCGCCGACAACCCCTACAAGGGCCAGATCCTCAGCGACCTCGACGCCGCCGTGGGGTTCCGCTACACGTGGCCGACCGGCGGTCTGGACTACCCGATCCCGATCCAGCGGGGCAACGGCCTCGCCAATGTCTTCGCGAAGCTGAACAGCGGCCAGACCGCGAAGATCGCCTACATCGGCGGCAGCATCACCCAGAACACCGGCTGGCGGAACAATGTGACGAGCTGGTTCAACTCGAAGTACCCGGGCAGGATCACCGAGATCAACGCCGGCTGGAGCGGCACCGGAAGCCTCATCGGCGCGATGCGGATCGACCGCGACGTCCTGGCCTGGAACCCGGACCTGGTCTTCATCGAATTCGCGGTCAACGACCTGCCTGAGGACCCGTTGCTCTTCGTCACACGGAACAGCGAAGGCATGATCCGCCAGGCGTGGACACGAAACGCGAATGCGGATGTGTGCTTCATCGAGACGATCGCCTATTACACCGAGCAGCCCTACCTGAACGGGCAGTACCCCACGGCCGTCCAGGCGCACTACAATGCGTGCGACCGCTACGGGTGCCCGAGCGTCAACGTCGGCTGGGCGCTGTACGAGCATGTGCTGGCCGGCACGCCCTGGACCGACCTGGCGCCCGATCGCGTCCACCCGAACGCCGCCGGCTCGCAGATCTACTCCGACGCCGTCATCAGCTACCTCGAGGGCGAGCGGACCCGCGGCGGCTCTTCCGCTCCCCATGCCATCCCCAGCCCCCTGACCGACTTCCCCGTCACGGGCAGCACGATCAGGGACATGGTCACGATCAGCCCGCTGCCGTCCGGCTGGACCGCCCACTACAACGAGTTCGGCGTGCCCGGCTTCGTTCAGTCCGGCACGGCCGGATCGACGATTTCCGTCCCCTTTACGGGCCCCGAAGCGGCCGTCAAGGTCCTCATCGCCGCCGACTCGGGCCAGATCTCGTACTCGCTCGACGGCGGTGCGTTCGCGCCGGCGAACATCCCCGTGAACGGCTACACCTTCCTGTGGGCGTTTCCCGCCGCGAAGACGGCGTCCTTCGGCCCGCACACGCTCACCCTCCGGGTGGACTCGGGCATCGCGCGGGTCATCAACGTCGAGGCGGCCACGAGCACCTCCGGCGGCGGGCCCGGCGCCGGCGAAACCAACTTCGCCCTGAACGCCGTCACAACCCAGGCGGACACGTACTACGGCACCGGCTTCGAACCCGCCAGGGCCCGCGACGGCCTGACGACGACGAAGTGGTGCACGACGGGCGCCACGCGGACCCACTGGCTCGCTTACGATCTCGGCGCGACCGTCAACGTGCTGCACTTCGTCGTGAAGCACGCGGGCGCGGGCGGCGAAATGCAGGCGATGAACACGAAGGCGTTCACGATCGAGTCGGCGCCAGGCCTGAGCGGGCCGTGGACGGTCGAATTCACCGGCTCAAACCCGGACCAGGCGGACACAAGCACGTTTGCCTGTGCGTCGGCCCGGCCGCTCCGGTACGTCCGGCTGAACATCAGCGACCCCGGCATCGACAACTACGCCCGCATCTACGAATTCGAGGTCTGGGGCCTGTCGGAGTTCATCGTCGAGAGCCGCACGGGCGGCCGGAACTACGCCAATTACGCGGAGGTCGGCTCGCTTTCCGACAGCACGGCCAAGAGCACCGCCGCCGGCGTCACCTCCGGCATCGGCAGCCGCTGGGGGAGCCTCGACCGCGACGCCTCGGGCGTCAGGAAGGCCGTCTACACGTATACGCCGAGCGCCTCCGGTACGTACGAGGTGTTCGTCACGTGGCCGGCCTCGACGAACGCCGGCAGCAGCATCGAACACATCGTCACGCACGCCGCCGGCTCCACCAGCGTGCTGCGGGATCAGAACAACGGCACGAACCCGTCCGGCGCAAACAGCTGGAACTCGCTCGGCCAGTACCAGCTACTCGCCGGCGCGGCCAGCACCGTCACCCAGACGAACGAAAACTACCCCCAGCCCGGCAGGATCTTCCGCGCCGACGCGGTGAAGTGGCAGTACGTCGGGGCGTCCGCTCCGCCGCCCGCCGCCGCGTTCACCGCCGACAAGACCGTCGGCAACGCCCCCCTGACCGTGCAGTTCACCGACCAGTCCACAGGCACGATCACCGCGCGGCAATGGACGTTCGGCGACGGCGATCAGAGCAGCGCGACGAGCCCGGCGCACACGTACCAGGTGCCCGGAGTCTACTCGGTCTCGCTGACCGTGACCGGCCCCGGCGGCTCCGACACCAGGACGAAGACAGACTACATCACCGTGGCCGCCGTGCCGGGCGCCCAGCTCCTGCAGAACGCCGACTTCGCCGACGGACTGAACCACTGGACGAAGTGGACACAACGCGACACGGCCGCCGACTTCACCGCGTCCGCCGCGAGCGGCCAGCTCGCGTGTACCGGTTCCAACTACAATGGCGGCGTGTACCAGCAGTTCAGCACCGGCGGCGCCGGCAAGGTCATTCTCGTTTCCGGCTACTGGAAGAGCAGTCCGACCCTCGCGAACTCGCAATGGGGCGAGATCGTCATCATCAACAGCACGCGGCTCCCCGCCGACGGCGTCGATGAGACGCCGGCAACCAGGGCCGACGATATCCTGATCTTCAAGAACGACACGTACGCGACGCCGGGCGGCTGGGACGGCCTCATGAGCGCCACCGCGCCGGTCGCGAACGTCGGCCGCTTCACCGCCGCCGGCGACAAGGCCACGATCATCGTCAAGTCGGGCAATACCGGGGCCGGCATGACGGGTCTCCTGGCCGACAATCTCGACGTACACATTCGCCGGATCTACGGCGACTTCGACGGCGACAGCGACGTGGACCTGTCCGACTTCTCGCTGTTTCAGCTTTGTCTCAACGGGCCCAATCAGCCGCCGAGCGCCAACTGCGCGGTGGATGCGGACTTCGACGGCGACGGCGACGCGGACCTGGCCGACTTCTCCCTCTTCCAGCACTGTTTCAACGGCCCCAACCGGGCGCCGGCCTGTGACTGACGCCCGCAGGGCAACCAGGGGCCGCACTCAACACTACCGGAGTCCGGCGGACCGGGAGCGGATGCAGGTGCTCACCGGCAACATGAGCGGTTTCAAGGGCCTTCGGTTGGTCCGAGAGTCGGCTTGATCATGTCTGAGAGCGTCGATTCTCTGCGCAGTTCACCGCGTGATGCGTCTTTGGGCCCCCTCGTCAGCATATCGCGAAAGGCGGCAAACCGCCCTAACCTCTTGTGGAAGTGTCACTTGCGATCACAGGCGGCGATGGGATTCGAACCCATGAATAACGGATTTGCAATCCGTCCCCTTGGTCCACTTGGGTACGCCGCCAAAACCACGGTACAGGAGTCACCTTGGCTTTCGGCACACGAATTTCGATAATGCCCATGGTCGAGACGGCCGTTATCGAGAGTTCCGTGACTCTCCGTACCGGAAGCAGATGATATGGCAAGGCGCGGTCCGAAGCAAGCGGCGCTGGGGTGGCACGAGCCGGTTGCGTTGTCAGATTGTGGTTGAAGACAGCGGGTTTGGCGAAGGGGCTGAAAAGGGCTTACCCGCAGTGGGCTCGGTTTTGCTTCGCGGGGCGGGGGGCCGGAAGGAATATGTGGACGACGAGGGCACGCGCCCCCTGCTGCACAAGGCCTGGATTTGCCCCTTGATCCGGAACCGCTCGTTGCGGAAGGAGCAGCCGGAGCGGATGCTCCCGGGGCATGACGGCCGTTCGAACATGGTCTATGACGAATCGGGCACGCTGTACCGCTACGAATCGAGTGAGCGAGCCGCCCGTGCGGCACCGGATGAGCTACATCAGGCACGAACCGAAACGGGGGACGGTGAAGTACCGTTGCCCGGCGAGACACGAGAAGTGGAAGTGCCCGAGCGAGAAGCTCTGCAACGCGGGAAGGGAATAGCCGAGGTGTCAGCGTTGTAGTGCCATGACGTGCGGCCGCACGCGGCCCACGATGCGCTGCTTCGCGCGCCGCCGGAAGCACAGCGTTCACCGACCTCTACCCGCCCTCAAACGTCATTACCCGCGAACATCGCCGGAACGGGAACCGGAAGCGAATCTGCGTGTAACCCCCGGCACTTGCCGCCAGACACACACGTCCGGCTTCACCTGTCATCATTGAGCGCGCCAGGACTCGAACCTGGGACCCACGGCTTAAAAGGCCGTTGCTCTACCGACTGAGCTACGCGCCCGAAACGAGCCTGCTGTTTATCCGGAAGTTCCGCTCCCGTTCGAGGCAGCGGTCGGGGGCGGGTCGTCTTGCCCGGAACTCCCCGTCACCCTGCCCTCTCCCCCGCACGCGGGGCGAGAGGGAATTGGGATGGGTCCTTCCTGGGCCTCATGCTAGCCGAAGGCGGGGGTTCGTTCAAGCTTCGGCGTCTGTGCCGGCCGGTCACTTCCCGCCCACAACCTTGATCCGGATGTTGCGGTACTCGACATAGCTGCCCTTCGGCGCGTGCGAGTCCTGCAGGCCGATGTAGCCCGACCGCGGGCGCTTCTTCAACGCCTCCACCTTGTCACAATCGGCGTCGATCACCTTCACCCCGTCCGACAGGATCGTGATCTGTCTGCCCAGGCAGCGGATCTCGAACTCGTGCCATTTGTCGGCCGACTCGTCCGGCCGCGGATTGACCGCCACCGAACCGTAAAGCGAACCCGTGCAGTGCGCATCATCGCGCGGGGCGTTGGTGATCTGGATCTCGCTGCCCGTCTCCCACGGGTAGCCCTCCTCGGCGCAGCGGATGAAGACGCCGCTGTTGCCGTCCTTGCTGACCTTCCACTCGACCTTGAGGACAAAATCGGCGTACTGCCGTACCGAACGCAGCCAGTTCGCACCCGATTCGCCGTCGCTGTGAATCACGCCGTCCTTGACGGCAAAGCCGGCCGGGTTGCCCATGACCACCCAGCCGTCGAGGTCTTTGCCGTTGAACAACGGCACGAAGCCGTCCTTGTCCGGCGTGCCCGCCGGGATACGTCCGGCGGCCCAGCGGATCGACCGTCCGACGAGCCGCCGGAACGACTCGTTCGCATACGCCTTCGAATCGTGGCCGAGCTGCAGGTACACCACGCGGGCGTTGCCGTACATCCGGGTCCAGGCGATCGTCTTGCCGTTGTCGGGGTGGTCCGCGGTCAGGAGCGTGTGAACGTCGGGTGCGACGGCGAACTGGTTGTACGCCTCGTCGTGGATCGTGAAGTCCTTCATGCCCGCCGTGATGGGGTGTTTCGGGTCGGCGATCTTCACGGGCATGTCGATGTCGTGCTTGAACGTGGACACGCCGCGCCCGCCGGCCGGCCTGAGCAGGAACTTTCCGCCGATGATCTTCTCGTACTCCGGCCAGTCCTGGTATCCGCCGAGCGCGTGGTGCATGGCAACAAGGCCCTTGCCCCGCTTGAGCAGCCGGACGAAATAGTCCTTCGCCTCGTCGGAGATCGTCTGCCACATGTCGTACAGCACGATTACGTCGTGCTGGAACGGCTCCTTGTAGTCCTCCGCGACCTTGGGAGGCTGAAAGACGTTTCCGTTCGCCGGGTGCGCCGCATGCGTGACCTCGACATCCGGCAGCGACCGGAACGCCTCGACGAACGCGTCGTGTTCGTAGTCGTGCCCGCCCGTGACGACGAGGACGCGGATCTTCGACGGATCGGATTCGGCGTACGCCGCACCGGCCGTCAGACTCATGGGGATGCCGGCCGCAAGGGGGAAAAGAAGGATTGTTCGCCAATGGATCATGGCCAGGGCTCCTTTACCGGTTCGTCGCGTTCGTTGCTCGTCAACCCCAGCTATGAAAACAGAGCGGCGGGAAATGTCAATCCGTTGCGACGGGGCACGCGATGCATGCCCACGCAATCATCGACCGGAGGCCCCTGCCGGCCACCTTTTGGCGACGGCGCTCTACTTCCTCTTGCGTGAATCCTGTCCCGGCTCAACGAACAGCTCCAGCCCGGCCTGTTTCACGTCCAGGTCTTTGCCGTCGAGCGTTACGTCGGCCGAGGCCGGCGTGCAGTCCAGGCCGATGTCGTCGAACCAGGCGACGCTGCTCGAGCCCGGATCGTCGGAACACCACACCCCCGCCCCGACGATCACGCGGTCGAGGCCGAGTGATGCGTACACGCCGCTGTCGCCTGCTGCCCGGCCCATGGCCTCGGCCAGATGGATGCGCAGCTCGTGCCAGCCGGCCCCGGGCGCCGGAAGCTTCCAGAACCAGGCCCGATGCAACCGGCTCAGCTCGGCGATGCCGGGTGCTCCGCGCTCTCCCGCCGTCAGCACGTAATCCGCCACCCGCAGGAGGGTGTGCTTCTCTCTCATCTTCGGTCCCCACTGCAGCATCATGAGGCAGCGCGCATTCCGTCCCTTGAACCCGGCCGCCCAGATGTACCCCCCGCCCGTTACGGCAGGTCCGGGATAGTACCTTGCCGTCAACACGGGCGGGGAAGACCCGGTCACCCGCACCACCTGGTAGATCTCGGTGAACTCGCCCAGCGCCCAGCCCTGCCCTTTCTCCCTGACGTGCAACCGCGCCGCGAGCTTGCCCGAGGCCGCCTTCTCGTCGGTTGCGACCCATCCATAACCGGGTTCCTTGTCCGTAATGTAGCGGTACGGTGCGTTCCATGAGCGCATCCCGTTCTCGAAGCCGCCGTTCTCGAGTTGGCTTGCCGCCGGCATGTCCCACACGGCGGTCAGACATCGCGGATCGATGCCCGGCTCATATTTTCGAAATGCCGTGGGGTAGACATGTTCGGCCGACGTTCCGATCTGGCGGCCGACCAGCCGGACATCCTCGCCTCGCACGTGGACCGCCATCCAGTATCCCCCGTCCGTCGTGAACTCCGGATACTCCTCGCCGAACGGCCGCGGTTTGACCGGACTCGGCGCGATGACGACATTGATCCCGCGGTAGTTCCAGGCCGTCTTGACCGAAGACTGAATACCGGCGTGTACGTGCCCGGAGAACAGATAACGCACGTTGCCGTATTGCGCCAGCGTATCCAGGAGGCGGTTCTTGTAGCGGATCGAGTACGCATAGAACTCCAGTTGGCTGGTCCCGACCGGGAGGACGTGGTAGTGCGTGAACGCCATCGTCGGTCTTTCGCGGCTGGTTTTCAGATCGTTGTCGAGCCAGTCGAGAAACGCGTTCTCCTTCTCCGGTGTCGGGAGCAGTTCGCGCGTGGGCATCACGACGAAATGCCACCGGCCGCAATCGAACGAAAACGTGTCGCCGGTCGTCCCGTTCAATGCCTTCTGCACCGGCCGGAATATCCGGTCCACGTCGAAGTCCCGCACGTCATGGTTTCCGGTTACGGCGACGGGCAGCGGCTTGAGGTTTCTGAGGATCGCAACCAGCGTGTCCGTTGTCTGGGGTGCGGCCTCGCGTTCGTAGATGTCGCCGTTGAATATCACAAACGCGGGCTGCGGCGACAGGGCATTGGCTTCCTCCACAAAACGCCTCAGCAGCTCGTTGTGGGAATGGCCCGGCCGGCCGCCGCGCGGCTCGCGACTGACATGCGCATCCGCGTTGATCAGAAACGTGAACTCCTGCCCCACCTTCTGAAGCTGCGGAAACAGCGGTTCCGCGGCGATCGCCTGCCCGGCAACCAGCACGGCCAACGCGCCGACGCTACGAGATAACCTCATCGCCATGAGTCTCCTCTGCTGTTCACACCCTGAGTACGCAGTTCATCTTCTGGCAGGCAGATCAGCTACCTTCCGACGGTCGGCCTGACTGTGCCCTGTGGCCGTCGGGCGCAGTGACCCCCTCCGCGGACGGCCACGCCCCCGGCCGTTCGCCGTCAGCCGGACGCTGTATGCTGTGCGGTTCGCGTCAGGCGCCGGGCGCCGCACGACTCGCGAACGATGAGTTCGCAGGGAAACGTCACTTCGCGCGCCGGGAGGCCGGGCTCCGGCAGTCGTTCGAGCATCAGGCGCACGGCCATTTCGCCGATCCGTCCGCACGGCTGGCGCATGGTCGTCAGCGGCACGGGCACCAGCGTGGCGTAGTCCACGTCATCAAAGCCAACGACGGCGACGTCATCGGGCACAGCGACGCCGGCGGCGATCAGATGGCGGATCAGGTAAGCGGCGATGGCGTCGTTGAGGCAGACGAATGCGTCCGCCTGGGTTGTCGGCAGCACGTCATCTGCGAAACCGGCATCGCGCAGGTCTACCGCATGTACGCCCTGTGCCTCGGGTGTGATGCCGTGGTCACGGAGGGCATCCCGGTATCCTTCGATCCGGGCGGTGGCGGTGGACGCCGGCTGCGGATGCGTTATATAGTGAATCCGGCGGCGGCCGATGGCGAGCAGGTGTTCCGTGAGCAACTGCGTCGCGCGGCGATTGGCGACACCGACCAAGTCGTACTTCGACCGGCGCGGGTAATCGTAGACGTCGCGGTCAAGGAGAATCACGGGGATGCCGGCCGCGTCGAGCGTATCCGCAAACCGGACATTAATCGTCGTGTGATTAGGTGGCAGCAGGAGCGGCATAAAGAACACGCCGGCCAGTTCACGGGCGATGTACTCACGGGCAAGCTCATCCATCCGCTGGGCCGTTCGCGCGGGGGCCTCGCTCGGGTCGTGTGGGTCGGAAAAGACCAGCCCGAAACCGTTGTCGCGGGCCACACGGGTCATTTGAGCACTGATCGGAGCGAAGATCCCGCCGTGGGCCTCCGGAACGACGAGACCCAAAAGCGTCCCCTTCTTCGCGTTGTGCGGACGCACAAAGGTTCCCGCTCCCCGCCGTCGCGTGACCAGGCCCTGGTGTTCGAGTTGTCGGAGCGCGTGGGCTACGGTTTGCCGACAAGCCCCGAATTGGGCGCTAAGTTCAGCTTCGGTCGGTACCTGCTGGCCAATAGCGAGCTCGCCTGCGTCGATGGCCTGACGCAGGTACTCATAGATGTGCCGATGCTTGCTCTTGCCGCTCGTTGCCATTTGTTTACGGCTCAACCCGCTGCCGTGCGCCCATCGTTCCAAAAAGACTATACAAATCAGCCTCGATTCCATTGTACCATGACCCGATTGATCATGCAAACTGTCTTCCGTAAAACGCCCCTGACCTACCGAGACAGATCGAATTTACGGCCAACAATAGAGGCGATCCCTGTGGGCGCGGACCTGCTCCTTGTTTGGCGATAGGGGGTTTCTTACCAAGCCGGTGTCGCCCCCTGGGAACGAAGCCGGTAAAACTGTAAATAACTGCAAATAAATATGTTAGGACCAATCTGACTCGAGTGGCCCTTGCATGGGACGTCATGCAGGCCGGGGGCATGGATCCTAGGCGTGAGCCCGCATTCTGGCGTCATTGTGTCGCATTGTGGTCAGTCCGGTCTTCGCCCGTCGAGTTCTCACTGCCCGAAAAAAAGACCATAGTTTTCCGTTGACATGGGGTGGTGAATCGATTAGAATGAACGCACTAATAAAGACCTTGGTCAACTGCCTGTGGCCGGGCGGAAGCGGCAGGGTCTGTGTTCTTGTAAATCGGCTAAATCGGCGTTCCCGGATGTGGGGAAGGTGGCCCCCTCTGGAAACCACGGCAGGACGCCGGAAGAATGAATGATAACGCATGCTTTGAATTCAACGGACGGCCAAGTGGTGGCCGTCCGCTCAGCAGACGGATCCAAGAAGAAAGAGAACATTTCATGAAGCGTACACACGCCTGTGACCGTTGGGGGAGCCTCGTGGCTGCCTTCGGCAGCGTACTCGCACTGGCGGCCGGTGCAAGTGCTCAGCAGTCGCCTTTTCCGGGGCCGGGGCCGACCTCGGCCCATCTGGTCATCGAAGCCGAACACTACGACAGCGGAGGCCAGGGCATTTCGTACAATGACACGACCGGGGGCAATACGGGCGGCAGCGCCTATCGCAGCGATGACGTGGATCTTGCCGAGTACCAGGGGGGCACCACGAACACACCGCCGGTGTACACGGTGAACCAGTTGGCCAGCGGCGAGTGGCTGGAGTACACGATCGCCATTCCGGAGACGGCCAACTACCGCGTTGGCGTCCGGCTGAAGAACCCCGCCGCCTCGGTCACACAGGCGTTTCTGCAGATTCAGATCGGTGCGGACGGCGGCCCGTACGAGTTCGACTCGGGATCGGTCGGAATGCCGACCGGGACAGGCTGGCGTACCGGCCAGGTGAGCGCCTCGGCGGCCCTGACGGCCGGCACAAGAGTGCTTCGCCTCACGGTGGTGACGCAGGGAACGCTCGAAGAGATCGACCAGATTTACCTCGTTCTGCTGAACGGCACGCAGCAAGCGTATCCGAACGGCGTGCCGCACGCGATCCCCGGCGTGATCGAGGCGGCGAATTTCGACGTGGGCGGACCGCTCATCTCATACTACGATACGACGCTCTGGCTGCAGCCGACGGCTCCTGACTCCCGCAATTTGCGCGCGACGGACGTGGACGTGTCCACGACCAAGACCGAAGGCAACATCGTCGGGTTTATTCCGAACGGGGAGTGGCTCGAGTACACGGTCAACGTCGCAGAGAGCGGCGAATACGAGGTGTTGGTCCGGTATGCCACTGTGGCGGCGGGCAAGACATTCGACATCACCGTGGAGCCGGGTGGCGCGAGCATCTTCGGCGGCCCGCAGGCCTTGCCCTGGGGGCTGGGCGTCGTGACCGACTATTCGTCCGCGGCGTTTCTGGCGACACTGAGCGCGGGTACGCAGGTGTTGCGGTTCCAGGTGCCCGTCGGCGCGAACATAAACCTCAAGCAGTTTGAGTTCAAGAAGGTCAACGCCGATCCGGCGACGGATGACCGCGGTTTCTGGCGGTTTGATCTGGACGGCAAGAACGCCGGCGATGTCGCGACGACGGTCAGGGATCTCAGCGAGAATCACAACGACGGAACGGCGGTCAACGGGCCGCAGTATGTGAACGACATCCCCGACGTCAAGCCGGGCGGGACGGGCGTGACCAAGCCGAACCACACGCACCACGGCGGCTACCTCAACCGGCGATCGCTCGACTTCGTTCGTTCCTCTTCTCAATACGTGGAGGTGAACGACAGCGACTCGCTCGACATCGGCGATTCGAGCTTCTCCATCGAGGTGTGGGTGAAGCCCTACTCCATCGCGAACGCCGCCGATCCGTCGTCGCGGCAGTGGATCGTCTGCAAGAAGGCGGGCAACACGACCGACGCCGGGATCGACTACGGCCTGCTGGCGGGCGGGGCCGACCTGGCGGTGAACCCCACGTTCAGCAACTACAACGCCGACCCGTTGAACCCATACACGCCGACGGGGGCGGAGATCGTCCTGGTATTCGGAACCGGCTCGACCGTGGAGACCGTGGCCAGCAAGCTCAAAGTGAGCAGCACCCTGAGCTGGCGCCGGATCACCGTGTCGTACAGCGCGGAGAAGAAGGAAGTGCTCTTCGTGCTCAACGGCAACTCGAGCGAGCGCGTCCTTGTCAACCGCACGGGCAGCAGCGTCAACGCAGGCAAGCTCTACATCGGCGGGCACGTGAACGACAGCGGCACGGTGGATCAGGTGGTCGATGCCACCCTGGACGAGGTGCGGATCTCGCGGACGCCGCTGTTCGGTTCGCCGACGAGCACGGGCCTGTTCGGCTCGACGTGGTACTGGGAGAACGACGGCAGCTCCACGTTTGACGGAATGTGGACGATCCAGGGCAAGCGGGCGTTCTCGATGAACCGCGGCCAGATGTATGAGTGGAACCGCTGTTTCTGGGACGTCGTCAAGATCTCCGACACGCCCTTGAACTACGCCCTTCGCATCGTGGACGCCGACGAGGCGATTCCGACGGGCTACAACCAATCCAATTGCATGAAGTGGGACAACTCCGCTTCGGATGCGGGCGACTACGTCAATCCGCAGCAGATGGCCGATGGAACGACGCTCGAAGTCCGCTTCAAGCTGACCAGGTTCATCTCGAACCGGAATAACATCTTCGACGACTGGGAAGGCCGTGCGAAGTTCCTCTGGTTTGTCACCACGATGGCCAGCCTGCCGCTGTACACGGTGGACGCCGAGTTCGGATGGAACGTCAGCTACGCCGACGAGGCGGCCCGGACGGGCATCGCGCTCTGGGCGAAGCAGAAGAACATTGACGACGACGGCGACGGCACGTACGACCGCCGATGGCACTCGGGCGATCTGAACGACGGGCAGTGGCACACGCTGCACGCCGTCGCCTATGTGCAGGGCACGGACGTCCGCCGCCAGACCTGGCTCGACGGCGTGCTCGTCGAGGACTTCCTCTGCAAGTGGTTTGCCGACCCGACGGGCACGAACATCGGCTTCAACGACCACTACGACCCCAACATGTGGACGGCCGAGGCATGGTTCGACTACATCCGGATTTCCGGGGAAGGCGCCTGGTCCCCGACCGGCAAGGCCCTGTCGCCGATGCGCTGCGTTCATGTGAACCCGGCCGATGCGGATGACGATGGCGACGTGGATCTGAATGACTTCACCGCGTTCGGGTCCTGTTTCAACGGTCCGAACCGGCCGTGGTCGGCCGACGGGAGTTACGCTGCATGCACGTGTTTCGATACCGACGATGACGGCGACGTGGATCTGAACGATTTCGGTTCGTTCTCGACGTGCTTCAACGGTCCGAACAACCCGCTCTCGTGCCCCTAGTGGCGCGGAGCCGGTTTGTGCGGCCCCGAAACGCTCTGGAGGATTCGAGTCCTGCGTGGGCAAGTGTCCCACGGGGAATGCCCGGCAAAGGGCAAGGGAAAACGCACTCTTACGTAAGGAGGTAGGAAATGCGTCGTCTTCTGTTTGGTGTGCCGGCCGCCGTGCTCTTTGTCGGCAGCGCGGTGCCGGCGATGGCCGCGAACCTGGGGGACACGAACTGGTGGGTCAAGTACTTCGCCGACGTGAAGCCGGACACCGCCGCGGTGGTGAACCGCGACGGCCTGCGCCTGTTCTACGCAAGCTACAAGAGCGGGCAAAGCATGGCGCCCAACTACATCCGGACCGATGCGACGGCGGCGGATTCGCAGGAGCTTGCCGTCTACCCCGCCGGCGATCAGAAGGTCCTGGAGGTCGATGACAACACGAACCTCAGTTATGCGTCGTGGTCGAACAACTCTCCGCCGGTCGGATACGGATTCGCCCTGCGGGATGACATGTCGCCGGGCTTCACGCTCACGATGCGGATCAAGGGCGTCTCAACGGATGCAACCGCCGGCAGCACCGTGATCGCGTTCACCGAGTTCTACCACAGGCTGTTGGGGACAAATGTTCCCGGTGCGGACCGGCCGCGTGATGACAACCGGTTCAAGATCTACCAGGATGTGGCTGGCGCCATTCACCTGCAGCACAACAAGATCTCCGGCACGTACTTCGACAAGATCATCAGTGACGGCTACCACGACGTGTGGCTCACGTCGGAACTGGATCCGGGCGGGGCGACCGTGACGAAGAAGCTGTGGTTCGACGGCGTCTTTGTCACGAGCCAGAGCGGTCTGACCATGCGGACGGGGCAGGACCGAAACTGCCGCATTGGCACGTTCGACTCAACGAAACTGGCGAACATCCGCATCGACTACATGGCGTGGACCGATGAAGCGGCGATTTACCTGCCAGAGCCCGGCAGTCTCCTGATCATGGGTGCCGGTCTGGTTGGTCTCGTCCGGCGACGCCGGATGCGGTGAAATGAGCATCTATCGGGCCCTCTGATCGTCAGGACCGTTAGCCCGCATTTCTCACCCCCCCTATGGAAAAAGGCTGGCCTCTGTGCGATAAG
>CAZUAI010000072.1:26891-28379 GCA_964617875.1 uncultured Planctomycetales bacterium | reverse complement strand
TGGACGGGCACGGACAACGACGCTTCGAAGGCCGATACGAACACGGTCACGATGAGCACGGACAGAGCGGTTACCGTGTCGTTCGAGGCGATTCCCGCACAACCCGTTCCGCCGACCGATCCCACGCCCGATCCCGTGCCAACCGACGGAAGCACGCCGCCCCCATGCGGCGCGTGCGGCACCGGCGTCGTCGAGGCCACGGCCATGATGCTGTTCGGCCTCTGCCTGAT
Source organism: uncultured Planctomycetales bacterium (assembly GCA_964617875.1). GTDB lineage: Bacteria > Planctomycetota > Phycisphaerae > UBA1845 > PWPN01 > CAZMVY01. The sequence goes on along the minus strand of CAZUAI010000072.1, from coordinate 28,149 downwards.
GCGGTTCATTGCCGGAATCCCCGCATCTGCGGCGCGTGCGCACGGTTCGAAGACAATTCGCGAGTCGCATTCCCCTTGACACGCAACGCGACTCCTGAGCGCCTTGCGTCCGTCGTGCGCCGAGGGTTCGGCGGCGCAGTGCCCCAACGGGGCACACGGCCGAGTGCGTCACTGTCTCGCCGAGCGAAAGCTGGAGACCATCGCCCCTGCGGGGCTTGATGGTAGATGCGCCAAGGCCCCTGCAGACCATCGCGCCTTCGGGACGAACGGCCAATACGCGACACGCGGGTTGTCGCCCGCCCCGGATAAAGGGCAGAAGAGACAAAGGGCTTGGCCCGTTAGAGCCTCCATGGGCAACCCATCGTCAATTCCGAGGCATCAGGGGCCATGGGCACCGATGGGATCCGGCGGCACATCAAGGCTCTAACGGGCTGAAGGCTATCTTCCCAGCCCCCTTCGCCTTACGAGCATCCCTATACCTCCGAACGCCAGTATCGCCAGGGATGCCGGCTCAGGAACCTCGGAGACGCGGAACCCGACGCCGTAGTGCTCGTACGTCGGGTAGTAGTTGTAGCGATACGACGCGGGCAGGTAGTTGCCGGTGTAGTAGAACGACCCGCCCCGCAAGCCGCGATACGAACCGTACAGCACGGCTTCATTCCACTCCCACACGTTGCCGCCCTGGTCGAACGTGCCGTAGGGGCTGTCGGAGTTCTGGAACTCGCCGACCACCGTCGTGTAGTACGGCGACTGGATCGGGAACGGACTCCCGTAGTAGTTCGCGTTGTTGCCTGAAACGTCGTTCAGGTCGCGACCCGGCACGCTGTTGCTGCTCGTCGGGTAGTCGAAGTAGTTGCCCGTCACGCCGTCGTTCTTGTGATACGCCGCCTTGTACCACTCATCCTCGGTTGGAATCGCCCACTTCCAGTTACTCTTGCGGGTCACCGCCAGAAGCGCGGCATCGCTCGTCGCTCCGTTGAGGAAGTACGCCCCGTCCTCCGTGGTGGTCAGATCCTGGGGCCCTGTCGGCTGGCCGTTGTGCAGCCAGTTGGCAAACCGCGCCGCGTCGCCCCAGGAAACGTAGTTCACCGGGCGATTGGCGTAATCGCTCGCCACGCTGTAGGTGTAACTGCCGGAACTGCCGCTCCGCTGGATCTTGCAGCCGTAAGAATCCGACCACATATAGGGGTTGTACAGCCCGTACGTGTCGGTCTTCGCCACGGCGTTGAGAAACTCGCAATACTGCCCCGCCGTCACC
>CAZUAI010000072.1:0-26881 GCA_964617875.1 uncultured Planctomycetales bacterium | reverse complement strand
GTTGTAGGTGTAACCGACCGAGCCGTAGCCGCCGTAGCGGCTATCCCCCGCGTTGCCCGGATTGCCCACCGGCACGGTCTCGATGTTCACGGCCCAGGCCGGCCCCGCCAGCAGGCCAACCGCCAACGCACATGCCAATACGCGCAAACTGGAACAAACCATAAATCTCTCTCCCTTCGATGTATCCTGCGTCCCGCGGAGGCTACTCTCTCCTTCCACGAAGACGTTGCCGTGAAACCCTCGCCAAGCAACAGTCGCCCAGCCGGTTTCGTAGTATAACAGTGCCCCCCCCCTTGCGCCTACCCCGATTCCGAGAATTCGCGTCTTTTCTTCGACCGATCAAGCCCGCGTCGAAAGGCCGACCCTTGCCCCCGGCCGGCAATGGGCCGGCTCCAGAGACCCAACACGCTCAGGGGTGTTTGCTTCCAAGTGCTTTTTTTGCAGGATGTTGCGACGGCGCGATCGGCGAGCTACACCCATTTGGAGTCAGGATGCGGGGCCTTCGGAAGCCGCGTACTCTCGGAGACGGGGCTGCGGCCACGTGCCGATCCCGACCGGCTGCGCACGCCTCGCAACGGCCGGCGCTCACTCACTCCGCCCGGCCGCGGGTCTTGCGTTGCTCGTTTCGCCGTGGCCGAAGAGCACGAAGGCCGCCACGAGCAGCACACCGGCCATCACCATGAAGACCGTGCGGTAGGGAGGCTTGCCGAACAGGTCCGCCCAGGGGAGGTCCGGCAGCCATCGTCTGCACCATCGCACCCAGGCCGACGTCTCCGCCGGCGCCGCGGCATCCGACGCGGACGGCGACGAAAGGTCGATCTCCGGCGGCAACGACAGGGCTGGCGCCGGGCCGTTGGCCACCGGCTGGACCTGTTCGCCGGCGCGGCGAAAGCGGAGGTCGCGTCGAGCGATACGCTCCGTCACCAGCGGATCGCTCGGCAACGCCCGCATGACCCGTTCCTGCTCGGCAATGCGGGCGTCCAGCTTCGCGTTGTTGGCCGCGATCTGCGCCTCCGTCCGGGCGAGGTCCTCCGTCTCCAGCCAGATGGGGACCAGAATGCACGGGGCAAACACCAACGCGGACATCCCCACCAGGACCCAGAACATGACGACGTGGGCGCCAAAGGCCGCGGACACTTCGGGCGCCCCGGAATCCTCGAACCCGGCGGGGAGAGGAAGGGGTCGGTCCCCTGTCGCGACCGGCGTTGTCGAAACCGCTTCCGGCATTTCGCGCATCCCTGCGGCCCCTGCCGGATACTATCGGAGAAAAGCGAAATACCGGAAGAACGAAAAAGCGAGAAACGCACGAATGGGCCGGCCGCACCGGCGATATCGCTTTTTCAGTTTCTCGTCTTTTCGCTTTTTCTCCGACCCCGGCTTACCCGTTGTTCCAATACTCGCCGCGGCGGCGGCTGATGACGACCGCCTCCGTCAGTTTCTCCCAGCATGCCCAGTCGTCCCCGGCAGGTCCGTCCTCGATGCCGCCCGACGTGTTGCAGCCCTTCCCGGACAGCACCTTCTTCAGCGCTTGCAAGCACCCCACGTCTGCGGATCTGAGCGACGGCCGGAAACACGGCGGTCACTATAGCCGCCGGCCGGAAACGGTCAAGGCGGCGCGAACCGGATGCATGGCCGTGTTCGCGAAAGCGATCCGCCCCCTTTGCCGGACCGGCCGAACAGCCTGTCGATGCGAAGTGCGCATGCAGGCACGCCTGGCCCCGGACGGCAAGGGTTCCTGACCCCCTCCTGACATTGTGCCGTCGGAGCGGCGTTACGTCTCCGGCAACGCGCGGTTGCCGAGCTGGCCGCAGGCGGCCATGTGGTCGCGGCCCTTGGTGATGCGCCGTTTGCAGAACTGCCCGGCCTCCTCGAGCCATCCGAGGAACCGCGCAACGGCCTCCTCCGCCGGCGCCGGCCACGGCGACTCGCGGCGGGGGTTGTACGGAATCACGTTGACACAGCAGGGGATCGGCTTGAGGTACGCGGCGAGTTCGAGCGCGTGCTCGCGGGCGTCGTTGACGCCGGGGATCAGCACGTACTCGACCATGATGAATCCGCAGTTGCGGCGGGGATAGTCGATCAGGGCCTGGCGCAGCGCGGCCATCGGCTCGGCGCGGTTGATCGGCATGAGGCGCGAGCGGATGTCGTCGTTCGGGGCGTTGAGCGAGACGGCAAGGTTCAGCCGGAGCCACCGCAACTCGCCGAGGCGCCGGATGCCCTCCGTCCGGCCCGCCGTCGAAATCGTGATCCGCGGCTTTCCGATCGACAGGCCGCACGAATCGCAGAGCACGCGGACGGCCTGGATCACGCTGTCGAAGTTGTTGAACGGCTCGCCCATGCCCATGAAGACGACGTTGCGGAGGCCGTCCGCGCGCGGCCCGAGCAGCCGGCGTGCGGCGACGACCTGGCCGACGATCTCGCCGGCCGTCAGGTTCCGGCGGAAGCCGATCTGCGCCGTCTCGCAGAACACGCAGCCCATCGCGCAGCCGACCTGCGTCGAGAGGCAGACGGCGTACCAGGAGCGGTGCCGGCCGCGCATGGGGACGACAACGCTCTCGATCTCGTAGCCGTCGCGGGTCCGCTGGGCGAACTTGGTGAGATCGCCGTCGCGGACCTCGCGGACGACGGGCAGGACGTCGGCGGCCAGGGGCTCGTGCCCCGGGTCGCCCCGCACGGCCCGCTTGTAGGCCCGGCGGAGGCACGGAATCCCGGCGGGCGTCGGCTGCGTCGCCGCGACCAGTTCGTCAAACGTGAGTCCGAAAACGTCCATCCGACCAAGCACCCCGTCACAGCCCCGTATCACAGGATAGCAGAACGGCCGGCCGGGTTGGAGAGGGCCCTCCGGCGCGGGGCGGACTTGATACCGCAGGGCCCTGCCCCAAGAATGGGTCCGAGAGCTTCCTCCGGCCCCGCGGCCGGCGTCGGCACGGCGGGGCGGAATCCATGCTTTCATTCGCGAGGATGCGGGATGACGCCGCCGTTTGCGAAGTCATGGTGGGTTGACGCGCCGCGGTTGCTCGCGGGTTGCTACCCGGGGGCGCTTGATGCGGCGGAGCATCGACGCAAGCTCGTCGCGCTACTGGACGCCGGGGTGCGAAGCGTCATCTGCCTGCAACCGCCGGACGAGCGCGGCCGCGACGACCGAGCCTTTGTGCCGTACGAGCCGCTGCTGAAGGAGCTGGCGATCGCCCGCGGCACGGACGTACGCTGTCTGCGGATGCCGATCCGCGACATGGACGTTCCGACGGTCCCGGCAATGAACGCGATCCTGGATGCGATCGATGGCGAGATCGCGGACGGGCGGCCGGTGTACGTACACTGCTGGGGCGGGCACGGGCGGACCGGCACGGTGATCGGGTGCTGGCTGGTGCGGCACGGGGCGTGCGGCGAGGCGGCGCTGCAGCAGATCACGAAGCTGCGGATGCACGATCCCTTCCTGCGGTCACAGCCCGCGCCGCAGACGGGCGAGCAATGTGCGTTCGTCCGCAAGTGGGCCGCGGTGGATCGCGCGAGCAGGCGATAGCCGCCTGCTGCCGGAATCTCACGCAGAGCGACAGAGCCCGCAGAGACGCAGGACGACCGGGCGCCATGGAGTACGGTGGAGTCTTGAAACCGAAGTTCACCACACCCGACTGGGCGAAGCACGCCGTGTGGTACCAGGTGCTCGTGTCACGCTTCCGCAACGGGGATCCCGCGAACGATCCGTGGCCGTGCGTGCCGTGGACGTGGAACTGGTCGAAGCCATTCGCGAAAGAGGCGGAACCGAAGGGCTTCTACCGGCACATCTGGCATCGGCGGTACGGCGGGGACATCGCGGGGCTGCGCGAGAAGCTGCCGTACCTGCGCGACCTGGGCGTCAACGCGCTGTACCTCATGCCGGTGTTCACGGCCGAATCCGAGCACAAGTACGACACGTCGGACTACCGGCACATCGACGACACGTACGGGGTGAAAGGGGCCCTGTCGCAGGTCGCGGGCGAGACAGACGACCCCGCCACGTGGCGGTGGTCGGCGAGCGATCGGGTCTTCCTCGATTTCATCGGCGAGGCGCACCGTCAGGGCTTCCGGGTGATCTGCGACGTCTCGTTCAACCACGTCGGCCGCGGGCACTACGCGTTCCAGGACGTGCTGAAGCACGGCCGTGCGTCCCGCTACGCCGACTGGTTCGAGATCACGAGTTGGGAACCGAGAATCCGTTGGAAGGCGTGGGACGGCGAAAACGGCTCGCTGCCGAACTTCCGCCATGAGGCGGGCAACCTCGTGAAGCCGGTGCGCGACCACCTGTTTGCGGTCACGCGCCGCTGGATGGATCCGAACGGAGACGGCGACGCGTCGGACGGCATCGACGGGTGGCGGCTCGACGTGGCGAACCTCGTGCCCTCGGCGTTCTGGCGCGAATGGCGGGGGCTCGTGAAGTCGATCAACCCGGATGCGTACATCACGGCGGAGATCTGGGACGAGGCGCGGAAGTGGCTGAGCGGCGACCAGTTCGACGCGGTGATGAACTACGAGTTCGCGAAGCGTATGCAGCGGTTCTTCGTGAACCGCAAGAAGACGATCACGGCGTCGCAGTTCGCGGACGCGGCCGCGGACATGCTGATGTGGTACCCGCTGCCGGCGACGCTGGCGCTGCAGAACCTCCTGGACAGCCACGACACGGACCGGTTCGCGTCGATGATGGTCAACCCCGATCTGCCGTTCGGCGAACGAAACCGCGTTCAGGACAACAACCCGCGGTACAACCTGCGTCCGCCGACGGCGGGCGAGTACCGGCGGATGCAGTGCGCGCTGATCGTCCAGTTCACGTTCGTCGGCGCGCCGATGATCTGGTACGGCGACGAGGTGGGGATGTTCGGCGCGAGCGACCCGCACTGCCGCAAGCCGATGGTCTGGAAGGACCTCGAGCCGTACGAGGACCCGGCGGAGCACGTCCGGGAGGATCTGCTGGAGCACTACCGGCGGCTGATCGCCATCCGCCACACGTACCCGGCGCTGCGGCTGGGCGACATCCGGTTCGTCCAGATGGACGACGCGACGAACACGCTGACCTACGAGCGGTCACTGGACGGGGATGCCCTGTTCGTGGTCGTCAACAACGGCGACGAGGAGCGGGAGGTCTCATTCCGCACCGAGGCCCCGGAGGGCACGGCGTTCGTCGATCTGCTGTCGCCGACGGCGGCGAACGTCGCCCCGGCCCCGGCGGACCGGCCGACGTCACGCGCGACGATTCAACCCGTGCCCGGGACGGCAGCGGCGGCGCGCGTTCAGGGCGGGCGCATTGCGGTGAAGGTTGCGGCGTATTGGGGGGCGATCCTGGCGGCGGCGAAGTGACCGGGGATCCGGATTCGACTGCCGGGTCGTACCGACCGACACGGGCGTAGCAAACGTGTCAGGGCGACCGCCGCCCGTGATCACGTTCACGCCGGGACGCTCCGCGTTCATCCCAGGCAGCGCCACGCCGCCGCGCTCCAGAATCGCGCGGCCGGCGGCCGCCGTATGCACGGGGGCGAGCAGAAGAGCGCCCCTGAATTGCTCAAACGTGGGGCTTACTTCTTGCCACGTTTGGTGCCGTACTTGCTGCGGCTGCGGGAACGGCGCGCCTCGAACTTGCCCTGGACCTCGACGCCCGCGCAATCGAGCTTGCCGCGGACGATGTGGTACCGGATGCCGGGCAGGTCGCGGACACGGCCGCCGCGAACGAGCACGATCGAGTGCTCCTGCAGGTTGTGGTCGATGCCCGGGATGTAGGCGGTGACCTCCCGCCCGTTCGTCAGGCGGACGCGGGCCACCTTCCGCAGGGCGGAGTTGGGCTTCTTCGGCGTCTGCGTCTTGACGATCAGGCAGACGCCCCGCCGCTGCGGGCACTGCTCGAGGTCGCGGACCTTCGACTTCGCGACCTGTTTGACACGACCACGCTTCACCAGTTGGTTAATCGTCGGCATGAACTACCTCTGTCAGTCGGTTTTCGGTAATCGTTTCCCTGTTCCGTACTCACGCCCTGTTTCTCACTCGTCGCCTTCGGACTCGGCGTCCTCCGCGGAATCGTCGCCCTCGGCCATGGACTGGCCGATCGCCTGGAAGCCGCCGTCGGACGCATCGTCGGGCATGGCGAACCGGCCGCCGTCGCCGCCGAGGCCGGCGGCCGCGAGTTCGGCTTCGCGCTCCCGTGCGATCGACAGCGGTTCCAGCGACGGCACGGTGACCACCGGCAGCGCCTGCTCGGGCAGCGGCTCGCCGGCGTGCTTCAGCCGCATGTCGAGGTACGGCTTGAACGCCGTCCCGGCCGGGATCAGATGGCCGAGAATCACGTTCTCCTTAAGGCCGACGAGCTTGTCGACGGCCCCGGCGAGCGAGGCCTCGGTCAACACCTTGGTCGTCTCCTGGAAGGAGGCGGCGGAGATGAAGGACTCGCTCTGAAGGCTGGCCTTGGTGATGCCGAGCAGCAGCGTGCGGGCGGTGGCCGGGCGCGGCTTCTTGTCCTTGGTGGGCGGGGTGCCGCCCTCCTCCTCGCACTGCTCGACGACCTCGTCGAACTCGCTCTTGCTGACGATCTGGCCGACGGTGAATTCGCTGTCGCCGACGTCCTTGACCTTGATGCTCCTGGCCAGGCGGTCGTTTTCGGCGCGGAAGCGGAACTTGTCGACGACCTCGCCGGGGAGGAACCTGCTGTCGCCGGGGTTGTCCACTTTCACCTTGCGGAGCATCTGCGAGATGATGCACTCGAGGTGCTTGTCGTTGATGTTGACGTTCTGCGAACGGTAGACGGCCTGGACCTCGTTGAGGAGGTAGACCTGGAGGGCCTCCTCGCCCTTGATGCGGAGGATGTCGTGCGGGACGAGCGGCCCCTCGATGAGGGGATCGCCGGCTTCGACGTAGTCGCCCGCGTGGACCAGGAGCTGCTTGTCCTGGGGCACGTGGTGCTCCTTCTCGATGCCGGACTCGCTGCGAACGACAATGGTCATCTTGCCGCGCCGCTTGTCGGCCCGGATCTCGACGGTGCCGGAGATCTCGGCCATGACGGCCGGCTCCTTGGGCTTGCGGGCCTCGAAGATCTCGGTGACGCGGGGCAGACCGCCGGTGATGTCCTGCGTGCCGGCGATGGCCCGCGGCTGGCGGGCGAGCAGGGTGCCGGGGACGATCTCGTCGCCCTCGCGGACCTCGATCCGGGCCTTGGCGGGCAGGTAGTGGACCTCGAGCACCTTGCCCTCCTTGTCCTCAATGATGACCTGGGGGTGCTTCTCGCCCTTGTGTTCGATGACGACGTACTTGGCGCCGGCGCGCTCCTGTTCGAGGCGGACGGTCTCGCCCTCGAGGATGTCCTGGAAGCGCACGAAGCCGCCCTTCTCGGCGAGGATCGGCGTAAGGTAGGAATCCCAGAGGACCAGCTGGGTCCGGGCGGCGACCTTCTCGCGGTCCCGGACCTTCAGCTCCGCGCCGTAGGGGACCTTGTACCGCTCGAGTTCGCGGTCCTTGTCGTCGTGGATGGCGAGTTCGCCGTTCCGCTTGAGGACGACGATGCGGATCTTGCCCTCGGCATCGGGCACCTCGACGGCGTTCAGGTCGTGGTAGACGACGGTGCCGGCCTGGAGACACTTGATGTCGTTCTCGACGATCGCGTGGGAGGCGACGCCGCCCGTGTGGAACGTCCGCATCGTGAGCTGGGTGCCGGGCTCGCCGATGGACTGCGCCGCGATGATCCCGACGGCCATGCCCTCTTCGACGAGCCGGCCGGTGGACATGTCGATCCCGTAGCAGCGGGCGCAGACGCCCATGGGGCTTTCGCAGGTCAACGGGCTGCGGACACGGATGGTGTCGAGCCCGAGCTGCTCGATCTTGTCGGCGATGGCGAGCGTGATCGGCTCATTCTCGGAGACGATCACCTGGTCGGTGATCGGGTTCCGGATGGAGTCGCGCGCGACGCGGCCGATGATGCTGTCGCGCAAGGGGACGTCGATCTCCTCGCCCTTGTAGATGGCGCCCTTGATGACGCCGTTGATCGTCCCGCAGTCGATGCAACTGACGATGACGTTCTGGGCGACATCGGCGAGCTTGCGGGTGAGGTAACCGCTGTCGGCGGTCTTGAGGGCCGTATCGGCGAGGCCCTTGCGTGCGCCGTGGGTCGAGCTGAAGTACTCGAGCACGGAAAGGCCCTCGCGGAAGTTCGACTTGATGGGCGTCTCGATGATCTCGCCGGAGGGCTTGGCCATCAGGGCGCGCATGCCGGCGAGCTGACGGATCTGATCGACGCTGCCGCGGGCGCCCGAGTCGGTCATGAGGTGGATGGGATTGAGGTAGTGGATGCCGTCCTTCGCGTCCGGGGCGAGGTAGTTGCCATCGGCGTCGCGGCGGTCGTTCTTGAGTTCGCGGAGCATCTCCTCGGTGACCTTCTCGCGGGCGTGGACCCAGACATCGATGAGCTGGTTGTGCCGCTCCATCGGGGTGATGGCGCCGGCGTGGAAGCCGCGTTCGATCTTGTCCACGGCCTTCTGGGCGGCGTCGATGATCTTCTGCTTGGCGGCCGGGATGCGGAGGTCGTGCACGCCGAAGGAGAGACCGGCGAGCGTGCTGTTCTTGAAGCCCAGCTCCTTGACGTTGTCGAGCAGGGCGATGGTGGCGGCGCGGCCCAGGAGGGCATGGCAGTCGGCGATGACGCGCGCGGAGCCCTTCTGGGACAGGGGGTAGTTGTAGAAGGGCATTTCCCTGGGCAGCACATCGTTGAAGATGAGGCGCCCGGGGGTCGTGAGGATGCGGCGGTTCGCCGGGACGGGGGCGGGGCCCTTCTTGTGTTCGGCCACGACGCGGTCGCGGGTCACGCGGCAGAGGATGGGGTCGTGGATGCCGACCTTGCCCATGGCGTAGGCCATGAGGGCTTCTTCCACGGTGGAAAACGCCATGACGTCCTTGGGGTCCCGCGACTTGTCGGGGGACATGAACGTCAGGTAGTAGATGCCGAGCACGATGTCCTGGGAAGGGGACATGATGGGGCTGCCGTTGGCCGGGCTGAAGATGTTGTTGGTGGACATCATCAGCACGTGGGCTTCGGCCTGGGCCTCGACGGAGAGGGGCAGGTGGACGGCCATCTGGTCGCCGTCAAAGTCGGCATTGAAGCCCTTGCAGACGAGGGGGTGAATCTTGATGGCGTTGCCCTCGACGAGGACGGGCTCGAAGGCCTGGATGCCCATGCGGTGAAGCGTCGGGGCGCGGTTGAGGAGGACCGGGTGCTGGTAGATGACCTCCTCGAGGATGTCCCAGATCTCCTGGTCGCGGCGTTCGAGCATCTTCTTGGCGCCCTTGATCGTGTCGGCGAGGCCGCGTTCCTTGAGCTTGCGGATAATGAAGGGCTGGAAGAGTTCGAGGGCGATCTTCTTGGGCAGGCCGCACTGGTGGAGCTTCAGTTCGGGGCCGACGACGATCACGGAGCGGGCGGAGTAGTCCACGCGCTTGCCGAGCAGGTTCTCGCGGAACCGGCCCTGCTTGCCCTTGATCATGTCGGTGAGGCTCTTGAGCGGCCGGTTGGAGGAGCCGAGGACGGGCCGACGGCAGCGGCCGTTGTCGAAGAGGGCATCGACGGCCTGCTGGAGCATCCGCTTCTCGTTGCGGATGATGACCTCGGGGGCGTTGAGGTCCACGAGCTTCTTGAGGCGGTTGTTGCGGTTGATGATGCGGCGGTAGAGGTCGTTGAGGTCGCTCGTGGCGAAGTTTCCGCTCTCGAGGAGGACGAGGGGCCGCAGGTCCGGCGGGATGACCGGAACGACCTCCATGACCATCCAGTCGGCCTGGTTCTCGCTCAGGCGGAGGTTTTCGACGATTTTGAGGCGCTTGCTCAGATCCTTGAGCTTCTGCTTGCTGTTGGTCTTGGCGATGCTCTCCTTGAGTTCGACGCTGATGGCCTCCAGGTTGAGCTGCTGGAGGAGGAGGCGGATCGCCTCGGCGCCCATCATGGCCTTGAAGGAGCCGCCGTACTTGTCCGTGTTTGCGCGGTAGTCCTCTTCCGTGAGGAGCTGCTTGTACTGGAGCGGGGTGTCGCCGGGGTCGGTGACGACGTAGTCCTGGAAGTAGATCACCTTCTCCAGGTCGCTGACCTTCATGTCGAGAAGGTTGCCGAGGCGGCTCGGCATGGCCTTGAAGAACCAGATGTGGACGATGGGGGCGGCGAGGTTGATATGCCCCATGCGTTTGCGGCGGACGCGGCTGTGCGTGACCTTGACGCCGCACCGGTCGCAGATGATGCCCTTGTGCTTCGTGCCCTTGTACTTGCCGCACGCGCACTCCCAGTCCCGCTCGGGGCCGAAAATGCGCTCGCAGAAGAGCCCGTCCTTCTCCGCCCGGTAGGTGCGGTAGTTGATGGTTTCGGGCTTCTTCACTTCGCCGAACGACCAGCTTCGGATGTCGTTGGGCGAAGCCAGCTTGATGCTGACGCTGCCGTAGTCGTTGATCCGGTCGTAAATGGTCTCTGCCATGAGCGATAGTCCCTCGGTTGGTAAAGGTCGCTCCTGCGTTTCGTTCGTGACGCCTCGGTCAGATCACTTTCTTTTTTTCCAGCTGGATGTTCATGCCCAGGCCGCGGATCTCGTTGCAGAGCACGTCGAAACTGACCGGCGTGCCGGCCTCGAGCGTGTTCTGCCCCTTGACCATGGACTCGTAGATCTTGGTGCGGCCCTCCACGTCGTCGCTCTTGACCGTGAGCAGCTCCTGCAGGACGTAGGCGGCGCCGTAGGCCTCCAGGCCCCAGACCTCCATCTCGCCGAACCGCTGGCCGCCGGTCCGCGCCTTGCCGCCCAGCGGCTGCTGGGTGATGAGCGAATAGGGGCCGGTGGCGCGGGCGTGGATCTTGTCGTCGACCAGGTGATGGAGCTTCATCATGTAGATGTAGCCCACCGTCACCGGCTGGTCGAAGGGCTCGCCGGTGCGGCCGTCGTAGAGCGTGATCTTGCCGCTCCGCGGCATCTCGACGAGGAGTTCGCCGTTGCTGCCGGCCTCCTGCACCGCGCGGACGTCCCGGCTGCGTTCGCGGACGCGCCGGTTGGCTTCGTCGACGCAGGCGAGGATCTCGCTCTCGCGTGCGCCGTCGAAGACGGGCGAGACGGCCTGGAAGCCGAGGACGGCGGCGGACCAGCCCAGGTGCGTCTCGAGGATCTGGCCGACGTTCATACGGCTGGGCACGCCGAGCGGATTCAAGAGGATCTCGAGCGGGGTGCCGTCGGCGAGGAAGGGCATGTCCTCCTCGGGGACGATGCGGGCGATGACGCCCTTGTTGCCGTGCCGGCCGGCCATCTTGTCGCCGACGGCCAGTTGTCGCTTCGTGGCGACGTAGACCTTGACCATCTCGAGCACGCCGCTGGGGAGTTCGTCGCCGCGTTTCATCTGCTGCGTCTTGCGTTCGCGTTCCTCGAGGATCTCGGCGATACGCGGCCAGTACTTGTCCACGACGGTCTTGGCGTCCGCCCGGCTCGAGGCGGGCTTGACCCACCGGAGATCGCCCGATTCGGCCTGCTCCTTGAAGGCCTCGACCTGCTCGAGCACGACGTCGTTGTCGGCGCTCTTGCCGACCTTCTGCTTCGTGCCGGGGTCGACCATCGGCTGGCCGGCCACCTGCTCGATGCGGTCGCACATCGCCCGGAAGAGGCCGATGACCTTGGACTCGCACCGGGTGCGGTACTCCTTGATGGCCTTCTGGACGTCCTTCTTCTGGTTCTCGGTGAGGTGCATGCGGCGGCTGAACCGCTTGGCGTCAATGACGACGCCCTCCTCGCCGGCGGGCAGTTCGAGCGAATCGTTCTTCACGTCTTCGCCGGCGCGGCCGAAGATCGCGTGCAGGAGCTTTTCCTCGGGGCTCAGTTCGCTCTTGCTCTTGGGGCTGACCTTGCCGACGAGGATGTCGCCGGGGCCGACCTTGGTACCGATCCGCACGACGCCGTTCTCGTCGAGGTTCCGCAGCGCCCGCTCGGACACGTTGGGGATGTCGCGCGTGAACTCCTCGCGTCCCAGCTTCGTCTCGCGGATCTCGATCTCGTACTCCTCGATGTGGACGCTCGTGAAGACGTCGTCCTTGACGAGCTTCTCGCTGATGACGATCGCGTCCTCGAAGTTGTACCCGTCGCAGGTCATGAAACCGACGAGGACGTTCCGGCCGAGCGACAGCTCGCCGTTCATGGTCGCCGGCCCGTCCGCGATGATCTGGCCCTTTTTGACCTTCTGGCCGACCCTGACGATGGGCTTCTGGTTGAGGCAGGTGCGTTCGTTGAGCCCCTGGAACTTGCGAAGCTCGTACTCGTCGGTGCCTTCGACGATGATCCGCTCGGCGTCGACGTAGGTGACGGTCCCGGGCTTGTCGGCCCGGACGATCATGCCGCTGTTCTCGGCGACGGCCCGCTCCATGCCCGTGCAGACGATCGGGGGCTCGGTCTTCAGCAGGGGCACCGCCTGGCGCTGCATGTTGGAACCCATCAGCGCGCGGTTCGCGTCGTCGTGCTCGAGGAAGGGGATCAGGGCGGCGGTGACGCCGACCGTCTGCTTGGGCGAGATATCGACGTACTGCACCTCCTTCGAGGGCACCTGCGCCAGGTCGCCGTTGACCCGCGCCAGCACGCCGCCCTCGCGGAGCTTGCCGCCGGCGCCGGGATCGACGACCTCGGGCGGGGCCAGCACGCCGCGCATCTCCTCGTCGGCGCGGAGGTAGCAGATCTCGCCGTTGACCTTGTGCCGCTCGACCTTGCGGTACGGCGTGATGAGGAAGCCGTACTCATCCACCGTGCTGTAGATGCTGAGCGAGGCGATGAGGCCGATGTTGGTGCCTTCCGGGGTTTCGATGGGGCAGATCCGGCCGTAGTGGCTGATGTGAACGTCGCGGACCTCGAAGCCCGCCCGCTTGCGGTTCAGACCGCCGGGGCCGAGGGCGCTGAGGCGCCGCTCGTGCGTGAGCTGGCTCAGGGGGTTCGTCTGGTCGACGACCTGGCTCAGCTCGCCGCGGCCGAAGAAGAAGTCGATCGCGCTGGAGATGCTCTTGGTGTTCACGAGTTCGGCGACGCGTTCGAGCTGGTCCGGCTCCTTGAGGCTCATGCGTTCCTGCACGGTGCGCCGGAGCTTGAGGAAGCCCTTGCGCATCTCGTCGCTGGCCAGTTCGTCGATGGTGCGGAGGCGGCGGTTGCCCAGGTGGTCGATGTCGTCCACGTCGTAGGCGGCGTCGCCGCTGCGGAGGAGCATGAGGTACTTGAGGGAGTTGAGCACGTCCTCGACCCGGAGGGTCATGACGGTCTCGGGGACGTTCTGCTCGAACTTGCGGTTGATGCGGAACCGGCCGACCTTGCCGAGGCGGTAGCGGTTCTCGTCGTAGAACTTTTCGTCGAAGAGCTTCTTGGCCTTGTCCTCCTGGGGCGGGTTGCCGGGACGGAGGCGGGCGTAGATCTTCAGCAGGGCGTCCTTGTGGTTCTCGCAGCCGTCCTCGGCGAGCGTGTTGAGGATGAGCGGGTCGGCGACCTTGTCCAGGACCAGGATCTTGCTCGACTTGAACGACGAGTTCTGGATGCGGCCGACGGCATCGCCGATCTGGCAGGCGCCGCGGACCAGTTCCTCGTCGCCGTCGATCAGGGTCTTCACGGAGTACATGTCCGGCTTGAGCTGCGAGGCCGGCACGGACTTCATGTTGGCCTTGTAGAACTCGGCGATGACGGACTCGAAGTCGCCGTACTTCGGGTCCATGGCGCGGAGGAAGGCGGTCGCGGGGATCTTGCTGGACTGGTCGATCCGGATGGCGAGCAGGTCCTTCTTGGTGACGTTGATCTCGATCCAGCTGCCGCGTTCGGGGATGATGCGGCAGGCGTGGAGGGCGCGGTCGCCTTCGGCCTGCTCCTTGACGAAGTCGACGCCGGGCGAGCGGTGGAGCTGGCTGACGATCACGCGGTCGGCGCCGTTGATGATGAACTCGCCGCCGCCGATCATGATCGGCAGTTCGCCGAGGTAGATGTTGTCCTCGACGATGTCGGGCTTGTCCTTGCGAACGAGCTTGACCCGGATGCGGAAGGGCATGCCGTAGGTCAGCCGGAGCTGCCGGCACTCGTCGGGGGTGTACCGCGGCTTGCCGAGGTCATAGTCCAGGTACTCGAGCGACATGTTCCCGTCGTAACTGACGATGGGGAACACCTCGCGCAAGAGGGCCTCGAGCCCCTGCGGCTTGCGCTTGTCGGGCGGCACGTCCGCCTGGAGGAACCGCATGTACGATTCGGTCTGAATCTTCATGAGGTTCGGGATCGGCAGGGCGTCGCCCACCTTCGAAAAGTTCCGAACGGTGTTCATGCGCAACATACCAGTCGTTCCTCTTGTTCCCGGCCGCTGTCCCGGTCGCGCGGCCGCGACGACAACAACGCCGCAACGACGCCCGCCCGGGGCGCCGCGCAAACGCCAACCGCCACACCACACTAGGCCCGCCAACGGGGGACTGGTTCAGGCGCGAGGCCATCTGTTCGACTGAGCGTCCCGCGGCCTGCCGGACTCATCGGACCCTGCCGGCAAACCCGCCCGCCCGGAAACCGGACAGGCTCCTCAGCCGATCTCGCCCCGCGACGAGGGCACGCACAGACGCCAAACCACAGCGTCCCGGCCACCCAAGGGCCCAAGGGTGGCCGCATCGGGCTGCAAGCCCGTGCATCGAACCACACGGCCGCGTGTTCGGATGGTTCGATGCAGGAGCTTGTGGCTCCCGCTCAGCAATCGATCGCTGCCATCGAACAACCGGCACACGGCGGAGGGTCGCTCCGCCGTGGCCGGACACAGTAGTCCCTTACTTGATCTCGACGGTCGCGCCGACCTCTTCGAGTTCCTTCTTGATCTTTTCGGCCTCGTCCTTGGCCACGCCTTCCTTGACGTTCTTCGGCGCGCCGTCCACGAGATCCTTGGCTTCCTTGAGCCCGAGACCCGTATGGGCCCGGACGACCTTGATAACCTGAATCTTCTGCGCCCCGGCGGCCTTGAGAACGACGTCGAACGTCGTCTTCTCTTCGGCCTTGGCCGCCTCGCCGCCACCGGCCGCGGGAGCCACCGCCGCCATCATGACGCCGCCGCCGGCCGGCTCAATGCCGTAGTCCTGCTTCAGACAGTCCACCAGTTCCTGCGCCTGCTTCAGAGTCAACCCGGCAAGCTGCTCGGCCAGCTTCTTGGTCTCCGGGCTGAACTCCTTCTTGGCTTCATCAGACATTATGACACCAACTCCTGCATCAACAGCCACATCCGCCTGATAGGTGACATCCCAGCGATGTCATTTAATCCGCCTTTCGACGGACCAATCCGCAACGGATGAAATCGTCCTGCGGCAGGCCGAAAGCCTGCACCACCATTCATGCGAACCCTCACGCCTGGGCAGCGGGCGGCGCCTCCGCCGCAGGCGCCTCGGGAACGTCCTTTTCCGCCTTCTCGATCATCGCCTTGAGGCATCCCGCGATCCGCCCGCCCGGACCGGCCAGGCAACCGGCGATCCGCCGTCCCGGCGAACTCAGGAGCATGGCGATCTCGGCGAGCGTCTCCTTGCGGCTCTTCCACTTCGCCAGGGTGTTGACATCGACGAGGTCCTTGTCCCCGTCAACAACCGCCGTCCGGAGCTTGAGGGCGGGGAAGTCCTTGGCGAGCTGCACGAGCGTCTTGGCCACGTCCACGATGGAATCGCCGCCCGTCGCCAAAGCGCACGGGCCGTCGAGCACGTCGCCGACGGGCTGCAGCGGCCCGCCGCTGAATGCACGCCGGGCCATGCGGTTCTTGACGACCTGCAGCCGAATCCCCTTGGCTCGCAGGCCGCCGCGCAGTTTGTGCGTCGCCATCGCGTCAATGCCGGTCAGATCGACCACGCATGCGCTGCTCACGCCCGCGAATCTCGCGGACAACTCGCGAATAATCATGTCCTTGACAGGTTTGCTCATCGTTCGATCTCACCAGACCGCCTGCCGCCGCCGGTCTCCCGGGCACGAGGCGGAATAAGGCCCAATGTCCGTGTCCTACGCCACCTCGCAGATCACGCCCGGGGTCATCGTCGCACTGAGGACCACCTTCTTAAGGTACTGCCCCCTGGCGGTCGCGGGCTTGACCTTCCGGATGTGGGCGATGAACGCCTCGATGTTTTCCTTCAGCGCCGCGGCCTCAAAACTCGCCTTGCCGACGACCGCGTGGATATTGCCGCCGTCGTCGTTCCGGTACTCGACCTTGCCGGCCGCGTATTCCTTGATCGCGGTGAGGATGTCCGGCGTCACGGTGCCGCTCTTGGGCGAGGGCATCTTGCCCTGCGGGCCGAGGATCCGGCCGAGTTTCCCGACCTTGCCCATGAGCTGCGGATGGGCGACGGCGACGTCGAAGTCGGCCCAGCCGCCTGAGACCTTGGCGATCAGCTCGTCCGCGCCGGCCTCGATCGCGCCGGCGGCCTTGGCGGCCTCGACCATTTCCGGAGCGCAGAAGGCGATGACCTTCTTGGTCGCCCCGATGCCGCGAGGCAGCGAAACGCTCCCGCGGACGGCCTGGTCGGCCTGCTTGGGGTCGATTCCAAGGTGCATCGACACCTCGACCGTCTGGTCGAAGGGCTTGCGGTTCCGGGCGCCCTTGCCCTTGCGCGCGACCTGGACCGCCGCCATTTCCTTGACCTTGGCGACGGCCTGGTCGAGCGGCAGGGGCTTGGAGAGATCCCCGGCCTTCTCGATCATTTCCCGATAACGTCTTGAACGTTGCGGCATTGTTGCCTCCCACTGTTTTCAGGCCCGTGGTCAGGCCGTCCGACTCGCGGTCGCCGCGGGCCTCGCCCGCCGTCACGACCGCGTCAGTCCACCACGTCGATCCCCATGCTCCGCGCGGTGCCCATGATGATCCGGTCTGCGTGCTCCTCGTCGAAGGCGTTCAGATCCTTGGCCTTTCGCCTGGCGATCTCGCGGATCTGCGCGCGGGTGACGGTGCCGACCTTTTCCTTGTTCGGGACGCCGCTGCCCTTGGCCACCTTGGCCGCGTCCTTCAGCAGGACGGCGGCCGGCGGGCTCTTGACGACGAACGTGAACGTCTTGTCCTTGTAGACCGTGATCTCGACCGGCACGATCATGCCGTTCAGGCTGCTCGTCTGCGCGTTGAACTGCTGCACGAACTGGCCGATGTTCACGCCGTGCTGACCCAGGGCGGGACCGATCGGCGGGGCCGGCGTCGCCTGCCCGCCGGGCGCCTGCAGCTTGATCACCTGTACGATTTCCTTCGCCATGTCAGTACCCTACCGCCCTTTCACAGCCGCTCCAGGAGCCAGTATTCCACATCCACCGGCGTGGAACGGCCGAAAATCGTCAAGAGAACCGTCACCATCCCCTTCTGCTCGTCCACGGCATCGACGGCGCCCTCGAAGCCCTCGAAGGAGCCTTCCTTGATCTTGACCCGGTCGCCCTGCCGGTAGTTCAGGCCGGCGAGGGATTCGGGCGATTCCGGCTTGGCGGCCGCGAGGAGCATCTTCTCGACGTCGATGTCCTTCATGCTGGTCGGCTTGCCGTCGGACCCGATGAAGTCGCCGACGCCCATCGTCTCCTTGACCATGAACCAGACGTTCTCGGCAATCGAGCCGTCGGACTCGGTGGCCATCTCGACGAAGACGTAGCCGGGGTAGAGCTTCCGCTCGACCACGCGGGCCTGACCGCCGCGCATCCGCTTCTCTTTCTGCGTGGGGACCAGGATGCGCCCGATGCGGTCGGTGAGGTTCTCGATCTTCACCTTGCGTTCGAGCGTGTCGCGGACCTGGTCCTCCTTGTTCGAGGCGACGCGCAGGACGTACCACTTCATGCCCGGCCGCGTAGGCTCGGGGCCCTCGGGCTGTGCCGCTGCCGTCGCCGCCGGCGGCGGCGCCGCCGCGGGCTCAGGCGCCGCCGAGTCGACCACGGCCTGAGCCGCGCCGCCGCTCGCCTCGGCCGTGTCGGCCGGACGGATGTCCGCTTCGTGTGCGTCGTTTTCGCTCATTGCTCAAGCCCAAAGAGCCGCCGCAACATGCCCGGTGCGATCTTCAAAACGCCGATCCAGTTGAAGAACATCATGAAGACGAGATCCACGACAAACAGGATCGTCGCCATGATGATCACGACCCAGATGACGACCTTGGTCGAGCCGATCACCTCGCGGCGGCTGGACCAGCTCACCTTCTTCATCTCGCCCTCGGTGGCGATGAAGAAGTCCACCGCGCGGCGGTTGACGCAGGTGATCCAGTACAGCAGCAGGCCCAGGCCGATCAGGATCGCCACCGGCACGCCGTACCGCAGGTAGAGCGTCCAGGGCTTCTGGTCGGTCTGGAACATCGCCATCTGCTCCCAGGCGAACTGCGCCGCCCAGAGCACCAGCACGCCGAAGAAGACGCCGGTCCCGAGCCGGGTGTAATACCCCTGGCCGGGCTTGTAGACCTCGAAGAAGCCGCCGCCCTGGGCCGCTGCCGCCTTCTCGGCGTAGCCGGCCGGCCGCTGGGGCCGGTCCTCGCGGTCGTTGTCGTTCGACATTGTTGCGGCATCCATCGTCCGGTTTCCTCCCGCGGGGCGCCGATCGGCCACGGCGGTTCCCGGCGAGCCCGTCCTGTTGGCCTCGTTGTCCTTGCCCATGGGCGCTACACTCGACACTCAACACCAGGAGCAGAGGGACTCGAACCCCCAACCGCCGGTTTTGGAAACCGGTGCTCTGGCCAATTGAGCTATGCTCCTAGCCTACTTCCGCCGAATCTTGTGCACGGTCCGCTTCCGCTCGCGCGGGCAATACTTCTTCAGCTCCAGCTTCGTGGCGTTGCCCTGCACGTTGATCGACGTGCGATAGTTCAGATCGTCGCACACCGTACACTGGAGCCAGGCGTACTCGCGTTTCGCCGCTTTGGCCATCGCACGTTCTCCCTACGTTCTGCGCTCCACCCCGAGCCGGACCGCAGGGCGGTTCACTCAATCACCTTGATGACGACGCCCGAGCCGACCGTCCGGCCGCCCTCGCGGACGGCGAACCGCAGGCCCTCTTCCATGGCGATCGCCTTGCCCAGTTCGACTTCCATCTCGATGTTGTCGCCCGGCATGCACATCTCGGCGCCGCCGAGGAGCTTGAGGCCGCCGGTCACGTCCGTCGTCCGGAAGTAGAACTGCGGACGATACCCGTTGAAGAACGGCGAGTGGCGGCCGCCTTCTTCCTTCTTCAACACATACACCTGGGCGTGGAACTTCGTGTGCGGCGTGATCGAACCGGGCTTGGCCAGGACCTGGCCGCGCTCCAGCTCTTCCTTCTCGACGCCGCGGAGGAGGCAGCCGACGTTGTCGCCGGCCTGGCCGAAGTCCAGCGTCTTGTTGAACATCTCGACGCCCGTCACGGTCGTCTTGCGGGTCTCGCGAAGGCCGACGATCTCGACTTCGTCGCCGACCTTGATCTGGCCGCGCTCGATACGGCCGGTGCCGACCGTGCCGCGCCCCTTGATGCTGAACACGTCCTCGACGGGCATGAGGAACGGCTTGTCGGTGTCGCGCGTCGGCTCGGGGATGAAGCTGTCCACGGCGTCGAGCAGCTCCTGGATGCACTTGGTCGCCACCGGATCGTCCGGCTTGGTCAGCGCATCGATGGCCGAGCCCTTGATGATCGGCGTGTCATCGCCGGGGAACTCATACTTGCTGAGCAACTCGCGGATCTCGAGTTCGACGAGGTCGAGCAGTTCCTTGTCGTCCACGAGATCGACCTTGTTCAGGAAGACGACGAGGGCGGGCACGTTCACCTGGCGGGCGAGCAGGATGTGCTCGCGCGTCTGGGGCATCGGGCCGTCCGCCGCCGACACGACCAGGATGGCCCCGTCCATCTGGGCGGCGCCGGTGATCATGTTCTTGATGTAGTCGGCGTGGCCGGGGCAGTCGACGTGGGCATAGTGGCGGTTGTCCGTCTCGTATTCCACGTGCGAGGTCGCGATCGTCAGAATCTTCGTCGGGTCGCGGCGGCCTTCCTTTTCGGAGGCCTTCGCGACTTCGTCGTAGCTCTTGAACTTGGCCAAGCCCTTCTTGGCCTGCGTCGCAGTGATGGCGGCGGTTAGCGTCGTCTTGCCATGGTCGACGTGACCGATGGTGCCGACGTTGACGTGAGGCTTGGTTCTCTTGAAGGTGTCCTTGGCCATGACCTATGATCCTCCACTCTTTCGTTGCAAAACCGCTCGGGGCGGCCCAATCCAGTCTCCCGGGACCCGACAGCGTCCTGCCGCCGCGACCCTTCGATATCCGACCATCCACCGCCCGACTCCGCGTCGGGCGTCCACGTTTGTCCCTGCCGCGGCCTGCAGGCGGCCCGGCCATCCACAGCAAGCTGCTGACGGGAATCGAACCCGTGACCTCGTCCTTACCAAGGACGCGCTCTACCGGCTGAGCTACAGCAGCGCCCGCGACCACCATCCAACACACAGGCTTGCCCGCGAACACCTTCGCGAGAAGAACCTGTTTCAACTACATCGGCGGCACCGGTCTGCCGTCTCAACCCTTGCGGGCTTGCGATACCGTGCGTCCGGCGCAGCAAACGAGCGCTGCGCCCCTGCCTAGAGTCTCGTTAGTATAAGTATTTCGAGGCCGTTGTCAAAGGGGGGCAAACGGCATTTCGCAACGTGCAGGCCGCTTTGGGCCCCGATCCGGCCACGACGGCCATCGGACGACGGGCTTCCGGGGGACGTGCCAGCGAGAGCGAAAACGCGTAACCATTTGATAGAAATGAAGTTAATCGATTTTTTTCGCCCGGGTTTCGCTGAAATAGCGGACAAACATTATCAGACTTAGCGGCCCATCCATCGCAAGACAATCACCGTGGTGCCGGCCGCCGCCCCGAGGACGGCGAACAAAAGCGTGATCCCGAAGAGCCAGGCGAACCGGTGCTGTTGCTGGTCGATGACCTGCGCGAGCCGGCTCTCGCGATCGCGCCCTTCCTGCTGGAGGCTGCGGAGCGACTCGGCCTGCGCCTCGCCCGAACGGCGAAGCGTGCCGACGGCCTCGCCGAGCGAGGCGAGCGCGTGATTGAGCTGCACGTGCGTTTCGTTGGCCATTTCGAGCTGACGTGTGACGCCGCCGAGGGCCTCGCTCTGGGCCTTCGTGGCACCGGGCAATTCGCGGATGCTCTCGGCCAACTGCTGCGTGCGGGACGTCGTCATTTCCAGATGCGACGCGATCGCGTCGAGCGTCTGCGCCTGCTGGCGTGACGCGGCGGGCAGGTCGGCCAGCGTGCGGGCGAGGAGATCCAGCGAGGAGGCGATGCGTTCGGTCCGATCGCTCTGGGCCGCCATGTGCGTCTGCATGGCATCGATCAGATCGACGACCCGCTGATAGCCTTCCTGGAGCTGCTGGAGGGCCTGATCGCGGCGGTTCCACCGGCTGAGCGGTTTCTCGGAGACCGCGGCGGCGCCGGGTTCGTCATCGGCGACGCCATCCGGCCCGTCGGCCAGGAGGCCGTCCGCCCCGATCGCCGGAAACGCCGGCCCGTCGTGCCCCTTGCGGCTCCCGGGCCGAAGAAGCTCACCCAAACGTGTCCAGAACCCCGTCTTGTCCATGACCGACCCTCCGCGCATTGAACGCCACGGCATTCTACCTTGGACGGCGGCGAAGCAACAGCCCGGTGATCGCGCGGCGCGACGACGAGAAAGTGGGAAAATGGGAGAGTGCGAAAGTGAAAGAACGCCGGGCCGAAAACGGTCCTGTCTCCGTCGGAATCGGAGAATCGGGCCCTTGGAGTTGCACCGAAGGGTCTTGGGCCGACCTGAAGCCGAACTGGGTTCCCCACGACGTGCGGGATGGGGCGGTGAACTTCGTGAGTCGCCGGCCGGCTCAACGGAGGTCGCCGTGGCGTGAGGCGAGCCGGAAAAGGATTGCTTGTGCGAGACGCCGAGCGGTATCATGAAGGGCGACCTGGGCGGCGGATAGGGCTCCGGTGGGAACCCTTGACGCGACGCGCGGCTTCGCCGCCATCGAGCGCGAATGCGTTCGCGTCGTGTCAAGGGGAACCGACCCGAGCGCCGACCCGGGGCCCAAGACCGAAGGGTGGGCGGCAAAAAGCTTGTGCTGCCCATCGTTCCCTGCCTGTGCGGAGCACGCAGACAGGCTATCCCCTTCGAGATTGGCACCAATGCGGTAAATCCCTCGCGGCGCAGCCGCGGGTCTGGGAACAGGAAACAGCGTTCGATCTGGGAGACGGTCTCCCGGACAGGCGTAACTCAGGAAGGCTGGTTCTCCATTTCAGGCTGAACCAGGACAGCCGGGCGCAGGAGTGCGAACCCTGAGCCCAAGGGATCACGAACACGACGGCGGCTGGTTGGGACCATTGAAACACCTCTGGAACACGCCAAAGTCCACAAGGTCAACGTCGTTGTCCCGGTCGAAATCAGCGTCCTCGCACCCGCTCGAGCCGTAGGTTCCATTGGGGCCGTTGAAACAACTTTGGAAGTAGCCGAAGTCGGCCAGATCCACGTCGCCGTCGCCGTCAAAGTCCGCCGCCACACGCGCCGGTCTCACTGTAAACACGATCTCGTCACCGATCACCTGATCCGCCTTCACGGCAAAGGCCCCCTGGCTAACGCTCAAGTCCTTGTCACCGCGCAGCACGTTGTTCCCTTTACACGGACGGAGCTTCAACACATACGTGCCTCGCGGGAGCCCGGAAATCTGCCCCTCGCACACCGGGCCCGTGCCCAGCGTTCCGTACGTCGGATCGCCCGGCTCGCCCGTAACCTGGCCCAAACCGGCCACGCTCGACCCCATCGCGCCGGTCCGCACCCAACTCCTGTAGCCCGCACCCATGCCCAGTAGCCGCCCGTCGTGCTTGTCAGTCGGGTAGGTATGGTACGCAAGCGCCGGCCCACCAAGCAGCAGACCCGTCTGCGGATCAATCACGCGAGCGGGCCCGGCGTCGAACAAGCCCATGCTGTAAGCAAAGGCCGCCGCCGTCGTTGGACAGCCGCCCGCGCCGTCGTTGACCACGCTCTGAAACGTCACCGCCTGGAGTGGCCCTTCCGCGCCCCCGCTATGCACTTCCAAGTCGAATACGAAGTTCGCCACGCCGCGAACCGGGTACTCGCCAGCGGTGGTTGAGTGCGTGCCCGTGGCCGCCACCTTGACGCTCCAGGTGACCGCTGTGCCCTCGCGAAACACCTGCCCGTCGCTCGGGTCGTGGCCGGTGAAGTAGGCGCGCGGGCCGATCTCGGGACACCGGGCGGCATTAACGCTGCCCCCGAGGCCCAGCTCAAAAGTCACCGTGCTCGCGCCGATGGCGACGGAACCGGACCCGACGCACAGGACCGCGATTAGCACCAACCTGACCGCTCCGTACCTGCAATCACGAGTTATCACGTGTGTTCCTCCAACCTCAGGAGCCGCATGTGCTCCTTTGTCGAGCGACTCTTCGTACAGGCGCATTCTGGCCGACTCGATCCGTATGCGGCCACGATCTCAGAATGTAACGCTGGTCACCTTGCTCGTCATGGTGAAAGTCTTCTTCAGAGTTCCTCCCGAGTACGATCCTCCGGTGTAATAGCCGTTCACGTTGCTGCCGCCGCTGTAGCTGCCGCCCGTGTAGAGCGAATAGGTCACGCCGGTCGTCAGGCTCGGAGACGAGAACAAAATGTAGTAAGTATTCCGTATTGGCTTGAACGTGACGATGTCGGTGCCGCTGGCGTTCTGGATGTGGAAGAACGTCGAGGCCGCCAGGTTTCCCGTGGCCTTCACCGTATACTGCGCGGAACTTGTGCTCGGGGTCTCTATCATGCCGCCTGAGTTGGGCCCCGAAGCGACAAACACCCCGCCGTTCATTAACCAGGTGCCATTGCAGTCGACCGCCACCTCCGGCGCGGATGCAGGTCCCTGCACAACGACCGTGCCGCCGGTCATCGTGATGTTGCCGTTGCTGTCAATGCCGTCGTGGGTTGACGTGACCGCAATCGTTCCGCCATTGATGTACAGCCAGCTTCCGTCGTTCTCTTCGCCGCCACCGGGGGTAAGGCCTTTCGTGGCATTGATGCCGTCATCAGTAGCCACGATGGTGATCGTTCCGCTGTTGATCGTGATGGTGGCGCTTTCGAGACCCTCGACGCACTTGGTGATGTTGATGGTTGCGCTGCTGATGGTCAGCGCGGTTTCGGCGTGAACGGCGTCGTCCGAGGCGGCGATGTTCACCGTGCCGCCGCTGATGGTGATGTTCGCATCGCAGTGGATGCCGTCCTCGGCGACGTTGAGCGTGAAGCTCCCGCCCCCGATGGCCACGCTCGTTTCACCCTTGATGCCCTTGGCGGACAGCGTGTCCGGAACCGTGTAGTTGCTACCGCCGTGCGTGGTCACGTTGAAGGTTCCGCTGCTGATGCCGACCGTCCCGCCGTAGATGCCGTCCTTGGCTGTGGTGACGGTCACGTTCGGGGAGCCACTCGGTATTGAAATACTGGTGTTGGAGTGAATCCCGTCGTCGGCCGAGTTGCAGGTAATCGTTCCACCCGTAATCGTCACGCCGGTGTCGCCCTTGATGCCCTTGGCCGAGATGGTGTCGGAGGCGGTCACGCCGCTCCCACCGCCCGTTGTCGCGGCGATTGTCCCACCCGTTATGCTGACCGTCGTATCGGCCGCAACGCCGTCTCTGCCGGACGTGATGTTGATGTTCGTCGCACTGTTCTGAATGGAGATGCTTCCGTTGGAGTGGATGCTATCATCGGCGGAGTTGATGGTAAACGCGCCGCCCGAGATGGCCACACTGACACCGCCCTTGATTCCCTTGGCCGACAGTGGGTCCGGAAGCGTGGCCGTACTGCCGCCCCCCGAGGTAAGCGTGAAGGTCCCGCCAGTGATGGCGACGTTCGTTTCCGCGGCGATGGCATCGCCGCCGGAGGTTATATGTATCGAACCGTCCGCGATCGAGATGTATCCGAGTGCCACATCCGTGGCGTTGTCGGCCTTGAACCCGTCGCCGCCGGAGGTCACGGTGATGCTGCCGCCCGTGACAACCAGGTAGTCCTTGCCGCGGATTCCGTCATCGACCGCATTCGCTATGATTGTGCCGCCGCTGATGACGAGTTCATCTTTGCTTGCGATGCCGTCGTTATAGTGCCCATTCACGGTCAGAGAACCGTTACCGGAGATCGTAAGGCGATCTTTGCTGAAGATCGCGGCATTGGGCTCGTCCTGCGTGGGGTCTTCGAACACATACGACGCCGGGTCTGACACGGAGTTCGTGGTGCCGTCGCCAAGTACGATGGCGGTCTCGTCGGCGCTGATGACGTAAATCGGAGCAGTCCTGCTGTTGCTGATGCTGACTCCGTTCAGAACAAGCGCAACGGTTCCCGAACTGATCGAATTCACAATGATCTGCCCGTCGGCCAGCGTCCCGCTGATGTTGTACGTGCCCGCCGACGTAATGGTCGCCTTGGTCCCGGCGACCGTGACCCCCTTGCCCTCCACGCTGATGGAGGTGCCATTCAGAACGATGTACGTGACCCCCGAACTGTCGGTGGCGCACGTGCAGGACGGATCGGTCGGGTTCCCCGCGCCGCTGAGGCAGAGCTGAAACACGCCGAAGTCGGACTGGTCCACGTCGCCGTCCTTGTCGAAGTCAATCAGAAGGTAGCCATCGGCGTCCGACGTCAGCGTGCAGCCGGACGGCAGGGGGTCGTAGGGAATTCCCGGGCCGGTGCGGCAGGCCTCGAACACGGCGAAGTCGGTGGCATCGACGTCGCCGTCGGAGTCGAAATCAGACACCGTGCGGGGCGCGACGTAACCGGGGCTCCCGATTTCGCCTCGGGACGACAGCTTGGACCCGTACGAGTCGCCCACCGCCGCCAGGACCCAGCTCGTCTGGGCAATCGTGTAGCCGTAGTCCGTCGGCGGAATGTTGCAGCCCCTGTTCTGGGTGCGAACCGTGCCCGGGTAGTTCTGGTCGCCGTAGGTCAGGCGATCAACCAGATCGCCGGCAGCGTCGAAGAGGTTGATCTCATCATTGCGGCCGAGGTTCGCCGTGTTGCCGCCGATGATCTTGACGCCGCTGAGGCCCCAGACCGTGGCAAACGTCGACGCGGTCTCGTCCGTCAGAATCACCGATTCGCCGGGAGCGACCACCCCGAATGCGCTGAGGCTGATGGTCCCGGCCGTTCGGCTGTCGTCATCGAAACTCCAGCCGGTCATATCCACCGAATTCGGCCCGGTGTTGGTGAACTCGACGAATTCCCCTGTACTGCCCGTCCCGGCACCGTTGTACATCCACTCGGAAATCACGATTCTGCCTGACGCGACCTGAGCAAGAGAAACGACTACGCCGAGTGCCAGCGATCGTCTCATGTTCTGTCTCCTTCTGCCCGGCTACCTAGGTTGCCATCCGCCACCGACGCTCGGGCAGGCCACGACCTAGGCAGCCGTTGGCAGTTTCGTCGTGATCTGCGCGGGCCCGCTCAGCTTGCCTCTTGTTCCAGGAACTCGCTCCCGGTCCGGTCGACTCAAGCCCGAACGCTCCAACTGAACCCGCTCCTTGAGGTGACTCCACTTGTCCGCCCTCGCCACCGACACTCCCGCCTTCACATCGGTTCGCCTACGCGCGACGCCGCGTCACCAAGACTCCACCGAGCAGAAGCAGAGCCACCGTGGCCGGCTCCGGGATCTGCCCGGGACTGCCGATCTCGCCCCGTGATGACGCCCAGGAACCGTACGCGTCTCCCACGGAAGCCAGGACCCAGCTCGCCTTCGCAACCGTGTAGCCGTAGTCCGTCGCCGGGATGTTGCAGCTCTTGTTCTGCGTGCGCGGACCCTGTCCGACTTGGTCGTCGTACGTCAGGCGATCGATCAGGATGCCGCTCGCATCATACAGGTTGATCTCGTCGCTGCGGCCCAAGTTGTTAGCCCGCATTTCTCACCAGCTTTGGGTCGGCGCCGTCTTGGGGTAGGTGATT
>CAZUAI010000071.1:0-28627 GCA_964617875.1 uncultured Planctomycetales bacterium | reverse complement strand
CGCCAACGCCGATTCTCGCTCGCGATTTCCATCGCCGTGCGAAGGTTGGGTTAGCCCAACGCAAGAAAGGTTCCTGAACCCCTCCCTGCATGCAGCAAAGGCCATGCACCCAACGAAGCCACCGGAGGGAGTCGAACCCTCAACCTCAGCTTTACAAAAGCCGTGCTCTGCCATTGAGCTACAGTGGCAACCCATTGTCGAATGGCGAGTTACGCCGTTTCGAGCGCGTTCTATTCTACCACCAACCATCGCGGCCCTCAACTGGGCCCATCGGCATATCGACGGCCGCCTGTGTTCATGGGTATACTCCAGTCCCGTGCGGGGTGAGGACGGTCCGTATGGGCAACCCTGTGGCCGCGGATGCGGCCGTTGATGTGCTCGGCATCGGCTGTAGCGCCGTGGACGAGTTGCTGTACGTCGAGGCGTATCCGCCGCCGGATACGAAGACGCCCATTCTGCGGCGCGAGCGGCACGGCGGCGGGCTGACGGCAACGGCGCTTGTGGCGGCGGCACGGCTGGGCTCGCGGTGTGCGTTCGCCGGCGTGTTGGGCGAGGATGAGCTTTCGCGCTTCGTGGTCGAGCGGTTTCGGGCGGAAGGGGTGAATACGGACCACATGGTGCGGCGTGAAGGCGCACGACCGTTCCACGCGATCATTGTGGTCGATGACAGGCGGCACACGCGAACCATCTTCTACGAGGCCGACGGCGTAATCGGCGCGGACCTGGAACTGCCGGCGGCGGATGTGATCCGGTCGTGTCGGGTGCTGTTCGTCGATCATGTCGGCGATGCGGGGGCGGTCCGTGCGGCACAAATTGCCCGCGAGGCCGGCATCCCGGTCGTGGGCGATCTGGAGAACGACGCGGCTCCGCGGTTTTCCGAATTGCTGGCGTTGGTCGATCATCTTATTCTGTCGCAGGTGCTTGCCGCCCGGCTGACCGGAACGGCAAACCCGAGTCTGGCGGCCGGCCGATTGCGGTGCCCCCGCCGGAATACGATCGTGGTCACCTGCGGCGATCAAGGCTGCTGGTGGGTGGATGCGACGCGAACGGAGCCAGCCGTGCATCAGCCGGCATACGCGGTGGATGTCGTGGACACCACGGGTTGCGGCGACGTATTTCACGGGGCATACGCGTCGGCGCTGGCACGCGGACTGGAGCTTGCGGAGCGGGTGCGGTTCGCGTCGGCGGCTGCGGCCCTGAAAGCGACGGGACCGGGCGGGCAGACGGGGATCCCGACGCGGACGGTGGTGGAGGCATTCCTGCAGGAGCGGTGCGTGTGATGGGTATCGGCAAGACGATTCGGCTGGGTCGGTTGTTTTCGCATCCGTCGGGGCGGCTGTGCTCGGTGGCCGTGGATCATCTGCTGGGCTACAGCGAGGGCCTGCCGCCGGGGCTCGCGCACATTCGGCAGACGCTCGCGGCGGTTGTCGCGGGCATGCCCGACGCGGTCACGATGCACCGGGGCATCCTGGCGTCGGCGTGGCAGCCGTACGCGGGCAAGGTGCCGGCGGTGCTGCAGAGCACGATGGTCCGGGCTGACGATTCGGCACGCGAACAGGTGGCGGACCCGGAGGACGCGGTGCGGCTCGGCGCGGACGCCTTTGCGGTGGCGGCGTTCATTCGCGGGCCGACCGAGGGGCAGGCCCTCCGGACGATCGCGGATTGTGTGAAGGCCGCGGCGAAGTACGACATGCCCGTGATTACGCACATCTATCCGCGGGATTTCTCCGGCGGCAGGGTGCGGATCTCGTACACCCCCGAGGACATCGCCTGGGCCGTCCGCTGCGCGCTGGAATGCGGGACGGACGTGGTGAAGGTGCCGTTCTGCGGCGACGTCAAGGCGTACGCGCAGATCGTCGCCGATTGCACCGTACCGGTCGTCGCGGCGGGCGGGCCGCAGGCACTTACGCTCGAGGATGCCTTGCGCATGCTGAGCCAGGTCGTCGAGAGCGGGGCCCGCGGGGCGACTGTGGGGCGGAATGTGTGGGGCCATGAGCGGATCACCGAGGTGGTGCGGGCCATGAAGGCGGTCATCCACGAGGGCCGTGGGCCGGGCGAGGCGATGGCGTCCGCGGGGCTGACGTGAGGGAAACGGGTGCGACGTGAACCCGGTTCAAGAGCTGGAGGATACGCCGGCTGACGTGCCGGCCGGGATGATATTCCATGTCCACTCACGAAAGGACGGTATGACCATGGCGCGACCGGTCACCCTGTGTACGGGACAATGGGCCGACCTCAAGTTCGAGCAACTGTGCAGGAAGGCCAAGGCGTTCGGCTACGATGGGCTGGAGCTTGCCTGCTGGGGCGACATCTTCAACGTGCAGGCCGCCCTCGAGGACAAGGACTACTGCAAGCGGAAGTGGCAGCAGTTGCAGCGGTTCAAGCTGGACTGCTTCGCGCTGAGCAATCACCTCGCGGGCCAGGCGGTGTGCGATCTGGTGGACGCCCGGCACAAGGCAATCGTCCCGCCCCACGTCTGGGGCGACGGCAAGCCCGAGGGCGTGCGGCACCGCGCCGCCGCCGAGATGATGGACACGGCGCGGGCGGCCCGACGGTTCTTTGAGGCGGCACCGGCGAACATTCGTAAGACGCTCAAGCGCGTCGTGGTCAACGGGTTCACGGGGAGCAGCATCTGGCACCTGCTGTATTCGTTCCCACCCGTGCTGCCGAACCAGATCGAGGCCGGGTTCAAGGACTTTGCAAAGCGATGGAAGCCGATCCTCGACGTCTTTGAGCACGAGGATGTGTACTTCGGCCTCGAGGTGCATCCGACGGAGATCGCATTCGATATCTCCTCGACCGTTCGGGCCCTTGAGGCGATCAAGGGGCACAAGCGTTTCGGCTTCAACTACGATCCGAGCCACCTCGGTTACCAGGGTGTGGATTACGTGGCGTTCATCCGCCAGTTCGGCGATCGGATCTTCCACGTCCACATGAAGGACGTCTACTGGTCGCCAAGGCCCACGCGGGCCGGTGTCTTTGGCGGCCACCTGAACTTCGGCCACCCCGACCGCTACTGGGACTTCCGCTCGCTCGGCCGCGGCTCCGTGGATTTCGAGGCGATCATCCGTGCGCTGAACGAGGTGGGCTACCAGGGCCCGTTGTCGGTCGAGTGGGAGGACAGCGGCATGGACCGGGAGCACGGCGCGGCCGAGGCGTGCGCGTTCGTGAGGCGGCTGGACTTTGCGCCGTCCAGCCGGGCATTTGACGCGGCCTTTTCCGAAGATTGAACGACAGGCGGATCGTCGGAGAAACAAACCATGAGAACGATGATGGCATTTGCGGCGGCGTGCCTGTGGGGCGCGCCCTGCATGGCGGGCGACGGCAGGATCACGGCGGACGAGAAACGCATGGGCTGGGTGCCCGTCTTTGACGGCAAGTCGCTCGACGGCTGGCACGTCAGCTCGAAGACCGGGCACGGAACCGGGGGGCGATGGGTCGTCGAGGATGGGGCGATCGTCGGGTCGCAGGACAAGCCCGGCAACGGCGGGATCGTCGTGACGAACACCGAGTACGGCGATTTCGAGGTTGCGCTCGAGATGAACAACGACTACACGCTGGACAGCGGCCTTTTCCTCCGCAGCACGGAGGACGGCAGGTGCTACCAGGCGATGATCGACTACCACATCGACGGGAACCTCATGGGCGTCTATGGCGAGGGCATCGGCGGCTTCGGCGCGCGAAACTTCCAGATGCTGGCGACGCCCGACGCGATCAAGGTCCTCGACTACCCGAAGTTTCCCTGCCCGTTCACGCCGGAGCAGTGGAAGAAGCTCTGGAAGCACGGCCAGTGGAATGACCTGCGGGCCCGCATCGTGGGCAATCCACCGACGATGACGACGTGGATCAACGGCGTGAAGGTGATGGAGTGGACGGATACCGAAAAACGCCTGCCGGACAAGGGCAGGATCGGGCTGCAGGTTCACGGCGGCAACTTCTTCCCGAAGGGCTTCGCCCGCTACCGGAACATCCGCGTGCGGCCCATCGCGCCAGACAACACGCTGACCGCCGAGGAGAAGGCGGCCGGCTGGCAACTCCTCTTCGACGGGAAAACGCTGGACGGCTGGATGACCGACCGGCAGCAGCCGAGCAAGGTGCCCGTCGAGGATCACGCGATCCAGCCGCACGGCTGCGGCGGCTACATGATGGTCCACAAGAAGCAATGGACGGACTTCATCTGGTCCATGGACTTCAAGATCTCCAGGAACTGCAACAGCGGGATCTTCCTGCGGACGTTTTCGCTGACGCCGAAGCCCGGCTGGGACGTCGGTTTCAACGGGCTGGAGGTGGCGATCGACGACACGACGGGTGCCGGTTACCACGACACGGGCGCGATCTACGATCTGGCCAGGCCGACGAAAAACGCCATGAAGCCGGCCGGCCAGTGGAACCACATCGTGATCGTCTGCGACCGCAACCGGATCACCGTGGAACTGAATGACGAATTGGTGACTCAGATGGACCTGGACCAGTTCACGGAGCCGGGCAAACGGCCCGACGGCACGGCGCACAAGTTCACAGGCATCGTCTACAAGGACTTCCCACGGACGGGCTACATCGGCCTGCAGGACCACGGCAGCCCGTGCTGGTACAAGAACATCAAGCTCCTGCCGTTAGGCACGTCCGCGGGACGATGACGTCGCTCGAACGATGCATGGCGGTGCTTGCCGGCGGCATCCCGGACCGGGTGCCGACCCAGCTGCACGATTCGATCATGGCGGCGGAGGCCGCCGGCTATCCGTATGCCCGGTGCGTGGTGGACGGCGAGCGGCTCGCGGCGGCGCACCTGCTCAGTTGGCGGTGCTTCAAGCACGACATGGTCGTGGTCGAGGCCGACGGCCTGTCGCTGGCGCGTGCGATGGGATGCGAGGTGGGGGAGGGCGGCGGTGGCCTGACGCCGGTCCTGCGGCCGGCGATCGAGGCCACCGGGGAGGTAGTCCGGCTGCACGTGCCGGACCCGGAGAAAAGCGCCCCGCTGCGCGAGGTGCTTCGCGCCGTCGGGATGCTTCACCGTGAGCTTGGCGACCGCGTCTTTCTTGTCGGCTGCGCGGGGCCGGGGCCCGCGGCTCTGGCCGCAACGCTTCTGGGATATGAACGCTTCCTCGCCGAACTCGGCGAGTCCGGTGATCATTCCCGGCTTGATTCGCTGCTGGACCTCTGTCTTGACGCATTGGTGCGCTTCGCGGCGGCCTTGCAGCGGGCAGGGGCACGGGCGGCGTCCATCTGTGAACTGGGGCCGCAGCTGGTTTCGCCCGCTCGGTACGGGCGGTTTGTGCTGCCGCGTCTCCGGCGGTTCTGCGGTGTGACGAGATCGGCGGGACTTGCGGCGGTGCTCCATACGTGCGGCGACGCGGGCGGGGTGCTGTCTGACCTGGCCGCCACGGGGGCCGCCGTGTTGGACCTGGATCAGCACAAGGACCTCCGCGAGGTGAAGGAGGCGATGCGCGGACGGACGGTCATCGCCGGCGGCATCGACGCGGCGGGGGTGATGCAACGCGGGACCGATGCCCTTGTGGAAGCGCGGTGCCGCGAGGCGATCGAGATCCTGGGGCCGTACGGCGGCTTCATCGTGGGCCCCGGTGCTGTGCTGTCGCCGGATACGCCCCCGGAAAACGTGGCCGCCCTGATCGAGACGGTCCGCAAGTACGGCTGCTACCGGCCCGACGGCCAGCTGGCAAGGTGAGGAGCACGCACGAGGCGGAATCAGGCGTAGATCAAGTGCGCCGTGGCGGTACACGCCTGCTCCGCCGTCAGGCGCATCCAGTGGGCGCCGAACCCCGTCGGAAACTCGTGATGCTCGTAGCCGTTCGGTTTGACCGTCACGCGGGCGTATTCCCTCCACGTGCCGTTGCCGAGGAAATCGACCTCGATCGCGAACGTGACCGGGCCGGGGCCCTCGTGGGTCAGGTGCAGGCACTTGTGCTCGAAGCCGGTCATCAGGTACGGGTCGGACGGCTCGCCGGGCTCGATTCTTGTCTGCTGCCACGGGCCGCCCCAGCCCTGCGGCCTGCCGAAGGACCACAGGTCGTCGGTCTTGCCGAACCACAGGTTGCTTTGCGGCTCGCCGACAAGGTAGCTGCCGGTGCACGCGGTATTCTGGTTGCCCGCGAGCACGAGAAAGCCCTTCCAGGAGCAGAAGTCCGGCACCATCCGCAGGTGCTGGCAGACGGGCTTGATGCCCCAGACACGGCCGCCGTACGCCTGGCGCGGCAGCTCGTAGAACATTCCGTGCATGTCCATGAGGAACCGCTCCGTCTCGACCTCGCGGATCCGGGGCCACTCGGTGTACCACGCCTGATCGTAGCAGTGACTGGCCTTCGGCAGGCGGTAGCGGGTCCACTGGCCGCGGTTGAGCACGCACAGAATGACCGACGCCCGGTCCCAGCCGATCGCAAAGGCGTTCGCGTGGTCGCCCATGGGGATGCCGGCGATGTCGCAGAACGCGGTGTCCTCCAGGGTGCGCCACTCGCCCCTGCCGTCCCACTCGGCGAGACGGCCGCCGGTGGACACACCCTCGGTCTCGTCGCGTTCGAAATAGGTGTTGTTGGCGATGATGACGCGGTCGCCCGCCGTGAAGCCGCCCTTGTAGTGCGGGCGGTAGCCGGACGGGAGCTTGAAGCGTTCATCAAGCGTCGCCAGCAGCCGAACCGCGAGCGTGCGGACATCGACCTCGAACAGGTGCGACTCCATGCCGAGCATGTAGACCTTGTTCTTCGGATCGTGGAGATGGGCCATCGTGGCGGTGAGTCGGTAATCGACGAGTTCGCGGATCGTGCGGACGTTGTTGTCGGCGTCGATGATGTGTGGCCCGATGATCATCTGCTCGGAGGGGGCATGGATGTAGCGGTTGGCGTACGTGCCGACGACGGACGCCGCGTGCTTGTGTGCGGCCATGTCGCCGTCGACCCAGTAGAGTCCCGTGCCGCTGCCGGTGGTCGAGGTGTGGGATGTGTACGAGATGAACCAGAGCCGATCGCCCCAGGGCATCAGGGCGCCGATGCCGGCTTCGCTTCGCGGCCCCTTGAGGCCCGCGCTGACACCGATCCTCGGCACGACGCCGCTGATCGCGAACGGCGGCGCAGCGCCGACCGCGGCTTCGGGCGGCGCTGCCGGCGTTGGCCGCACGGTCGACGCGGGACCTTCTGCCGTGCCCCTCTTGCCGGCCGGGGAAGAGGACGGAGTGAGGGGATCCTGCGAAGACGCTCTGCCGGGTGGTCCGCTCGCCGCGAGCGCCCCGACGGCGGCAGCCCCGGCCGCCGCCATGCCGCCGCCCAGCAACCGCCTTCGCGTCAGGTCGCGCCGCGCTGAATCTGAAGAATCCGCGTTCATTATTGGGCCCTCGTTGGTCGCGAGCACTATACCGCGAATCGGGCAAGCGGGGTACAGAACGGTGTGGGGCATGGACACCGGAACCTGACAGATTACCGGGTCGTCAATAGCAGCCCATGATGTCCGGCTTGGGCTGCCGAGCGGCGATGACCCACTGTTCGCCCGACCGCACCAACGTGTAGTCCACGCTACCCCGTTCGCCACAGGATCGGTTCCACCAGACGGAAACGCCCAGGGAGCCATCCTGTTGCTGGCGAAAGCGGCCAAGGCGAAACACAACGCCGGCTTCCCCCGTCTGAGGCCATACTGGTGTGAACAGCGGCAAGTCCGGATCAGTGTAGGCCGCTTCGCTTTCAAGCCTCACCATGACGCGCAGGTCGTTTTCGAGTTCGCTTGATGCCCCGGTGATTACCCCATCCCCAAGTTGGTCATCTTCACAGCCCAGGAAGACCATCCGCGATTGCCCCTCGAGGCTGTAGATATCCTTGATCACCGTCCGAACAGCGGCCGAATCAGGCAGGGGGGAAGCCGGTCCTGGGACAACGCCACACGAAGCGATCGAAGCCAGCGCCAGGATCCCAAAGCCACTGCGAATCCGGCAGATGTTGACGATGCGGTTCATGAACATGCTTCTCGTGCATTCGACGACGCGTAACCAAATCATAACAAGATCCGTCCTCGACGGCACGGCCGCACGGATTTGTCGTATTGGAAGGCGTCGAGGCTGCCGCTCATCCTCCGCAACAGCTGTCATCCCCGCCGGAGGCGCAGTTGTTCGGGCTGTTGTACTCGATGGTATTGTTGCCCAGCTGCGTGTCGCTGCACCAGACGCCGCCTGCGTTCGTCGCGGAGTTGTCGGTGATGCTGCAATGCACGATCGTGGAGTCATGATCGTACACGCCGCCGCCGTTGCCGCCGGCCGCATTGCCGGTGATCGTACACTGCGACACAAAGCACTCATTGGAAACCAGCCCGCCACCCTCGGCCTGCGGGGCCCGGTTGCCGCTGATCACGCAGTTGGTGATCTCGCTCAGGCGGGCGCTGATCGCCCCGCCGCCGTAGTACGTTGCGAGATTGTCGCTGACGGTGGTGCAGTTCCGGATCGTTCCGCCCTGGGCCTTGATCGCCCCGGCGCCTTTGGCGCTGTTGCTCACGAAGGAGCAGGCCGAGATCGTTCCGGCCTCCGCGGGCACGGAGGCGTAGGAAATCCAGACCGCGCCGCCCCACATGCCGGCCGTGTTCCCAGTGAAGCTCGAGTTGCTGAGCAGGCCGCCTGGGTCCAGCACGACCGCCCCGGCGTTTTTCGCGGCGGTGTTCCCGGTGAAGA
Source organism: uncultured Planctomycetales bacterium (assembly GCA_964617875.1). Lineage (GTDB taxonomy): Bacteria > Planctomycetota > Phycisphaerae > UBA1845 > PWPN01 > CAZMVY01. Next base: position 19,971 of record CAZUAI010000071.1, on the reverse strand, counting down.
CGCAATCGGCAGCCAGGCCGCGGATGGTGGCGGCCCCAGCGTCGCTGGCGGACGTGTTTGACGCGAACGTGCAGTTGCGCATGACCGTTCCGGCGGCCAGGTACAGGGCTCCGTTGTCCGCGGTGGACGAGTTGCCGGTGAACTGGCAGCCCTCGACGTTGACCCGCTCGCGTTCGTAGCTCAAGGGGCCCGTGCTGACGGCGCCGTGGTTCTTCGCGGTGTTGCCGGAGAAGGTGCAGTTGGTCACGTGGATCACCCCGCCGTTGCCGAGCACATTGCCCTCGCAGTAGAGGGCGCCGGCCGCAGACGTGCAGGTATTCGCGGTAAATGCGCAGTTGCTGATGATCGCCGTGTCGGAGGTCCGGGCTACGTACACGGCACCGCCGGTTTGACTTCCGCGGTTTGACGAGAACTGGCAGCCGGTGATCGTGATCGCGCCGTACAGTTCGGGGCTGTAGACCGCGCCGCCGTACTTGCCGGCGTTGCCCGTGAATGTGCTGTCCTCGATCTTCACGGTCGAGTCGATGTAGCTCGCGGGGTTCTGGGCGCAGATGGCCCCGCCGCCGTCGTCGGAAGAGCAGTCTGTGAAGCGGCATCCCCAGATGTGAAGCACCGGCGAGAATCCGCTGAGCGGCGCGCCGTACCAGATGGCCCCGCCCCCGCCGGTGGCGCGGCAGTTCTCGAAGACGCAGTGTGCCGCAAAGAGGCTCGCGCTGCCCATGACGCGTATCGCGCCGCCGACGTAGTTCGGCGTGTTGCAGCGGACGGCGTTGCCGGCATAGCCGTTGCGGATGGTGAGGTTCGCGAGGTTCACCTGCCCCTTGACATCGCAGAGTTCGGCGAAGCGATGGGGTGTCGTCGCGCTGCCGCCCAGGTCGATGATCGTGCTCTCGGCCGACTGGCCGGTGATGGTCAGGTGCTTGCCCTGGAAGTCAAGATCGCGGTTGCCGTCGCCGCTGTAGGTGCCGTAGTTCAGAATGATCTGGTCCCCGTAGGTCGCGGCGTTGATCGCCGCCTGGATGGTGCCGTAGTCCTGCGGCACCTTCAGCAGCCGCGGCACGACCGATTCGAACACCGCGCGGACGGTCTTGTTGCCCCAGACCGTAAGACGCTCCACGGGCGCCGTGCCTTCCAGCGCGTTTTCCCAGTGATGGAAGCGGAAACCGTATTCGGGCCTGGCCTCGACCAGCAGTTTGTCTCCGCTCTTGTATCCGGAGCGGCGGGGGAAGAGCACGACGCTGCCGGCCTCCGGCGGGAACACCTGCGTGTTGACGACGTAGGGGCCGGGGGTGGTCGTGTTGCCCGAGCCCACCCAGTCATCGCCGTCGGCCAGGGGCACGAAATACGCCGTAATGAGCTTCGATCCGTCAATCGGTTCGTTGCGGAGGACGTCGTCGCCGGACTTCGTCAGGCTCCGGTCCTGGCAGAGGTAGTCGATGCCGTAGCCGGCCACCCGGCAACCCGCGCCGGGCGTGCCCGTGACCGTAACGGGATCGATGTACCAGAAGAGGTCGGAGCCGAGCCAGCCTTGAGGGCTCCACGAGAGGGTGCCCAGGCCCGCCGGATCGGTGGCAAAGGCCAACCGGGCCAGCATGACGTAGCTCTCGTCGAAGAGAACCTTGCTGTAGCTGAGCGAGGCGGCATCGATCCTGGGAACGCTCAGGTCGAAGTTGAGACTGACCTCGCTTCCCTTGACCAGTTCGGCCCCGATGCGGTCGTGCCGGTAGTCGCTTACGAGCTTGGCGTAATCCTTGAAGGAGATCGACGGGCCGACGATCTCATAGAACTTCACACCGAACTCGGGCTTCGCGTACACCTGCACCTCGACGGGGTGGACCGTCATGCCCGGGAGATGGGGGTTGACGTCGAAATGGAACGCGCCCACCGGGCTCCAGCCGCCCGCAACGTACTCGGCCCCGGCCGAAAGGCTTGCGCTCATATCGAACCCGCCGCTGATCGTCCCGATATCGCCGAACGAGGCCGCGGCGCCGAGCTTCAGCTTCACGAAGAAGACGTACTCAATGGGGATCGGCCCGGCCATGACGACGCCGCGCAGGAATTCCGTCTCGGCGAGTGTGATCTCTTTTTCGATCCAATCGCTGACCCGGCTGATGGCCACGTCCACGTCCAGGTTCAACTGGGCGGTCCCCGTGGCCACCAGCTTGAAGCGCTGAACCCGGAAATCATCGATGTCCAGCACAAGATCGAACGTCGGTGCGAAGCGGAACGTGCCGTTGGTCAAGGAAACGGTGGCCTTGTCTTCCAGATCGATATCCGCCCCCGACAGGTCGAGAACCACCGCGCCGTCTTCTATGTCGAAACCGAGCATGCGGGTGTTCAGCTTATCTGCGACCCGCACGGGCCGCGCCTGCGTCTGCAGCTTCGCCGTGTTCAGCTCGATGTGGGCCCGCCGTATGATGTCCGTGAGGGAGGCCGGAGCGGTCTGCAGCAGCGTGGCTCCGTTGACCGCGCTGACGGACTTGACGCGGGCGATCGTGCCGGTCGCGGCATGGACGATGACGTCGCCCGGCGTGAGCAGGGGGATGCCGGCACCGGTCAGCCGGACCTGATTCGCTCCGGTGACCGTAAGGGCAATCTCGTCGGTCAGGACCTTGGCACGCTCCGACACCTCCGGCCGCACCGTGCCGGTCTGCACGAACACGGCGTTGACGCTTGTATTGCCGGCGAGGGTGACCACGAGCGGGTTGCCGGTGCCGCTCACGTCCCCCTCGAAGCGATCGAACTGATAGCCGTTGCCGGCCGTCGCGGTGATCGAGACCGTATCGCCAACCATGTAGCTGTCGCGTTGCGGCGAAAGGGTGAGCGTGCCCGCACCTGGCGGTGTGACCGTCACCGTGAGGGTGACGACCCCGCCCGGCAGGCCGCCACCATCCCCGCCATCCGAAGGGCAGCCGCCGCAGAGCAGGGCGGCCTCAATGCACGTCAGAATGACCAGCACCTGTGAAACGACCGACTGGCGAATCCGCACGAAACGCATCAACACCTCCCGGCCCTCCAGCCCGGAACAGAATCGTAGGAAGGGCTTCCGTCCAGTTCCTTTCCGAGGAGAGTATCGCTCTACACTTGATTATACCCGGGCCACCGACCGCGCGAGTGAATCACCGCTTCGGTTCGACGGATTTCAAGACGTTCCGATAAACCGCGGCGCGGCGCACCATCCAAGGCAGTAGTCGCGGCCTTCAGCGTTACGACGGCCTTCCCCGTGGCCCCCTGAATTACGTTACCTCGATTCCTTCGCGGTTGCGCGTTGGGGCGTGGGCGTCCTTCGTGGGCCTTGCGGACCCCGTTCGGTCTTCCGACATCCGGTAAACTACCGGGTTCGGGCAACCCTCCAGGCCGCGCTGGCCGACGCAGGCACGTGCGATAAATCCAGCGTTCGGCGTGATTTCCGGAGCACGCGAGCGACAGGATTCGAACCTGTGACCTGCGGTTTAGGAAACCGCCGCTCTATCCTGCTGAGCTACGCCCGCAACGCTATTCACGTCAGGGTAGCCGTTCGCCGTTGTTTTCGCAACTGGATTGACGACAATTGTCGTGGTCTCGCATACTCCAGCGGTGCGGATGCACGAAGCCGAGTCCTTTGACGCGGCGTGCGGCGACACAGAGGCGCACAATGAGTGGGTGTCTGACTTGGTTGGCGATGTTGGCCCTTGGGGCGGATGCCGCCGGAGCGTCAAGTACGGTTCGTCCGATCCCTCGTGAGTGGGACGCGGGGGCGTTGCGGCGGTTGCCGGTGGCGACCGTTGCGGCGTCGTCCGAATTCGCCGCCGCCGAGGGCGGCTATTCGCCGTCGCGGGCGTGCGACGGTAACCGGCAGACGAAGTGGGTCGCGTGCGTGGAGCCGAGCGAGGCGGCGCCGCAGTGGATTACACTCGAACTGGCCGGCGGGGCTCAGGAGGTGACCGCCATCGCCGTCTTCGGCGAAGCCGTCAACAACGACGGCGTCATCGACGCGCTGGTCCAGCTGGCGGAGGCCGTGGTGCCCCAAGTCGCCGATGCCGGCACGCCCCGGGGCTTCCGGACCGTGTGTGCCGTCAAAGACGCCGCGTCGGGAAGCTGGCTGGTCACGCTGCCGCCGGTGAAGACATCGGCCGTGCGGCTGCTGATCACGCGGTCCGGCGGGCCGTCCCCGAATACGGACGTTTACGAGGTCGAGGTCTATGGTCCGCCGCTCAGTCCGGCCGAGGTCAAACGGCAGCGCGACGAGCGCATCGCGAAGGTGTGGCCGTCGCGCGAGGCGGCCCTGGAGCAGGCGCGCGAGGTCGCCCGGAAAGCCGGCGCGGGCAACGCGGTCCTCGACCTGCGGGATGGCGGGTTCGTGCGCATCCTGAACCGTGACGTCGCCGTCACGCTCGACGAGTCGGACGGTGCGTGGGACGCCGCATGGACGGGGGCGACGGCGGCGGCCCTGCATCGCGTGCGGCTGTCTGTCGAGATCGACGGCAAGGCGTTGCCGCTCCGCAGGGCCGTCGCCCACGCTGCGCCGTTCGCCGACAAGGTTGGCCCCGGTCGGCAGATCCGCCAGGCATGGGACGGGGCGGTCCGTGTCGAGCGAATCCTGCGCGTTTACGACGGGCGGCCGACTGTCACAGTGTCGGGGCGGATTACCAACGCCGGTAACGGTGACATTTCACTGGGCACGGTCTGTCTCGTGGATCTATCCGAAAGCGACAGGGGCTGGTGGTTCGTCGGTCATGTCGCCGAGGCGCCGGCCGCCGTATGGATCCAGGGGATTTCCGAGCTGCTCTGCACGCCGTGGGCGCGCGAGGATGCGCCGGCCGTGGACCGCGGCTGGAGCAGCACGGGGATCCTGACGCTGGCCCACCGGTCGCCGTCGGCGGGGTTGGCTTTCGGGTATCTGACGGCAAAGGAGGCACGGCCGGATCTGGTCGCCCGCGTCCGGGCTTACGAAGGAGGATCGGTTCTTCTGGCGCGGCAGCGCTTCCTGGGGCGCCGGCTCGGCGACGGCGAATCGATCGAGCTTGACCCCGTATACCTGTCGGTCCACGGCGATGCCTATGCCGCGCTCGAGCGGTACGGCGACGCGGCGGCGGCCTTTGCGCCGGAGCCCGTGCGGACGAAGCCGATGTCGCTCTGGTGCAGCTGGTACGCGCATCGGATGGCGATGTCGGAGGATCTCGTGCTGGCGAACGCGGAGATCGCCGCGAGGCACTTCAAGCCGCTGGGCATGGAGATTATCCAACTCGACCACGGCTGGCAGCGGGGCGATGTCACGGGTGACTGGGTCGTCAACGAGCGGTTCCCGCACGGACTCCCGTGGCTGGCGAAGGAGCTGCAATCACGGTACGGCATGCGGTTGGGCGTGTGGATCGCGCCGACAGACGTGGCGGAGACGAGCAGGCTGTTTGAGACGCAGGCGGACTGGATGTTGAAGGACGGGGCCGGCAGGCCGCTCGTGAACTGGAAATGGTACTGGAAGCCGAACCCGAACTGCTATGAGCTGGACGTGACGAAGCCGGCGGCGGCGCGGCATCTCGAGAATACGTTCGCGCGGCTGACGGCCGAGGGCGTGAGCTACTACAAGATCGATTTCATCGCGGCGTCCGGGGGCGAGCACTTCCGGCAGAGCGACCCCAAGGCAACGCCCGGCTGGTCGAACCTGAGGCGTGCGATGGAGACGATCCGCCGCGGGGCCGGCGCGAGCGCGCAGATCCGCTACTGTCAGACGCCGCCGTTGTTGTCGGCGGGTCTGGCCGACGGGGCGTACGGCGGCGTGGACACGCTCGACGCGGGCGTGCCGGGCCGGTTTGACGTGTTGCGGACGAACGTGCGGTCGCTGGCGGCCGGTTACTGGATCCACGACCGGCTGTACCACCGCGAGGTGTGCGACATGAGCGTACGGATGCAGGCCGACGTCGAAGAGGTGCGCGTGCGACTGGCAATGATGACGCTGGCCGGATGCAGCATCTCGTTCAGCGACGAGTTCCAGTACCTGCCGCCGTCGCGGATCCGCATGATGCAGCAGTGCCTGCCGCCGGGCTGCCCGCCGATGCGTCCGGTGGATCTGTGGAGCCGCGCAAACCCGTCGGTGTGGCACATCCATTGCAGGACGGCGGCGGACGAATGGGACATCGTCGGGCTGTTCAACCTGGAGGAGCAGCCGGAGGAGCGGGCGGTCGATTTCGCATCGTTGGGTTTGCCGTCCGATGCCGATATGCTCGTGTTCGAGTTCTGGCGCGAGGAGTTCCTCGGCGTGCGCCGGGGCGGTGTCGCGCTGACGCTGCCGCCGCACACGAGCCGGATCCTGTCGATCCGCCGTCCGTTGGACCGGCCGCAGGTGATCGGCACGGACATGCACGTACTGCAGGGGTATCACGAAATCGAGCGGATGAAATGGGACGGCACGGCAAAGACGCTATCAGGCGAATACAGACGGGCAGCCGGGATGGCGGGGCGGGCGTTTGTGTACGTGCCGGAGGGGTGGCAGCCGCACTTTGACTTCCCCCTGGCGCCGACATCGGCAAAGCTGACGAATATCGGCGGGCGTTTGTGGGCACAGGAAGTCACCCTTCCCGACGGCCGCTGTACGTGGTCGATCCCGTTTGATGAGGCGCGGTAGAGCGGCGATACGTCTCGCCCGCTTGCGCGGGGATGACGGTGACCCGGTAACGGAAGAACCGGGGCCGCTGACCACGGACAACGGACGAATTCGGTACGATCATCCGGCAATCAGGCTGATCGGTTGGAACCGGTCCACATCGATCAGGCCGTGGTCGGTGAGTTTCAGCGAGCCGATGACGGACAGGCTCAGGAAGGACATCGTCGAGAACGGCCGGGCAAGCGTGCAGCCGAGACTGGCTGCTGCGGCCTCCACGGCGTCGAGCCGCCGGGCAACGTCCGCCGCCGGCTGATCGCTCATCAGACCGCCGATCGGCAGGGGGAGGTCGGCCAGCACCTGGCCGTCGGCCACGACGCACAGGCCGCCCTTGATCTTGATGACCTGGATCGCCGCCGCGAGGATATCGGCATCATCGACGCCGGCGACGACGAGGTTGTGGGCGTCGTGTGCGACGGTCGAGGCGATCGCGCCGCGCTTCAGCCCGAAGCCGCGGACGAAACCCAGCCCGATGCGCCCGCTTGCCGCGTGACGCTCGATCACCGCGAGCTTGACGAGGTCCCGCGCGGGATTGGCGACGAGTTGCCCGTCGCGCACGGCCGCGGCATCGACGGACCGCTTCGTGTACACCTGGTCGGCGACGGCTTCGATGACGTGGACGTGCGTGCGACCGTCGGCCGGGGCGGGGATCACGAAATGCCCCGGCTCAAGCCAGTGCGTGTTCACGCTGCCGCGCAGCGTCGTCAGGCGGACCGTGCCGTACCGCGAGTGCTCGCAAAGGCATTCGCCGTCGCTCGCGACGAGTTGCCCGTCGCGCCAGACCTTGCGCACGCGGAGCGTCTTGAGGTCGTCGATCGCGGCGATCGTTGCCTTGTAGCCCGGGGCGACCGCGCCGAGATGGTTCAGGCGGTAGTGCCGCGCCGGGTTGATCGTCGCGAGCCGGATCGCCAGGAGCGGATCGACGCCGATCGACGCCGCCCGCCGCACGACGTGGTCGATGTGTCCCTCGGCGAGGAGATCGTCCACGTGCTTGTCGTCGGTGCAGAGCATGAACTGCCCGGCGTTGGCCGGCGTGATGAGCCCGGCAAGTTGCTCGAGGTTCTTCGCGGCGGAGCCTTCGCGGATGATGACGTGCATGCCGGTGCGAAGCTTCTCCTGGGCCTCCTCGCGCGTGATGCACTCGTGGTCGCTTCGGACCCCCGCCGCAACGTACGCCTGCAGCGCCCGCCCGGTCAGCCCCGGGGCGTGGCCGTCGATCACGCGGTCGCCCATCACCTTCAGCTTGTCGAGCGTCTCCGGATCGCCCGCGACGACGCCGGGAAAGTTCATCATCTCGGCCAGGCCCAGCACCCACGGGTCGCCGAGGAACGGCAGCAGGTCCACGGCGCTCAGCTCCGCGCCGGCCGATTCCCATTGTGACGCCGGAACGCACGAGCTGAGCATCACGTACACGTGGATCGGGGCATACTTGCTCGTCCTGAGGATGTAACGGATGCCTTCGGCGCCCATGACGTTCGCCAGCTCGTGCGGGTCGGCGACGACGGCGGTCGTCCCGTGCGTGACGACGGTGCGGGCGAACTCGGGCACCGACAGCATGCTCGATTCGATGTGGACGTGGGCATCGATGAAGCCCGGGCAGAGGACCAGGCCCGTGCAATCGACGGTCTCGACGCCCTCAAACGGACCGCCGACCGCCGCGATCCGGTCATCGGCAAACGCGACATCGGCCTCATACAGTTCGTGCGAGAAGACGTTGACGACCCGCCCGCCGCGCAGGACCAGATCCGCCCGCTTCTGCCCCGACGCCACCGCAACCAGTCGTTCCAGCTCCATGCGGGACCCTCAATATCGGCATCACGGCAATCCCGTGAGCAGCTCGCGGACGAAACCCTCGACGGCGTCGGCGACGGCGTTCGCGTCGCCCTTGGCCGCGTCGGGGGCCGCGTCGAGCATTCGACGCACGATCGCGCTGCCGACAATCGCGCCGTCGGCCACATTGCAGACCGCCCGGACGTGCTCCGGCCGACTGACGCCGAAGCCGACGACGACCGGCTTGCCCCCCGCCTGTCGGAGCTGACGGACGTTTGCGACGAGGTCGTCGGGCAGCTTGTCGCGCTCGCCGGTCGTGCCGGCGACGGACATGTAGTAGACGAAGCCGGTCGAGATCCGCGCGATCTGTTCGCGCCGCTGTGGCGACGACGTCGGCGCGGTCAGCATGATGAGGCAGAGGCCGTGGCGGGCGACCCGCTCGGCGACCGCCGGGGCCTCCTCGAACGACAGGTCGGCGATGATGAGGCCGTCGAAGCCCGCCGTCGCCGTGCGTTCGCAGAACCGATCGACGCCGCTGCGGTTGACGATCGAGAACGACACCATCGCGACAAGCGGGGTGCGGACGGTCGCGCGGGCCTCGCGGACGGCGTTCAGAATGTCATCGACACGGAGGCCGCGCTCGAGTGCTCGCGTAAACGACGTCTGGATGACGGGGCCGTCGGCGATGGAGTCGGAGTAGGGGAAGCCGACCTCGACGCCGGCGACGCCGAGGGCATCGAGCCGGCGCAGGATCTCAGTCGTGGCTGCGGGCGTGGGAAAGCCGGCGGTGATGTACGGCAGCAGGCCCTTGCGCCCGGCGGCGGCCAGATCACGAAACTTCTCGTCGATGCGATTCACAATGAGCCTCCACCGTTCCATCGCCGTCTTCGGCTCGCAAATCGGTTCCCATGGCGGGCGGGCTTCCAGCCTGCCTCAGGATGCGGGCAAGATGCCTGCGCCACAACGGACGCAACCAACCGAAGACGGCACTCGCAGGCCGCGAATATACCGGGCGCAAGCCCCGTTGGCCAGCAGGGGCGTCCGGCAGCCATCCTGGCAGGTGCGTGACGGATTCAACGGCTCCCGTCTCGCGTGCGGACATTCCTGGCCCCCGAAGGTGCCGCAGATATGCGGCCGGAGGTATCAGCCTCCGATGCGGCGCCCGGCGCAATGGCAGAGCCCGGCGGAGTGCGGGAACCGGTGTCGTTCTGCGGGCGCCCCGCCTCCGCCGGAGGGCTCACGGCCGCACTTGGCAGGATGTTCGGCTTGGGCGATAGTGTAGGTATGATGGGACGAACCTGCGGTACCTGCAAATCCGGTGACAAAGCCAGCGAACTGTAACCGAACGGAGGTTTGCCGTGACGCATCGAAGGATTCTATCGTTGACCCTGCTCGCGACGTTCGTATTCGCTTCCCGTGCCGCACAGGCCGGCGAGCGTCTGGTCGTGTGGCGCAACGGCACAGCCGCTTGCCGGCTGGTCCTGCCCGCGACCGATGACCGCGCAGCGCAACTCGTTCGTTCGACGATCTCCGGCTACCTCCGGCAGGCTCTTGGTGCGGACATCTCCGTTGCCACGGACGCCCCGAAGCCGGACAACTGCATCGTGGCCGGGACGCCGGACACGACCCCGATCCTCCGGCGGCTCGTCGAGAAGGGACTGAAGCTGACCGCCGACGATATCGGCGACGAAGGCTACCAGCTCCTCACGCACGAGGCGGAGGGCGCGCGCCATGTGGTCGTGTACGGCCGAACGCCGCGGGCGCTCAAGCACGGCTGTCAGGAGCTGCTTTTCTATCGAACGGCGGCGACGACCCGGAGCATCGAGATCGATTGGCCGCTGAACGTCGTGATGAAGCCCGCATTTCCCTACCGCGGCGCGTACATGCTGCCTTGCTGGTCGGCACACGACTCGTTCGAGTCGTGGCAGCGGGTACTCCGCTTCCACTCGGAGCTGACGCTCAACCGAAACTGGTTCTGGCTGGACGGGTTCCCCATCGCGGGGCACACGGGCGAGTACGCGGGCACGGCCCTGGCGAGCGAGAAGAACGTGCAAAGCCTGATCGACCTCGCCAACGCCGAGGACATGAAGTTTCTCATCGGCGGCGGCTGGTTCAACTGGCACCACGAGAAGGCCGTCGGCAAGGACTACGCCAGGGGGCGCGACTACTACCTCGCCTACCTCAAGGCGTTTCGGGGCTTCCGCGGGTTCTACATCGAGCCGACCGGCGAGGGCGCCGAGATCAAGAACTGGCGGCCCGAGTGCGATGCGTTGCGAGACCTGATCGCCCGCGTGCTCAAGGAGCGTCCGGACTTCGAGTTTGCCATCGCCATCGGCAAGTTCAACAACGCCGAGTATCTCACGCTCATGCGCGAGCTGGATCCCAAGCGCGTGTACTGGTGGTGGTGCTGGGGCGACCCGATCCGCGACAAGGCGCTCGACCTCTACCCCAGCGTCCTCCGCTGGCACATCATCACGAAGATGGCCGATTACCACGGTTCGGTCGAGGCGCCGCGGCCGAGCGAACGGCCTCTCCAGGGCGTCGTCACGAGCTACGATCCCGGCCAGGGGTTCGGCAATCCGTGGGAGGGATGGGGCAAGCTCGGCTTCGACAAGCCCCGCGACTTCCACCCGCACAACATCCCCTTCTTCGCCCACCAGTACCTCTACCGCGAGCGGTCCTGGGACCCGGACCTGACCGAGGCGGCATTCGTCGCCCGCCTTCACCGCCGTCTATTCGACGCCGACGCCCCGGCCGATTCCGGCGGGCAGTACTGGCGCCTCTCGAAGCTCACCCTTGAGTACAACGCCGGCCGGAAGCCCACGTCCGACCAGCTCGCGCCGACGCGCACGTTCCTTGACGCCCTGCGTGGCAGAACGTTCACGCCGCGCACCGCCGACGCCATCGGGCGGATGGAAGCCGCCGTCGCGCAGCTCGCGAAAATCGCCGCGAAATAGCTCTCGCGGGCCGATCCGTCCGGGTGCAGAGAAGAGGGCCCCGGACAGGCTCCGGGGCCCTTCCCCTGCGTCCGTCGCCGGGGCATCACTCAATCCGCAACGTGTCCCACTTGATCGTGGGCGACGTCCCGCCGGAGTTACCGGTCTTGAAGCCCACGCTGATCTGCGTGTTGCTCCCGCTGTTGAACGTCTTCGAGTACTGGACCCACGTATCGCCGTTGCCGTTCGTGCCCGTGTTCGAGAACTTCTTGATCTCCGTCCAGGTGCCGCCGTTCTGGTCGAAGTCCTGCGCCGTGTAGTTGCCGAGCTTGTAGAAGCACTCTCGCCAGTAGGCGTCCGACGAACTTGGACACCGGATGTACACCGAGATCGTGTAGCTGGCGTTCGGCGTGATGGTGTACACCTTCACCTTCGCCGACGAGCCCGTGTTGCTCCGCGTGGCCTGGAGGCAGTTGCCCGACTGGCCGCCCGTGACGCTCGACCACGTCGCTGCCCCGCCCCAGCTCGCGTCATAGCTCGATGACCAGCTCGGAAGGGAGCCGAAGTCCTCGGCGACCGTGATCTTGGCCGGGTTGACCGTCAGCGTGACCGCAATCGTCTGCGGGTTGTTCGTCGCGTTGGGATCGCTGATCGTGATCGTCCCGCTGTACGTGCCCGCCGACAGGCCGCTTGTGGAGTACGTGACCGTGTGCGTGTTTGTCCCGCCGGTGCTGGTCCCGCTGGTCGGGCTGCACGACAGCCAGCTCACGTTGTCGGTGATCGTGTAGCTCAGCGTGCCGGTCCCGCTGTTCGCGACGGTGAACGTCTGGCTCGCCGCGTTGCTGCCCTGGGTGCACGACGGCGCAAGCGTCGCCGGCGAACGGCTGATCGTCGGCGTCGGGGCCTGCTCGATGATGCGAAGCGTGTCCCACTTGACGGTCGGGCCGTTCGTGCCCGACGAGCCGAGCTTGAACCCCACGCTGACCTGCGTGTTGGTCCCGCTGTTGAAGACGACCGAGTACTGCGTCCAGACGTCGCCGTTCCCGTTCGTGCCGTCGCTGGAAAACTTCTTCACGAGCGTCCACGTCCCAGCGTTCGTGTCGAAGTCCTCGGCGCTGTAGCTGCCGAGCTTGTATGCCGTCTCGGCCCAGTACGTGGCGGAGCCGCTCGGGCACCGGATGTACACCGAGAGCGCGTAGCTCTTGTTGGTCCCGATGGTGTACACCTTCGCCTTGGCCGACGAGCCGTTGCCGGTGCGGTAGGCCTGGAGGCAGTTGCCGCTTTGCCCGCCGGAAACAATCGACCAGTTGGCCGCGTTGCCCCACGCGGCGTCGAAGCTGCTCGACCAGGACGGCATCGTCTCGAAGTCCTCGGCGGCCGCCTGGCCCGCCGGCGTGACGGTCAGCGTTACACCGATCGTCTGCGGGTTGTTGCCGGCGGCGGGGTCGCTGATCGTGATCGTCGCCGTGTAGGTCCCGGCCGACAGGCCGCTGGTCGTGTAGCTCACGGTGATCGTGTCGGCCTCGCCGGTGCTGGTGCCGCTGGCGGGGCTGCACGCGAGCCACGTGGCGTTGTCGGAGATGCTGTAGCTGAGCGTGCCGGTGCCGCTGTTCTGCACGGTGAACGTCTGGTTGGCCGCGTTCTGCCCCTGCGTGCAGGACGGCGACAACGTCGTCGGCGACCGCGCGATCATCGGTCCCGGCGGGTTCGTCGTCGCAAGGCGGTTGGCGATCCAGCCGGCGACCGGCTCCAGTTCGAATGAGTACCAGCCGCCGAAATCGCCGCTCTGGAACAGCGTGCAGCCGAGGACGTACGGATCCTCCATCATCCTCGCATCGAACCAGGCAAGCCAGTTCTCATACTGCGATTGCGGGTAGGCCTTCCAGCCCGGGCCGCCGGGGGCCGTCTGGCCGTCCACGCCGCCCTCCGTGAGGATCAGCGTCAGGTCGTTCAGATCGGGGTAATACTGAGCGAATCGCTGGTAATACTGCCGGTACCGGAGGGAATACCAGAGTTCCGTGTTGACGTCCGTCGTGTACTGGATCGTGTAAGAGTGGTAGCTCCACGCCCCGCCGTAGCTCTTGCATGCCCGCAGCGCGGGGACGATCGCGTCGATCATCGAGTTCATGTAGGCCGGGTCGCCCGGCGGGTTGCCCACGGAGATGCTGAACGCGCAGGGTTTGAAGCCGGCGTTGCCGATGAGCGGGGCGAGATTGACCCAGAAGGTGTTGTACCATTGGGCTTCGGCGAGCGAGCCCCACGTTGGCGTGTTGTCACCCTCGTTGGGCCCTTCGACATAGTCGATCAGCGCGCGGTCCGAGGGCGACAGCGCGTTGATCGGCGGGGCGAGTACCGTGGTCCAGAAATCGTTGGCCGCCCAGGCCGGATCCTGGCCGACATTGTAGCTCTTGGTCGTGTAGATGCGGAGGACGACCTTGCCGCCGGGCGTGCCGGCCTTGTATTCCTGCACCGGCCCCATCATGGTGCCCAGGACCTTGATGACCCGTGGATGGGCCTGGATCATCTGCTGGCACCCGCTGGTGTACTGCCCGAGCAGGTGCGGTGCCAGCCGGCTGCCGCTCGGGTTGGCCGCGCGGGCCGATGAGACGGCGCCGAGCATGCCGAGCGCCGCCAGGACGGTCGGTCCGGCGAACCTCCATGGCCTCGAGGATCGGGACGCCTGAGAGCGACTCTTGCCGACAACTGCCATATTCATGAGGGACCTGGTGACTTTCTCCCCGCGGGAGGACCTGGGAGCTGTGACGACCGGCAGCCCGCGGGGCGATTGTCTGCCGGACCGGTCGTACCGTACTTGCCGCCGCCTCATCCGTAAGGCGGCAGGGGTATCCCACTGCAGGGGCGCCCCCCGCGAGGAGAAACGAGGGACGCCCCGCTCGAGCCGAATCACACGGCTATTGGATCCTCAGTGTATCCCACAGGACCGTCGGCCCGTTTCCGCTTGACGACCCCAGCTTGAACCCCACGCTGATCTGCGTGTTGCTCCCGCTGTTGAACGTCTTCGAATACTGCACCCATGTGTTTCCGTTGCCGTTCGTCCCGTCGCTCGCGAACTTCTGGATCATCGTCCACGTGCCCGCGTTCGCGTCGAAGTCCTGCGCCGTGTTGTTGCCCAGCTTGTAGGCACACTCGGCCCAGTACGACGAGCTGCTCGGACACTTGATGTACACCGACACCGTGTAGCTGGCGTTCGCCGTGATGGTGTACACCTTCACCTTCGCCGACGAGCCGATACCCGTCCGCTGCGCCTGCAGGGCGTTGCCCGACTGCCCGCCGGCGACGATCGACCAGGTCGCCGCGTTGCCCCAACTGGCGTCGAAGCTGCTCGACCAGCTCGGCATCGAGGTGAAGTCCTCGGCCACAGTCGTCTTGACCGGGTTGACCGTCAGCGTCACGGCGATCGTCTGCGGGTTGTTCGTCGCGTTCGGGTCGGTGATCGTGATCGTCCCGCTATACGTCCCCGCCGACAGGCCGCTGGTCGCGTAGGTGACGGTGATCGTGTCGGTTTCGCCCGTGCTCGTTCCACTGGTCGGGCTGCACGAAAGCCATGTGACATTGTCGCTGATCGTGTAGCTCAGCGTCCCACCGCCGCTGTTCTGCACCGTGAACGTCTGGTTCGAGGCATTCGAGCCGACCGTACACGACGGTGCGAGCGTCGCAGGCGACCGGTTAATCGTCGGAGATGAAGACGCCGGCACGAGCCAGAACCGCTGGATGTTGAACGAGTCGGTGTTGCAGTAGAACTGGATCGTCTTCCACCCGGTCCCGATGTTCACGTTTCCGGCGTTCAGCGTCTGCCATGTCTGCCAGCCCCCGGTGTTGTTCAGCGAAAGCGTGCCCGTCAGCGCGGTTCCGTTGAGCTTGAAGCTGCAGGTCCTTCCGGCGTTGGGTGTGGCGTATCGCATGTACAACGTGTACAGGCCGCTGCCTTGGCCCTGAATCGGGAAGTTCAGCCACTCGCCGGCGGCGATCCAGCCCACGTTGTAACGCCCGTCCGTGCAGGTCTCGATATCCACGTTCTGCGAGCGGTATTGCCCGCCGCTGTTGCCGCTGGTCGTGTCGTAGTAATCGGTGTTGCTCACCGCGTTGACGCCGCCCTGATAATCCGAGGCGTATACCGTGATCGTGTCGCGGGTCCCGGCCGTGCCGTAAACCGAAAACTCCGGTATTCGCACGTAACTGTCGATGCCCGGATTGGTGATCGTCAGCCGGACGTACCGCAGGTTCTTCGGCGTGGCGTAAACAAAGCGGTTGTACTGATCCTGGCAGCTGTTATCGACGTCGTACTCGACCGTCCAGGGGCCGAAGATCGAGGTTGAGGATTCGATCTTGTAGTACTTGGTGTTCATGTAGTACGGCTCGCCGCCCCATTGGGCGTGCCTCACAATGTAGCCGGTGACCGTGCATGTAGAGCCCAAGTCCACCGCCAGCGTCGCCGTCCCGCCCGTTTGGCTGGCGTCGCAGCACCATTTCGTGCCGGACGCTCCGTCCATGGCATACCAGCCTGCCTGTGCCGAACTGTACCGGCCGGACTCGATGAAGTACGCCGCCGTCAGCGACAGGTTGCTGCCACTCGGGTCGCCGGGGCCGAGCCCGACACACGTTGAGGGCGCGGACCCCCACTGATACCCGTATGCCACGGCCTGCTGGAAATCGGCAATCACCTGGTCACGGTCCTGGATGCCGAAGGTCCACTCTCCCTCGGGGGCCATGGGCCAGCGGAACAACGCCAGGCAGCGGATCTTCTGAGCGTTGGCCTGGTTCCATGCGTTGATCTCCGCATAGGCCGCCCGGACCCAGCCGTTGTTGACGTTGTACCAGGTGTGGCGCGGCGAAGCCCCGTCCGCGCATTCGACGTTTTGATCGCACTCCGTGATCAGCACCGGCTTGGTGTTCATGCTGGCGGGGATCGCACCCATGTAGTTCCGGTATACCTGGAAGTTGTAGAAGATGTTCTGGTAGGGGGCCCCCATTTTGGTCTGGTCGGTGATCAGGGCAGGGTCGCAGCCGTGGCTATAGACGTGCAGGCCGAGCGCGTCGATCTTGGTGGCCCCGATTCCGTTCAAGGTGTTCACCCAGTAGTCTAGGAAGCCTTCGATGCCCTGGGCGGCGTAGGGCGGCGCCCAGGTACCGGACGGAGACGGCATGAGCTTGGCGCCGGGCGCCACGTTCTTGATCGCCGTGTAACACTGGTTGTAACAGTTGACGTAGCGGCTGACGGTGATCGGCTGCCCCGTCGCCGGGTCGCCGTTGTTGTTGCCGGGCCATTCCCGCGGCAGGTTCGTCTCGTTACCAATGATCCAGTACAGCACGCCCGAAGAGTGACTGACGTAGTTTGCGCACCGAGTGGCGAAGTCTGCGTACTGCGTGTCATAGGGGATGGTCCCGTCAGAGCCGTAACCATTGTTCAGGCGGACCACGACCCCATAGCCCTGATTGGACCACGACGTGTAGTCCCGGCCGGAGGTGTCGGACGGGTTATGGCCGATCGCTTCGGTGAAAACGATCCAGCCCTTGTTGCTCCCCATGTAACCTTCGCCCCCCGGGTCATGGAACCCATAGATATAGCTGGGATCCGCAGAGAGCGAACTACAGGCCGTCAGCAACAGACCGGCCGCCATCGGCCACAGGCAGGAATGTATCCGCGTGTTCATACAGGTCCTCCTTGATTACGTAAAGCCCTCGGAACGCAAAGCGTTCACGACACGCAAGAAGGCCGTCTGCCGCCTGAAGCATTCCAATCGAACTGAATGTGCTGACACATCGCGGCGGCACGATTCGCGCCAAGGCGCCACATGGCAATGATAGTAGCGATCCTATACCAGCCCCGCCGGCGGGAGTCAAGAGAAAAACCGGAATAATCTGAGTGTTCGGCTCAGGCGAGCCGGCCCCTTGCATTCGGTTCGGTCCTTTTCGCTCGATCGCCCCCGACTCAGCACTTGACCCTTGGCACTCAACGCGTGCCGCCGGACCGCCACGGTCGGCGCGGTCTTCGGCTTGCAACGCATGCCCGGCACCCCTTGCCCGCCCAGCGACTTGGCTCCCTGTTTTGTCCAGAATCGACCGTGAGGCTGCCGATGGAGCGATGGGCTAAGGCACGCTAGAATAACCGTTCCGAACCTGGACCCGTGGCTCGCAGGCCGTCCTGACTGGAGGTGCCGTTTGTCTGCATCGAATCGGAATCCTCGGATCGATCGTCGGGAGTTTCTGAAAACCAGCGCCGTAGGCGTCGTTGCGGCCGGTGCCGTTGCGCGGACGGCGCAGGCCGGGGGCCAATCGCCTGAGAGCCCCGCCGGCTCGAAGGACCTCATCCACCGCAACGAGAACCCGGAGTTCTCCTACCGGCGGCTCGGCCGTACGAACTTCAATTGCGGCCGCATCGTCGCGGGCTGGATCAAGGAAATGCCGCTCCTGCGCAGGATGATCGCCGGTGGCGTGAACTACCTCGACACGGCCCGCGGCTACGGCGAATATGAAGTCGAGATGGCGCCGCTGTTGAAGAGCGTGCGTGACAAGGTATGGATCACGAGCAAGGCGACGGACATCGCCGGCCACGCCCGCATCGATCCCGAGGTCGAGAAGCTCTACCGCGAGGCGATGGCCGCGTTCCTCGGCAAGGGCAAGATCACGATCAGCGTGACGGACAAGAAGGCGAAGAACGAGATCACCCGCGAGGTCGAGCCCGGCTCGGCGGAGCGTGAGGCATTCCTCGGTGTCCATAAGGAGTGCCTCAAGAAGGCGAAGGCCACGGGCGAGCAACCCGACTGGCGGCCGCTGGGCAAGCGGATCTCCGAGCTGTACGCGCGGAAGCTCGACGAATCGCTCGCCCGGATGAAGATCGACTGCGTGGACTGCTACATGGTCCACGGCATCGAGATTCCCTGGATCTTCCAGTGCCTCGAACTGTGGGAGACGTACGAGAAAGCCCACAAGGCGGGAAAGGCGAAGCACTTCGGCTTCAGCACGCACACGAACCAGAAGGAAGTGCTGGCCGCCGGCGTCGAGGCCAACGCGAAGGGCCCCTGGAAGATCGACCTCATCATGCCCGGCGTCAACCCGGGGACGGAGTCGTTCCACCATTACAGGCCCGAGCTGGAGGCGTTCAAGAAGCAGGACGTCGGCATCGTGGCGATGAAAACGTCCGGCACCGTCCGGCGTGCCGTCGGCGAACGCGAGGAGAAGCTCGCCGAGATGTTCGAGGGCCGGAAGGTCAACGAGTGGGAGCGCGCCAAGGCGTACATGCTCCATGCGACCGACGGGCTGATCGACGCGTGCATCGCGAAGGTGGACAACGCCGACCAGCTCGGCCGCACGCTGGAGCTGCCGAAGATCAGGCTGTCCGCCGCCGCGCGGCTGGAACTCGAGGCCCTGGTCCGGCTCGAGATGGCCGGATCGTGCAGTCTGTGCGGCGACTGCACCACGGCATGCCCCGAGGACATCGCCGTCGCCGACCTGCTCCGCTACCACGCCTATACCTACGAATACGACGAGAAGGAGATGGCCGCGGAGCTGTACCGCAAGCTCGGCTATGATCCGGGGCGGCGCTGCACGAAGTGCGGGATCTGCGCCGATGCCTGCCCGTCGTCGATCGACCTGATGCGGGCGGTTCACGAGGTCGTGGCGGAGCTGGCGTAGGTATACTCCCGCGATGAAGCATACGACCCTCCGCGCAGATCTCCTTCTGCTGCTGGCGGCCGTGCTCTGGGGCGCGGCGTTTGTCGCGCAGCGGACCGCCATGACCCATCTCGGCCCGTTTACGTACACGGGGATTCGGTTTGCGCTCGGCTCGCTCGCCCTGGTTCCGTTCGTCCTCGCGCAATCGCGGCAGTCGGGCGGGCCCGCGGCGTCGAGCCCGAGCCGCCGCCGGCTGCACATCGTCGGCGGGGCCGCCGCAGGCGTGCTGCTCTTCGGCGGCGTGAGCCTTCAGCAGGTCGGCCTCGTCTACACGACGGCCGGCAAAGCCGGCTTCATCACGGGCCTTTACATGCCGCTGGTCCCGGTCTTCGGCCTTGCCGTCGGCCAGCGGACCGGCGCGGCCACCTGGGTCGGTGTCACACTGGCCGTGATCGGCCTCTACCTGCTGAGCGTCACCGGGCCGCTGACGATCAATCGAGGCGATGGGTACGTGATCCTGTGCGCCGTCGTGTGGGCGGTTCACGTCCTGCTGATTGCAGCCATTGCCCCGCAGGCCGATCCGCTGAGGCTCGGCGTCGCGCAGTTCACGACGGTGGCAATGGTGAGCCTCGTGATCGGCGTCGCCGCCGAACGCACGACGGCCGAAGGCGTGCGCGCCGCCGTCTGGGCGATCCTCTACGGCGGGCTCATCTCGGTCGGCATCGCGTATACGCTGCAACTCGTGGGGCAGCGGTACGCACCCCCGGGGCACGCGGCACTGCTGCTGAGTCTCGAGGCCGTGTTTGCGGCGCTCGCCGGCTACCTGCTGCTCGGCGAACGCCTCGGTCCGCGTGAAATGGTCGGCGCGGCGGTGATGCTCGGGGGCATGCTGGTGTCGCAGGCCGGGCGCCTGCTGCCGAAGCCGACGGCAGGGGATGGCGTCTAGCCTTGATTCCCACGGCCCCCTGACCAGTTAACGCGGGGGCTGTTCTTCAG
>CAZUAI010000070.1:0-29792 GCA_964617875.1 uncultured Planctomycetales bacterium | reverse complement strand
CTGGCGCTATCGCCAGCCGCTTTGACGCCGGCCGCGTGCGAAGGTTGGGCTAGCGAAAGCGGAAAACCAAAAGGCCGAAACGTCGCAAGGCGGTTGACCCGCCGGCCGAATCCGCGCTTCGCCGGGCCGTTGAGAAGCGAACCAGTCCCTGCCTTCGTCATCCGGGCTTTCCGATTCTTCCGTGACGCCTCGGGGCTCACCCTTCAGCCTTCGTCTGGCGGGCAAAGAGCCGCTTGTGCATCGCCGTCTCCGCGGGATCGGCGCAGTGGCGGATGCGGATGGCGGTAGCCGCCAGCACGATCAAACCGAGCGTACCCGCGATCAGGGAGACGAACGCCCAGGTCGCGTCCGCCGTCCACCACGCACGCAGAAGGCAGGCCGCCGCAACGGCGTTCAGCACAATCCCGCCGACGCACTTGACGATGACGATCCGCGGCAGCGGCAGGAACCGCGTCCCCTGCGGCCGCAGGATGCATCGTTCGCAGTACACGTACCCCTCGATGGTCCGAAAGACCTCCACGAACTGGCCGCACTGGCGGCAGATGCCGATTTGGCAGTTTCGCTCCCGACCGCGGACCGCCCGCATCAGCGTTCGATAGGCCGCGGAGACCTCGACGAACCGCCGGCGGGTCGCATCGTCGCCGCGGTTGCGGTCGGGATGAAGCTCCAGGGCAAGGCGGCGGTAGGCCCGCTTGATATCCAGGCGCGAGGCGGTGGCCGACAGCCCCAGCACCCGAAAGCAATCCGACGGCATCATGCGCGGTTCCGGTTCCCGAGCCCGACTCCCGGCCTCTTTTCCGCTCAGTATAGCACGCGGCCGGCCGGCATCGACAGGAGGGCGGTCGCGGCGTACACTTCATCCTGCCGATCACGGTATCGGCGGGAAAGCCTCGACCATGAACGAACCAGCCCCGGAGTCTACGCTGCCCGCTGCGCCGTTGCGAAGCCGGAAGGCCCTGCTCGCGACGGCGATCGTCGCCGGCGCGGTGCTCGTGGCCGTCGGTGTCGCCTGGTCGGCCGGGATGCGGCGGGGTTGCGGCGACGCCTGGATCGGCCTGGCCGCCGGGCGGCTCATTTGCGAGCGGGGATACAGCCACTTCCCCGTCAGCGACGAATTCACGTGGACGTTCACCGGCCAGACCTGGTACAACCAGAACTGGCTCTGGCACGTCCTGATGTATCTGCTGTACGACCGCATCTTCCCGACGGCGCTGATCGGGCTGAAACTCCTCTGCCTTCTGATCATGGCCGGGGCGCTGATCCTCTGCGCATGGCGGATGTGCCGGGAGGTCCTGCTCGGGGCGGTCTTCGCCGTCGGCGGGCTGATGCTGGGGATGTCGCTCTGGGACGTGCGGCCGTCGACCGGCTCGCACACGCTGGCGTGCCTGTTGCTCCTGTCGCTCGTGCTGGCGACGTACGGGCGGGCGTTCTGGGGGCTGCTGGTGCTGCCGATCCTGCTGGTGTGGGGCAACGCGCACGGAAGCTTCCTGTTCGGCTATGTCCTCATCGGCGCGTGGGTCGCCGGCGAGATCGCGGAACGGTTCGTACATCCGGCGTGGCGGCGGATGTCGCCCGCGGCCATCGGGACCGTTCTCGGCGCGGCGGCCGTCAGTGTGCCGCTCGGCGCCTGGATCAGCCCGTACGGCTGGGCGAACTACACGCACCCCTTTGTCGTCATGGGTTCGCGAACGTTCCAGCGGATTCTCGAATGGCAATCGCCCTTCAAGCTCGCCGTGCCAGCCCAGGCGAAGCAGAGCGTGCTGGAACTCCAGTTGCCGTTCTATATCGCCATCGGCGTCGTTGTCGCATGCCTGTTGTTCGGTCTCGTGCTGCACGACTGGGCGTGGCGGCGGATCAGCCTGGCCCATCGGAAGGCGGGCGACGCCGAGTTGTCGCAGACCGGGCGCGGCATGACCCTGAGCGAGATCCTCGTCGTGCTTCTGGCCGGCTACCTTGCCGTAAAGCACCTCCGCTTCGTGCTGACGTTCTACACGCTGACGGCGCCGGTGCTGTGCAAGTTCGTCACGCTGCGCATCCGCGAGGCGGCGCTGGCGTGGAACGTCTGGCGTCGCTCGGGACCGCCGCTTGACCGCCGCCACGCCCGCATGGCCACGTCGCTGATCGCGGGGCTGATCGTCCTGGCCATGCTGACGCTGGGACGGGAGCGGTTCGTCATCGGATACGTGGATCCGGAGGGCCGGCCGTGGCGGGAGGGACTCTTCCTCGCCCACGTCCGTGACGCGGAGGAGCCGCGCTTCTTCACAACATTCGCCCGGGCGAACCACCTCGGCGGCCGGCTGTTCACGCAATGGGTCTGGGGCGGGTTCGTCATGTTCCATTGGCCCGAGGCCCGGGTCTTCGCCGACGGCCGTTCGCAGGCCCTCTTCGACGAGAAAATGTACAGGCTCTACCACGAAATTGAGCGATTTCATCCGCCGGCCGATCTGCCGCAGCACGTGCGCGGCGAACGACTCGATGCCCAGCTCCAGCATGCGGACGTGCCGACGCGACTCAATGCCGAGATGCTGCTGCACGTCCCCCCGGTCGATGCGGTGACCGACTGGGTGAATCCGCTGATGGCGACCGGCAAGTGGGTGCCGATCCTGTGGAACCCGGTGGGGACGCTCCTGATCCGCCGGCCCGATCCGGGCGGGCCGGCGTCGTCGCCGCAGGTCGTGGCGGCCATCGAGCGGCTCGACCGGCTGGAACTGGTCTGGCCCGACGACCCGTGGGGACTCGCCAGCCGTGGGCTGGCCGCGCAGCACATCCGCACGCCGGACTACGCCGAGGCCATCCGCTGCCTGCGGCTCGCCATCGACAGGCTGCCGTATCACCGGTTCTACTTGTCGGCATTCGGAGCCTTTGTCCAGTCGGGCCGGCTGGATGAGGGGATCCGGTTTTTCGCCGAGCAGCACGAGCGGCTGCGCCGCGACGCATGCGGCATGATCGAGGAGCATCGCCAAGCATCGCTGGACGCAACGGCCAGGGTGCTGGCGCAACTCCAACAGACCAAGCAACGCACCGGGACGAAACCCGCGGGACCGTGAGGGGCCCGGCTGCGTCAACGACGCTGCTCACCGCACAGGCCTTGAACGCGTTCGCAAAAACCGCCGGCTGAAAGCCCCCGGGGAGCCGCCGAGCAGGAACATCTTCAAATACTTGCGGGGAAAACACTTATGGCGCGCCCATCCGATTGACAAATGCCGGACGCAATACCGCCCGTGCCGGATGAATCACGACCCTTCGGTGTTCGGAACGTGGGTCGGCCGGGTCTGCGAAGAGGCTGGCGAGGGTGACGTGGTCGATGTCGTGGCGGCGCGACCGCCCGCCCCCCGCGTGTAGGTCCAGTCGTCAACCGTGGTCCCCGACCGGTTGATGTGGCGGATACGCAGCGTCTCGCCCGCGATCTCAACCACGGTGAAGCCGTGCATCTGGTCGTCAAACGCCGCAATGTAGTCCGGATGGTCCGGTTTCTCGCGGTAGAGCCCGCCGCCGCCGGCACCGGAGATCACGTAGAAGACGCCCTGTCCATCCGGCACGACGCGGCCCCCGCGAATCGCGCGGGTCCGCTCGTACAAGTGGTTGTGGCCGCAGAAGACCACGTCCGCGCCGGCCTTCTCCAGAACCGGCACGAGCGTGCTCTGCACCCGCTCGTCCGGCGGATGGTTGTTTCCCCCGGTATACGGAGGGTGATGGAAGAAGGCGAACCGCCACGCCCCCGGCGTCGTCGCGAGGGCGCGTTCGAGCCATGGCGCGACCGGGCCGCCCAGAACCTCGACGCTCGCGTTGGTATCGACGCACACGAAGCGTGCGGGGCCGCAGTCGAACCAGTAGTTCGCGCCGCGCGGCAGGCCGGCGGGGCCGTTGTCGGGCAGGTGGAAGGCGGAAAGGAGGGGCTTGCCGGCATCGGTCTTCATGTCATGGTTCCCCAGGCACGGATAGAACGGCACGTCGCGAAGGAGCGCCGCGTAGGGCGAGAAGAACTTCGTACCGTAGTCGAGCCACTCCCCGGACGGGTAGACCACATCGCCGGTGTGAATGACTAGGTCCGGCTCGAACCCGGGCATCGCTTCGCCCAGCTCGTATTGCACCGTCTTCCCCGACCCGCTGTCACCGAAGACGAGGAAGCGAAGCCGCTCGTCCGATTGCGAGGCGAGCCGCCCCACACCCGAAGCGACGGTGCGCGGCACCCCGGCCCGCGAGCGCTGGCGGATGCGATAGGCGGGCGGAGATGCCCCGCGACGCAGGTTCGCCGCCGTCGCGACCATCCGGCCGCCGTCGCCCGCGGCCTTCCCGGAAAAGACGGAGACGCCCCCACCCGGCAGATCGACCTCCAGGACCGCATCGCCGCCGCGGACGGTCCACCAGACGACGGAGAAGCCGTCCGGCCCCACCGATTGCAGCATCGGCCCCGCGACCAGCACCGGCCGCGTCGCGTAGTCCAGCACGACCACGCCCAGCAGGCCCAGCAGCAACACCGTAACGACCGACCAGACGACACGTTGCGCGGTTCGCTTCATCCGAGAGACCGTAGCCCCTGCCGCCCACCGGGTCAATTGGGTTTCACGGCCGCATAGGCGCAAGGGGTCGGGAACCTCCGCCGGACGAGCAGAAAAGATTATCCACCAAGACCGCACGCTCCGGGGAGCAATTCGCCCCGGCCTGCAAGGCTCCCGCCCGCCTCGCCTGCAGGACCGGCCGCGCACCCGATCGACGGCCGGTAATTGCCCGGCCACCCGGTTTGCCGTAGAATGCCCCGCGCGATTCGTGTTGGGCGCGATCTGGTTCTTACCGGGCACCTATGAGCTTGCTTGACGCCACATGTGCGTCGGGAACGATTGCATCGCCGAGCGGACTGCCCGGCAATCCGGCCGCGAGCGCGCGCGGCGTGGCCGAAGGATTGCCTTCGGG
Source organism: uncultured Planctomycetales bacterium (assembly GCA_964617875.1). Taxonomy (GTDB): domain Bacteria; phylum Planctomycetota; class Phycisphaerae; order UBA1845; family PWPN01; genus CAZMVY01. Next base: position 24,881 of record CAZUAI010000070.1, on the reverse strand, counting down.
CCCCACGATCGTCCGCCGTCAGTTCGGCCACTGCGTATGGGACATTCGCGACGACTATCTGTCGTTGCTGGAGGAGGTCGCGCCGCCGGCGTGGCGCAACCTCGCCGAGAACCCCGCCGCCGCGCTCGTCAAGGAAAACGACGGCCGGCAGGTCTGGCGCGTCCGCACGTCGGTCGGCGACGTGTTCGCGAAGGTCTACGTCGCGGACGACATCCCCGCGCGGTTCAAGCGGTGGCTCCGCGGCCCGGTGTGCCTGTCCGAGTGGCGGGCGGCCGAGTATGCGAGCCGGTACGGCTTGCCGACGGTCCAGCCGATTGCCCGTGCGTACACCTGCTCGCCGCGGCATGGAGCGCAGTGCCTCCTGCTGACCCGCGCCGTGCCGGACGCCGTGCCGCTCAACGAGTACTGGTCTCAGTTGGATCACATGGCCGACGCGGCCCGTCGCCGCCGCTGCGCGAACCGGCTCATCGCCGCCGTCGCCGACCTTATCGCCACGGCGCACCAGTCGGGCTTCCGCCACGTGGACCTGCACGCCGGCAACCTGCTCGTCGTCGACGGCTCCCCCACCGATCAGCCGCCCCGCGTCATCTTCGTGGACCTGCACGGCGTCTGCACGGGCCGGGCGGTCTCGGATCTGGCCGTCGTTCGCAACCTCGCGCAACTCAACCAGTGGTTCCGCCGCCACGCGAGCCTCACGCAGCGAATCCGGTTCCTGCGGCGTTACGTCAACGCACGCATCGCGATGCAGGACCGCTCGCCGCACGCCCGGCCGCTGGGCCTGAGTTTCCATGACCTTGTCGCCGCGCTGGACCGCCGGGCGGACGAGCACGCGCGCGAACTCTACGCGCAGCGCGACCGGCGGACCCTGCGAACGAACAAGTACTTCGCCCGCGTGCGGCTGCCCGGCGGCTGGCGCGGCCACGTGTTTCTGTGCGCCAAACACGCCGGGGCGGAGTCCCGGGCCTCGTCGATCGTCTTCGACCGCAAGCAGTGGGAAGCGTGGCTGGCGGATCCGCTGCGGTGGATGCACGCGCACGAACCCTGGCAGATGCTGAAGGACTCGCATACGGCGATGGTGTGCCGGCGAAGCCTGCCGGTGGGACCGGAGCCGCTTCCGGTCATCTGCAAGCGGCCGCGGGCGCGAACGTGGGCGCGGCGGCTGTCCTCGCTCTTCCGGGAGTCGCGGAACCTCCGCACGTGGCGCCGGGGCTATGCGTTGATCCATCGCGATCTGCCGACCGCCAGGCCGCTCGCCGTGCTCGAGCGCCGCCGCTTCGGCCTGCGGACAGACAGCCTGCTCATCACCGAGGCGCTGCCCGACGCGCACGACCTCGATGCCGTTATCGCAACGGAACTCACGCGGCTCTCGCCGCGCGCGCTGTACCGGTCGAAGCGCCTGCTGATCGAGTCGCTGTGCGCTCTGGTCAAGCGGATGGACGCCCGCGGCTTCGCGCATCGCGATCTGAAGGCGTCGAACATCATGATCCAGTGGGACCCCGCGTTCGCCACGCGCCCGCGACTCAGCCTCGTGGACCTCGACGGCCTCCGCCCGCAACGGGGCCTTCCGGCGTCGCCGACACGGTACGCCTGGCGCGCGATCGCGCGGCTGAGCGTCAGCCTCGAACACTGTCGCGCGGTCTCCCGGACGGATCGCCTGCGTTTCCTGCAGCGGTTCCTCGACGGGTGGGGCCGCGACGGCGAGGACTGGAAGTCGGCGTGGCGCCGCGTGGAGACCCTGGCCGACCGCACACGCCGCAAACACGAGCAGCACCAGGCCTGGAAGCTCCGCCACTACGGCCGAACCTGATCCGAAATCCGCCGCCGGCCCGTGGCGGGAAGGGCCCCCCTTCCCGCCCCGGCGATGAGATCCGAAAAAAACTGAGGGAAGCCCTTGACATTGCCGAAAATCTGGTGTATCTTCGTATGAGTAGACGGACAGGAACCATGAACAGCAGCCTTCAGCTTGTCAACGGCCTTTCGACGCGGACCCACGCGACGTACACGTCGGTCACGACGTGCTCGCGCGGTAAGGGTATCGCGTTCGATTGTGTGGGGCCGTAGGGCGGCTGAATACAAACGTACTCAAAGCCCTGCGGCCCCGGACGGACGCAGGGCTTTTTTGTTGGTGTGAACGAAGCGAGACTTGAGACAGGGAGACTCGCTGCGGGGATACTGCACACAGCAGGAATCGTGACGTTTTGTGGGGCGGCGGTGAACTGTCCGCCGCTGCCCCGGGGAGGTTTCTTTCCACGTGCGGGCGTAGCTCAACGGTAGAGCACCCGACCCGTAAGCGGGTAGATGAGGGTTCGAATCCCTCCGCCGGCAATGTGCGAGCGTAGCTCAAACGGGCAGAGTGCCGGTCCGCCAGGCCGGAGGTTGCCGGATCGTTGCCGGCCGCTCGCTTGTCACAGGTGGTCTGTGACACACTGAGGACGGCATCGCCTGCGGGCGTGTCGACCGTGTATCGGCGTGGGTGTCAGGGGATTGGGTGTCGGAAGCCGGTGGAACCTGAAACAAAACGGAGAGTGGTGCCTAGGGTCGAAGATCCTCTGACATCCACCAAGTTGTGGCTTCCGACACCCCCTTTTTTCGTGATTCGTGCGGGTAGCTCAACAGGTAGAGCATCGAGTTGAAGCACCGACGGTGCCGGTTCAACTCCGGCCCTCGCACAGTAACGTGGGCGAAGGGCGTCAGGCCCGAAGCCAGTTCAAGTGCTCGACGACCGCGAACGGACTCGCCACGGCGGCAATCGCCTCGCCGCGCTGCTCAATGTGCCCTTCCTGGATCGGCCCGAGGATTCCCGCTGCCAGCCGCAGGTAGTCGATGCGGTCCGGCCGCAGCCGCATGACGCGCGCGCAGGTTGCATCGACCGCCGTCGCGTTGTCCCCGAACACCAGCACGCCGACGTCCTTCGCCGTGCCCCGGACCGGGCCGTCGCCCTCCATCGCCGTCACGCCGTCCACAATGCAGTAGTCCGGCGAACGCGTGCGGTTCAAGTCGAAGACGACCTTGTGCAGATCGCGCAGGTGGAAGCGATTGCGCGGCCAGCCGTAGACCGCCGCCGGCGTGGCGCCAAACATGTTCTTGGACGCGAGCGATGCCCCGGCCCAGTGGTGCGTCTTGAGCTTCGGCATGCTGACGAGCACGTCGGCATGGACGACCGACGAGGCGAAAAACAGATCGCCCAGCCCGGTGGTTCCGCCGGCGTTCGACAGCCGAACCACGTCGTCGAGGTTCAGGTCCAGAAACGGCAGGCCGTGCTCGTCCAGCAAAGGCGTGAGACCCGACGCGTCGATGATCTCGTATGCGTCCCGCTGCAGGGCCGGCCCGTCACCAACGAGGACCTCGGCGGCCCCGCGCCGCCGAAAGGCCTCCGAGGCCGCCACGATCACTGCCGGGTTGGTCACCGCGGGACGCCCCTCCCGCGGCAGGTCCACAAGGTTTGGCTTGAGCAGCACGCGCTTGCCGGCCACATCCGGCGGCGGGACAAGTTGAAGCCCCTGCTCGATGACGTCCACGAGCCCCGGCCCGTAGTCCGGCGACCGCAGGATCGCCGTCGCCGCAAAGCCGTCGTTGATCGGGAGCAGAATCCCCCCCGGACAGCCGCTCAGCCCCACCACTCCCGCCGCCCCGGCGAAGCCCGCCGCCTGTCGCAGGAACTCCCGTCGGGTTGTGCGTCCGCGTGCCATCCGATTACCCCACGATCAGCGGATTCGCCGTCCGCTCCGCCACCGCCAACAAGGCCAAGGCGGTGCCCATCCCACGCCGGGCGGCGGCTCGCGTCGGGGAGCCGCTACCACCCGCCGTCCACACGTCCGCCAAGGCAGCACGCCACGCCTCGTCCAAAACCCCGACAGAGGCGATCGCGTTTGCCGCCCAGCCCAGCGAGAAGAGCGACGAGGTCGCCTCCCGCCGGCCCTGAAGAAACGCGATGGGGGCCGTCAGATCGGCGTCCATGCCCCGCAACGCCAATACCGCCAGCGCGGTCGGCACCGTCGCCGATGGAAGGTTCACCCCCAACACCCGCGGCTCGCCGTAGTTCCATCCGCCCTGCGACGGGTCGGTCCCAACGCGATCCAACAGCACCCGCCGACCCTGGGCCACCCGCGCATGGCCCGCCTGTGAAGACTGCCGCAGCGCGAGCATCGCCATCGCGGTCGGCTCGACCCAGGTGAAATCGCCCGGTGCCCACGGCCAGGCCTTCAGCGACGTATCGTAGCCATAGGGAGAGTTCCATGTCGGCGGATATACGTACGCAGGGATGGACAGCAGGGCGTTCACCGCCGCCTCGCCGGCGGTCGTCCGGCCCGCACGAAGGAGAGCCACGGCGGCGATCGCCGTGACCCAGTTGGTCTCGTTCACGGCGGGGCTGCTCGCAAAGCCCCCGTCCGTCCGCTGCGCGGCGACGAGCCAGTCGAAGGCCGGGGCGGCATCCCGGCCGTGCGCGGCCATCGCCATCGCCGCCAGGGCGGTGGCTTCCACCGACGGATCGCCGACGGCGGGCAGGGCATGGTAGCTCCAGGCGCCGTCCGGACGCCGGCCGGCCTGCAACTCGTCGAGTGCTTCCTCGATCCAGGTCATTGCGCCGTCCATCGTATGCCCCGCCGCCGGCAAAGTCCACGCGGCCGTTTGGAGCAACCGCCCGCCCCCGCTATACTGCGGCATCGATAGTCCATACATACCGTTCCTTCGAGAGGTCTGTCATGCTTCTCTATGTGCTTCGCACGTTCTTCCTGCTCATCATGGCCGGCATCGCCATGAGCTACGCGGAATCCGGTGATGAATTGGCTCGGGCCTACGCCCTGTTTGTCCTGCTGCTCGCCCTGGGGGCGGGGGCGCTGGTGCTGACGATCGACATCTTCATCCCGCAGAAGTCCCTGACGGCGCTGTCCGGGGTCTTCTTCGGACTGATCGTCGGCCTCCTCATCGCCTGGGGCGTGCTCAGCGTGCTCGACCTGTTCATGGACATCACCCAGCCGCGATGGCGCGACTGGCCCGGCCTGAACAAGACGATCCGCATCTTCGTCGGCGTCATCTGCTGCTACCTGTCCGTGAGCTTCATCCTGCAGACCAAGGACGACTTCCGTTTCGTCATTCCCTACGTCGAGTTCTCCAAGCAGAGCAAGGGCGCCCACCCCCTGCTGCTCGACACTTCCGTCATCGTCGACGGCCGCTTCGCCGACATCTGCGACACGGGTGTCGTGGATTCGCCGGTCGTCATTCCCCGATTCGTGCTGACCGAGTTGCAGGCCGTCGCGGACAGCTCCGACCGCATGAAGCGGAACCGCGGACGGCGGGGGCTGGACATCCTCCGCCGTCTCCAGACGAACGAGCGCATCGACGTGCAGTTCGTCGAGTCGCGGGCCTCGGAAGACAGGCCGGTCGATGAGCGCCTCGTGCTGCTGGCGAAGAAGATGGACGGCCGTGTCGTCACCAACGACTACAACCTCAACAAGGTGGCGCAGCTCCACGGCGTGCCGGTGATCAACGTCAACGACATGGCCAACGCCCTCAAGCCGACGTTCCTGCCGGGCGAGGCCCTGACAGTGAAAATCATCAAGCCCGGCGAGGAACCCGGCCAGGGCGTCGGCTACCTTGACGACGGCACCATGGTCGTCGTCGATGCCGCCCGCGACAGGATCGGCGAGGCCGTCCCCATCACCGTGACCAGCGTGCTCCAGACCAGCGCCGGCCGCATGGTCTTCGGACGCATCGAAGGCGCCGACCCCGCCGCCCGCCACCGCCAACGCCCGGCAACGACGTAGCACGCAGGGACGGGGTCGGGAACCTTTCCTGCCCTGGGCTCAACGTGTCGGGGCGTCCATTTCTCGTGAACACGGCGTTCTGCCTGTCCGGCACGGGTTCCTGCCCCCTTTCGCCCATACGGCCATGCATCCCGTGAAGCACCCGCCATTGCGGGGTGGCGCCGAGGACCGTACAATACCGGGCCGTGCTGGACTGAGCGGAGGCATTCGGAGCGACTCAGATGGAGGAGTTCTTCATGTTCAGACTGATGATCGTGGCGTGTGCGGCACTGGCGATGTTCCTGTTCCCGTCGTTCGCGGCCGGGCAGGCCAGAAAGGCGGCCAGGGGCCAGGAGAAAGCCAGGGGCCCGCAGTGGAAGCTGGGTATCCAGGCCTACACATTTAACCGGTTCACGTTCTTCGAGGCGATCGACAAGGCCAAAGCGCTCGGCCTGAAATACATCGAGGCCTACCCCGGCCAGAAGCTCAGCAAGGACAAGCCCGATGTCAAGTTCAACCACGAGATCCCGGACGAGATCGCCAGGGAGGTCAAGCAGAAGCTCAAGGACGCCGGCGTCAAGCTCGTGAACTACGGCGTCGTTGATCTGGGCAAGGACGAGGCGTCCGCCCGCAAGGTGTTCGACTTCGCGAAGAAGATGGGCATCCGCACGATCGTCGCCGAACCCGATCCGGGCCTGTTCGACGCGCTCGACAAGCTGACGAAGGAATACAGGATCCGCGTGGCCATCCACAACCACCCCAAGGGGCCGAACTCGAAATACTGGGATCCGCAGGCCGTGCTCGATGCGATCAAGGGCCACAGCGAAATGATCGGCGCCTGCGCCGACACAGGGCACTGGCCGCGCTCGAACCTGAACCCGCTCGAGTGCCTCAAGAAGCTCAAGGGCCACATCATCTCGCTGCATTTGAAGGACCTCAGCGCGCTGAACAAACGCGAGCCGGAGGCTCACGACGTGGTCTGGGGCACGGGCAAGTGCGATGTAAAGGCGATGCTGGAGGAGCTGAAGGCACAGAACTTCGCCGGCGTCTTCTCCATTGAGTACGAGCACAACTGGGAAAACTCGATGCCGGAGATCGCCGAGTGCATCAAGTATTTCCACAAGACGGCGAAAGAACTGGGCGTGACGAGCGAGTGATGGGCGGAGAGCCGCGCGTTTCGAGTCGCGGGCAGCAGGTGACGGAGGATTCCGCAATGAGACTGTCTCAATCCCGGGCGATTTGCGTGCTGCTGTTGGCGGGCCTCGTGATGGGGGGCTGCGCGGCGACGGGCGGGCCGGGCGCGGCCGGCGCGGGCAAGACGCCGGAGTGGCGGCTTGCGGTCATGGCCTATACGTTCAACCGGGTCACGTTCTTCGAGGCCGTGGACAAGACGAAGGGCCTCGGGGCGAAGTACATCGAGGGGTTCTCCTGGCACAGGATCCGGCCCGACGTGCCGAACGTGCAACTGAACAACAGCGCCCCGGCCGAGGCGCTCGACGAGGTGCGGCAGAAGCTCAACGACAGCGGCGTCAAGCTCGTCGCCTATTACTCCGGCGACCTGGGCAAGAACGAGGCGGACACGCGCAAGACGTTCGACTTCGCCCGGAAGATGGGCATCGAGTCGATCGTCTGCGAACCGCCTCCGGAGTCGATGGACCTGCTCGACAGGCTGACCGTCGAGTACGGCGTGAACGTCGCCATTCACAACCACCCCAGGGACCCCAAGCACCCCGACTACAGGAACTGGGATCCGGACGAGGTTGTCCGGCTCGTCAAGGGCCGCAACCCGCGGATCGGGATGTGCGCCGACACCGGGCACTGGCTCCGGTCCGATCTCGACCCGGTCGCGTGCCTCCGCAAGTACGAGGGCCGCCTCCTCACGCTGCACCTGAAGGACACCGACAAGAAGGGCCCGACGGCCCACGACGTGATCTGGGGCACGGGCGTGGGCGACGTGAAGGCGGTGATGGCCGAACTGCTCCGCCAGAAGTGGTCGGGCCTGATCTCGATCGAGTACGAGCACAACATGGAGAACAACGTGGCGGATGTGGCGGCGTGCATGAAGTACTTCGGCGAAGTCGAGAAGGCGCTCAAGAACTGAATGCCACGTACTGAGGGCCACGTGCCGGGCGACAGGGCACTGAGCACGCGACGGAAGTTCATGGCGGGCGCCGCCGGGCTTGCGGCGGCAGCGGCCCGCCTGCGGGCGACGGAGGTTGCGATCGCGGCCGGGCCGTCGCCGGCATCACGACCTGTCGGTTCGCCGGTCAAGGCGTTCTGCATCGACTTCAACTGGGGGGACAAGGGGGCGGCGCCGCCGGGAATGTACGCGCAGGCCGATCCGGCCGGGCACGTCCGATGGTATCAGGACCTCGGCTGCAACACGATTCAGACGTTCTGCGTGAGCTACAACGGCTACGCATGGTACCCGAGCGACGTCGCGCCTGTGACGCCGGGGTTGAAGTGCCCGGACTTCCTCGGCGAGATGGTCCGTCTCGGCCACAGGGCGCGGATGAAGGTCCTCGGCTACTTCACGCTCGGGGCCAACCCGTACTGGGAGGAACGAAACCCCGGTCTCGTCCACCGCGATGACTCCGACTACATCAAGATCCCGCTCACGCTCGAGTACCTCGATTACTTCTGCCGTTCCGTCGAGGACGCGATGCGGAAAACCGCCGTGGACGGGTTCATGATCGACTGGGTCCGCCCGACGCAGCACAAGACATGGCTGCCGTGCGAGCGCGAGATGTACCGCCAGCTCCTTGGCGAGGAGTTCCCGAAAACCGGGGCCCCGCCCGCGGATGTCGTGCTCCGCTTCGACCGGCTTGCAATCGAACGTGCCTGGCGACACATCACCTGGGCCGTGCGGGCGACTCGACCGGCCATTCTCTGGACCAACCACCCGATTCTGAAAAACGAGTATCCGCTGTGGGACGGACACCGTCTGCTCCGCGAAGTGGACTGGATCCTCAACGAGGGCCCCGAACTCGAGCACCTCGCATGGCTGCGGAAGCAGGTCGGACCCGGGACGTACATCGTGCAGAACCTCTGCGGCTGGGAAGGCCATGACGCCGCCGCGTGGAAGAAGGTCGATCCGAAGACGTTCGGGCTGTACGGCTTCGCGAAGGCCGACCCGGACACGACGCTGCCCTGCGAAAAGAACGCGGCGAACGCGAAAAACATCCGGATCCTCCGCGAGGCATACCACAGCCTCTGAGGCGGACGCCGCGGACCGGGAGGCCGAAGGGCGAGAAAGGGCACGGCCGACGCTCGAGCGACGAACCCGAACACGGTACGGAGTGCCGACGACGGACAGCAGATATCTTCCCTGTTTGTGCGTCGGCATTGCTCCGCCATTCTGATTTCGATGTTCGTCGCGCGCGCAGACGACCCCCGGGAGTTGAAAGAATCGGCGCCCCGCCGTAGCGTGGCACCATGCGATCATCGGTTCGGCTCGCCAGCCTCCTGTTGACGGCCCTCGCGGCCCCTGTCGGCGCCCAGGAATCACAGACCGCCTCGCGTCCGGCGGAACGGACCATCGAGCCCGTCAAGCCGCCCGAAAGCGTGGACGCACTTCAGCAGCTCCACGACGCCCTGACGGCCGAGATGGAGCAGTTGCGCCCGACCACGCGGGCGAGCGAGTCCGCCCCGGCCAGCCAGCCCGCGGAGGTCGTCGCGGCCCGCCAGACCGCCGCCGCACTCTACCTGTCGCTCGAACAACTGGACGAGCGCGTCCGCCAGCACCTCGCCGTGCGGAAGCAACTGGAGGACCTCAAGCGACCGGAAAAGATCGAGGCGTTCGCCAGGGAACTGGCCGCCCTCCAGCAGCGGACGAACGAGGCCGCCGAAGCCGTGCGGGACCTCCCGCCGGTCGTGTCCGAAGAGGACGTCAGGAAGATCCAGGCCGAACTGGACGCGCGCGTCCGCGAGATCGGCTCGCGCACGACCGTTCAGGCCGAGCGGGCGAAGTCGCTCGCCTCCGCCGCCCAGCGCATCGCGGAAGCAAAGACCGCGGCACAGAAGGCCCTGGCGGCCTTGCACGAAACCGGCGGCAGGCTCCAGGCCCAGCTCGACGCCGCCAAGACCGACGCGGAACGCCGGCTCGTCGAGCAGTTGCTGCGCAAGGCGGAGGTGGACGCCGCCCTGCCGGCGTTCGACGAGATCCTGATCCGGCTGACGGAGGAGCGCGACACGATCCTGCAGGGCCAGTCGGAGAGGCGCATGCCGCTGCTGCGCGCCCTGCTCACGGCCCTCGCGGAATGGCGAAACGCCCTGCAGCAGATCCGCTCGCGCAGCGAGCGCGAGCAGCTCGAGTGGCAACTCCAGTTTCTCCGTCGCCATCCCGACTCGGCGCCGGCCTTTCAGGCGACGCTGCTCGAACTGTGCCTCCTGGAATCGCAGGCCATCGAGGAACTCGGCAAACACGAGACCGACATCCGCCGCCGCTTCCCCCGCTCGCGCGCCGAGGAACTCAAGCTGGACGTCGCCGCCGAGCAGGCGCACTGGGCGCTCTTCATGGACTCGCTGGAACGCCGCCCGAGCGAGCACATCCGCGACCGCTACCGCCAGGTCAACGAGACGATCGCCGCCGGCCGGAAGCGGCTGGCGAGCTACCGCCGCTCGCTCGACCGCACGGTGGATGAGCAGCAGGAAATCACGATCCTGACCGACGGCTACGACGAACGGATCCGGAAGAAGGAGGCCGAATTCAAGAAACAGCTCGGCGAGCACGCGGCCGCCAATCCGGGCGACGCCCGCGCCGAGGAGGCGAGCCAGCAGCACGATCGTTCCAAACGCCGCTACACCGACCAGGTCCAATCCATCCAGACGGACCTGGCCGACCTCATCGGGCGGCTGAAGGAAGCGTGCATGACGCTCGAGGGCTCGCTCGCCACGCTCCAGCAACATCGCAGCCGGCTGTACTGGCGGCACCTGTACGTCGTCGAAAACCCGATCTGGTCGTACCGGACCTCGATCACCGCCGCCGAATGGCGGTCCGAGGTCGAGCAGTCGAAGCGCACCGCCGACATCAGCCGACTGCGGCGACTCGGCCGGCTGAACGCGGCCACGCAGGGCCTGGCCGTCGCCCGGTGGTGCGTACTCGCCGCGGCCCTGCTCCTGGTGATGAGCGGCGCCCTGTGGCTGCGACGGCGGGCGATCCGCTACGCCGACGCCACGATGAAGACCCTCATCGCGACCCGGCCCGCATCCGACGACGAGCGGGCGCCCATCTCCGATCGCCTGCACCTGCTCGCCGCGCGCTACGCGGCGCGGACCGCGCCCGTTGCGGGCCCGGCCCTGACGGCGATGCTGTTCGTGCCGCTTTACGATCTGACGGGCACGTCCGCGTCGCTCGTTCTGTCGGCGCTCGGGCTGGTCGCCGGATTGTCGCTCAGCGAGGCGTTGTTCCGCTGGCTGTTCGTGCCCAGCAAGCCGCGGCTCCGGCTCCTGCGGTGCAGCAACGTGGTCGCCGCGCATTACCGCCGGTGGGCGACGGGGCTGTGGCTGGCGACGCTCCTCCTCTTGCCGTTGCCGCTGTTCCTGTGGGCGATGGACTGGCCCTACACGACGCGGAGCTACCTGTGGAGCCTCTATCGAATCGCCGCGTTGACGATCCTCCTCGCGTTCGGCATCTCACGGCAGATGGTGCTGCGCGTGGTCGGCCGTCCCGAGCAGGTGACGCACCGCGGAATCCTGGCGGTCCTGTCGGCCGCCTACCCGCTGCTGTGGGCGGCGACGGCCGGCCTGCTCGCCGCCGAGATCGCGGGCTACGGCGCCCTCGTGACCTACGTCGTGCTTGGCTCCGTGGCCACCGTGGCGACGACCGTCGTCGCGATGCTCGTCGCGCGTTACCTGACAGACCTGCTCCTGCGAGTCCGCCGTTCTCCGGACGCGCCGGCGGCCGCGGAGCCGACCGCACCTTCGCCCGAACGATCCGGCAGCGGCCCGGCCCCGGCACGCGACACGCACGACCAGCCGGACGGAGAGGCGGAGACCGCCCGAATCACGCGGAGCCTCGCCGCGGCACTGATCCGCTGGGGCATCGCCGCCGTCGCGATCTTCGTCATCCTGCGCTACTGGGGGATCACCACCGTCGAGATCCATTCCGCGGTGTCCTACCAGCTCCTCGGCGCCGATGAGTCGCTTGGCCGGCCGGCGATCACCGTCGGGCGAGTCCTGGCGGCCGCGTTGTCGATCGTGGCGGCGTGGTGGGCCTCGCGCGCGATCCGCACGGTCCTGGACACCCGCGTCTATACCGTCTACGCCGCCATCGACCGCGGGGCCCGGGCGGCGATCAACACGATCATTCACTACTTCGTGATGCTCCTCGGACTCTACTTCGCCCTCTATGCGGTACGCGTGCCGCTCGGCGCCGTCACCGTCGTCCTCGGCACCGTCGGCCTCGGCGTCGGGCTCGGCCTCCAGCCGCTGTTCGTGAACTTCATCAGCGGGCTGATGATCCTCTTCGAGCGGCACGTCCGCGTCGGCGACATCGTCGAAGTCGGCAACAAGCTCGGCGAAGTCACGGGCATCAGCATGCGCTCCACGTCGATCAAGACATTCGACAACATCGACCTCGTGATCCCCAACAGCGAGTTCATCACGCAAAGCGTCGTGAACTGGACGTTCCACGAGGCGCGCGTCCGTGGGCGCGTGCCCGTCAGCGTGGCATACGGCTCCGACGAGCAACTCGTCAAGCGCCTGCTGATCGAGGTCGCCCGCCGTCACCCGCTTGTCCTGCCCTACCCGCCGCCCGACGTGTGGTTCACGGGCTTCGGCGAGAGCAGCCTCGATTTCGTCCTCGTCGCCTGGTTCCGCAACCCCGGCGACCAGGGACGGTTCCTCAACCAGATCCGCTTCGAGATCAGCCGCGTCTTCAAGGAGCACGGCGTCGAGATCCCGTTCCCGCATCGCACGCTCACCACGCCGCGCGGCGAACCGCTCTCCGTCCGCGTCGTCGCCCCGGACGCTCCCCCGCCCGCCAGCAACCCCGCGCCCCCGCCTGCCGGTGAACGCTGATGCGCGGTTGTCTGCCGTCTGCGGCCCGCCGTCCGTTGTCCGCTGCCCGGTCCGCGGCTGCCCCGACCGGCGTCGCCCTCGTCATGCACCACGCCGGCCCGCGAGGTATGCACGCAGCGCGCTCACATGATCCATCCCCGTCGTGATCAGGCTGTAGTCGATTCGCCGTGCGGCGCAGCCCGTTCGGAGGGCGCTGAGATGAGCCCGCAGCCGCGCCTCATACGCCTCGGCCACGTCGCCCGGCGCAGCGGTCAGCGACTCGCCCGTCTCGCTGTCCACGAACCGGGTTCCCGGCCCGGACGGCAAACACACCTCATCCTCGTGGAGAACCTGCAGCAGCACGACCTCGAACTTCCGGTGGCGGTACATCGCGAGCGCGTCGAACAACTCGTCAGGATCGCCGAGGAAATCGCTGATGACGACCAGCAGCCCGCGCGGCCGGGTCACGGCGAACGCCTGCCGTAACGCCGCCGCGATGTCCGTCTTCCCCGACGGCGCCGCCGGCTCGATGCGATGGAGCAGCTCGTACAGGTGCCCGAACGTCCCCCCCGGCCGGACGTACTCATCCAGCCCCTCCCGGAACAGCCCCAGCCCGACCTTGTCGCCCTGCCGGACCGTCAGGAACGCGAGCGCCGCCAGGAGGCATTTGGCGTACTCGAGCTTCGAGAGAGACGCAGCCGATCTCGCGCCGGCCCTGAGGTGGCCGGAGGTGCGCAGCCGGCGGCGCAGGCCCCTGGTATGCCGCTTGGCGTCATCGCAGGCCCCAGCGGGGCGAAAGATGACCTGCCGCCCCTCCGGGGCTTGTGCCGGTGGCGGTGATCCGGTCCAGGGGCTTACGCCCCTGGCTACAAACCTGCGCCCCGCTGGGGCGTCGTCTTCGCCGAGAGTACCGTCGGCCCTGCTGCGCCCCGCGTCCCGCGCGAACCCGTCGTACCCCATGCTCGCGCTGCAATCGAGCAGCGCGTGTACCACCATGTCCGTCTGTGCCTCGAACAACCGGACGAACAGCCGGTCCGTCCGCCCGTACGCCTTCCAGTCGATCTCGGCGACATCATCCCCCGCACAGTACTCCCGGTAGTCAGCGAACTCGACGGTGTGCCCTCGCGAGCGCGACCGGTGCCGCCCGGCATAGTGACCCTCGACAATCGCCCTCGCCACGAACAGCAGGTTCCTCAGTCGCCGCAGTTCGCCCGCCGGCAGGTAGCGGCTCCCACCGGGAGGGGTTTGTATCGTGTCATGCGCCATGAACGCTGAGGCTCCCGGCCGGTGTCGGCGAGACACGAGCCGCGCCGTGGCTCGTGGATTCAGGCTCTGAAAGGCGGGGCCACAGACTCGCGATTATCCGTCCGCGTCTTGTGCTGCAGGCTTTCAGCCTGCGGTCGGATGCAGGCGGGATGCCCGCACCACAACGGAAAGCGATCCTACCGAAGACGGTCCGGGTCGTCGTCCAGCGACTCGTCGCCATCTTCGTCCTCCTGCCGATACTTCCAGGAATCGCCCTCCTCCGCCTCGTTGATTTCGCGTTCCATGTGCCGGAACATCTTCTCCTGGAGCGGGGCCAGCCGCCGATACATGTCGAGCGTCGCCTGGTATGCCCGCACCATCGTGTCGAGCTTGGCGACCTGCGCGTCGATCCGCAGCAGTTGCCACTTCAGCAGGCACTCCGGCTCCTTGATGGTGCAGAAGGGATCGCACCGGAACGCCATTTCGCCCGCCGGCCCCCGCACGAAGAACTCGCATTGCTCGCACTGCATCATACGCCGCCTCCCGCAGGCGCCGCGCGCCCGCACTCGCCCTGCCCCCCTTGGAAGGCCAGGGCCGACCGCCGTCACCGCGACGGCCCGCCCTACCATCATACCCGACCCACGTCGCCACCCCACCCCGGATGCATGGCCATATGTGCGAAAGGGGTCAGGAACCCGGACAGGCGGAACACCGTGTTCACGGGAAGTGGACGCCCTGATGCGCCAAACCCCGGGCCAGAAAGGTTGCTGGCCCCCTCCCCGCGTGCAGGATCGGCCATGCACCCCCCTACCCCGCACGCACGAGCCGCATGCGGAAAATGGCCAGCCGCGGCCGCCCCCCACAGCCCACAGGGCCGGTCACGCATCCCTCGCGTACCCGTCACCCAATACCCGGCACTCCGGTTCCCCACCCCCTGGGTACTATTACCCAATCGAACCCCGTATACCCCGCTTCCTGACCCCGAGAACGCGATTTGGGCCCTGGCACGCTGATTGCTCAAGATCCCTACCGTACGGCTTGGGATGGCCGGGCCGAAAGACGGAAGCAACGGGGTGTGCCGCATGACAACGAAAGAAGCGAGGTTTTGCCATGAGAATGCCAAAGATGCTGACCGGGTTGTTCGCGGTGCTTTCCGGATGGGCCGTCCTGCAGAACGGGTGTGCTGACCTCGGCGGTTACGGTTACGGGGGCTACTTCCCCGCGTACGGCCTCTACGATCCGACGAACGACATCCAGAGCGTGATCGCCTACCGGCAGTCTGTGATGGATTGGTCGGCCTCCGCCTGGGACGAGTACATCCGCGAGTGACATCGGTATCATGGGATGAGGGGTCGGCTATCAGGCCGGCCCCTTGCCCTTGCGCGACACCTCGGAGTTCCCCGCGCCCTTGAACCCCGCCCCCATCCGCCTACAATACCGCCCGGTTTAGCGGAGCAACACACGACAATGCCCATTCACGCCAGCGCCCACATCGACAGGAACGCACAGATCGACCCCACCGCCGACATCGGCCCGAACGTCGTCATCGAAGGCCACGTCACCGTCGGGCCGGGCACGAAGATTTACCCCAACGCCTACCTCAGCGGCTGGACGAAGATCGGCGCCAAGTGCGAGGTCCATCCCGGCGCTATCGTCGGCCACCTGCCCCAGGACTTCCACTTCGGAGGCCATCGCACGTTCTGCGAGGTCGGCGACGGCACGATCATCCGCGAATTCGCCAGCGTCCACCGGGGTACGCAGCCCGAATCCACCACCGTCATCGGCAGGGAATGCTTCCTCATGGCCTATTCGCACGTCGGCCACAACTGCCTCATCGGCGACGGCGCGAAGGTCTACAACTGCGTCGCCCTCAGCGGCCACGTCGAAGTCGGCCCCAACGCCATCATCAGCGGATACTCCCTCATCCACCAGTTCGTCCGCATCGGCGAACTCGTCATGGTCGGCGGTGGCACCCGCCTCGGCATGGATGTGCCCCCGTTCATGATGGCCGTGGGCGAGTCCGCAATCGTCGGCATCAACGTCATCGGCATGCGACGCGCCGGCTACGCCAACGAGGAACGCCTCGCCATCAAGGAGGCCCACCGCATCCTCTACCGCTCCGGCATGACCTTCCAGAAGGCGATTGACGAAGTCCGCGCAATCCCCAGGACCGCCGCTGTCGAGAAGCTCCTCGCGTTCCTCTCCGCACCCAGCAAACGCGGCTTCTGCGGACCCGGCAACCGACGCGGCGACCGAAGCGACTTCGTCAATGAGACTCCCGCCGCCCCGGATGACGCATAACTATCCACGGGAAAAGACGTTACGACAAAAGCAACGTCTGCACTTGACTCCCCGCCGTTATCCGCCACGCCAATACACAATTGGCGACAATACCCCCCTTGTAATAGCACCCGACGGGTGCTATATAGTAATAGCGTTCGATGTGCCCCCGGTGGAGACGGACGGCCATGCTGGCCTTGACGAAGAAGACTGAGTATGGATTGATCGCCCTGACGCATCTTGCACGCGCCAAGGACCGCTGGGCCAGTGCCCGCGAGATCGCGGACGCCTACCACACCCCCCTGCCGCTGCTGATGAACATCCTGAAGACGCTGACGCAGCGGGGGCTCGTCCGGTCCATTCGCGGGGCGCGGGGCGGCTATGTGCTGGCGTTGCCTGCCGAGGAAATCACCGTCGAGCGCCTGATTCTGGCCGTCGAGGGCCCGGTGTGCCTGACGCAGTGCATCGCCGAACGCGACGGCGCGCCGCGCGGCATCTGCGAGGTGCAGGCCGGCTGCCCCGTAAAGTTTTCGGTAAGGTCCATTAACCAGCAGCTTCGAGAGATCCTCGGGCAGGTAACGATTGCCCAGCTGGCCGGAAGGTCGGAGGCAGGTCCGGCCTCCGGGTCGATCGAGGCACAAGCAGGATAGTACTGGAGAGTCGCCCGACCCATGAGACCGATCTATCTCGACAACGCAGCGACCACGCCGGTGGACCCGCGCGTGCTGGAAGCCATGCTCCCCTATTTCACGGAGCATTTCGGCAACGCCGCCAGCCGCAACCACCCGTACGGGTGGGAGGCCGAGCAGGCCGTCGAGAAGGCCCGCGAGCAGATCGCCCGGGTGATCGGCGCCGAGGCGAAAGAGATCGTCTTCACCAGCGGCGCCACCGAGAGCGACAACATCGCCACCAAGGGTGTCGCGTGGATGTACCGCGACAAGGGCAACCACCTCATCACCCAGGCGACCGAGCACAAGGCGGTCCTCGATTCGTGCAAGTACCTCGAGCAGCAGGGCTTCCGCGTGACGTATCTGCCGGTCGGCCGTACCGGCCGGATCGACCTCGACCAGCTTCGCGACGCGATCACGCCGGAGACGGTCGTCGTCTCGATCATGGCAGCGAACAATGAGATCGGCACGATCCAGCCCATCGCCGAGATCGGGGCGATCTGCCGCGAGAAGGGCGTCCTCTTCCACACGGACGCCTGCCAGGCCTTCGGCAAGATCCCGCTCGACGTCCAGTCGATGAACATCGACCTGCTCTCGTGCAGCGCGCACAAGATCTACGGCCCCAAGGGCATCGGGGCGTTGTACGTCCGCCGCAAAAACCCCCGCGTGCGGGCCGAGCCCGTCGTCCACGGCGGCGGTCACGAACGCGGCATGCGGTCCGGAACGCTGAACGTCCCCGGCATCGTCGGCTTCGGCAGGGCCGCCGAGATCTGCCGCGAGGAGATGACCGCCGAATCCAGGCGCGTCGGCGAGCTGCGCGACCGCCTCTGGGCCGCCCTCTCCGAACGGCTCGACCACGTGTACCGCAACGGCGACCCGCAGCACGGCCTGCCGAACATCCTGAACGCCAGCTTCGCCTTCGTCGAGGGCGAATCGCTGATGATGAGCATGAAGGAGCTGGCCGTCAGCAGCGGCTCCGCCTGCACGAGCGCGTCGCTCGAACCGAGCTACGTGCTCCGCGCAACGGGAATCGGCGACGACCTCGCCCACTGCTCGATCCGCTTCTCGCTCGGCCGGTTCAACACCCGCGACGAGATCGATCAGGCGATCGAACGCGTGACGGCGGCCGTGAAGAAGCTCCGCGAAATGAGTCCGTTGTACGAAATGGCCCAGGAGGGCGTGGACATCCGCAAGGTCCAATGGCAGTCGAAGTAGAGGAGCAGCCGCCATGGCATACAGCGACAAGGTCATCGACCACTTCAGCAACCCGAGGAACATCGGCTCGCTCGATCGGGCCAGCGACTCGGTGGGAACGGGAATCGTCGGCGCCCCCGAGTGCGGGGACGTGATGCGGCTTCAGATCCAGGTCGATGAAAACGACCGGATCGTCGATGCGAAGTTCAAGACGTTCGGCTGCGGCAGCGCGATCGCGAGCAGCTCGCTCGCGACCGAGTGGATCAAGGGCCGCAGGCTGGACGAGGCGATGGAGATCAAGAACACGGAGATCGCCCGGGAGCTGGCCCTGCCGCCGGTGAAGATCCACTGCAGCGTCCTCGCGGAGGACGCGATCCGGGCCGCCGTGATCGACCTGAAACGAAAGCGGGCGCAGAAAAGCGCCGGTCAGAAGGCGACGGAAGCGACGTCAGGGGCGGCGTGATCCGCGTTGCGTGTTGCAGCGCCGGAAAGCGTCAGGAAGGCGAGACAACGAGAAAACGCAAAACAAGGTCGATGGGCGGATGAATTCGCGAGTCTGCGGCTGCCGGGTTCACGAAGAACCCTTCCCCGGAGGCTTGTTCGCCTTTCCGGTTTTTCGCGTTCTCGCTTTTCCGCCCAGGCGGACTGGGGCGCCGGTCGGATTGTTGTGGGCTTCGGGTCGGGCCGGCCGGCGCCTTCTATGAGTTTACGACGCGCGGTCCCGGAACCGCAAGGAGTGCATACGATGCCAATCCAGTTGACCGAGAGGGCCGCCAGGGAAGTGGCGGCGATTCTGAAGGAGCGCAGCCTGCCCGAGACGGCAAGGCTGCGGATCGCGGCCAAGGGCGGCGGTTGCGCGGGGTTCAGCTACTCGCTCGACCTCGTCGACGCCAGGGGCGAACACGACGAGGAGTTCGAGAGCCACGGCGTGAAGATCGTCTGCGATCCGAAGAGCTACCTGTACCTCAACGGCACGACGATCGATTTCCGCGACGAGATCATGGGGCGGGGCTTCGTCTTCGACAACCCGAACGCCACGAACAAGTGCGGCTGCGGCAGCAGCTTCTCGGCCTGACGCTCGAACGCAATCGGCCCCCACCTCGGTTCGCCCGGCAGAGGAACCCGACGCGGGGGCCGTTGTCTTGTACGCAATGGGATGTACGATACTGAGGATCGGAGACAGGCCGCCGCCATGACCGAACCGCAACCCAAGCCGCACCCGACCAAGTGCAACGCGTGCCAGCGGCCGCTGGACTCCCCCGTCTGCTGCCAGTCGTGCCACACGCTCTACCCCGTCGATACGTCGGAGGACCACTTCCGCCTCTTCGGCCTGCCGCGCCGATACTCCATCGACCTCGCCGACCTGCACCGGCGATTCCTCGCCATCAGCCGGAATGTGCATCCGGACCTCTTCGGCGCCCAGGCCCCCGAAATGCGGAACCTCGCCCTGACCCTCAGCGCGCAGATCAACGAGGCCTACCAGACGCTCAAGGACCCTCTGCTCCGGGCGGAATACCTCCTCGAGAGTTCCGGCGGCCGGAGTTCCGCCGCCGACAAGAGCGCCCCTGGCGAACTCCTCGCCGAGGTCATGATGCTCCGCGAGGACATCGAAGACGCAAAGGCCGCCGGCAATCAGGACGCCCTCGGCGAACTGCGCAAGCGAATCGACGCACGCCGCTCGACCACGCAGGCCGCCATCGAGGCGCTCTGCGAACGCCTGGACGAACCGTCCGACGAGGTCCGCGTCAACCTGCGACGGCAACTCAACG
Source organism: uncultured Planctomycetales bacterium (assembly GCA_964617875.1). GTDB lineage: Bacteria > Planctomycetota > Phycisphaerae > UBA1845 > PWPN01 > CAZMVY01. The sequence continues at coordinate 4,982 of CAZUAI010000070.1, read as the reverse complement.
CCATGAAGTACCTCAACAACCTGCTCACGGAGCTGAACTGAACCCCCATGCCCGACGCCACGGACACCATCGTCGGCATCGACCTCGGAACGACGCACTCGCTCATCGCGTTCTGCGACGCGGCCGGCCCCCAGGTCGTCCGCGATGAACGCGGCGAGGGCCGCGTGCCTTCCGTCCTCGCCTTCGCGCCCGACGGCACCGTCACCGTCGGCTGGGAGGCGCGGGCCCACGCCGTCGAAAACCCCCTCGCCACGGTCTTTTCGATCAAGCGGCTCATGGGCCGGGGCTTCGCCGACATCGCCGAACGGGAGCTGCGATTCCTCCCCTACCACGTCGTGCAGCGGCAGACGACGGAAGACGGCCGCGACGTCGCCGCTGTCGAGGTCAACGGCAGGCTTCTCACGCCGCCCGAACTCAGCGCCATTGTCCTCCGACAGCTGAAGCGCAACGCCGAACGCAGGCTCGGCCGCGAGGTCCGCCGTGCCGTCATCACCGTCCCGGCCTACTTCGACGACGCCCAGCGCCAGGCCACCCGCGACGCCGGGCGTATCGCCGGCCTCGACGTCGTGCGGATCGTGAACGAACCGACCGCCGCCGCGCTCGCCTACGGTCTCGGCCTGCGAAGCGGCGGCGGCGACGGCGGCGCTTCCACGATCGCCGTCTACGACCTCGGCGGCGGCACGTTCGACATTTCGATCCTGCGTCTCGAGGGCGGCGTCTTCGAGGTCCTCAGCACGCACGGCGACACCCACCTCGGCGGCGACGACATGGACCGCGAGATCATCCAGCTCGTCCAGCGGGAGGTCCGCGACCGCTTCGGCCTCGAGATCGACTCGCCGCAGATCAAGCAGGCGCTCCGCTCCTTCGCCGAGGACGTCAAGATCCGCCTCAGCGGGCAGGAGCAGGCGACGATCTCCATCGACCTCGGCAAGGGCCGCGTCTACGACCGCGTCATCGAGCGGGCCGAGTTCGAGGCCATGATCGCCCCGTGGGTCGAGAAGACCGTCGCCTCCTGCCGCCAGGCCCTGCGCGACGCCGCAATCGAACCCGACACGATCGAGCAGGTGGTCATGGTCGGCGGTTCGACGCGGATTCCGTTCGTGCGTCGCCGTGTCGCCGAGGTCTTCGGCCGCACGCCGTACACCGCCCTCAACCCCGACGAGGTCGTCGCCCTCGGCGCCGCGGTGCAGGCCGGCATCCTCGCCGGCACGAAGCGCGACATGCTCCTTCTCGACGTCACACCGCTTTCGCTCGGCATCGAGACGATGGGCGGCGCGATGGGCAAGCTCATCCTCCGCAACACGCGCATCCCGTGCCGCGCCCGCGAGATGTTCACCAGCTTCGTGGACGGGCAGACCAACATCAAAATCAACGTCCTCCAGGGCGAGCGCGAACTCGCCGCCGACTGCCGCTCGCTCGGCGAGTTCGAGCTGCGCGGCATCCCGCCGATGCCCGCCGGCATGCCCAAGATCGAGGTCACGTTCCTCATCGACCAGAACGGCATCCTCGACGTCTCCGCCAAGGAACTCCGCAGCGGCCGCGAGGCCGGCATCCAGGTCGTCCCCGCCCACGGCCTGACAAAGGAAGAGGTCGATCGCATGGAGGTCGAGTCCTACAGGTTCGCCCGGGAGGACATGACCGCCCACCGCCTGATCGACCTGCGCAACCAGGTGGCGTTCGACACGAACAAGACCGAGCAGATGCTCGAGAAGGCGGGCCGGCGCATCCCCGCCGACGAACGGGCGCGGATCGAGGCCGCCATGGCCGCGCTCCGGCAACTCGCCGAGACCAGCCGCGATCCCGAGGCGGTCCACAAGGCGCTCGATGCGTTCGACAAGATGACCATCCGCCTCGCCGAAGCGGCCATCACGGAGGCGCTCACGAAGGACGAATGACGAACGGGCACGGTGGGCCGTTCCCGGAGGCCGCGTACTCGCGGGCTCGGAGGCCCGCCCGCTGACGGACACCGCCAACAATGAACCAACGGCCTGCGCGAGCCTACCGGGTCACGTTCCTCCCCGCCGGCACAACCGTCGACGTCAACCCCGCCGACCTTTCCCGCGGCACGCACGGATCGCCCGGCAGCATCCTCGACATCGCCCTCCGCAACGGCATCGACATCGACCACGCCTGCGGCGGTGCCGGCGCGTGCGCCACCTGCCACGTCGTCATCCGCGAGGGGTACGACGCCTGCAACACGCCGACCGACAGGGAACTCGATCAGCTCGACGCCGCCCCCGGCCTTCGCCCCACGTCGCGCCTCGCCTGCCGATGCGTCCCCGACGGCTCGGCCGACATCGTTGTCGAAGTCCCCGCCTGGAACCGCAATCTGGCTCGTGAATAGCGCCGCCGCCGCCACCCCGGGGGGCGCGGTTATCGGACGTCGCCAAGCCCCCCCGGCGCAACTGCAATCGCAATTACCACGTCCGCCTTGCCGATAGTCCCGAAGAGGCGGTCCAATGGTAAGGCCCGTGCCGACGTTATCGGCCGCGCGTTGATCCAGGAGGCAGGGTTGGCGGACTCCAGCCAGTCGGTGGTTGCCGGTGTTGCCGTTGCCGGGCAGCGGCCGCCGGGGCCGCGCCTGCGGCGGCCCGACATGCTCCCGCCGCCGTCCACGACAATGACCCGCGTCCTCAACGCGGTGTCCGACCCCGATCTGAGCGCTGCCGAACTCGGCCAGCTCATCGCGTCCGACGCCGCCCTGGCGGCGGAACTCCTGCGTACGGCGAACAGCGCCTACTACGGCATTTCTGTGCCCGTAACCAGCGTGAAACACGCAGTGATCATGCTCGGCATCCGCCGGGCGCTGTCGCTGGCCGTCGGGGTGGCTGCGTTGAGCAGCATGGAGCGGGTCAAGTTTCCGCGCGGGTTCGACCATCGCGGGCTGTGGTCGCACCTGCACGCGACGGCGGTGGCGTCGGGCTGGCTGGCGGAGCGAGAGCATCCCGAAAACAAAGACGTCGCCCACATCGCGGGGCTGCTTCACGACATCGGAAAAGCCCTCCTGGCCGTCGCGCAAACCAACGAGTGGCGCCGGGTCCACGAGATCGTGGAATCGCGAGGCATCTCCTACGAGGAGGCCGAGCACGAGGTCGAGGAGGCCGCGCACGCCGAGATCGGCGCCGAACTCCTCGAACACTGGCGTCTTCCGCCGCAGCTCCAGCAGATCGTCCGCGGCCACCACGCCCCGCAGAACATCGAGGGCGTCGACGGGGAGCTGGCCCGTGTCGTCCGCACGGCGGATGCCGTCGCCCGTATCGCCGGCATCGGGAACCCCGGTGATCACGTCGTCCCGACGCTGGAACAGGCGGCTTCCCTCAGCAACGGGGCGGAGACGCCGGACGAGATCGAACGGCTGGCCATGCGGCTCCGATGGACGCTGGCGGTGTACGTCGTCCCCGATCGGCACGAAGGGGCCAAGGCATGAAGGAAGGCGACCCGATCACGACCGAGATCCAGGACGAAGCCGTCCTTCGCGTGCTGGACGATCTCCTCAGCAACAAGACAAAAGAACTCCAGGCGACGATCGACGGCCTCGCATCGCTCGTTCGCGACGTCGAGGGGCAGTTGCAGGACCGCGACGCCGAGCTGTCCCTCGTTCATCGCGTCGCGGAAGTCGCGACGGCATACGCGGGCTCGGCTGACGTGCATCGCAGGATCATCGAGGAGGCCCTCGACGCCACGCAGGCGGACAACGCCTCGATCTTTCTCTATCACCATGACGAGGGGCTGCTCAAGCCGTATGTCGCGCGCGGCACCAAGGACGCCGCCCCCCGCCAGATCGGCTTCAAGCCCGGCACGGGGATCGCCGGTCGCGTCTTTGCCGATCGCCGGCCGATGTTCATCGCCGATACGGCCCAAAGCCCCGAGTTCGACCAACGCAGCGGCGAGGTCTCCGTCCGTTCGCTCCTCTGCCTGCCGCTTGAGGTCCGCGGCGAGGCCATCGGTGTCCTGAACCTCAGCCACCGCGAACCGGGGTTCTTCTCGCCCGACCACGAGAGGGTCTTCATGATCCTCGCACACCAGACCGCGGCCGCCATCAAGCACTGTCTCCTGCACGAGCACCTCCGTGACCAGGTCGCCCGAATCGCCGAGGCCGCGCGATTGCTCGAGCCCCTGGCCGCCCGCCTGCCGTCCGAAGCCGTCGAACTGATCAACGTCATCGGCGTAACGGCCGACCAGTTGGGACGCATCGTTGATCAACTGCAAAACGTCCGCGACCGGTCCCCGGCCGACGAACGGTCGCCCCGCCCCACGGAATCGCCCGGGATTTGAGCCGAAAGTCATCATGAATCTGCAATTCCATGCCGTTGACCGCGCGCGCCATTCTGTTCGGTGATGCCTTCGCCGCCATAGTCAAACAGGCCATGTGGATCGACGGCCGATGCCTTGAGTTTTTTTCTTCGAACTCGTCACAAACCCCGTTGACTTAAAAAACTTAACGCGATAGCGTTAGAAGTCGATTGGACGCAGCGGCCCCGTGATCAAGTTGCGGTGTGTTCCCGTTGCGACAAGAGCAACCATTAATGTAAGCCGGTCCGGTGCAATGGTCGATAATCGTTGCGCGCAGGCTCCATTGTCGTAGGAGAACCATTATGCATGTCACACAGCCGACCAGACGTGTACATACGGGTTCGCTTCATCGTACTGCGTTTACCCTTATCGAACTCCTTGTTGTTGTGGCGATCATCGCCTTATTAATTGCTGTCCTGCTTCCATCGCTTGCACGTGCTCGGGAACAAGCCAAGGCGGCGCTTTGCGGAGGCGGCCTGCATCAACTCGACATGACAACTCAGCTTGCTTCCATGACGGGCACATCGCTGAAGCTCAGTACGCGTCTGATTCCGACCGCCAGTTGGGCCGTGGTGGCCCTTAAGCAAGCCAAGGGCGAAACCGGCCTCTTCACCTGCCCCAGCGACACGAACCCTAAGAGCCTATCCCAAAACCTCCTTGAATGCCGATATCAGCATTGAGGCGCGGAG
>CAZUAI010000069.1:0-30133 GCA_964617875.1 uncultured Planctomycetales bacterium | reverse complement strand
CATCCGTACGATCTTCGCTCGTGCGAGGTGCGGATTATGCAACTTGGGGGTTTATGCGACTCGGAGCGATTCGATTGTGGTGGAGGCATCTTGCCTGCATGGAAGGGTGCAGGCTGGAAGCCTGCACCACAACGCGGCTGCGGAGAACCGCCCACCCTGCTTTTTCGCTCTTGCGCTTTCTCGCCTTTTCGCTTTGCGGAATGGCACACTGGGGCGTCGTTGCATTGGCCTTGTGTGGGGCTCTTTTGCCGTGCGCCGCCGCGATGGCCGCCGAGCCCGCCGCCCGGCCCAACGTCGTCTTCATCCTCATCGACGACATGGGCTATGGCGATCCGGGCTGTTACGGCGGGGCACGCGACGCGACGCCGGCGATCGACCGGCTCGCCCGCGAGGGCATCCGCTTCACGCAGTTCTACGTCAACGCTCCGATCTGCAGCCCGTCGCGCGTCGCATGCACGACGGGCCAGTACCCGGCGCGGTGGAACATCACGTCATACCTCGACACCCGCGAGCTGGACCGCAAGCGTGGCATCGCGGACTGGCTTTCGCCAAAGGCACCGAGTCTCGCCCGGTTCCTCGCGAACGCCGGCTATCACACCGCGCACGTCGGCAAGTGGCACATGGGCGGGCAGCGCGACGTCGGCGATGCCCCGCCGATCCGCGAGTACGGCTTCGCCGCGTCGCTGACCAACTTCGAGGGCCTCGGCGAGCGGGTGCTGCCCGTCTTCGAACCGCACAAGGACGGCAAGGAGTTCCGTCACGTCCCGACCGACATGAGCGCCCGGCTGGGCGGCGGGCCGATTCATCGCATCCCGCGGCACAAGGTGACCGAGTTCTACGTGGACCGCGCGCTCGAGGAGATGCGCACGGCGGCGGCGAAGGGCCGGCCGTTCTACGTCAACCTCTGGCCGGACGACGTCCACTCGCCCATGCAGGCCCCGCCCGGTCAGCGCGGCGACGGCTCGCCCGCGGCCCAATACCTCGGCGTGCTGAAGGAGATGGACCGGCAACTCGGCCGTGTGTTCGACTACATCCGCTCGCAGCCGGACCTTCGCGACAACACGCTGATCCTTCTGGCCAGCGACAATGGGCCCGAACCGGGCCTCGGCTCGACCCGCGGCCTTCGCGGCAGCAAGGGCATGCTTTACGAAGGCGGCATCCGCAGCCCGCTCATCGCGTGGTATCACGGCATCCCGGCGTCGGCGACCGGCTCGACCAACGAGACAACCGTCCTGGCGGCGATGGACATCGCGCCCTCCGTCCTGGCGATGGCAGGCGTGCAGGCCCCGGCCGACGTCGCCTTCGACGGGCTGAACATGGCAGACGCGATCACCGGCCGCGCGGCGCCCAGGCGGGAAAAGCCGGTTCTGTGGGTCCGCCCGCCGGACCGCCCGGGTCCGCGCCGCGAGTGGCCGGACCTTGCCATCCGCGAGGGCGACTGGAAGCTGCTCGTCTTTCGCGACGGCTCACGGCCGGAGCTGTACAACCTCGCCGACGACCCGCAAGAAACGAAGAACCTCGCGGCCAAGCACCGGGACCGCGTACGGCGGATGACGGATGCGGCCGTTCGATGGGAAAAGGAGCAAAGCGGAGGAGCGGGAAAGTGAGAAAGACACGTGCAAGCCTTTGAGGCTTCAGCGGGCAACAGGCGGGCGAACCTCTGCGGCCGCGAGTACGCGCAGGCTGGAAGCCTGCACCACAACGCAGTCGCGGAGACGCGCCTACCCTGCTTCCTTGACGCGCGACGGCCTCCGCCTTTCCCGCTTTTTACTTTCCCACTTTTCCACTCTTCACGGCCCATCCCGCCGCCGCTTTGATCTCCAACGGCTCTGCCGCGGGCGTATGGTCCGTCACCTCGATGGTCTTGTCCTTCGCCGTGATATCGAGCACGTGGTCGTGCAGGTGGATCCGCGTGATCGTCAATGACGGCCAGTTCGACGGCAACCGCGGTGCCATCTCGCAGCCGGCCGCCGTCGGCCGGAACCCGAGGAACCCGTACAGCATGACCTGCGGCACGAGGATCGACTCGAAGAACTCCAGGTCGATGCCCAGGCCGCCCGGAACGTTGCCGCCCTGCATCGTGCCGCGGGCGGGGTCTTTGTAGTATTCGCGGTATCCGCCGGCCGCCTGCGTCTCGTCAAACCAGGCGCAGATCTCGCCCAGCCTCTTCGCCGCGTCGTCGGGGCCGTCCACCGTGAGGCGCGTCATCAGGTCATGGTACGACCAGCCGAGCACGGCGCCGCCGTCCTGCACCTGGTAGCCCCAGGGGACCGACTCCGGTGCCGACCAGCCCCAGAAGTAGTAGTCCAGGTTTCGCCGCGTCGAGCTGCGCGGGCCGAAGCGCCAGTGATAGATGTCCGCACCCTGTGACGTGTCGCCCTCGACCATCCGCCGTCCGCTGATCCAGTCGCGGATCGTCTTCGCCTGCTGCGGCGTGGCAAAGTCGTGGTAGACGGCCTCGTTGTTGAGGAACGTCCAGCCGTAGTCGTGCATCCGGCCGTCCAGATCGACGGTGCCGAACCGGCCCGTCTTCTCGTTCCAGAACCGCTTCGTGCCGTAGTCCTTCACCTCTTTCGCGTGCCGCCGCAGGTCCTCCGGGCCGAAGGCGTCGGCGCCGGCGGCGATGGCCCACTCCGGGTGCGCGGCGACCAGCTCCTCCAGTTCCGCCAGGTCCAGCAGGGCGTCATAGTAGTAAACGGTCGCCAGGGCGTCTTCGCCGCCGAACGGCAGGATGTCCCAGTAGTTGCTGCCGATGCCCTCGCCGGGGATGACCTGCTTCTGCCCGTTCACGATGCGGACGCCGCTGCGGCCCTCGTGGCCGGGCCAGGTCGTGTAAACGCACTTGCGCTCCCGCGTGCGGAACTCGTGCATCATGAACCGCATCGCCGTGCGGATGCGGCCCATCTGCCGCCGCAGGAAGGTGAGATCGCGCGACCACAGGAAGCAGTGGTGGCAGCCGCGGATGAAGTTGGTGTTGTTGATGTTGTGGCGTGTGTCGCAGGCGGTGTGGAAGGACTTGATCACGACCGTCGCCGGGCCGGCGTTGCCGAACGCAATCCGCAGGCCGGTGATCGTCCCCGTCCACGTCGGCAGGCGGCAGACGGGGATCATGGTGCGGGTCTCGATGCCGGACGTGTCCAGTTGTCCGCCGCCGGCGCGCTCGAAGTACATGCGGCGTTCCCGGCCGAACTCGGGGCTCTCCCGGGTGGTCCACTCGACGTACCCGTTGGCCCCCGCCAGCCCGCCGGCCCACCAGTTCAGCCGGAGCCACGGGGCGATGCGGGCGTCGATGGCGAACGGCGGCGCCTGGATGACGGCGCCGGGGGCGGTCAGTTCGATCACCCAACCCTTGTCGTTCACGTCGCCGCCCTTCGCGCTGGTCAGCCGCCAGCCGTCGGGCGTGGCGGCGGGCGCATCGTAGCCGGGCACGCCCGTGCCGCGGAAATGCCAGCCGACGCCGCCCGCCTGCGTCCACAGCGGGAACGGCCAACCCTCGGCGTGGGCCAGGCCGTCGTGCTGGTGTGTGTGGATGTACCCCTCATCGCTCATGCCGCGACCCGCCAGTGCCATCGCCCAGCGGGCCCGCATCGCGTTTCGTGCCTCGCCGCTGCCCATCGCAGGCCAGAGCGTGGCCATCGGCATCCACTCGTCCCAGAGCGGGATCAGCGGCCCGGCCGGTCTGTAGTGCAACCAGAACAGCCGGCGCAGGCTCTCCATTTCGCGCTCGTGCCCCGGTACGACGAAGCGGGGAAAGTCGGCGAGAATGGCCGGCGCGGCCGGCTCGGCGGCGGAGGCAGAATGAAGGGTCAGTGTCGCCAGGACGACGATCGAAGACAGACGCACGAGCATACGGTCTCCTCTGGGCCGGCTTGTCTTCATCCAGGCCCGAAGCCTGCACCACCATGGGCGGGCGGCCTACGGTTTCGCGGCTCCTGTGGTCCGCCGGATGTAGTCGACCTCGCCGGGGATGTAGGGCCGGCCGTCCGGCCGGAAGATGTCGTGGAACCACAGCGGCGGCTCGGCCGTGTACGTCTTCGTCCACGAGTCCCACGGGTAGTTCGTCTGCGTCTTGCCGGCGACGAAGCCCCAGTTGTACGCGGCGACCTTCTGTTCCTTGAAGTACGCGAGGATGGGATCAAACGTGCTCCCCGCCGGCCGGGCCATATACTCGGTGCAGAGGATGGGGCGGTCGTATCGCCGCAGGTTCTCAACGCACTTGCGGGCCTCGGCGAGCGGCGCGTAGGTGTGAAAGCTGATTACGTCCGACTGCTCGAGCTGGAACCGCTCCATCGGCGAGAGCTTCGCCGGGTCGGGCCAGTTGCCGATCCAGACGCCCGACGTGAGCGGCTGCGAGGGCCGCGCTTCGCGTGCCCACGCGAACGCCTTGCGGATCAGCGCAAGCGACATTTCGGCCTTGTTGGGGATCTCCCGGTCCCCGTACGATGACGTGTTCGGATTGTCCGGTTCGTTGAAGAGGTCCCAGACCTGCACGCGCCGGTCGCCGCGGAAGCGGCCGACGACGCCCTTGATGTAGCCTTCCAGCTCGTCGTGGCGGGCGGGGTCTTTGAGGATCTCGGCGCCGGGGCACTGCACCCAGCCCGAGTTGTGAACGTGCGGCCGCGGGTCGCGCTGTTTCCCGGCCTTCGGGAACGGATCCCAGCAGGCGTCGAGCGGGACGAACATGACGCCGATCCCGTGCCGGTCGGCGATTGCCAGGAACTCGTCCATTCGCCGGAGAAATCCCTCGCGGTCCTGCTGCCACGGCAGGTGGTGCAGGAAGACGCGCACGCTGTTGAAGCCGAGGCCCTGCGCCCAGCCGAGTTCGCGGTCGATCGTCTTCGGGTCGAACGTGTCGGCCTGCCACATCTCGAGCTGGTTGATCGCGGTGGCCGGGATGTAGTTGCAGCCCACGAGCCACGGGTGCTCGCGGCCCCACTGTGCCGCCCGCTCGACCGACCATCGCCCGACGGCGGGCGCCTGCGCATCCTTCATGCCGGGTTCCTCCAACCGGTGCCCGTCCCGCGGTGCCGCGCACGACACGATCGAGAGCAGGCCCAACACCAGAACCGACCACGCACGCTCCAGCTTGATCATCGCATCGTCCTTTTCGTGTTCCGAAACCGGCTTCGGCCGATCGCCCGGATAGCATACCACAGACCGACGGGACTTGCAGATCGAGAAACATGCCCTCCCGTGCACGACGGGACGACGCGGGCTCCGGCACGCATGCGAGGCCGCCGGTCGCCCGCGTTCCCGACCCGGACGGGCGAACAAGACGCCACAATCAAGAGCCCCGGGCGCGAGCGGGGGGAAGGCATGCACACGCTCGGAAGGACCGGCAGTGTACCTCGCCGGTTTGTCTCCGGCAGGATCGGGTGGGATACTGTTTCGATCGTGCCGATGGAAAGGAACCAATGCGATGAAGACGCAGAGTCGGAGAGCCCCCGGTGCGGTTGCGGTCCTCCTGATTTCCACGGGGGCGACGATGGCGGGAATAACGCCAACCCGGTTGCGATGTGAGTACGCGGAGAATCCGCTCGGCATCGACGCGGCGCGGCCGCGTCTGAGCTGGGCGCTCGAATCGTCCGAGCGGGGCCAGGTGCAGACGGCGTACCAGGTGCTCGTCGCGGGCAGCGAGCAGCCGCTCGCGAGCGGCCGGGGCGACCTCTGGGACAGCGGCAAGGTCGCCTCGAGCCGGCAGATCGAGATTGAATACGCCGGCACACCGCTGCAGTCGGGCCAGCGCGTCTGGTGGACGGTCCGCGTGTGGGACAGGAACGGCAAGGCGTCGGACTACAGCCGCCCGGCCCGCTGGGAGATGGGTCTGCTCCGTCCCGAGGACTGGCACGGCCGCTGGATCCGCCGCGATGAGCCGGCCCCGGCAGGCGAGAAGGAACTCTACGACGACCACCCGGCGCCGATGTTCCGCAGGGCCTTCACCGTCGCGAAGAAGGTCTCGCGGGCCCGGGCCTACGTCAGCGGGCTGGGCTACTACGAGCTGCGGATCAACGGCGCGCGCGTCGGCGACCACATGCTCGATCCCGGCTGGACGACGTACTCGAAGCGCGTCCTGTACTCCGCCTATGACGTCACCCCGATGCTCCACGAAGGGCCCAACGTCATCGGCGCCATCGTCGGCAACGGCTGGTACAACCCGCTGCCGTTGCGGATGTGGGGCAGCATCAACCCACGCGAGCACCTGACGATCGGCCCGCCGCGCCTGATCGTGCACCTGAGCATCGAGTACACCGACAGCACCCGCGAGACGATCGGTACCGACGAGAGCTGGAAGGTCGGCGACTCACCGATCCTGCGGAACAGCGTCTACCTCGGCGAGGTCTACGATGCGCGGCGCGAGCGGCCCGGCTGGGACCGCAGCGGCTTCGACGACGCGGGCTGGCAGAACGCGGTCTTCGCCGTCGAGCCGGTCGGACCCCTGCGGGCGCAGACGGCCGAGCCGATCCGGGTCACGCAGACCCTGAGGCCGGTGAATGTCACGGAGCCCAGGCCCGGCGTCTTCATCTTCGACATGGGACAGAACTACGCCGGCTGGGTCACGCTGCGGGTAACGGCCCCGGCGGACACGCGCATCGCGCTCCGCTACGGGGAACTTCTCCACCCCGACGGCACGCTCAACGTGATGACGTCCGTCTGCGGCCAGATCAAGCGGGAGGGCATGGGCGGCCCCGGCGCCCCGCCGCTGGCGTACCAGGGCGACACGTACATTTGCAGGGGCGGCGGCCCGGAACGCTACACGCCGCGCTTCACGTTTCACGGATTCCGCTATGTCGAGGTCACCGGCCTTCCCGACAAGCCGTCGCCCGAAGCCGTCGTGGGCCTGCGGCTGAACGCCGATGCCGAGGAGGCGGGTACGTTCGCCTGCTCCAACGAAATGTTCAACCGCATCCACGAGATCGTCCGCTGGACGCTCCAGAGCAACATGTTCAGCGTTCAGTCCGACTGCCCGCACCGCGAGAAGTTCGGCTACGGCGGCGATATCATCGCCAGCGGCGAGATGGCCATGCTGAACCTCGACATGGCACGGTTCTACGCGAAGGCCGTGCAGGATCTCGCCGACGCCGCCCGGCCCAACGGCGGCATGACCGAGACGGCGCCGTTCGTGGGCATCGCCGACGAGGGCCTCGGCGAGAAGTCCGGCCCCGTCTGCTGGGGCACGGCGTTCCCGTGGTTGCAGTGGCAACTCTACCGCTACTACGGCAACCGGCGGATGCTCGAAGAACAGTACGGCGCGACGAAGCGATGGATGCGGCTCGTCGAGTCGAAGGCCGTCGATGGAATCCTCGACAACGGCATCAGCGACCATGAAAGCCTCGTGCCGAAGCCGCGGGCACTGACCGGAACGGCGTTCTATCATCTGAACGCCAGGCTGCTTTCGCAGATCGCCGCCGTGCTCGGGCACAGCGACGACGCGGCGCGGTACGCGGACCTTGCCGAACGGATCCAGGCCGCGTTCAACAGGCGGTTCCTCAAGCCGGGCACCGGGCGATACGACACGGCGACGCAGGCGTGCCAGGCGTTCGCGCTGTATATGGACCTCGTGCCGCCCGCCGAGCGGGCCGCCGCGCTGGACGTGCTCGTGAAGGACATCCTGGAGACGCACAAGGGCCACCTCAGCACCGGAATCTTCGGCACCAAGTACATGCTCAACGCCCTGACCGACGCCGGCCGTGCGGATGTCGCCTATGCCGTTGTGAACCAGAAGACGTTCCCCGGCTGGGGCCACATGCTGGCCGGCGGGGCGACGACGCTCTGGGAACATTGGGAGTTCAGCGACAACGTGTTCTCGCACAACCACCCGATGTTCGGCTCGGTGAGCGAGTGGCTCTTCAAGGCCGTCGTCGGCATCGGCCCCGACCCGGCCGCCGTCGGGTTCGACAGGGTCGTCATCCGTCCGTGCCCGGTCGGCGATCTGACGTGGGCAAAAGGCGGGTACCGGTCGGTTCGCGGGCCGGTCACGTGCGAGTGGAAGATCGACGGCGGCACGTTCGCGCTGAACGTGTCGATCCCGCCCAACGCGACGGCAACGGTCTGGGTGCCGGGCACCAACGTGACGGAAGGCGGCGTGCCGGCCGAGCAGGCGGAAGGCGTGCGGCCCCTGCGAACCGAGAGCGGCACGAACGTGTACACCGTTGGCGCCGGCCGCTATCAATTTGCCTCGCGCACGGCCGGCGGGCGGTAAGCACACAGTCCCGTGTTCCGAGCGCAAGCCCGCGGTTGTCGTATCCGGGCTCTTGACGCACGCGTCGTGGCCGCTACCTTGAAAGGCAGCGGCGGCATGCGAGCGGCAGGTTCCTGCCGCCTTCTTTTCATCCGAAGGGAGGCGCTCCTGTGCCGAGACAGTGCCCGATCTGTGGGGGTACGGAACTGACGTCGGTCGATCCGGAATCCGCGATCACGTTCTCGTGCGACCGGAAGTGCGAGGTCTGCGGCACGGTCTGGCGCCCGGCATGGCCGAGGTATGGAGCGGTTCTGGCGATCATCGCCGGGTGTGTCGCCGCGGGCCTGGCCGCCTTCAGCGTGTACGCCTTCGCCACTGAAACCACGTCCGGCTGGCGGGCCTCTGGCCGCAGGCGCACATTGGCTTTTGTGCTGGGGCTGGGCGCGACCGGCATCGCCTTCGTGTGTGTGGGAGTTGGCGTTCTCATGGGCGTGGCGGGCAAGCAGAAGATTCTGAAGACGGGTGAGGCGCCCCCCGCGAGCAAGCCGCAGTCCGGCCCGCGTCGGCGTCCGGGCGCCTGATCCTTTCCTGCTGGAGGCCACGGCGGCGGCGCGGTAGAGTACGGCCCGTACGCAGCGAGGTTGTCGAGCCTGGTTTCTGTGAGGACTCGTTCGCTTTGACGTCCAACCTGGTGATGTCCGCGTTCGCCGCCGTCCTCGGGGCGTGCATCGGGAGCTTCCTCAACGTCGTGATCTTCCGCCTGCCCCGCGGGCTGTCCGTCGGGCAGCCGCGCCGGTCCTTCTGCCCCGGATGCGGTCATACCATCGCCGGCTTCGACAACATCCCCGTGCTCAGCTTCCTGCTGCTTCGCGGCCGGTGCCGCCATTGCCGGGCGACGATCTCGATGCAGTATCCGCTGGTGGAGCTGGCGACGTCGCTGCTCTTCGTGGCGACGTTTGATGTGCTCATTGTGCAGCGATGGCGGACGGGCGTCGGCGCCTGGCCGCAGGATGGGGCGATCGTCGCCGCGCACTGGATCCTCTGGGCGGGGCTCCTGGCGACGGCGGTCATGGACATCGAGGCGTACTACCTCGACGTGCGGATCACGTGGGCCGTGGCGGCGGCGGGGGTGGCGTGCCACGTGTTGTGGACGCCCGAGTCGAGCCAGGGCTGGATCCGCCCCGGGGCGTCAACGGCGGTCGGCGCGATCGCGGCAACGGCCGCCCTGGTCGTGACCGCGCTCTGCACAATCGGCCGTTCGCGGCCGGACGACGGGACCGGCGTGGAACCGCAACCCGCGGAATCGGCGCCGGCGGACGCTTCTGCCGTGCCGGGGGCCGACACCGCCGCCGTGCCCGGAAAGCCTTCCTTGCGCTCCCGGACGGCGACGGCGGCGGCCCTTCTGACCATCGCGATCGGGCTGGCGCTCGTTGTGGGCTATATCGTGTGGATGAACGGAGCGCCGGGAAGTGTGCGGCCCGGGCGGCTCTCGCCGGCGGCGTTACGGTTCGCGCTGGTCGTCGGGACGATGATGGCGATGACGATCCTCATCTCGAGCGCCCCGCGGGCGGCGGACCACGAAATCATGGAGGCAATCCAGGCCGAGAGCGTATCCGCCCGGCGAATGGCTCTGGGCGAGGCGCTGTGGCTGGCGCCGGCCATCGTGGCAGGGATCGGGGCGGCGGTACTCTGGTCGCGGATGTTTCCGGCGGGGGCGGAGGGGGCCGGGGCCTGGCTGAACTGGGCTCCCGTGGGTCAGTGGCGACCGTGGCTGGGGCTGGCGACGGGGCTGTCGGGCTGGCTGATCGCCGGGCTGATCGGCTGGGCGGTTCGGGTGGTCTTCACGATGCTCCTGGGCAAGGAGGCATTGGGGACGGGCGACATCCACATCCTGGCGGCGGCGGGGGCCGTGGCCGGGTGGCCGGTGGTCGTGCTGGGGTTCTTCCTGTCGGCGCCGCTGGCGCTGGTGGGCGTCCTGTTCTTCGCGTTACGGCGGAGCAGCCGGGCGATCCAGTACGGGCCGTGGCTGGGGCTGGGGTTCTTTGTTGCGGCGGCGGCGCAGGACCGTATCATCGAGTACCTGCGGGTGGGACTGATTCTGTGAAGAGGGGTCGGCAGGAGGTTCGCGGCATATGGGCCTTGCACTCCGGCGGATCAAGGTATATGGTAAGCTGACGCTGATCGGGGTCATCGCGGTGCTGGTGCTGGTGGTCGTTTTCAAGAACTCCAGCAGCACGGTGGACGTATGGTTCTTCAAGACGTACGAGAAGATCAACGTCCTGTACCTGATCCTGATCACCGCGGTCGCGTCGATCGCCCTGTTCTGGATCTTCACGCGGATCTGGGGCGTGTTGCGTGAGGTGCGGGAGCTGAAGAAAGAACGACAGGAGGCCGAGCGGCTGGCCGCGCAGAAGAAGCTGGCCGACGAATTGGCGGAGCGGGAGAAGCGGATTGACGAGAAGCTTCGACGATCCATCACCGCGGAGGAACGCGGGAGCTGATTTTCGCAGGCCAAGGAGACGTAGCCATGTGTCGAATCTCGAGGGTGCTGGTTTTCGCGGGGCTGCTCGCGGCACTGGGTGCCACCGGTTGCGCGGAGAAGAAGAAGGACGCCGGGGACGACCAGCTCGCAGCCCAGGCGGCGCAGTTGAAGCAGTGCCAGGATGAGCTGACGCGGCTGCAGGCGGACATGCAGCAGAAGCTGGCCGACCTCGAGCGCGAGAACGGCGAGCTGAAGAACAAACTCATGGCCGGCGGCGCAGCCAAGGAACCGGCGGCGCCCCCGGGCTGGAAGACCGTTCCCGGCGGGGCGATGATCGCGCTCGACGGGCAGGTCCTGTTCGATTTCGCGAAGTCGTCGCTCAAGCCGGAGGGCCGCAAGACGCTCGACACGATCGCCGCGACCCTCAAGTCGAAATACCCCGGCTACGACATCTACGTCGTCGGCCATACGGACAACCGCCCGGTCGTCAGCGGAAAGTGGAAGGACAACTACGAGTTGAGTTGCGAGCGTTCGCTGAGCGTGGTCCGCTACCTCATGAGCAAGGGGATCAAACCGCAGAGCCTCGCGGCCTGCGGCTGGGGCGAGCACCGCCCCGTGGCCCCCAACGCAACCCCCGCGGAACGGGCCTTCAACCGCCGTGTCGAGATCTTCGCGATGGCTCCGCACGGCACGAAGGCCCCGCACGCCCAGTCCGCGAAGCCGGAAACGCCCTGATGCGCGCCCACAGGCGCGGTGTTCCTTGTTGAAATCCAGCATGCCCGCGCCGCACCGCGGGCATGTTTCTTCCGGCGTTGCCGGCGCGACGCCGGGACAGCGAGAAGGTGCAGACATGGGAAAACAACGCTCTCCTCGTGCGAAGCAGCCCACGATCGGCTCGTTTCTCTTTGACTATCTCTACGGCCGCGGCGTGCGGCACGCATTCGGCATCCCCGGCGACTTCGCCCTGCCCACCTTCCGTTGCCTCGGCCGGTCGAAGATCGACCTCATCAGCATGACCCACGAGCCCATGGTCGGCTTCGCCGCGGACGGCTACGCGCGGATTCGCGGACTCGGCCTGGCGTGCGTGACGTATTGCGTCGGCGGGCTCAACATGGTCAACAGCATCGCCGGCGCCTATGCGGAGAAGAGCCCGGTCGTCGTCGTCTCCGGCGGCCCCTCCGCCACCGAACGCCGCGCCGACCCCCTTCTGCATCACAAGGTGAAAACGTTCGACACCCAGCGCCGGATCTTCGAGGAGGTTACCTGCGCGAACACGATCCTGCTCGATCCGGAGACCGCCGCCGCGGAAATCGTCCGGGTCGTGGACACCGTCATCGCCCGCCGGCGGCCGGGCTACATCGAGGTTCCGTACGACATCGTGGACCGGCCGATCCGGCCGTTCCGGCCGCACAGGACCGAGCCCGACGAGGCCGATCCCGACAGCCTCGCGGAGTGCCTCCGCGAATCCGTCGCGTTTATCAACGCGGCGAAGAAGCCCGTGATCCTGGCCGACATCGAGCTGCACCGGCACCAGCTCACGCATCTCGCGCTCGACATCGCCGAGCGGTTCAACATCCCCGTCGCGGCGACGCTGCTGAGCAAGAGTGTGATCGGCGAGACGCACCCGCTCTACATCGGCGTGTACAGCGGGGCGCTGTCGGAGCCCGCCTGCCGTGCGTACGTGGACACGAGCGACTGCGTGATCATGCTCGGCGCGTTTCTCACCGACATGGTCCTCGGGATCAACACGGCCAGGCTGACACGACAGCGCTCGATCCTGGCGACGACCGAGCAGACACGCGTGGGCCTGCACCACTACCGCGGGGTGCCGTTCGCGGAGTTCCTGCGGGGCCTGCGGGATGGCGGCCTGCGGCGCCGGCCGGCGTTCCGGAACCCCAACCCCGCCAAAGAGTTGAAGCCGCTTCGCGCGTCCGAGCGGCACGACCCGCTGACGACGGAGGACGCCTTCCGCATCATCGGGCTCCACCTGGACGAGAACAGCGCCGTCGTGTGCGACAGCGGCGACAGCATCTTCGGCGCGATCGGCCTGCGGACCGCGAAACGAAAGGAGTTCATCGCGGGGGCGTACTACCTGTCGATGGGCTTCGCCGTGCCGGCGAGCATCGGCGTGATGGCGGCCGACCCGAAGAAGCGGGTGTTCGCCATCGTCGGCGACGGGGCGTTCCAGATGACGGGCATGGAGCTTTCGACGGCGGCGCGCTGCGGGATGGCGCCGATCGTGCTGATCCTCAACAACGAGGGCTACGGCACGCAGCGGCTCATCCTCGACGGGCCGTTCAACCAGACGCGGAACTGGGACTACACGAAGGTCTGCGAGGTCATCCGCGCCGGCCAGGCCACGGTCGTGCAGACCAAGGGCCAGCTTGACGGCGCGTTGACGAACGCGGTCAGCGCGAACGAGCTGCACATCATCGAGATCCGCCTCCCGCGCGATTCGTACAGCCCTGCGATGCGCCGCCTCGGCGCCGAACTCGCGCACCTCCGGAATCCGCACGGAGAAACCGTGCGCCGGTCACGGTAAGACCGGAAAGACCGTCGTCCCGTCGGTCCTGGGTTTCGCTTTCCTGCCTGCGAGCATGGCGGTGCGCGCCACGCGCGTTCACCACTCGTCGTCGCGGGCTGTCCACCGGGCCTCCGGCGTCCGGTAGTCGAGCAGCTCGTCCGGCTTGAAGTAGATCCCGATCTCGTACGCCGCCGACTCCGGGCTGTCGCTGCCGTGGACAAGGTTGAGCGTCCGGCTCAGGCCGAAGTCGCCGCGGATTGTGCCGGGCTCCGCCTCGTAGCCGAACGTTTTGCCCATCAGCTTCCGCGCGATGGTGATCGCCCGCGGCCCCGCAAGCACCATCACCACGGCCGGTCCCGACGTGATGTACGTGATCAGGTCCGGGTAGAAAGGCTTGCCCTGATGAACGGCGTAGTGCCGCTCGGCCAGCTCGCGCGAGATCTGCATGAGCTTCATGCCGGCGATCACAAGGCCCTTGTCTTCGAAGCGCTTGATGATCCGCCCGACGAGACGTCGTTGCACACAATCCGGTTTGAGGATGATGAGGGTCTGTTCCATGTCGCCGTTGTTCCCTTCGTTCGTTGTTCGGTTCGTCCGTTACCCCGCTACTCCCTTGGAGTGTTGTGAATGTGGAGCGGCGAGTTGAACATTGTGCGCACGCCCTCCTTCTTCAACCCGCTACCCGCACCCCATGGTCCGTAACGCACCTCCGATCGCTCGCAGGTTCGCTTCCGGCACGACGGCCGGGTCGTAGGTGCAGCCCGGCGCGACCAGCATCGGGCGGTAATCCGCCTGGCGGATCGCGTCCCGCGTCTGGTCGGCGACCTGCTGCGGGGTCCCCTTCGGCAGCTCCTTGAGGTTGTCCACGCCGCCGCAGAGCGCCGGGCCGACGCGGTCGCGGGCATAGGCGATGCTCGGGCCGGCGGCGCGATCCGCCCAGTTCAGCATGTGGACCGGATAGCGGGCAAAGGCCTCGAAGTCCACCGCCTTGCCGCAGATGTGGAGCAGGTTGAACGTGCCGGCCGAGGCGGCTTCGAGGATCCGCCGGTCGGTCGCCCGCACCATTTCGTCATAGGTATTCTCGCCGTTGCCGGGGCGATCCACCCAGTCATCGCGCACCGAAAGGTAGATGCCGTCCGCCCCGGCGCGGATGCACTCGCGTGCGAAGCCGGCGAGCGATTCGCCGATCACCCGGATCGCGGCGGCGACGGCGGCGCGGTCTTCGCGGAGAAAGCGGGTGATCACCTCGTCGCGCTCGTCGCATCCATCCATCGTGGGCGGTCCGTGTGCGTCGCGGGGCGGCGCAACGAGGTCGCGGAGCGTCGTCCAGGCGTTGAAGACCGTCGTGCAGGCAAGCACCTTGCCGGACAAGTGGCCCGCCAGGCTGCGGATCAGCTCAAGCTGCGTGCCGAAGCTGCCCTCCGTGCCGCCGAGGACCTTGAGCTTCTTCAGGTCGGCAACGCTCCGGATGACGCCCACATCCTCGCGCGGGTAGCCGTTGTCGTTCATCACCTTGAGGAAGTCGAGATCGAAACGGCTCAGGTGCGCGAGGTGCGCTTCCAACGCCGCTTGGCCGGAAGCCTGTCCGGGGGCGAAGTGGCACCAGAAGCTGAACGGCGGCCGGTCCGGCCGACGTCCCTGCAACACGGCCCGCACACGCTCGATCTTTGTCATCGCCTGCGCACTCTAGGGGCCCGGGGGGGGCCGGTCAAGCCGGACGCAGGCCGACGGCCGCCGGTCAGGCCCTGGCGGCGAACGACTCAAACCACCGGCGGATGAACGGCCACGCCCCGTCGCGGTAATAACGGTGGCCGCCGCTGCCGACGTGAAGCTCGCAGTGGTCCGCGGCACCCGCGACGCGGTACACGGCCTTGAGCCTGTCGTACGCATGCCGGACGGCCGCAATGGGAAAGATCGGGTCGGATTCACCCGCGATGGCCCGGAACGGCCGCGGGGCAATCAGCCCTGCCACGTCGTACATTTCGGCCTCGCGGAGCAGCCCCGGCACGTAGTTGCATTCGCAATGGTGGATGGAGCCGATCGACGCCTTGAATGTGCAGAAGTAGCAGCTCGGGACAGCCACGCTGATTCGTTCGTCGCAGGCCGCCGCAAAAAGGCTCGTCGTGCCTCCGCCGCTGTTGCCGGTAATCGCGATGCGACGCGGGTCGATTGTGATGCGCGTGGGCAGCCAATCGAGGATTCGCGCGACGTCCCACACGCGGTACCCGATCATGGTCCGCCCGAACAGGACCGCGTGCATGAGGCCCGTGCGGCACGAACTGACCTTCCTGTCCTTGCGGTCTTCCGGACGGATCGTCTCGCCGAACCCGCGTGCCGTCGGCAGCACGGCGACATATCCCTCGCGAACGGCCTGGACGGCGATGTCGCGGTCGCCGTCGAGAACGGCTTGTCGCCCCTTTTCGTCGGAGGCGATGCCGAGGTAGATCTCGGGGTGGTTGTGGCCGTGCGGCGTGAGGACGACCGGGCACGGCGTCGAGGCCGGCTTGTCGGGCAGCAGCACCCAGACGGGCAGGGGCACGTCCGGCTCGGTCCAGAGGTACCACTTTTCGCGGGCGTAGCCGTCCAGCTGGACCCGTTCGGCCCGTTCCGCCCGTCCGTCGAAACGGACCTCCCGTTCCATCATCGCGACGCCGAGCAGCTCACGAAGGCGGCCGCGCAGAGACGTCTGCCAGCGTCCGACCTCGGCGACGGTCTCTGCCTGGAAGGCATGCCGGCGCGGCGTTGTGCCGAAGAGCCTGCGCGTGTGCGCCTGGTCGTCGTACTCTGCGGCGGCGGGGCGGCTCAACGGGTCGGCATTGGCGGCAGCCGCGCGTGCGGTGCTCGCGGCGACCGGTCCGGCCGCGACCGCAGCAACGGATCGGTGAAGAAACCCCCTGCGATTGATGACCGGTTCCATGAGCACTCCTCGGACAGCGACCCCGTATCTTTACCCCGAAAGATTGCCCGCACGCAACACAGGATGATTTCGGACATCCGGACAAGGCCGCGCGGCGTGCCACAAAGGCACGGAAGACGCTTACATGTCTACGCCGATCCGAGCCAGTACGCCCTTGCGGTAGTAGTGCTTCACTTCCCGCATCTCCGTCACGAGATCGGCCCGCTCGATGAGTCGCGGATGTGCGCCCCGGCCGGTGAGAACGAGTTCCAGGGGCTCGGGCTTCTGGTCGATCAGTTCCAGCAGCCAGTCCACGTCGAGGAGACCCAGGGCAACGCCGACGTTCGCCTCGTCGAGGATGACCATCCCGTACTCGCCGCCGTGAACCGCGGTCTCCACCTCGCGCAAGCCCCGCAAGGCCATGCTCCCGTCCGCGGGCATCGGCCGTCCGCGAACGAAATGCGGCAGTCCGAATTGCTTCAACACCACATGGTCGGACAATCGCGAGAAGGCGTGCACCTCGCTGCTATCCATACCCTTGGCGAACTGGGCGATGAACACGCGCAGGCCCGCGCCCGCGGCGCGCATGGCCAGGCCCAGCGCAGCCGTGGTCTTGCCCTTACCATTGCCGGTGTAGACGTGAACGTAGCCTCGTGACATTCTGATCCTCCCTGATCGGCGGCACCATTCACAGGATCCCGGCCCGCTCTGCGAAGCCCGTGCCGTAATGCCGCCCCGCCTCCGTGTTCACTTTCCTCGTGTTCGAGGGGTCGCCAAGGCGCAATACGGCTGTCCAGGGGAGCGACAGTCGATCCCTTGGTGTCCCGAGCGCGAGGACACATTGGTGGCCGTCGCGTTACGGACGCCTCAAGGTCGCTTGCCCGAACGTACCGGAAAAGGGAGCAAAACCTTGCGGTCCCAAAAACGCGAAGACCATCAGGCTCCGACAGGCAGGTCTTCCGGCTCAGGGCTGTTTCCCGTTCACCTTCCCGCCGGTGCCCATTGCGGGCCCGACAGTGGCTATCGAACGGGACGTTGGCGGGCTGAATTGCCCACCGCCCATTACGGCGGCGCGTCCGCGGTGGAATTCCCCCCTCATTCCTTGAAGGAGGTCACCACGCTTCCCTCTTGGCCCGGTTTCCGCACGCATCCGGCAGGTTTCCGGGCACCTGTCAACGGCGTCATCATACAACGCGGTCTTTGGAACGTCAAGAGGTCTGAGAGAAAAGGACCTGCTTTGCCGTGTTCCCGCCCTTGCCGAACGCGCCGCGGACACCCCGCGGTCCTGCACGCGAAGCCGTATGATTCAGGCGACCGGGTCTGGTATAATGCGGGGCGGTTTGCGAGGAGACGGTATGCGGATACAGCCGATCAAGGCTCACCGGCAGGACGTGGTTTGCACGGACGGCGCCATCGGGGCCCGGATCCGGGTCCTCATCGGTCCGGCCGACGGGGCGAACATCTTCCACATGCGCCATTTCGAGGTCGAACCCGGCGGCTGCACGCCGCACCATGAACACCCCTACGAACACGAGATCCTCGTCTGGAAGGGCAGCGGCACGGCCCGCAGCGAGACCGGCGATCGCCCGTTCAAGGCGGGCGACGTGATCTTCGTCCCGCCGAACGAGAAGCACCAGTTCTGCAACACAAGCACAGAGACGTGCGAGTTCATCTGCCTGATCCCCGCGCCGTGCAAGTGCGCGTTGTAGGATGGCGATTCGCCCGCCCGCAGATCGAACACCAGCGAACCGAGCCTCGCGGGGCTGCCGACGTTGTTGTACGCGGTGAGCCTGCCCGTGAAGCCCTCCGGGGCCGGCCGTTCGACGCGGATGCGGGCATGAGAAACCACGTTCGCCTGCGGAATGTTCACCTCACGCCGACCAAGAGCTGTGATGCGCATGCGGATTGGCACGAGACACCTCCTTCATGCCACGTGGTCGAGGGAGGCCGAAGATCGGGCTCTTGCCCGAACGTCGTCATTTAACGGGACCGGGCAGCGTTCGCGATTTCTGCAAGAACCTGGTCTTTTGTGAGCAGGCCCAGCAGCACTGTCGGCTCCGTCGGCCGGCCGGCCGGAAAGATGGCGAGCAGTGGTATGCTGGCGCCCGGGGCGAGTTTCTGGATGAAGCGCCCGATATCTTCGTCGTAGCCTGTCCAGTCGGCGATCAACGGCACGACGCCGAGTTCCTGCACCGTTCGGGCGACCTCATCGGTGTCGAACACGAACTTGAGGTTGTACTTGCAGTTGAGGCACCACTCGGCGGTGACGTCGACCATGACGGTCTTGCCCTCGGCGGTCAGCTGCTCGAGCCGGGCGAGTGAAAACGGCTCCCAGGGGATCCGCCCGTGCGGCGCGACGGCGGCCTGGGGTATCGACGCGGTTCGGCCGGCGGGGCGCACGAACGTCAGCCAGCAGGCAACCAGGATGCCCAGCGCAACCACGCCCACCACGACGCGGCCTCCGGTCGTGCTGTCCGGCGTGACGAAGCGGCCCCAGATCCAGCACGCGGCGCCGACGCCGACCAGCAAGGCCGCCGCCGAAACGACGCCGGGGCCACTCTGCCCCTGGATGATGCTGAGCAGGTACACAACCGTCGCCATGAGCACGAAGCCCATGATGTGCTTGAACGTCTCCATCCACGGGCCGGGCCTCGGGACGAAGCGGAGCCACCGCGGGTTTGCCGTCAGCAGGACATAGGGGGCGGCCATCCCGACGCCGATCGCATTGAACACGAGGAAGACGACCGCCGTCGGCTGCGAGACGGCCCACGTCAGTACCGCGCCGAGCACCGGCCCGAGGCACGGCGTGCCGAGCGCCGTCGCCAGCGCCCCCTTGGCGAACGAACCGAGGTAGCCCTCCCGTTCCTGGCGGCCGGCCGCCTCCTCGATGGCTCGCGGGACGCCGAACTCGAACACGCCGAAGAGGCTGAGGCCGAAGGCGAAGATGATGGCCGCCATCGCGATGACGAACTCCGGGCGCTGAAAGTGCTGACCCCAGACAAGGTTGGCCCCCGTCGCAAGGAAGGCGAGGATGTTGACCACGAGCATCATACCCGCGGCAAAGGCCAGGCCCAGCCGCAGCACACGGGCCGGCGATTCCTGCGCCTGCTGGACGAAGCTCAGCACCTTGATCGAGATGACCGGCAGCACGCACGGCGTGACGTTCAGCAGGAGGCCGGCCACGACGGCCAGCACGATCCACAGCCACAGCGGGCGCTCGGCCTGCTCGCGATGAACGACGACGGCGCGGTCGAGCGTGAATCCGCCGGCGGTCGCGCCGATCTGCGCGGCTTCGCGTTCCGCGGCCCGGCTCGCGGGCGCGCCGGCGGCGGCCGTGCCGAAGATGTCCGGATGCGTCGTCTTGACGGTCCCGTTGGCGTCGCCGACGGGGATCGAGAGGCTCCACTCGAGGCTCTCGGGCAGGAAGCACTGGCCCGTCTTGTCGTCACACGCCTGGTACGTCAGCACGCCAGTCACGCGGACCTCGGGGCCCGCCAGGTCCGGGTTGGCCTTGACGGGCAGAATGATGACGACGCGCCCGGCGAACTCGGCGACCTCGCCCAGCTCGGGGACGTTCCGCCTTTTGTCCGGCGGAAACTGCGGATGGCCGAGCGTCAGCCCTGCGATGTCGTCGGTGAAGATGTCGGTGGCGACGAATGCGGCGGACAGAGGCTTGTTTGACTGAATGTGGTGTCCGTCCCTGATGTCGAGAACCACGGCGGCCTTCGCCTCGTCGCCCGGCCGCAGGCGGTCGACGCTCGCCGCCGTCGTAAGCGTCAGGTAGTTCGCTTCGGCCGCCGGCACGGGCAGGAACCGCCGTGCCGCGCGGAACGCCGGTTCGTTCGCGGGCCGGGCCTCCGCGTCCTTCGCCTGCACGGGCAGCGTGAGGGCGACGTCCTGCTTCTCGCGGATGCACGATTCCTTGCAGATGAGCCAGGTGATCGTGCCGGCGATCTCGACGTCCTTTCCGACCGGAGCGTCTTCGGGAACCTTGAGTTCCAGCAGAAGCGCAGGGCGGCCTTCCAGGATGAACGAGTCGCCGGCCGGCGTGGAGTAACGCTTCGGCGCGGGGAACTGGAGGGGGCCCGCGGCGAACCCCGGCGGCAGCTTCCATCGGGCCGATGGCGGCATGCCCGCCGTGCCCGCGTTCCGCCAGTAGATGTGCCAGTCCTTCTCCAGCGTGAACCGCAGGGCGAGCGTGACGGACCGGCCGGGCGTCAGCGCGGCCTGGTCCGCGATCATCTCAACGGTCGCCTTCGGCGTGCGGTCGGCTCCGGTCTTGGGCGTCGCGGCGGGCGGCGCAGCGGAAGCGAAGCCGGGAAACGGCGCAATGCACGCGAGCGCCGCGGCGACCATCGTCATTCTCGACAAGGCGGCCCCGGCGATCGATCGCCGGGCTGTTTTCACAAGGCTCCGGCAGGTGGTCGGACTTCGCATACTCGCGGTTACCTCCAGTCAACTGCCCCGTTGCGATGCAGGCTTCCGGCCTGCCCGGGCCGGCAGGCACGACGGCCGCACCACAACAAGGGCGTCCTGTCGAAAACGGCCCTATCGATCCTGCAATCGCAGCGAGTTCAGCACGACCGAGATCGAGCTGAGCATCATCGTTGCGGCCGCCACGGGCGCCGGCAGGACCCCCGTTGCCGCGAGCGGGATCGCCGCCACATTATACGCGAACGCCCAGAACAGGTTCTGGCGGATGATGCGGACGGATCGGCGGGCCAGCAGGACGGCCTCGACGACGAGGCGAAGATCGCTTCCGACGAGCGTGATACCGGCCGCCTCCGCGGCGATGTCGGTTCCGGCGGCGAAGGCGATTCCGGCGTCCGCGGCGGCGAGGGCGGGGGCGTCATTGATGCCGTCGCCGACGAAGATGACGCGCCGTCCCCGCGATTGAAGCTCCCGCACGGCGCCGACCTTGCCGTCCGGGGACAGCTCGGCCTGTACGTCCTGAATGCCGACCGCCGCCGCCACCGCCGTGGCCGTACGACGGTCGTCGCCGGTGACCATGACGGCGTCGAGGCCGAGCCGACGCAGGTCGTCGATGGCCCGCGCGGCGGCCGGCCGCGGTCGGTCGGCGATGGCGATCAGCCCGGCCGGTCGGCCATCGACCGCGACAAGGATCACCGTCCGGCCCTCGCGTGCGAGGCGGTCCGCGTGGCCCTGCGTATCAGCACAGTCCGCGCCACAGCCTTCGAGGAACGCCGGGCTCCCGACGAGGATCCTGCGGCCGCCCAGAAGGGCGGATACACCGAGGCCGGCCCGCTGCTCATACGCATCGGGGATCGCGGGCTCGATGCCGTCCTGCTTCGCACGGGCGACGATGGCGTGTGCGAGCGGGTGTTGCGAGAACTGCTCAGCCGACGCCGCGAGGCGAAGAAGCTCGCGCGGCTCGATCGTGGTGTCCGTACCGGCGATCTCCGTCACGGTGGGCCGGCCGGTCGTGAGCGTCCCGGTCTTGTCGAGCAGAACGATGTCGGCACGCCCGGCCGCTTCGAGCGCCGCCGCATCACGGACGAGGATGCCGCGAAGGGCGGCGTTGCCGGTGGCGACCATGACGGCGGCCGGCGTGGCAAGCCCCATCGCGCACGGGCAGGCCACCACCAGAACGGCAATCGCCCGCGCAAGCGCGAGCGCGATCGGGCTTGGATGAGCATGCCCCCCGGTCAGACCCGCGAGGAGCCAACCGATGAAGGTGACGGCCGCCAGGAGCATGACGATCGGCACAAAGACCGCCGCCGCACGGTCGGCGATTCTCTGGAGCCGTGTGCGGCCGGCCTGGGCCTGCTCGACGAGGCGGGCGATCCGCGCGACCGCCGAGTCGGCGCCGACCGCGGTGGCCACCAGGAGAACCGACCCGCCCGTAACGAGCGTGCCGCCGTAGACAGAGGAGCCCGGCCCGGCATCGACCGGCACGGATTCACCCGTGAGCATCGACTGATCGACGGCCGCCTCGCCTTCGATCACGCGGCCGTCTACCGGGACGAACTCGTCCGCGCTGACGCGGAGGTGATCACCGACCCGCACTTCGGCCACCGGCACGCGGGAGGCTTTGCCATCGCGGATTTGCAGGGCCGTCTGCGGCGCCCGCCGCGCGAGCGCCCGAAGGGCCGACGAGGCCCGGCCGCGGGCACGAGCCTCGAGATACTTCCCGACGTTGACGAACAGAAGGATCATCGCAGCGGTGTCGAAGTAGCCTGTGTGCGCATGCGCGGTGGTTCCGATGGCCCCGGCGAGTGCGGCGAGGCCACCCGCAAAGGCGGCGGTCACGCCCATCGCGATGAGGAGGTCCATGTTCGGCGCACGACGCCGGGCGGCCCGGAACCCGCCGCGCAGGATCGGCGCACCCGCCGCCGAAAGAAGCATCGCGAGGACGAGTGCGGCCTGCACGGGCGGCGAGGCGGGCAAGCCGTGTTCGTGGAACGCCGAGGGCCGGGCCAACAGATGCAACGCCATTACGGGCAGGCCCAGCACGGCCGCCGCGATCACGGCTCGCCGTCGCTGCCGTGCGTCTCGGGACTCGTCCGCCGGGCCGGGCGTGCCTTCGTCGAAGGGCGATCGGGCATCCGCCGCTGTCGCCCGATAGCCCGCGTCCTCGACCGCTCGCGTCAGGGCGGCGGCATCGGGCATCCCGGTGCCCGTTTCCACGAGCGTTACCACGGCCGTTCCGCCGGCGAGGTTCACGACCGCGTCGGAGACGCCCTCGACCGCGCGCAGGGCTCGCTCAACACGCCCGACGCAGGCACCGCAAGTCATGCCGTGGATTCGGAGGGGAATCCTGCGGGGGGAGCGGGCGGACTGGACGGCGTCCGTAAGCACGGCTCAATCCGCGGTCGTGAAGCCGTTGACGGCGTAGCCGGCCCTGCGAACGGCGTCGATCAACTGCGGCGCCGCACACAGCTTCTCGTCGAGTTCGACATGGACTGTCGCGCTCATCAGGTCCACCGAAACGTTCTCGACGCCCTCCAGGGCGGTGATGGCATGCGTGATCGCGCCTGCACAATGATCACACGTCATGCCGGAGATCTGGAGTACCAGCGTTTTCATGCGCAGGCCCTCGATAAATGTGTCGCAGATTCGGTCGTCTGCTGTATTGTAGGGGGACGCGGGCGACTTCGCCACAATCCGCGCTCCGAAGATGCCGGCCGGCGCGTCCGGGGGGGACGCGAGGAAGGGGACGGCGACGTCCGCGGATCGGGGCCAGGTATGCACGGGCACGCACTCGCCGTGGAAAGCGCTTCTGCCGGCCCGGCAAAGGTCTTGGCCCCCTTTCGCAATCGCTTCCCGGCATTGCGGTATGCAGGGCCGGCGTGTACGTTCGTTCGCGAGGTGTTGTCGTGTGGATTACCCTGTGGTTGATCGCGTCCTTGACGGCGGGCGGCTTTACGGCGGATGGGGCGGCATCGGTTGCTCGCGATTGCGTGGAGGTTGGCTGGCATGATGGGTTCGCCGCGGATGCCGGCTGGCGGCGGGAGCCTTCGCGGGTCAACGAGCCGGACGAGGCCGCCGTCGAGCGGTTCGGACCGGACGGCGGCGTATTTGAGGTGCGGACGCCCGGCCGTGCGATGGGCTGGACGCGGACGACGACGCCGGTCTGGATCGCGGCGTTTCCGTGGCTGGAAGCGGACTACGAGGTGGCCGGCGAGTCCTGCCGCGGCGGTGACGGCATTATCCGGCTCAGCGACGGCTCGACCGGCCCCGTTACGCCCGGGGCGCTGAATCCCGAAAACCCGCTGGCGAGCGGCGCTGTGGCGAGCGTCGGGCCGGCCACACCCGGGCATCATCGACTCGTCGTGGACCTGCGGCCCTTGTTTCGCTCCGACCGCGTCGCCGAGATCACGATTTTCGTCCGCAGCGACCGTGAACCCACCCGATTGACCGTCCGCCGGTTGGCGTTCCGGGCGAGTGACCCGGCCCGAGCGCCCGCGCCCTCCCCGCAAGCGGCGTCAAGACCCTTGCTGCCGGACGGCGGCGACGCGACGACGATGACGGCCACGCCGGCGGGTGAATGGCAGGCGATCGCCCTGCCGACGGAGCGTGCAATTCCCGCGGAGTGGCTTGGCCGTGCCTTCGAGTCGCCGATTGCCTGGCCGGACGACCGGCGCTGCCGGGCGGAGGGAATCCCCTTCCAGCTCGCCGATGCCGAGCACGCGGCGGCGGCCACCGGCGTCATGGAGCGGGAGGCCATCGAACTGGCCGGCGACTGGCAGGGTTGCGAGCTGGGTCTGCTGCTGGCGAGCCGCACGTTCGGCAATGACCGCCCGATCGCCTCGCCCCACGAGTTGCTCGTGCGGCTCGAATACGGCGATGGCACGCGGCGATCGCACTTCCCGTGGTCGGTCGCACGCGGACGGTTCGAGGTCGAGCGTCGGCCGGCGGCGTATGTGGTGCCGCTTGATCGGGCGAAACGGCTTGTCCGCGTAACGATCACCGACGCCATGGATGCCGGCCAGGTGTTCCTGCTGGCGGCGGGCGTGAATCGCTCGTCGCAGCCGCTTTGCCCGTCGCTCGCGAACGAGACGCCGGTGGCGACGCGCCCCACTCGTGCCGCCCCGGCGGCAGCCCCCGTGCAGGTGACCCGTCGCGAAGATGAGCTGGTCGCCCGCAGCGCGTGGCTCGAGTTCACGGCGGCGCTGCGATCCGGCCTCGACATCCGGTCGCTGCGGCTCGTGCCGTTCGGCCGGACGGTCATCGCCGAGAATGGCGGGCCGCTGCTGTCGCTCGCCGACGAGCACGGCCGTGGCGTGCCGCTTGCGCTCCGCGACGTCCGCATCTCCGAGGAAGCCGATGCGACGACGTGCGCGATTCTCTGGGCCGCCGGCGACGAGCCCTCGCGCCGCCATGTGAGCCTGGATGTGCGGATCGACGCCGGCGGCGAGATCCGGCTGACGCCGGGGCTGGTCAACGATGGCGAATCGCCGTGGAAGGCGACCGTGACGTGCCCGCAGCTTGACGGGTGCCGGATCGCCGCGTCGATGGAGGATGCATGGTATCTGCTCGGCACGCGAAGCACCGTGATCGACCGTTGCCCGGCGGCCATCGACACGCTCTACAGCGACACCTTCCCCCTGCAGTTGATCGACCTCTTCGATGCGCGTTCCGGCGGCGGCCTGGGCATGATCGTTGCCGATGCGGGCCTTCGTCGAAAGTCGTTTCGGTTCCGGCAGACGGCGGATGGTGCAGGCCTCGGCGTGCGGTTCTTGCATGTCGAGGTCCCCGCCGGCGGCCGGCTCGCGCTGCCGACGTCGATCCTGTTCGCTCATGCGGGCGACTGGCACGACGCCTGCGCCCGCTATCGACAGTGGGCCCGCGGCGCGACGGCCGGGCATCGCCGCACGGGCCTGGCCGACCTGTTCTTCTGCCGTCGCGACTATCCGCTCGGCGGAACAGGTTATCTGTTCGACGTGCGCGGCAAGCAGTACACGCCCGGTGAGCTGATCGCCGAGTCGGTCCGCAGCTTCGGCGGGATCGACATGATCGACATCTCCGGCTGGGCCTACAACGAGACGGCCGGCCGCGTCGGCCAGTACCGCACGAACGATCTGGGCGGGCTGCCGGAGCTGCGGCGCGCGATCGGCGAGGCCCATCGCCGGGGCGTGAAGGTCGGCCTGTACTTCGAGGGCTACCTGCTCGACCGCCGCTCCATCCTGGCGAAGGACGCGATGCCGGCGTGGCAGCTCGTCGGCAGGGACGGCCGGCCGCAGTGGTGGCCGGCGAGCGACAAGGAGTTCTTCGTTTGCCCCGGCGTGCGGCCGTGGCGGGAGGCGTTCGCGCGGGTCGTCGCGGACGTGGCGCACGAGACCGGGGCGGACGCCGTCTACGTGGATGAGTTCGGCCTGGCCGACGCGGGGAAGGAGTGCTGGAGCCCGGACCACGGCCACGCCGTCCCGTCCAACCCTGCGGTCGAGGAGGGCCGCGGCCTGGAGGCGATCCGCCGGGCGCTTGATGAGCGTACGCCGAACGTCGGCATCTACGTCGAGTTCGTGCCGGTCGATGCGCAGATGGGGCTTGTCGAGGCGGCGTTCGATTACGGGATGACGATGCCGGTCGGCCCGGCGCACGTGACGAAGCTGCCGCTGCACCGGTTCGTCTTCCCCGAGGTCGCGCCGGTGCAGATGGTTGGGCACGGCATCCGCCCGCCGCCGACCGGCGCGGACGACCTGCACCGGTGCGTGTTCCACGGCGTCGCGATGTGGCTCAAGGGACGCGGCGATTCGTGGTGGACGCCCGCGTTCCGCGAGGCCGCACGGCGGGCGTATCCGATCTTCCGCGAGCACGCCGGGGCGTTCCGGTCGCCCGACTGCGAGCCGCTGGTGCCGACGCTCCGGGCGGACGTGTACGCCAACCGCTTCGCGACGCCGGACCGCAGCGTGATTACCGTGTACAACGCCCGATTCAGCGATGTGTCGGGCGATCTGCTGCGCATCCGGCTGCCCGAAGGGTGGCGCGTACACGATCTATGGAACGGCCGGCCCGCCGAGGTCCACCGGGACGGGAGCGAGACCATCATCCGGGGGGCGATCGAGCCGCGGTCGGTCGGGGTGTTTCTCGCGACGGGCGAACGTTGACCGGCAACGCCGGTCGCGTTGTGCCTTCGACCGATCGAGCGGCCGTGGGCCCGGGCGGGACCGACGGGCAACGTTGTGGGACGGGGCGGGCCCCGCTACCACTTCTTGCCTTTCTTCCGCGTACCGCAGATCGAGACCTCCATCCCGAGTGCGGCGGCCATCGACGCCTTGGCCAGGAGCGCCCTGTCGGCGTCCTGTTCGCTGTTGGCGTAGACGACCTGGATGTGGTTCGCCTTGTGGCGAGCCATGAACTGGTCGCGGGTCACGCCGTACGTCACGGCGTGCATGATCGGCCACTGCGGCGTGGTCGCCCGCCAGCGGCGCTCCGTCTCCTCGGGCGGCAGCGTGATGACGCCGGCGCGGCCGAGGTCCATCTTGAGCCTGCCGCCCTCGACAAAGATGCGCGACCAGACGATCTCGCCTGGCTTCGAAATGCCCTTGAGCGTCCCCCCGCCGAGGCGGAAGTACATCTCCGGCTGGCGCTCGCTCGACGCCCCCGCCCAGCCGTCGATGAAGTGCGCCGGCGGAGCCGAACCGCTGATCAGAAAGACCCACACGTAGTCCTTCGTGCTGCCGGACCTGTCCCAGTCGCCCCAGCGGACGTCGTGGAGCGTGTTCTCGACGGGCTGGCCCATCGCCTTGTGGACGCGGTAGGTCATCAGGCCGTCGAGTCCGGCGCCTTCGTCCACCTCGTTGAAATGCACCACCGGCTCGCCCTCGAACAGCACCCGCGAGCCGTCGCGGCTCTTCACCGGCGGCCGGTCCGCGTTGTTCAGCATGCCCTCGACGAGGTCGCTCGCCGGCAGGACGTCTTTCAGCCCCTGCTGGTACTGAATGCCGATGCAACTGCACCCGAAGTCGTCGGCGATGCGGACTGCCGCGATGTACATCTTGCACTGCGTGAGGATCTGGTCGTTCGTCAGGTCCTTCGACGGGTCCGGCCCGGTGACGAACTTCATGCCGCGGTCTTCCATCCACTTCCGCACGGCGCGCGCCTCGTCGTCGTTCACCTGCGTCGTTTCGTAATACAGGGCCGACTGGCTGAGCCGCTCTTTGTACACCCCGAGCGGGTTGAGCAGCGTGTCGGGGATGATCGCGTTGTACATGCCCATGCAGCCTTCGTCGAAGATCCCCATGATGGCTTTCTCACGCCGGAGCTGCTCGGCGAGGGCCTCGCCCAGCTTGCGCTCCGCGCCGGGGACCTTGACCTTCTTGAGCGGCTTCACATGGTCCGTCTCGTGCTTGACGGAGCCCTTCTTCAGCCACGTCCGCAGGCCCTTCCGGAACTTGTCGTCCGTGAAGTCCTCGCTCCACAGCGTCGAGTACTTCACGCCGGCGGCGGTCATCGAGCCGTTGAGGTTCAACATGCCGACGAGCCCCGGCCATGTGCCGGACCAGTTCGCGACCGTGAGGATCGGCCCGCGGTGCGAGATCAGCCCGTGCAGCACGTGGTGCGAGTATTGCCAGACCGCCTCCGCCACAATCAGCGGCGCCTTCGGGTCGATGTTGGCGAAGACGCGCATGCCCTCCTTCTGCGAGCCGATGAACCCGTGCCCTTCTTCCGGCTTGTATGGATGCGCCCGCACAACCTCGTAACCCTCCGCCGCGCAGGCCTTCACGAGGTTCTGTTCCATCTCGTGCTGCGCGGCCCAACAGGTCTGGTTCGCCGACAACCGCAGATCGCCGCTGGCGACGAGCAGCACCTGGTTCTTTTTCACCTTCGACGGCTTGGACAGCTCGGGCATGACGTAGCGTGACATAACGGATCTTGCTCCTCTGCTTGGATTGACGCGAGGCGTCCTTCCTTACGCGGCCTTCGGCCGCAACCAGCCGTGGCACCGCCGTCCCGACCAGGGCCGCGAATCCTCCCGAACGGCGGGGATCGCGGCGGGGGACGGCACAGTGCGCCACGACTACGGCAAGCAGCATACCACAGGTCGCGTCGTCCTTGAAGGGCGGCGCGCAACGGGGTTGCCGAAGGGGCAAGGCGCAATTCCCCCGCGTAAGCGGGGACCAACGTCGGCGGGGTCTTCGCGATGGCGGGCCTGGTCGATCGCTCCCCGCCCGAGCGGGGACAACCCAAGCGGGCAGCGTGTCCCGCCGCATGGGACAAGGGGCCCAGAGCCTGATCCTGCCCTGCGCGAGCGGGAAACACGGTTCCCTTCACGCCCCTCTCAATTCCTTCCCTTCTCACTCTCTCGCCCTTCTTACCCGATCGCGCCCCACCCACGCCGGCAAGATTCCCAGCCCACACCGGCCTTAACGGTGCCTCCTGGTCTCCGATGCATGTGGTCGCATTCCCCAAAGGCATTTGTTGTCAGAGCTTGACTTGTGATTGGCACAGGCCTCCCCGATGTTCGCCAGCTGGCCGGACAGGCGGCCCAGGCGTTCCTCCACGCATCGCACTGCGCGGGTCACGCTGCTGGGGCCCGCGTCGCCCAGTGGCTTGGGCGTCTCACCGGCCGGATAGCCGAACCGGCTTCTCGTCAAGTACGCCGCTGCCGCCCGCGCGACTGTCGCCGTCGAGTAACCCATCCTCAGCCCGCCCCCAACCCGCGAGCAATCCCCATGCCGCCCGTTCGCCACACACTATGCGGGGTTTGCAGGAAACTTACGATTATCCAGAAAGAGTGGATTGTATTGACAATGTTTGCAAAGCCCTTGGCATCCAGGCGAGCGTCCCGCGTCAGCCCGGAAGACCGAAAACCTCGAAAACGAGGTAGGCGCAACTGGGGGCGCGCGCTGTACAATGACGACCACGACCCGGCGGTGTAGCCGGGCGAGGTCAAATGGGAAATGTCGGGTAGGTGATGGGCTGTGGCGAGAGTTGTGCGTGTTTCGTCTGTGGTAGAGGCCATACGCGAGGGCCCTCGCTGCCGGGGCTTGTAGAGCGTTGCTCGCGATTGTGAGGGAACCTGTGGTGCGAAAGCGTATCAAGAGCCTTGCGGTATGGATGATCTGTCTGTCCGTGCTTCTTTCGTCGGCCGGTTGTGCGACGACGGGGGGGGCCGGACACGCGGGACGCACGCCGGCAGACAAAGAAAAGCTTGTTAAGCCCGGCGATCTCGGCGGCGCCGCCGACGGTCGGCGCTGGTTGTTCGACTTCTGGAACAAACAGGTGATTTGCGAGGACGTGCCGGTCGGCACCGTCTTGATAGGCGACTCGATCACCGAGTTCTGGAACCTCCCCGTGTACTTTGCCTCGACCGACGGGATCATGCAGAACCGCGGCATCGGCGGCGATGTGGCCTCGGTGATGGCCAGGCGTTTCCAGGCGGACGTGGTCCAACTCCGGCCGCGCAACGTCATCATCCTGGCCGGCGCGAATGATGTGACCATCATGCTCACGGAGAAGAAGGCCGAGACCGACATTGTTCGCGACGTGACCGCATCGATCGACTCCATGATGGACCAGGCGCGGGCAGCCGGGCTCAATACGCTGGTCGGCTCGATCCTGCCGACCAACAGCGGCTACCACCTGCAC
>CAZUAI010000068.1:0-30459 GCA_964617875.1 uncultured Planctomycetales bacterium | reverse complement strand
CAACGCCGATTCTCGCTCGCGATTTCCATCGCCGTGCGAAGGTTGGGCTAACCCATTTCTAACAAACTACTTACAACTGAATAGTCTCCGACGGAGTTCGCGCCGCGGCGGATCCCGTGTACATGCACTGCCCTCTCTGAAGAGTCCGCGGCCGTAGCGGAGCACGATCTTCCCGTTCTCCACGACGCGTTCTGCCCTTGCCCGTACCATAATGCCGGCAGAACGGGGAAGAACCGGTCGTTGAGGTACCTTACGTCGGCTTGCGCGAAACGCTCCAAGGCGCCCGCGCGCGAATCGTGAATGGCCGATAGAACGTACCGAAGGAGACGCAGCGAGCCGTGAGCGGCGTCCGACGAGCCCTCACCTGCCCGCCCTGACCAGGCCGGGGCTTTACTTCCAGTTCCCCGCGAAGCAGCATAGAGTAGGGGCAGCGGACGATCCAGGCTGGATCAACCCGCCGATAGACGGAAGCACCACATGGACTCACCGCAACGGCTGACGCGCGAGCAGGTCCGGCAGTTGGATCGGCTCGCCATCGAGGAATACGGCATCCCCGGCATCGTGCTCATGGAAAACGCCGGCCGCAACGCCGCCCGCGTCATTCGGCAGATCCTCACCCCGGACGCCGATGCCGCGCCGCCGCCCACCGGTTCCACCCCTGCGGCGCCGCCCCCTGTCGCCATCGTCTGCGGCGCGGGAAACAACGGCGGCGACGGCTTTGTCATCGCCCGCCACCTCTTCAACTGCGGATTTGTCGTGGAACTCTACCTCGCCTCGGACCCCGCCCGGTTCTCCGGCGACGCGGCCGTCAACTACACCATCACCCAGCGGATGCAGCTGCCCACCCTCTCAATCACGGAGCCCGACACGCTCGCCGCCGCCGCCAAACGGTGGCCCGCCTCCCTCGCCGTCGTCGATGCCATGCTCGGTACGGGTTTCTCGGGCCAGGTGCGCCAGCCCCTCGACAGGATCGTTCACGCCATCAACGCCCTTCGCCCAGCCCGCCCCGTCGCCGCCGCCCCCTCCCCGCCGCCGCGGCCTGTCCTCTTCGCGATCGACGTCCCCAGCGGACTTGACGCCGACACCGGACTCCCCGCCAATGCCGCTGTTCAGGCCGACATCACGATTACCATGGCCGCGCACAAGGTCGGCTTCGCCGCAACGGAGGCCATCCCCTTCGTTGGCCGCGTGGTCCTGGTCGATATCGGCTCCCCCCGCGGCCTGGTCGAGAAGGTCGCCGGGCGCAAACCATAGCACCGACTCGCCGCGCCCCGACAGAGCAACACGCCCGCACTACCAGAGCAAGCCCATAATCGCGCGGCCCGCGAACTACACCCTATAAGCAAGGACGGCCACCCTTGTGCCACCGCGGCGGCACAAGAGCGGCCGTCCAATTCAGTCCATGCACTGCCGGCGGAACGTGACTGGTCGCTCCGCCTGGAACGCATCGTTTCCAAAGGCGAGCATCTCGCCGCCCGACTCCTACCAGGCGGCGCGACTAGTCACGCAGAACGCCGGCCGCGCCCCGTCACGTCGCCACCGGAAGCACCGGAAGCCTGAACAAGCCCGACAGGTACGCAATCGGGAAGACGCTCATACCGCCATCCGATTTCGCAAAGCACCCGCCGAGCTGGAGCAGGAACGCGGACGATCCGAGCACGAACAGGACCTTCATCAATCGAGCCATGATATGACCTCCTGGTCGAGAATCCACAAGCACTTCGGTCAGGCCTGCTACCGTATCGGCGTGAAACCATTGCCACGCCACTACGATACGATTACCTGACTGGAGCCGGCACGCACGAGCACCAGATTACGCTCGTACACACCGGACCCGCCTACTCCGTTCGCTCACGTCTCAGTGCGTGACGAGGTCTTCCATGAGCCACAGCCAGATGGCCCGCGGCCAGCCCCACGAGTACACGTTGGGCAAACCGCCGAAGCACCCGTCAAACACCATACCGCTGCAGATCGCAGCCGACAGATAGAACAACTTGGTCAATTTCGACATTGTGAGCCTCCTCAAAACCGGGACGCCG
The DNA here is from genome assembly GCA_964617875.1 of uncultured Planctomycetales bacterium. Taxonomy (GTDB): domain Bacteria; phylum Planctomycetota; class Phycisphaerae; order UBA1845; family PWPN01; genus CAZMVY01. Next base: position 28,420 of record CAZUAI010000068.1, on the reverse strand, counting down.
CGCCGCGCTTTGCACATCACTGGCGTCAGCGTGCAAGCCCGGCGAGCTTCCCTTGGCATCAAACGCAGGCCCATGCGATCACGGGCCGCCGCGCACACCGCGCACTAGTTCACCATGTTCAGAACCGCAACATCCCGAATCCAGTTCAGAATGCACCCACCGAGACCCATGCCGAGGACGGCACCGCCGGCAAGCAGGACGCTCCACTTCGTCCACATTTTCGTAAACATCTGTTTGTTCTCCTAGAACGACAAGGTTTACCGTTGCGAGGGCCAACGACCGACCCCACGCCGCCCGGTCCGCCACTGCTGGCGGGAAACCCGGGCTCCTCCTCTCTGGCCGACGGCTCGATCAGTCAAACAGGGCGTCCATCAGGATCGCCTGCGTGATCTTCTGCCAGTCGAACAGCGTGCCCAGGCCGCAGCCGCCGCCCAACAGCAGCGTGCTCATCGACATCAGGGCTACCAACCGCCACATCCGTTTGAACATTGTGTGCCTCCTTAATCAGAAGGAAACAAGTCGGCCTCACACTAAGGCCACATCCGGTCCTCAGTCAGCTACACGCACGTATCGCCGCGATCCGCACGATACGCCGACCGGCGGGCCAGTACAGATCCTCAAACCCAATGAGAATCCTGTAGATTGGCCGCGCCTCCAATCTAATGGGGCGAAAGTGTACTGCCTTTTCCGACTTTTGCAAGACCCTACCCGAGAAAATTCCGGATTTTCTCTGCGGTCACGGGTTCAATCACGCCAAGCTCGGTAATGATCCCCCGGATCATCCCGGCCGGCGTAACGTCAAACGCCGGGTTATAGCACTCCACTTCCGCTGGTGCTGTCAACGTCCCAAAACCGCGCCGTATCTCGTCAGCCCCTCGTTGCTCGATCGGTATACTCGATCCATTCGAGATCGTCAAGTCGAACGTCGACCTCGGAGCCGCAACGTAGAACGCTATACCGTGATACCTCGCCAAGACCGCCACACTATATGTGCCGATCTTGTTCGCCGTGTCTCCGTTCGCAGCGATCCGGTCCGCGCCAACGATTACCAGATCGATGCGCCCCTCCCGCATCAACACCCCCGCCATATTATCGCAAATCAGCGTCACGTCAAGCCCCGCCCTGGATAATTCCCAGGAGGTCAACCGAGCCCCCTGCAGCAATGGCCGGGTCTCGTCGGCATACACGCGAAACCGTTTGCCTTTCTCGTGAGCCGTGTACAGGACTGACAGCGCCGTCCCGTACTCCGCCGTCGCCAGCCAGCCCGCGTTGCAGTGCGTCAAAACCCCAGCACCATCGCGCACCAGCGGCTCGCCCCACCGGCCAATCGCCCGGCACGTCGAGGCGTCTTCATCACGGATCGCCTTGGCCTCCACCAAGAGTCGATCCATGATTTCGGATAACGGACAGCCCTTAAGCGATTCTGCCAGCCTCCGCATCCGATCCAGCGCCCAAAACAGATTGACCGCCGTTGGACGCGAGCTGGCGAGATAATCGCAAGACTCCCTGAGTTTGTCAAAGAACTCTTGTTCGCTGCTTGCTCGCCGGATTCCGAGGACGACACCCATTGCGGCCGCAATGCCGATCGCCGGGGCCCCTCGAACTCGGAGGCTGCGGATAGCCTCCCAGACCGCGCCTATGTCTCGGCAAGCCAATAACTTAAGCTCAGCCGGCAGGAGCGTTTGATCAATCAGCTCGACGTGCCCGTCCAAGCCGCCGATCCATCGGATCGTCTTGGGAGGCAGACCGTCAGCCACGTAACAGACGCTCCCGCAAAACCTGGTTCTTGTTATCGACCATTTCCGCCTGAATACTTTTGAACTTTTTCAGCTCACCGGCTAGGCGAGCATCATGGAGCGCCAGGATTTGCGCCGCAAGAATCGCCGCATTTCGTGCCCCGGCAGTCCCGACGGCAACCGTCGCAACCGGAACCCCGGGCGGCATCTGAACCATGCTGAGCAGCGAATCCAACCCCTGGAACGCACCGGACTCCAGCGGAACACCGATGACCGGCAGCGTGGTCGATGAGGCAATCGCGCCCGGAAGGGCCGCCGCCATCCCCGCGGCCGCGATGATCACCTGGATCCCATTGTCCTGAGCCGTTCGCGAGAACTCGGAGACCCGTTCCGGCGTACGGTGCGCGGACATGACCTCCACCCGGCAATCGAGGCCGAACTCCTGGAGTTGCTTGTAGCAGACCTCCATGACAGGCCAATCCGAATCGCTTCCCATGATGATAGCCACGCACGGTTTCGCCATTCCGCTGATCTCCCGACACCCGCAGGTGCGATGAGTATTGTACCGGGAGCGGCGGCCCCGACAAGCGGCCCGAACGGGTGCCGCGCCCGTTCGCGGACACCGTCGCGCGTGAACCGGTTCGCCGACGATGCGCAGCCCCGATAACCTCGCCGGGTGGCCGCGCGGCCGGTAGAATGCCCCGGTCCTCGCCCCCGCCGGCGGGCGGCACCGGGACCGGCGAGCGAGCGACACCGAAAACCCTGTGGCCGTTCGAGGCATGGAGCCATGTCGCAAACGTACCGCTTTTTCGTCAAACGGGATCTGGATGGCTTCTTCGGGCTGGCCGTGGACAACCTGGTCCAGTGGCTGCTCATCGTCGCACTCTGCAAGACCGCATGCGGGATGAACGGCGGGAACGAGTCGTTCATCTACAAGCACATCCTGCCGGGGGCTGCGGTCTCGCTCGTGATCGGGAACCTCTTCTACGCCTTTCAGGCGCACCGGCTGGCCCGGTGCACGGGCCGCAGCGACGTCACGGCGCTCCCGTTCGGCATCAGCACGCCGTCGCTGATCGTCTACGTCTTCTTTGTCATGATGCCGGCGTACGAGCAGACGAAATCGGCGCAGACCGCGTGGCTGATGGGGCTGGTCGCGTGCATGGGCAGCGGCCTGATCGAGTTCACGGGGGCGATCTACGCGGAATTGATCCGCAGGCACACGCCGAGGGCCGCGCTGCTGAGCACGCTGGCGGGCATCGCCATCGGCTTCATCGCGATGACCTTCGCCCTGCAAATCTGGCAACGACCGCTGATCGCGATGGTACCCCTCGCGATCGTGATGATCACGTACTTTTCGGGAATCCGCTTCCCGGGCGGCATCCCCGGCGGCCTGCTGGCCGTCGGCGCAGGAACGGTCCTCGCTTGGGCGCTCACGTGGCTCTTCACCGGGTTCCTCGGGGATCCCGGCGCGCAGAACGAGTGGATCGGCAGGATCATGTCGGGCAAGGCCGTGCAGGAAGCCTGGACAATGCGGGGCTGGCACCCGCCCATCTGGGCCGGCGGCGCGTTATGGGACTTCGCGCAAACGGCCTGGCACGACGAGAAGCAGCGGCAGCTTCTGGTCGGATCGGTCTCCGTCATCATTCCGATGGGCCTGTTCAACGTGATCAGCAGCCTTCAGAATATCGAGTCGGCCGAGGCCGGGGGCGACCGGTTTCACACGGGCGCGTCGCTGGGGGTCAACGGGCTCTCGACGATCGCGGCGGCGTGCTTCGGCTCGTGCTTCCCGACGACGATCTACATCGGCCACCCCGGCTGGAAGGGGCTGGGGGCACGCGCCGGCTATTCCACGTTGAACGGCGTCTTCTTCACCGTCATCGGCCTGACGGGCACCGTCGCGGTCATCGACCGGCTGATCCCCATCGAGGCGGGAATCGCGATCGTCGTATGGATCGGGATCATCATCACCGCGCAGGCCTACCAGGCGACACCCCGCGAACACGCCCCGGCCGTCGCGGTGGGCCTCTTCCCCGCCATTGCCGCCTGGGGGGCCACGGTCGTCGCGGGCGTGTTCTTCGTCGCCGGCGGCACGACCCTGCAGAAAGTCCTGACGAACAACCTGGCCGCCGACGCCAACGGTTTCTTCCTGCACGGCATGAACCTGCTGGAACGCGGGTACATCTTCACGTGCATGATCCTGGCGGCGATCTCGGCGTTCCTGATCGACCGGAAGTTCTTCCACGCGGCGGCGTGGTCCGTGGCCGCGGCGGTGCTCACGCTGCTCGGGCTCATGCACGCCTACCAGCTCAGGGACAACACGGTGGATTACCTGCTGATCTGGAACACGCTGCCGAAGGACGCCTTCGGTACGCGGGCCTTCGGCGTCGCGGTGGGGTACGCCCTGTTCGCGGTGCTGTTCGCAGGGATCGGGTGGTATCGGAAGCGGCTGGCCCTCAGCGGAGTCGAGGACGAGGTGCGTCTGCACTGACCGGCCCCCGGCCGGTGATCGCCACGACGGCCCCCAGCAAAAGCGACGCCCACAGCAACTCGCCGGCCGACCGCGCCTCAGGCAGGGCCAGCAGCAGCGCCGCCAAAACCCAGACGATGAGCGCCGCCCGCTTGAGCAGGGACCGCTCCCACCGGGTGCCGAGCACGACGGCCAGCGCCGGCAGTGCCGCCGTCCCGTGGTAGCTGAACACGATGGGCGAGAACCACATCGTCGCCAGCACGACCAGCGCGATCTCCGCCGCCCGCCGTGCGGCCGGAAGCCCGTCTCCCGCCTTCCGGCAGAAGAACGCCACCGCCACCACGAGCACGGCCAGCGTCGCGAAATACACGCGCACCAGTGCCGACGGCGAAAGGTCCGTCAGGGCCGTCCGCCGGTAGACCGGGTCGCCCTTCTGCGCCGCCGTCTGCGTCAGCAGCCGCCGCATCACTGCCGCCATCGACTGGTTGCGATCACGCTGCTGCTCCGTATACCGCTCGCTCAAGAGCAGCGTCTCCACATCGCCCACGGCGCGGGAGTGCCACCATTGAACGTGCGCGGTCCACGCCGCCGACGCCCCGTACGCCGCCACGGACAACACCACATCCAGAACCACGGCCACGACAACGCTTCCGATCGCCGCCGCCCAGCGGCGCTTCATCGCCAGGTACACCGCCCCCAGCAACGGCAGCAGCTTGAGCCAGATCGCGACGCCCAGAAGAACCGCGGCCCGCGCACGGCGACCCGCCATCGCCTGGCCCAGACCCGCCACCATGAGCCACAGCATCAGGATGTGAAACGCGCCGAGCAGCAGGTGATCGAGCACAAAGACCACAGACAGAAGAGCGGCCGTCAAGAGGACGATCCGTCGGTCGCCCGCCGGCGTCGTCGGCAGCAGGTGCCGCCCCACCGACCGCAGCAGGCCCAGCCACGTCAGGCCGCTCAACACGTACCAGACGGCCGCCGCCGGCAGCAGGGGCATCGAGCCGAGCAGCGCCCACGCGACATCGACCGAGGGAAGGTAGCGATGCAGAAGGCTGTCCGGCTGGCGGGCGCGATGCTCGAGGACATGCCGGCCGGCGGCGTGAAACTCGGGAAAGTCGGTGCCGCCGCCACCGCCGGCGACCCTGTACATTGCCACCGGGAGGCATCCGGCCGCCAGAAGCACGAGCAGGCCGGCGAGAAACCTCTCCCGCGGCGGCCAAGGGGCCCCGGACTGTCGGGCTTCGTCGGACATCGGCCGGATGATACCCCTCGGCGGCGCGCCCGGACAGTGGCCGCGACGACCGAGCACCGGCACACAAGTCGGCCCCGGGAGTTGAACAGGGCGCGCGCGACGAATACGATTACTTGTTCGATTCGTGGCTGGCCGGGCAAGCCGCGACGAACGATCGCAAGAGGGCAACTGGAGTCCTGCCGTGCGAATCCCAAGAGCGTGCTCGGTCCTGACTTCACTGCTGCCACTGGTCGAGTGGCTTCCCGCACAGGAGATCACGGTGGGCGGATCTCACCACGCTGAGACCGCGCCGGCGTCGCGTCCAGGGATGCCGGGCCATGCTCGCGAGCGGGATCTGCGGGCGGAGCTGGCGAGGCTGCCCGGCAACCCCGCGTTTCTCACAAAAGCAGAGATCGCGGATTGGGTCGACGTCATCGCCGGCGCGCACTTGGCGCGAGCTCGCCGATATTACGCCCTGACGCCCGAACAGGCGAAAGCCGTTGAGCGGCGACTGGCGGAACTGAAGCCGGCCTGCTGCGAATACTGGCGCCAACACCAGAGCGAACTGCGTGAGATTGCAGTGCAACTCGCTGAACTCGGGCCGTTCCCCCCCATGGAAGAGCAGGACGCATCGGTGGCCAAGCGTCGAGAAACGCTCATGAAGCGCCGGAGCGAGCTGATGATCGGGCAGCCCCTCCACATCAGGGCGGTCAGGCCTGAGATCGAGAAGCTTCTCCCGCCGGCGCAAGTCAGGGCGAGTCTTGACCGCTGGAACGCGAAGATCGCTGAGGATGTATTCCAGACCATCCGAGATCGCCGGACGACCACGAATCGAGCCGGTCCCGCTTCGCAACCCGCGTTGATCGACCTGGATCGGCTGGCAGCAGTAAGCGCCCTTGGAGAATGGAAGGAGTACGTTCACACCTTCGTCCGGTTCTACCACCTTGACCCACCTCAGGCATCGGCGGCCCAGTCGATCCTGCGGGATCTTGAGCAGCGCCGGGATGCGTACAAGACGTTCCATCAGGACGATTACGCGGTGGCAAGAAGCATCGAGGGGCGCCAGGAGCGATATGACGAACTCGCCAGACTCGACGAGCCGATCCGAATGATGTTCGACGAACTCAAAGGGAGGCTGGATCAGATTCTGACCACCGCCCAAAGAAACGCCGCTGTGAGTTGGAGGCGCACAATCACGACAACGCGAGCGCACGGAAGCAGCACAGAGCCGACGTCCAAGCAGGCGCGCGGGGGGGACCAACACACCCTTGACACGAGGAAATGACGACACAGATTCCCCGGCCGCTCGCTACGGTTCGCAAGCGAGCGTGTCTGCCATGCGCAGGTCAGATAGGGGGAGCGCACCACACTCGTACGCCCGAGAGTACTCGCCGTCAAGAACCGTATGCGTCGGCGTAGCACGGCGTAGACGCGATGGGCGGCGGGTCGGCACATGGCTGCTCGATCTCGACCCAACCGCAGTGCCAACACCCTGTGGGGTCCGTGTCCACCAAGTCCTTCAACCGCCCGCCGACCCAATCGCCGTAGCAGACCGGGACTCGATAGAGCCCGAGCTCTTGCCGATACTCGACCTGAAAGCACGGATCGAAGGGCGGATGTGACCCTGACGTGCACGCGCTCCAGGGACACAAACAGGCCAGCATATCATTAACGGGGTCGCCATAGTCGCCACAGTCTCCCAGCCAGCCGATGTATTCATCGGGCGCAAGGTAGAGATAGAGCTGCACTGCGTTCGCGGTCGGGGCGCTCGCCGGGTAGCTATGCACCCAAATCCAACACGGCTCCCCTCGGACATCGTTGCCGACGATCCCAGTGAACAAGGCCAATGCCACGACAAGACCTGGGCGGATCGCTCGCGCCATGACAGAATCCTCCAGAACGATCTGATTGCCTCACGGCGTCCGCGTTTGGTCACGCGGCCATCCGAGGACTCCGAATTCTGCTCTCAACCTGCGGGCACCGATGCGTTACCAAGCGGCGAGCAAACTACCGCGCCCGCAACAGAGACACAAGCGGAGTCCCGCAGGGCTCTCGCGGGTTGGGACGCTGCGGCGTTTCCGCTTTCGGTCCGCGGAGCGTGGGCGCAACAACTCCTCACCCCTTCCCGGTCCAGCCGACACAAACGCCGGCGCGGTGCGTCACAGCTTCCCGCGATGACTCGCTCAGACCTTCCCTTCGTTTGTCACCTCCCAGGGGATCAGAGACGGAGCGATGCGGTGCATGCGCGCACACCGGGGGCTCTTGCACGTGATGTCAGCCCGCGAGTCCGACGCGAACGCATAGTGCCCCCCGGCGACCCTGCCGCCCTGCGGCGCCCACCCGGAAACGCACCGACCTGGCGGAGCCGGCGCGTTGACGCCCGAGCGACCCTGCGTTTAGGATAGCTGATTCGGCCCCTTCCATGCCGGGCGGGGTCTTCGATTCGGCGCGGAGAAAACGAAGCCGCGCCGGCAGGCGGTATTATGTTCGCGATCATCAGCGACATCCACAGCAACCTCGAAGCCCTGCGAAGGGTCCTGGACGATATCGAGGGCCGGGGCATCGAGCGGATTCTCTGCCTGGGCGACGTGGTGGGCTACGGCCCGAGCCCGCGGGAGTGCATCGACCTCATCATGGAGCGATGCGAGCTGTGCCTCTGCGGCAACCACGACCATGCCGTCTTTTTTGAGCCGTACAACTTCAACGTCGGCGCGGAGCGGGCGGCCTACTGGACGCGGCAGGTTTTCGAGGATGAACCGAACAAGCCGCTGCGAGACCGGCGGTGGGCCTTTCTCGGCAGCCTGCCGATCCGGGCGGAACTGGACGGCATGCTGTTCGTGCACGGCTCGCCCCGACGGCCGGTCAACGAATACCTGTTCGCGGACGACGTCTACACGAACCCCAGCAAGCTGATGCAGAACTTCGAGCGCATGGAGCAGGTGGCCGCGTTCGTCGGCCACACGCACGTGCCCGGCGTCTTCATGGACGACCCGTACTTCGAGAGCCCCGATGAACTTGCCGAGCCGGGTCGCTACGAAATCGCCGAGGACGACCGGGTGATCATCAACGTCGGCAGCGTCGGCCAGCCCCGCGACCGCGACCCCCGGGCCAGCTACGTCGTCGTGGATGACCGAGAAGTGGAGTTCGTGCGGGTCGAGTACGACATCGAGGCGACGGTCCGAAAGATCCTCGCCATCGGCGAACTCGACGATTTCCTCGCCCATCGACTGCTGGACGGACGCTGACCTGGATGAACAACCAACGACAGTCCACAAATGCTCTTCTGATCGCCCTGGCCGTGTTCGCGCTGTGGATGATCATCACGCAGCGGATCATGCCGCCGCCCAGGCCGGCCACCCGGCCGACCACGACCCCGGCCGTGGCGACCACCGCGCCCCGCGAAGACGGTCCCGCGCCGACGACCGAACCGGCCTCGACCGGCCCGACGGTCGGTGAACTCACGGCCGGTCCCGCCGCCACGGTGGAGACGATCGAACTGGGCAGCATCGCGGACAACGGCGAATTCCCCATGCACCTGAAGCTCACCAGCCGGGGCGCCGCGGTCGAAGACGTGCGACTCCGGGGCTTCAAGCTCGAGGTCGGCCGGAACGACCCGTATCCGCTCCTGAGCCCCGTGAAAGACCCGGTCAGCGGCCGGTGGTACGGCTCCTTCGCGACGCACAAGGTGCGGATCGAGACCCTCAAGAAGGACATCCTCCTGGACCGGCTGCCCTGGCGGATCGACCGGACGGCAAGCACCGACGGCGCCGCCGTTTTCCGCGTCGTCGTCGAGCAGGACGGCCGCCCCGTGCTGGAGATCACCAAGACCTACACCCTGCCGAAGGTCGGCCCCCTGCCGAAGAAAGGGCACGAGACGCCCGCCAGCCGCCGATCCGACGTCGTCCTCGACTACTCGTTCCGCAACCGGACCGCGGGCCCGCTCGACGTCATCCTCGTCCAGCAGGGCCCGATGGGGATGCACCGGGAGGACTCGCAGCGCGACGAGCGCGGCCTGATGGCGGCGACCGAAGAGGCCGCGACGGTGAAGACCTCCAAGAAATACGCGAGGGGCAGCGTCAAACCCACGCGCGACGCCGAGGGCAGGATCGTGCATCCGACGATCGAGTTGGGCAAGGACCACGACAAGACGATCCTCGCCTGGGCGGCGGAGACGAACAAGTATTTCTGCTGCATCGTTCGCCCGGACCGCGACGAAAAGGCCCCGATCGGCATTGCCCAGGCGCAGGCCCTGAGCCTCACCGACAACGAGTCCAACACCTTCTCCGAAGACATGACGTTCGAGCTGGTCACGACGCCCGTCCGGGTCGAACCGAACGCCGCCGCCGCCGCACGGTTCGCCCTGTACCTGGGGCCGAAGTCGAAGGTCGCCTTCGACAAGGTCCCCGAATACGCCCGTCACGGCTACTTCCACGTGATCTCGGTCGACCTCTGCTGCTGCACACCGGCGCCGATCGTGTCGCCGATGATGTGGCTGCTCCAGGCGCTCTACTGGCCGACGAAGAATTACGGGGTCGCCATCACCCTGCTGGTGCTCATCGTGCGGATTCTGCTGCACCCCATCACGAAGGCCCAGCAGGTGAGCATGATGAAGATGCAGAAGAACCAGGCGCGGCTGCGGCCGAAACTGGAGGAACTCAAGAAGAAGTACGCCAACGATCGGGCGAAGATGAACGAAGAGATGATGGCGCTCTACAAAGAGGAAGGGATCTCGCCGTTCGCGCCCACGCTCACGTTCCTGCCGATGGCCCTGCAGATCCCGATCCTGGGCGCCTTGTGGGCGGCGCTCGCGTACAACGTGGACATGCGTCACGCCCCGCTCGACGGCTACTGGATCAGGGACCTGGCGGCGCCGGACGCGCTCATTCGGTTCAGCCAGCCGTTCGATCTGCCGCTCATCGGCGGCTGGGTCGGCACGATCCGCGGGTTCAACCTGCTGCCGATTCTGCTGACGATCACGATGTACCTCCAGCAGAAGTACATGCCCAAGGCCAGCAGCGCACCCGGCCCCGGCCAGACGGACGACCAGCTCGCTCAGCAGCAGAAAATCATGGGCTTCATGACCATCTTCATGGGGCTCATGTTCTACAACATGCCGAGCGGGCTGAACTTCTACTGGATGGCCGGAAACGTCGTCGGCCTCGTCGAGCAGTGGCGGATCCGCAAGCACATCGCGGAACTCGAGGAGCGGGCCAGGAACGCCCCCCCGAAGCCGGAGGGCAGCCTGAAAACGAAGCTGCGAAAGCCACGGTTCTGGGAGTGGCTCGAGAAGAAGGCCGAAGAAGCCAGGAAGACCCCGAGCCGACGCGATCGAGACTGACGCTCCCACGGGGTGCGTTCCCGGGGAACCTTCTCTCACACCACGGATGTGTCGGCGTACGTGGGGATCTCGGTTTCCGCCGGGACGTGCTCGTAGCGCCGGGCGATGGCCGGCAACTGGCGGAAGAGACGCTCCTCGGCCTCGGACAGGGTCAGCTTGCGGCGGCCCATGACCGTCCGGGCGACGGCAAGGCAGCGCTCCACGTCGTAGGGCTCGTCGGTCTCGTCGGTCAGCCAGCGGAACGACGGAACGAACTTCGGGGCCAGGCCGCTCGTGGCGACGCTCGTGCCGAAGCCGACGACCGACCCCGTGGGAAAGAGCTGGCCGATGCCGGTTTTGCTGTGGTCCCCGATGGTCAGCCCGACGAAAACCTGGCCCGAATCGACGCACACGCCGTTGATCGGCACCCGGACGGGGCCGTAGGTGTTCTTGAGGTCGGAGTTGACGGTGTCGGCGGCGAGGTTGACGAACTCCGCGACGTAGGCGTGGCCGAGGAAGCCGTCGTGCTGCTTGTTCGAGTAGCCGTGGAGGATGCTGCCCTCGATCTCCCCGCCGATCTTGCAGACGCGGCCGACGCTCGTGCCGCCGCGGATCGAAGCGCCCGTCTGAATGAGCGACCCGTCGCCGACGAAGCACGGCCCGAGGATGGTGGCGTTGGGCTGGATGGTGACGTCTTCGCCGACGACGATCGGGCCGTCTTCGGCGTCGAGGACGGCGCCGGGCTTGATGCGGCTGCCCCGGCCGACGCAGACGTGGGCGTGATCGACGATGTGCGCGCCCCCGTACACCCGGCCCTCGATCCCCCGGATCCCCAGCCGCCGCCAGGCGTGGACGATCATGTCCGCGTTGTTGTTGATGAGGTCCCACGGATAGCGGATGAGCGTGGGATAATCCGCCGCAGCGACGATGCGGGGAAGCCCCGCCAGGCACGCCGACAGCTGCCTTTCGCTGAGAAACACCTCGGTCGTCAACATCCGGACCGCCGGCCCGCGCACCACGGCCCATAACAGCGCATCGCTGGTCATATGAACCGCCGGCACCTGCAAGTCGCCCAGCGGCTCGCGCAGGAGCAAACGGCCGTTGACCAGAAGCACATCATCGACGGCGGGGGCGACATTCACGGGCAGGCCCGTCCGTTGTGCGACGACCGGGGCCAGCTCCGGCCGGACGAACAGCGTGACGCGGGCGTCCGGATATCGGGCCCGCAGGTGTTCGAGGAGGCTGCCGCATCCGCAACGCAGCTCGAAGGTTGCGCGCCAGTAGGTCAACGGGAGGAGGTTCGCGAAGCCTTCGTCCTCGAACACGATGATGTTCATGGCATGGGCCTTCCCATCGGTGTTTTCGGCATCCAGGCGGACTTCATTCTGCAAAAAAAGAGGCCCGCCCCGGAAGAGCAAGCCTCAGCGTAGAGAAAAGTTTCCACCGCAATGCCGGTGAGAGGTATTTGACGGAACCCTCTATTGCAAGTGGGTGGTCCGGCCAGTTCATCACCGCCCGCTCATGGCGGGTTCGTGAATTCCTGGCTCCCGACGACCTCCCGGGGTTCTCTTACGGTTCAATCAAATAGCTCCTCTCGTGTCGCGCATGGCAGATTCCTTTCTCTGCACTCAAGTGTATAGCATCGGCACCCCAAAAGGCAAACTGCAGTCGCGTGACCGCGGCGACGTCCGCTATTGACCCCCGCACCGCAGGATGCAACACTGAAACGCGAAAAAGCGAGAAGGGGTCAAAACGAAAAAGGCGCACCATGACACCGTACTGGATTGCCGGGCTGGGCATGCTTCTGGGGCTGAGTCTCGCGAGGGCGGCCGAACGGCAGGTCTGCCAGGATACGCCGTTCCCGCAGGCCCGCGCGGTCCTGTTCCGAAACGAGCTGGACCTCAAGGATCGCGAACTGCGGACCGTCCGCGCCGATCGGGACGGCAAGGTCGTCGTCAACACGAACAAAGGGCTGCTGAAGGCGATCGACGGGCGGCTGGTTCGCTGGCGCGAAATGGCCGGCATCGAAAAGCTCGACCCGTGGGACGTCGAGCTGCTCGGGGGCACGTTCGTGTTCCTCAACGAACGGATGCTCCTGCCCCAGCACGGGGCCGGCGCCGACTACCTGGACAACCGTGAGCCCCGCTACGCGCGCATCGCCGTGGCCGGGCCGGGACACTACCTGCTGATGTCGCCGGAGAAGATCGCCGAGGTCCGCGCGGGCACGGTCGCGGAACAGCCGAACCCCGGTTATCGGGAAGCGATCTTCTGCCCTTACGACGACGCGTTCGTGCTGTACGCGGCCGACAGGCTCGCGCGGTATCGCGATGGGACGGTGCAGGCGCTCCCGATGCCGGATGCCCGAATCGCCGGCGTCGTGGGCGTCGGGAAGGAGGATCTGCGCGTGGCGACGGACTCGGGCCTGTTCGCCGTCACGCGCGGCCGGATGAAGCCGGTCGAGCGGGCCTTGCCGGTGCGGGAGTTGACGTGCATCGCGGCGGACGGAAAGGGCCGGCTGTGGCTGGGCTCGACGCGGGGCGCGTTCCACATGGATGCCGGCAAACGCATCGACTACTACGCCGGAAAGCGATGGCTCCCGGGTGACCGCGTGGTCGATATCTTTGTCGACGGGCGCGACGACGCGTACATCCTGACCGACGGCGGGCTCTCGAAGCTGACCTTCGAACCGATGACGCTGGCCGACAAGGCCGATGTCTACCTCCGCAACCTCCGCCTGCACCACATCCGCTTCGGGATGGTGTCGGAAGCCCGATTGATCGACGGCGATTACGCGACGGCGCAGAACGAGGACTGCGACAACGACGGCCTCTGGTCGGCGATCTACCTGTCGGCCGAGTGCTTCCGGCACGCGGTCACGAAAGACCGCTCGGCGCGCGACAACGTGCTCGACGGGCTGGACGCCCTGCAACGGCTGGTGACGATCACGGGCATCCCGGGCTTTCAGGCCCGCAGCTTCGAGCTGGACGGCTTCAAGGTGTCCGACCCGCAATGCTGGCGGACGCGTCCCCAGCGCGACTTCGAATGGAAGGGCACGACGTCAAGCGACGAGATCGTCGGGACGATGTTCTTCTACTCGGTGCTCGCGGAAACGATCGGCCGGGAGGATGCGGCCGTGCGGAAGCGGGCGGCGACAACGGTCGCGGCGATCATGGACCACATCATCGACCACCGCTTCTATCTCGTGGACGCCGACGGCAGGCCGACGCGATGGGGCCGATGGAACCCCGAGTACGTGAACGTCCCGTGGGTCGGCGGCGACCGCCGGCTGAACTCCATCGAGATCCTCTCGTTCCTGCAGCTCGCATACGCCCTGACGGGCGGACAGAAGTACAAGGACGCCTTCTACGACCTCGTCCGCAACCACGGCTACGCCGAGAACACCGTGCGGTATCTGCCGGACCCCCTGGGGCACTGGAACCACTCCGACGACGAACTGTACTGGCTGAGCTATTACAACCTCGTCCGGCACTGTTTCGACGAGCAGCTGAAGAACACTTTTCTGCGGAGCGCCCGCGAACACTACGACGCCACGAAACGCAAGCGGAACCCGTTGTGGAACCTCCTCTACGGAGCGATCACGGGCGAGGCGATCGACCTCGACGGCAGCGTGGCCGTCCTCCGCGAGTTCCCGCTCGACCGCCGCGACTGGCGGATGGAAAACACGCACCGGCAGGACATCCGCATCGTGCGCCGCCCCGGCGCCGAGCCGGAGACGGAAACTCCGCTGTCGTTCGCCGAACGGTACGCCCACAAGTGGAACCAGAACGACCTGTCGCCGGACGGCGGCGGAGAGGGCAATTCGCCGGAGTCGGGCGCCGAGTACCTGCTGCCGTACTGGCTGGGGCGGCATGCAGGGTACATCTCGGCGCCAATTGCGGCGGCCGCCGGCCCCTGACGCAACGGGCCGGACAGCGATTCGATCGGCGGTGAGCCGGGATCCTCGTCGCGCCCTCATCGTTCCCGGCGGCATCGGGGAACGGCAGGTGTTGCCCGCCTCGCGGTCCGCGACCGTACGCTACGTCCGCTTGAACTGCCTCTCCAGATCGCCGAGGCTGAGCCGGAGCGTCGTCGGACGGCCGTGCGGGCAGTTGCTGCTCTTTTCGACGCGGTCGGCCTCGCTGAGCAGGGCCGCGATCTCCTCCGGCGAGAGCGGGTCGCCGGCCTTGATCGCCGCCTTGCACGCCGTCATCTGGAGCATGTCTTCCAGGATGACCTCGGGCTCCGTGCCCGCCGGCAGCGAGGCCAGCCTGTCCACCAGGTCGCGCACGAACCCCGCAACGTTCGGATCGCGAAGCATCGACGGGCATGCGTGTACGCCCACCGTGCCCGGCCCGAACGCCGTCAGCTCGAGACCGAGCCGCCTCAGCAGATCGGCGTGCAACTCCAGCACGGCCATCTGGTCCGACGAAACCTCGACGGTCTCCGGCAGCAGGAGCCGCTGCGACTCGAGCGAACCGCGCGAGATCTGCTCGCGGAGGTGCTCGTACAGGATGCGCTCGTGCAGGGCGTGCTGGTCGATGATGACCATGCCATCGGGCGTCTCGGCGACGAGGTAGCTCGCGTGGACCTGGAGGACGCGGTCCGAACGAAACGCGGCACGGAGATCGGGTTCGAGGGCGGCCCCCGGACTCTCGGGCGTGCGCCCCGCGGGTTCGGCCGTGGCGGCAGGGCCCCCCACGAATTCCGCGGCGTGCACCCGAGGCACGACGGCCGGGGCATCGGGAACACCGCCGGTCTTCCTCGCCCCCGCGCCGAACGCGGGATCACAGACGCGCGGACTCGGGCCCCGCGCCGGGCAAGTTGCCGTGCCGTCAGACGGCGAGCCCGAAGCTCGAAACCCGGAGCCCGGACCCCGCCCCTGGGCTCCCGCAAACGGCAATGACGGCTGATTGGCCGGCGGCTGGTGGCTCTTGAAAAAATCGGCCATCGCCTGGCGGATCTGCTGTCGGCGGCGCTCGGCGTCGTCGTCACGGCGGCCGTCGGTCGCCAGCGACGGCGTCAGGTTGTGTTGCAGGAACGTGTCGCGGAGCGCGGCCAGCGTCAGCGAGTGGATCAGGTTCGAGTCGCGCCAGCGGACCTCGATCTTCGTCGGATGCACGTTGACGTCCACGTCCGCCGGCTCGATGCGGAACAGGAGGAACGTGACGGGATGCCGCTGCGGGTCGATGAGTCCGCGGTAGGCCTCGCGGACGGCGTGCTGGATGAAGCGGTCGCGGATGAACCGGCCGTTGAGAAAGGCATACTCCCAGCGGGCGGTCGATCGGCTCTGCGCCGGCGCCGAGACAAGGCCCGACAGCTCAACCCCCCGCTCCGCCCGCTCGATCGGGATCAGAGACTCGCCCAGTTCGCCGCCGTAGAAATCGGCGATCCGCCGCCGAAGCGAATCGCTCGGCGGCAGGCGGTGGACCTCGCGCCCGTCGTGCGTGACGCGGAACTCGACGCGCGGGTGGGCCAGCGCGATGCGGGCGACCTGCTCGACGATGTGGCCGAACTCGGTCTGCGCCGTGCGCAGGAACTTCTGCCGTGCCGGCACGTTGTAGAACAGGTTCCGCACCTCGATCGTCGTGCCGACCGGCGCGCCGGCGGCCCGGGGGCCCTCGACGCGGTCGCCCGTGGCGCGGATCTCATACGCGGCGTCCGAATCGGGCCGGCGGGACACCAGCCGCAGGTCGGAGACGGCGGCGATGCTCGCCAGGGCCTCGCCCCGGAAGCCCATCGTGCCGATCGCGAAGAGGTCCTCTTCCCGCTCGATCTTGCTCGTCGCGTGCGGCACAACACTGAGGGCCACGTCCTCCTCGCTCATGCCGACGCCGTTGTCCGTGATGCGGATCAGCCGCCGCCCGCCGTCTTCGACGGCGACCTCGATCCGCGTGGCCTCGGCGTCGATGCTGTTCTCGATCAGCTCCTTCGCGACGCTTGCGGGGCGCTCGATCACCTCGCCGGCGGCGATCCGGTTCACGAGCAGATCGGGAAGCACGTGGATGACGCCCATCGGGCCGATTATAATCCGGCCCCATGCAGAAAGGCATCAGCGGATTGTCATTCGACGGAAAGACGCCGATCGCCGAGGCGGCGCGCGCGGCGGCGGCAGCCGGGTTCGGCGTGTTTGAGCCGGTGGTCAGCGAAACCGGCGAACTCCGACCCGACACGGACGAGGCAACCTGCCGGGCAATCGCCGATGCGATCCGCGCCGCCGGGCTCGAAGTGGCGTCCCTGGCGACGTGCCTCTTCGGGAACTGCAATTACGCGTCGCCCGACCCCGCCGACCGGGCGCGGGCCCGCGACCTGACCATCGCCATGCTCGACCGTGCGAGGTGGATGGGCGCGCCGGCCATTCTCGTCGTCCCGGCCGTCATCGGCTGCTGGGACGAGAAGGCCCCGCGGGTCCGTTACGACGACGCCCTCGCGGCCGTCGCCACGACGCTGCACGAACTCGCCCCCGAGGCCGAGACGCGAAGCGTCCGCATCGCCGTCGAGAACGTGTGGAACCGGTTTCTGCTTTCGCCGGTTGAGATGCGGGATCTGATCGACCAGGTGAACTCGCCGTGGGTCCGCGTGTACTTCAACGTGGGCAACGCCCTGCAGACCGGCTACCCGCAGGACTGGATCCGGATCCTCGGGCGGCGGATCTTCCGCGTGCACATCAAGGACTACAGGCTCGTGCCGGGCGGCATCGGCGGCTTCTGCCCGCCGGGCGACGGCGACGTGGACTGGCCGGCCGTCATGACGGCCCTGACCCTCGCCGGCTACGACGGCCCGCTCACCTGCGAAGGCCCCGGCGAGCCCGCCGACATCGGCGCACGCATGGATCGCATTCTGGAAACGACGTGGGATGGCGCCGCGATTCGCTCAAAGAACGGGCGCCCCACGTCGGCATCTCGGGGTGTCGGCTAAAAGGAAGAGGGCGGCAGCGGGCGAATACGGACCTTTCGTCTGGAGACAACGACGAAATGTCCAGAAACCCGTGTTTCGATAACGGGCCAGACCTCCTTGAACACCTGAAGCAGTTCGGGGGCCGACGATGTACGCACGCGGAGCAGAATCAGGCCGGGCGGGCGGTGGCGTTGACGGAACACCAGATCGCCGAAGTCGCGATCAAAGGTAATGACGATTCTCTGTTGGACGCGGGCCGTATCAATAACTCGCGCGTCATCTGCCCCAGGATCGCTCTCGGCCACCCAGAGCACGTCGTGCCCCCGTTCGCGCAACCAGCGAACGACGGGGGCATCGAGATTCTCGTCAGCGAGCACCTTCATCCGCTCTGGTCGCCCAGGAGCATGACTTCATCGGTCGCCAATGCCGCGGCCGCGTACGCTTGCGCCGCGCGAATGTGTTCCGGCCTGAGATGTGGAAACGACTCCAGCAGGTCGCTCTCCGTCCAGCCATCACCGAGCCGCTCCAGAATCAACTCGACGGTGATCCTCGTTCCCTTCACAATCGGCTTGCCGGTCATCACCTTCGGATCGCAGTCGATATACTCCCGCCAGTTCATTCAGGCACCTCGATACGGTATTGTAGCAGAAGACCAACGTGGAGCGAAGCGAGACCGCAGCTCTTTTGAATCACATTGGTCGTCGGCCGACTGCGGCGACGCCGCATGCCGGCCTCGCTGTGGTACAGGCTTTCCGCCTGCAAGACGAAGAACACCGGGCTTCCGCGCCGGACTCAGTTCGACCCCTCTGGCTCTTGTAACCGGCGGTGACACACGGCGGCCCCGCCGCCGATCTCATGCACGCCGCCGTTCGGCGGACGCACCAGGACCCGACTGGCGTCCGATCCTACCTTCTGGTAGGATTCAGCTCCTCGCCATACCGGTGCGTATGGCGTTCTCGGTGTCGGAGGAACCATGGCGAGCACGGCGCGGCCGGCGGTGAAACGGGAGGTGAAGGAGCTTTCGCTGCTCTTCGAGATCAGCCAGCTCCTCGATCGGAGCCTGGACCTTCGCGAGGCGGTCGGGCCGGTGCTGAAGGCTCTCGCCGACCGGATGGGAATGACCAGGGGTACGCTGACGCTGGTGAACCGGGAGACGGGCGAGCTGTCGATCGAGGTGGCGCACGGGCTTTCGACCTCGCAGCGGGAGCGCGGCCGATACCGCCCCGGCGAGGGCGTCACGGGAAAGGTCGTGCAGACGGGGCGGCCGGCCGTCGTGCCGCGGATCTCCGAGGAACCCCTCTTCCTCAACCGCACCGGCGCCCGCGAACGGCTGCCGAAGAAGGACATCTCGTTCATCTGCGTGCCGATCAAGCTGGGCAACGAGGTGATCGGCGCGCTCAGCGTCGATCGGCTGTTCGACGAGGACGTCTCGCTCCAGGAGGACGTGCGGCTGCTCTCGATCCTCGCGTCGATGATCGCTCAGGCCGTGCGGCTGCGGCAGGCGGCGCAGGCGGAACGATCACGCCTGATCGAGGACAACCTCCGGCTGCAGGACGAGTTGAAGGAACGCTTCCGGCCGGCGAACATCGTGGGCAACTCCAAGGAAATGCAGGCCGTCTACGACCTCGTCGCCCAGGTCGCCCGGAGCGACACCACCGTGCTCATCCGCGGCGAGAGCGGCACGGGCAAGGAACTCGTCGCCAACGCGATCCACTACAACAGCCCCCGGGCGGCCAAACCGTTCATCAAGGTCAACTGCGCCGCCCTGCCCGAGAGCGTCATCGAGAGCGAACTCTTCGGGCACGAGAAGGGAGCCTTCACGGGAGCCCTGACGATGCGAAAGGGCCGCTTCGAAATGGCCCACGGGGGTACGATCTTCCTCGACGAGATCGGCGACTTCTCCCCCGCGACGCAGATCAAGCTCCTCCGCGTGCTCCAGGAACGCGAGTTCGAACGGGTGGGGAGCATCCAGACCATCAAGACCGACGTCCGCGTCATCGCCGCCACCAACCGCAACCTCGAGGACCTGATCGAGGAGGGCCGGTTCCGCCGCGACCTGTACTACCGCCTTAACGTCTTCCCGATCTTCATCCCCCCGCTTCGCGAGCGAAGGGGCGACATCCTGCTGCTGGCCGACCACTTCGTCGAGAAGTACGCGAAGGCCAACCACAAGGCCGTACGGCGGATCTCCACGCCCGCGATCGACATGCTCACCGCCTACCACTGGCCGGGCAACGTCCGCGAGCTGGAAAACTGCATCGAGCGGGCCGTCGTCCTCAGCGAGGACGACGTGATCCACGGCCACCACCTCCCGCCGACGCTCCAGACCGCCGAGGCCAGCGGCACGGCCTTCTCCGGAACCCTGCAGGCGACGCTGGACAACGTCGAGCGCGAGCTGCTCATCGACGCCCTCAAGTCCGCCCGCGGCAACCGTGCCAGGGCCGCCCGTGCCCTCGGGATCAGCGAACGGCTCATGGGCCTCCGCGTCGAAAAGCACGGCATCGACGCCAGGCGATTCCGTGCCGACGCCGGATAGCGGAGGCCGCTCCTGCGGCAATCGGCGCAAGCCGTCACACAACCCAATAAAAGATACCTTTCCGTAGCTTCGACCATTCCGGCATACCACCCGGTATGTTTTCTGCAATCCGCCTCTTTCGCCGCCCGATGCACAAGGCGGCCATAACTCCTTATATCTAAACCTTTTACACACAGGCGGCCGCCGGCCGGAACAACACTGGCACGCGGGATGCTCAAGCGAGTGTCCGTCGGTACATCATCGCCGCGTCCCGCGTGCGGACCGGGCGAGAGGTCGATGCCGTGGCGGAAGATGGCTTTACCGAATCGGGTTCGCCGGTCGCCGCCGGATCGTCCGGCAGCGAGTCGGGCGCTCCGGCGGCGGATCTGCAGGGCACGCTCGCCGAGGTCGAGCGGGAGATGATCGTCACAGCCCTGCAGAAGACGCGAGGCAACAAAGCCAGGGCGGCCCGCGTGCTGGGAATCACGGAGCGGATCATGGGACTCCGCGTGAGGAAATACGGGATCGATCCGCAGGTGTTTCGTGCGAAGCCCTGCGGGCGGCGAAGGGAGACCGGGCCGGGAAAACCCGCGCCCTGAGGATCGCGAAGCGAACCGCCGGCCTCCGCCCGACGATGCACCGGGCCAACGCACGGAGTCCGCCGGACCGGAAAAGTGAAACGCAAGGACGCCTGACAGAAGCGGCCGTGCGGGCCGAAAAGGGCGCTGAGCCGTCCGCGGCACAGACGCCGGATGGGTTTCAACAGGTACTGGAGGAGTGACATGGTGGGCGTGGTTTTCGGGAGATCAAGTCGGCGATTCAGGATCGGTGCGGCCGCCCTGTTCATGGCGGCGGCCCTGGCGGTGAACGCTTCCGCACAGGACAGCCGGCCCGCGGCAGCCGGCGACCTGGCGAGCGCGTTGAAGGACCGGTCGGTCGAGATGGATACCGTCTGGACGCTCCTGACGGCCTTCCTGGTGTTTTGGATGCAAGCCGGCTTCGCGCTCGTCGAAACCGGCCTGACGCGCGCGAAGAACACCGTGAACATCTGCATGAAGAACCTGCTCGACTTCTGCTTCGCGAGCGTCGCCTACTGGGCGGTCGGCTTCGGCATCATGTTCGGGGCCGGCACGGCGTTCTTCGGCACGAGCGGCTTCTTCCTGCGAGGGAGCGCGGAAACCACGTTCGCCTCGCTCTCCTGGACGCCCGTAAGTCTCGACTGCAAGTTCATCTTCCAACTGGTGTTCGCGGGCACGGCGGCCACGATCGTATCCGGCGCCATGGCCGAGCGCACGCGGTTCGCAAGCTACATGGTGTACAGTCTCTTCATCTCGCTTCTGATCTACCCGGTGGCCGGACATTGGATCTGGGGCGGCGGCCTGCTCGCGCCGGGAAACCTTTTCGGCGAGGGCAAGGGGGTCTTTGACTTCGCCGGTTCCACCGTCGTGCACTCCGTCGGCGGGTGGCTCGCGCTCGTCGGCGCCATCATGGTCGGCGCCCGAAAGGGCAAGTACGGACCGGACGGCAGGGTCAACGCCATCCCCGGCCACAACTTTCCCCTCATGATCCTCGGCGTCTTCATCCTGTGGCTGGGGTGGTTCGGATTCAACCCGGGAAGCACCATGATGGTCACCGGCTACGGGCCGACGATCGCCCACATCGCCGTGACGACGAACTTCGCAGCCGCCACCGGGACGATCGGATCGCTGCTCATGGCGAAGATGCTCTTCGGTCGGTGGGATGGCAGCATGGCGGGCAACGGATGCCTCGCGGGTCTCGTCGCGATCACGGCACCGTGCGCCTTCGTGGACACCTGGGCGGCGGGCCTGATCGGCTTCCTGGGCGGCATCCTGGCGGTCCTCTCCGTGCTGTTCGTGGACCACAAGCTCAAGGTGGACGACCCCGTGGGCGCGGTGTCCGTGCACCTCGTCAACGGCATCTGGGGCACGCTTGCACTGGGTCTGTTCGCAAACCCGGTCTACGGAGCGACGGGGCCGTTGAACGGCCTCTTCTACGGCGGCGGGATCGAGCAGTTGAAGATGCAGGCGGTTGGCGTTCTGCTGGTGGGTGTCTGGTGCCTCGCGACCGGGTTCGCGCTGTTTGGGATCATCAGGGCGACGATGGGCCTGCGCGTCTCGCCCGACGAGGAACTCCGCGGACTTGACGTCGATGAGCACGGGATGGAAGGCTACCCGCACTTCCAGTTGATCAAGCACTGAGGATCCGTTCGCTCGAAAGGAGCGTTGCTGTGAAGAAAATCGAAGCGATCATCAAGCCGTTCCGGATCGAAGAGGTGAAGAACGCCCTCGCCGGAATCGGCGTGCAGGGCCTGACGATCCTGGAGGCGCGCGGCTTCGGACGGCAGAAGGGCCATACCGAGCACTGGCGCGGAGCCGAGTATACCGTCGAGTTCGTGCCGAAGGTCAAGATCGAGATCATCGTTCCCGACCGGATGCTGCAGGACGTCGTCGATGTCGTGATGAAGGCGGCGAGAACGGGCGAGATCGGAGACGGCAAGATCTTCATCTCGAACCTGGAGAACGTCATCCGGATCCGGACCGCCGAAACGGGCGAGGCGGCGATCTGACGGCAGGCGGCAGGCCGCGGGCCGCGCGTGGTTCGCCCCCGCGGCCCTTCTCTTTCCTCAGCCGATCAGAAACCCACGCACCTCCTCGATCGTCCGGGCGCGGCGAGACAGGAGTTCCTGGATCCTGCCCCGGGCCTTCGCCATCGCCTCGGCGGAGACGAGGGCGGTCGAACGCGCCAACGGCGCTGCCGACGCGGCGTCGAAAACCGGCACGTGCGGCCCGTTGCCGTCGGACTCCCACACCGCGCAGACGCGGCGGCAGCCGCCGCGGATGCCCCGGCGAACGGCCAGGAACAGCACCACGCCCATCCGGCGAAACGCCTCCTCCGACACGCCGTTATCGCCGCAGACCTGGTCGCGGGCCTGCTCGAACGTGTCCGCATGCAGGTTCGTCGCCAGAATGTGCCCGGCGAACGGCAGGTCGAAATACGCCCGCAACGCCTCGCCCCACAGGTAGGCGTAGTAGGCCCCGCGGCCGATCTCGTGACAGAGGTAACACCGCCGGGGCAACGGGCAGGCCCGACCGCACCGGATCGTCGCCAGGCCCTCGGCCGGCGCGAGTTCCACGTCCGGCGGCACGAAATTGAGCAGCGCCCCCATCACGGTCGTCTTGCCCGCGCCGCCGGGCAGCGCCCCGACCATGAACGACGCCCCGCCGCCGATCGCCGCCAGGAGGTACGCGGCGAGTTCGGGGCTCACCGTCTCCGTTTCGATCAGGTCCACGATCGACAGCATCCGCCCGCCGCGCTGGTTGCAGCGGTCGATCTCGTCGCAGTGCCGGCGAACCGCCTCGTCGGTTGACATGGCGGGAAGGATACCCTCGCCGACCGTATGGGCAAGACGCGGCCGCGAACACGCGCCGGCCGTCATCCGGACGGGTGAATCCGGCCGGCGGATGCGTTACAATGCGCGTCGGGCGGCGTGAGATGCTTCCCGGAGATGTGCTTCGTACGTAGCGGCGCAGCAGACCGGATGTGCCTGAACCGATTCCACAGTCGCGCGTTCTCCGACATGACGGCACGGCGGACGCCCGCGGACGCCGCAGTCCGGCCGCGTCCGGCTTTCTCGCTTCTTCGCTCTCCCGTTTCTTCGCTTTTCCGCCACCGCCATGGATTCGCACACGCTTGACCGCCTGGAGTTCGACCGCGTACGGCAAACCCTCGCCGAGTTCGCCGGCTCGTCGCTCGGACGCAAGCTGGCGATGAAGATCACGCCCGCCTCGCGCGAGGCGCTCGTCCGCCAGTGGCTCGCCCAGGTCGTCGAGATGCAGGCCGCCGCCGAGGCCATCGGCCTGCCGCCCGTCGGCGGGCTCAAGGACGTCCGCGACATGATCCGCCGCGCCGTCCCGCCGGCCAAGCTCGAGCCCGAGGACCTGGCCGAACTCGTCTCGTCGATCGACGCGGCGAACAACCTCTTCCGGTGGTCGCGCACGCTCCCCGAATCGTGCCCCGAGCTGCGGGCGATCGCCGCGCGCCTCGGCGACTTCCACGCGGTTTCCGACCCGATCCACCGCGTCCTCGACGACCACGGCCGGATCCGCGACGACGCCACGCCCCGCCTCGCGAGGATCCGCGCCGCCGTCCGCGACTCCCAGGCCCGCATCCGCGCCGTCGTTGACCGGCTCCTGCAGGCGCCCCACGTGACCCGGTGGCTTCGCTACCCCGAGGCCACGTTCCACAACGACCGCTATGTCCTGCCGCTCGCCGCCGAGCACCGCGGACGCGTCCGCGGCATCATCCACCGCACGTCCGACTCCGGCGCCACGCTCTTCGTCGAGCCCGCCGAGGCCGTCGAGCTGAACAACGCCATCGTCCGCCTCCGCCAGGACGAGGAGGAGGAGATCGGCCGCATCCTCTGGGAAATCACGCACCTCGTCCACCGGAACGCCGGCGAACTCATCAGGACGCTCGACGCCCTGGCCGTGCTCGACCTGATCGCCACGAAGGTCCGCTTCGCCGCCAAATACCGCCTGACCTGCCCCGCCGTCGGCGCGAACCACACGCTCCGCCTCCGCAATGCCCGCCACCCGCTGTTGCTCTTCATGCAGGAGCACGAACGCGCCGCGGGCAACGTCACGAAGCCCGTCGTCCCGATCGACGTCCGGCTCGGCGAGGACTTCGACCTGCTCGTCATCACCGGACCGAACACCGGCGGCAAGACCGTCGCGCTCAAGACGGTCGGCCTGGCCGTCGCCATGGCCCAGGCCGGCCTGCCGATCGCCGCCGACGAGGACTCCACGCTCCCGCCGTACGAGGACGTCATGATCGACGTCGGCGACGAGCAGAGCCTCCAGCAGTCGCTCAGCACGTTCAGCGCCCACCTCACCCAGCTCCTGCGGATGCTGCACAGGGCCTCGCGCGGGACGCTGGTGCTCATCGACGAACTCGGCGCCGGCACCGACCCGGACGAGGGCGCCGCCATCGGCCGCGCGATCGTCGAGGATCTGCTCCAGCGCGGCTGCCACGGCCTGGTCACCACGCACCTGGGCGTGCTCAAGAGCGTCGCCTTCACGCACCCGCGGGCCGACAACGCCGCCGTCGAGTTCGACGTCGAAACGCTCCGGCCGACCTACCGCCTCCTCATCGGCGAGCCCGGCAACAGCAACGCGATCGCGATCGCCTCGCGGCTCGGCATGCCGAAGCGGATCATCGACGCCGCCCGCGGCCACCTCTCGCGGCAGGGCCGCGCGCTGCACAAGGCCATTGCCGGAACCGTCGAGACCCGCCGTCGCGCCGAGGAGGCCCGCGCCGAGGCCGAGGCCGCCCAGCGCGAGGCCGACCAGGTCCGCGCCGCCATGCAGCAGCAGAAGGAGCAGCTCGAACGTCAGCAGGCCGAGTTCGCCAGCTGGACCCGCGCCATCGCCCGGCTCCGCCCCGGCGACGCCGTCCACGTCCGCCGTTTCGACCGCCCCGGCACGGTCGTCCGCATGCAGCTTCACAAGCAGACCGCCGTCGTCTCGGTCGGAGCCATGGAGATCGAAGTGCCCCTTGCGGACCTTGCCGTCGTGCCCGGGAACTGATCGAAGGGCCGCGACAGGCGCGGAGCACCCGATGCCGGGCCGGACGGCGTGGGGCGTCCTTTCACGCGTTCTCACTTTCTCTTCGTTGCAATCCTCTCCATTGCCGAGTACGCTCTCCGCATGAGGCCGTCCGACACGCGACGGAGGAATCTCCCATGACGTCCCGGGAACGTGTGCTCAGTTCGCTCGCCAGGACCGGCTACGACCGAATCCCCGTCAAGCACGAGGCCACGCCCGAGGTCAACGCCGCGCTCATGCGCCACTTCGGCCTCCGCAACAACGAGCAGCTCCTTCGCGTCCTCGGCGACGACTTCCGCTACGTGGAGCCCGTGTACCGCGGGCCGAAGCTCGAAACGTTTCCCGACGGAAGCGTCGAGGGCTACTGGGGCGAGCGCTACCGCTACCAGGAGTACGACGGCGGCAGGTATCTGGAGGCGAGCCACCTGCCCTTCGCCGGCATCGAAACGCTCGACCGGCTCGACCGCTCGCATTTCCCCTCGCCCGACTGGTTCGACTACTCGACGATCCGCGAACAGTGCCTCAAGGTCCGCCGGCAGGGCTTCGCCGTCTGCCTCGGCACCGCGGGCGACATGGACTTCATCAACGGCATCTCCCGCGCCCGCGGCATGGAGCAGGTCCTGGCCGACCTCGCGACCGGCAACGAGGTCTACCTCGCCATCATGCAGGCCCGCGCCGACTTCTACTGCGGCATGCACGAACGCGCCCTGCAGGCGGCCGACGGGCTCGTGGATATCACCCACTGCGGCGAGGACCTCGGCCACCAGTTCGGCCCCATGATCAGCATGGACACGTTCGACGCCTGGTTCGCCCCGAAGTACAAGCGGCTCTTCGACATCGCCCACCGCTACGGCGCGAAGACCATGATGCACATGTGCGGCTGCGTCGAGAAGTTCCTGCCGCGGCTCATCGAGCTGGGGCTCGACATCCAGGACGTCGTCCAG
The DNA here is from genome assembly GCA_964617875.1 of uncultured Planctomycetales bacterium. Classification (GTDB taxonomy): domain Bacteria; phylum Planctomycetota; class Phycisphaerae; order UBA1845; family PWPN01; genus CAZMVY01. The sequence goes on along the minus strand of CAZUAI010000068.1, from coordinate 1,689 downwards.
CCCACCACGCCCGAAATGGACATCGAGTACCTGCACGACCGCTACGGCGACCGGCTGCACTTCTGCGGCACGGTGTGCGTGCAGACGACGCTGCCGCACGGCACGACGCAGGACGTCGAGCGAGAGGTGCAGCGGCGGCTCCGGCTCTTCCCCAGGGGCGGGCTGTTCCTCGGCCCCACGCACGCCATCCAGGTCGGCACTCCGATCGAGAACGTGTTGGCCCTGTACCGCGCGGCGGGCAGCCTTCGCGAGGCAATCGACGACTCGATCCTCTCCATCGCCGGCGACGACACCCGGACGCGCCCGAGCCTCTCAAAGCTGTTCTGACCGACCCCCTCTCCCCCCCAGAGATAGCGCCAGGGTGAGGGTGCCTGATTCCCCCTCTCCCTCCCAGGGAGAGGGTCGGGGTGAGGGTGACCATCCGGCTGCATGGCCGTTCCTGCACGCAGTTTTTCGCGTGGTTCGTGTATTCCGCGGTCCCCCAACAGAATCGAACCGCGAAACACGCGGAATACGCAGCTGCATCTGCGGCACTTGCCGCGATGACCGCGGGCAGCCTGCGTAGTCTGGGTTGGTTCCCCCCGCCGAAGAAGGCAGGTCTGGCGACCTGCCCTACCTGACTTCCTCCTTCCGCAGGTTACTTGGCGCGATCCTTTTTTCGGCTCCCGCCCTTCGCTGACGCGAAGGACGGGCCACCCACGGCACGACATTCACGAATCTGAGTCGCTGTGCCCCACCGGCGTCCCGCACTCGGGACACGTGCCAGATACGTTTCCCCGCAAGCTATAGCCACATCGAGCGCAAAGCGGGCTATCTCTTTCCGCCTTGCGGCGAAGATCCAGGTAGCGAACGAATTCCGCCAGGACTATTCCAACTGCCCCGCCGCCCAGCATGCCAGCAACAGCATGATCAGGGGGGCCGCTCCGCGGAGCGACCCAGGTCATTCCGAAGCCCAAGGCCAGGGCACCGATCAACTGGGCCCCGCACGCCACCGCGATGGACAAGATGGGCCACACGCGAACGGCGGCTACGAGTCCCAGCACCAGTCCGGCGAGAAAACCGTACATGGCTCCTGCGATGGCGCCAAAGATGAAGAACCCACCTGCGAGTATGGCGCCAGCCGTCAAGCCCGATACGGTGTCCGCCAATATCGCATGGAGAAACCGTCCAACCGCAGCAGACATAAGCTCTCTCAATGGTTCGCGCATCTCCATGTCTCGCTGTCTGCGCTGTCGTAAGGCCAATCCACAAGCCAGGCCCACAGGAAGATCCGGATGAGGACCGGAAGCCACACGGCCGCGAGGGACTGCATGAGGGCCGATGATCTCGACGAAGCCAACACTGCCCGGCGAGGATCGCAGTCCCGACCACGCGTGGATGCATGCAGAATCCCACGCCAGCACGGCGGCCCACTGCCAGTTGATTCTGCCACAAGCGTCCGCGCCACGAGAGCGGCAGTTGCCCCTGCGGCACTTGCCGCGATGACCGCGCGCAGCCTGCGTAGGGCAGGGTCGAAGCCGGCCGAAAGGCCGGCGACACCTGCCGCATGTTTGGGTTGGTTCCCCCCGCCGAAGAAGGCTACCGGACTGTTCGAGGCATGCACGCAAGCGTAGCCGATCACGAGGCTGCCGTCAATAAGAGCCTATCCCACAACCTCCTTGAATGCCGATATCAGCATTGAGGCGCGGA
>CAZUAI010000067.1:0-30677 GCA_964617875.1 uncultured Planctomycetales bacterium | reverse complement strand
TCTGTCCCGCACGGCGGGTTCTTCACGGCAGTGCCATTCGGGTCAGGAACCTTTGTCGCGCCCGGGCCAGGCACGCCAGGGCGTCCACTTTCCGTGAACACGGCGTTTTGCCTGTTCGGCAAAGGCTCCTGCCCCCCCCCGCCGATACGGCCATGCATCCGGGCCTGACCGGCCCCTTGACAGGGGCGCCTAACTCCGCTAAGGTGTGGGGCTTGCAGCGGAGGCGTGCCGACAGCGAGTGGCGCAGCGGCGGGCCTCGTTCGTTTGATGGGTGTTCTGGGTCGTCACGGGGTGTGATAGGAGTTTTCGTGCTCCCGATCCGAAAAATATCGAAGGTGCGTTCGCGGACACGCCGCTCCCACCATGCGTTGCGTGCCCCGAATCTGGTCGCCTGTCCGAAATGCGGGCAGGCCAAGCGCCCGCACGCGTCCTGCTCCAACTGCGGGTACGCCAGTGCGAAGGTGGCGCTGCCGTCCGAATCCGAGGAGTCCTGACGCCGATGCGTATCGCGATCGATGCGATGGGCGGCGACCACGCCCCGCACGAAATCGTGCGCGGGGCCGTCGAGGGACTTGGCGCGCTCAACGGCAGCGAGCTGGTCCTGATCGGAGACCAGGCGGCGATCCGCGCTGAATTGGACAAGCTCTCCGGCTGGCAGGGCCGGGTACGCATCGAGGCCACGACCGAGGTCATCGGGATGGACGAAAGCCCGGTCGAGGCCATTCGCAAGAAGAAGAACTCGTCGATCGTCCGGATGGCGGCGATGGCGGCGGACAAGAGCGTGGACGCGGTCATCAGCGCCGGGAACACGGGGGCCTGCGCCGCCGCGTGCCAGCTCAAGATCAAGCCGTTGCGGGGCGTCCACCGGCCGGGAATCGGCGTGGTTATCCCTTCGTTTCACGGTCCGCTGGTCGTCTGCGACGTGGGGGCGAACATCGCGGCGAAGCCCAAGCACCTGCACCAGTACGCGGTGATGGCGGCCCTGTATTCGCAGCAGGTGCTCGGCGTGGCGGACCCGCGCATCGGCCTGCTGTCCGTCGGCGAGGAGGACGCGAAGGGCACCAGCGTCGTCAAGAAGGCGCATGAGTTGATCCGCGAGGACAAGGCGCTTCATTTCACGGGCAACATCGAGGGGCGGGACCTCTTCCGCGGGCTGGTGGACGTCGTGGTGTGCGACGGGTTCGTCGGAAACATCGTGCTCAAGCTGACGGAAGGGCTGGCGGAAGGGCTGTTCAAGACGATTTCGGCGGAGATCGCGGCGGCGAACCCGCAGTTGGCCGACGAGTTCAAGCCCGTCGTACAGAAGGTCTGGAGCAACCACGATTACAGCGAGTACGGCGGCGCGCCGCTGCTGGGCGTGGACGGGATCTGCATCATCTGCCACGGCAGCAGCGACCACCGGGCGATCCGCAACGCGGTTCGCGTTGCCTCGAACTTCGTCGAGCGCCGCCTGAACACCGTGATCGCCGAAGGCCTGGCGAGGGGACACTGACAGCCGCATGACCCCATACTTGTCGATGTCCATCCTCGGTACGGGTCGCGCGATCCCCGACGTGGTCCTGACCAACGCCGATTTCGAGAAACGCGTCGATACGAGCGACGAGTGGATCGTCACCCGCACGGGGATCCGCGAACGGCGGATCGTCACCGACGGGCAGAGCACGCTGACGCTCGCCGTCGAGGCATCGCAGGATGCCCTGCGAAACGCCGGACTGACGGCGCAAGACATCGACCTGATCGTCTGCGCCACGATCACGCCGGAGTGCCCCTTCCCCGCCACGGCGTGTTTCCTCCAGGAGAGCCTCGGGGCGCGGAAAGTGCCGGCGTTCGATCTTTCGGCGGCGTGCAGCGGGTTCCTCTACGCCCTGGACACGGCCGCTCACATGGTCCACCAGGGCACCTACCGCCACGCGCTGGTGGTGGGCGTCGAGTGCATGTCGCGGTTCACCGACTACGAAGACCGGGCGACGTCCATCCTGTTCGGCGACGGGGCCGGCGCCGTGGTGATCGGCCGCGGGCGGAACGGGTCGCAGGGCATCTATCATTGCCTGCTCGGGGCGGACGGCAGCGGAGCGGCGACGATCTGCTGCCCCGCGGGAGGCGCCCGCCTGCCCGCGAGCGAGCAGACGGTGAAGGAGCGGCAGCATTTTCTGAAGATGCGGGGGCGCGAGGTCTACAAGTTTGCCGTCTCGAAAATGCAGGAGGTGATCGAGGGGGCGATGCGCTCGCAGAACCTCGGGCCCGGCGACCTGGCGATCATCATCCCCCACCAGTCGAACCTGCGGATCATCGAATCGGCGACGGAGCGGCTGGGGCTTCCGCCGGAGAAGGTCTACATCAACATCGATCGATACGGAAACACGTCGGCGGCGTCGGTGCCGGTGGCGTTGGATGAGGTCATGAAGGACGGAAAGATCAAGCCGGGCGACTGGCTTCTTCTCGTGGCCTTCGGCGCGGGGCTGACGTGGGCCTCGATTCTGATCAAGGTGTAACGCAGCAGTGAGCAAGGGCGCGGCACTATTCCCGGGGCAGGGCTCGCAGAGCGTAGGCATGGTGCGCGACATCGCCGAGGCGCACCCGGCCGCGCGGCGGGTGTTTGACCGGGCGGGCGAGATTCTGGGGACGGACCTGGCGACGGTCTGCTTTCATGGACCGGCGGAGGCCCTCGAAGCCACCGACGTGCAGCAGCCGGCGATCTTCACGGCGAGCGTGGCCGTCTGGCACGCGATGGCGGAGGCGGTTCCGCAGGCGTGCGTGTTCGAGGCGATGGCGGGGCTGAGCCTGGGCGAATACACGGCGCTGCATCTGGCGGGGGCAATGGATTTCGAGGATGTCTTGCGCGTGGTCCGGCGCCGCGGCCGGCTCATGCAGGACGCGGCGGTGTCGCGGCCCGGCGGGATGGTGAGCATCCTGGGGCTCGACGAGGACAAGGTCGCGGCCCTGTGTACGGAGGCATCTGCGGCCGGGGTGGTTCGGCCGGCGAACTTCAACAGCCCGGGCCAGATCGTTGTCTCCGGGGAGAAGGGCGGCTGTGAGCGGATCGTCGGGCTTGTGGAGCAGCAGGGAGGCCGTGCGGTGCCCCTGAAGGTGGCCGGGGCGTTTCACTCGCCGCTGATGCAGTCGGCGGCGGACGGCCTTCGCGAGGCCCTGGAGGCCGTCGCGATCCGGCCGCCGCGGGTGCCGGTCATCGCGAACGTCAACGGCCGGCGGCACGAGGAGCCCGCGACGATCCGGGCCTGGCTGGTGCAACAACTGGTGGAGCCGGTACAATGGCACCGCTCGATCGAGGGTCTGATCGCGGACGGGTTTGATCGCTTCGTCGAAATCGGGCCGGGGCGCGTCTTGACGGGACTGATGCGGCGGATCAACCGGACCGTCTTGGCGACGAGCATCAGCGATGCCGCCGCCCTGGACAAGCTGAGGAAGGAGACCGCATGAATCTGAAGGATCAGGTCGCCATCGTGACCGGCGCGGCCCGCGGCATCGGGCGGGCCATCTGCCTGGCGCTCGCCGACGAGGGGGCGAACATCGTCGGCGTGGACCTTCGCGAGGATGCGCTGGCGGAGACGGCGAACCTCGTCCGGGCGAAGGGCGTCCAGGTGATGACGCAGATCGCCAACGTCACGAAGCGCGAACCGGTCGAGAAGCTGCGGGACGCGGTGCTCGAGAAGTTCGGCCGCATCGACATTCTGGTCAACAACGCGGGCATCACGCGCGACACGCTCATGCTGACGATGACGGATGAGCAGTGGGACGCGGTGATCGAGGTGAACCTGCGGGGGATCTTCATCTGCACACGGGTCATCGCCGAGGCGATGCTGCGGGCCCGGTCGGGGCGGATCATCAACATGGCCAGCGTGTCGGGCATCATGGGCAACGCGGGCCAGGCCAACTATGCGGCGAGCAAGGCGGGGGTGGTGGGGTTCACGAAATCCGTCGCCAAGGAACTGGCGAAGCGGAACATCCTGTGCAACGCGGTGGCCCCGGGGTTCATCGCGACGGACATGACGGATGTCCTGCCGGAGAAGGTGAAGGAGACGGTGCGTCCGCTGATTCCGATGCAGCGTTTCGGACAGCCGGAGGAGATTGCTTCGGTGGTGGTGTTTCTTGCGGGGCCGGCGTCGAAGTATGTCACCGGCCAGGTTATCGTGGTGGACGGGGGCCTGCACATGTAGGGCGCCGGGGTGGTCCGCGGGGCCGTCGGCCCGGCGGGGTTGAGCATCCGGGTGCCCGTGCGGTATAGTCCCCCCTTTACGAGGTTGATTGAGATATGGATTCTTCATCCAGCATGGAGGAACGAGTCGTGCCGACGCCTGAAGAGATTCAAGACAAGGTCTTCGCGATCGTCAGCGAGCAGATGGGTGTCGACAAGGCGGAGATCTCGCGTGAGACCTCCTTCGTAAACGATCTCAATGCCGATTCGCTCGATACCGTCGAACTCGTCATGGAGTTTGAGGACGAGTTCGAGATGAGCATTCCCGACGAGGAAGCGGAGAAGATCAAGACGGTCGGGCAGGCCATCGATTACATCATGGAGCATCTCAACAAGTCCTGAGGCCGGCGGGAACCGCATCGCTGCATGAATTCCAGACGCGTCGTTATCACCGGGATGGGGGCCATCACGGCTCTGGGCGACGGGGTGCGCCCGTTGTGGGACGGATTGTGTGCCGGCCGAAGCGGGGTCCGCTCGATCCGGCGTTTCGATGCGACGGAGTTCGATGCCCGGTTCGGGGGCGAGTGCATCGAGTTCGACCCCGAACGGTACATTGACCGGAAGCAGTCGAAGCGGCTGGATCGGTTTGCGCAGTTCGCGCTCGCCGCCGCCGGGATGGCCGCGGCCGATTGCGGGATCGAGTTCGACAAGGTCGACAGCCGCCGCGTCGGGGTGATTATCGGCTCGGGCATCGGCGGACTGACGGAGCTGGAAGAGCAGCACGTCCGCCTGCTCAACAAGGGGCCTGGCAAGGTTTCGGCCTTCACGATTCCGAAGCTGATGCTCAACGCCGCCAGCGCCAACATCTCGATCCAGTTCGGCGCCCGCGGCCCGAGCACGGCCGTGGCAACGGCCTGCGCTTCGGCCACGAACGCGATGGGCGATGCCTGGATGGCGATCCGGCGGGGCGAAACGGATGTGATGTTCACCGGCGGCAGCGAGGCCGCCCTGACGCCGCTCGGCATGGCGGCCTTCTGCGCGATGCACGCCCTGTCCACCCGCAACGACGCCCCGGAACGGGCGAGCCGCCCATTCGACAAGGGGCGCGACGGCTTCGTCATGGGGGAAGGCGCCGGCGTCCTGCTCTTCGAGGAACTGGAACATGCCCGGCGACGAGGCGCCAGGATCTACGCCGAAGTGCTCGGGTTCGGCATGTCGGGCGATGCCTCGCACATCACGCAGCCGGGCGAGGATGGCGCGGGGGCCGCGGCCGCCATGCGGGATTGCCTGAACAGTGCGGGCCTGGCGCCGGACCAGATCGACTACATCAACGCGCACGGGACCAGCACGCCGTTGGGAGACGTCGCGGAGACGCGGGCGGTCAAGCAGGTTTTCGGCGACCACGCGCGGCGCCTGGCGATCAGCAGCACGAAGTCGTGCGTCGGACACCTGTTGGGCGCCAGCGGCGGCGTGGAACTCATCGCGACGGTGCTGGCCATGCGGGACGGCATCGCCCCACCGACGATCAACCTGGACGAGCCCGATCCCGAGTGCGACCTGGACTATGTTCCGAACCAGGCGCGTCCGATGAAGATCGAGCGGGCGATGAGCAACTCATTCGGGTTCGGCGGGCATAACGCCTGCATTGCCGTAGGACGGTTTGCGGGCTGAGCGACGGCTTTTCGCCTCAAGTCGTGCTGAGTATCGACCGATAATTGAGTGGGCGCGAGGGGCCGTGCGCGGAGAGGGTGCGCAAGGGGATCTGTGCGTGAGCGCAACTCAGGACGACATTGATTCACTGTTGGCGCAGGCGGAGCAACTGGCCCACGAGGCCGAGGGCACGCCGGATGAGGCCCAGGCCACGGCGAGTCCGGCCGATGGCGCGCCGCTGCCGACGCGGGAATCGCCGCCGTCTGCCGACGCAAAGCCGGCGCCGCCGGGCGCGTCACAGCCGACGGACCTCGGCAGGATCCTGAAGATCGAGGTCCCGGTGATCGTCAAGCTGGCCGAGTGCAGGATGCCCGTCAGCCGCGTGGTCGGGTTGAACACGGGGGCGATCATCGAGTTCGAGAAGCCCGCCGACGCCCCGCTCGACCTCATGATCAACAACAAGTCGATCGGCCTGGGACAGGCCGTCAAGGTCGGCGAGAACTTCGGCCTCCGCGTCACGCACATCGGGACGCTCGAGGAGAAGATCCTCGCCCTGGGGCGGTGATCAGCCCAGCAGCGATCTCAGCAGCTCGGCGCCGTCCTGGATGTCGCCCAGGCGGTTCGTGCCGCCTTCCCGTTCGATGACCAGCGGTCCCTGGTAGCCGATGGCGCGAAGCCTGCTGACGACGCGCGGGATGTCCGCGTCGCCGTCGCCGAGGGGGACTTCCTGGCCCCACGTCTTCCCGGGCGTGGACGACCAGGTGGCGTCCTTCATGTGTACGTGCGCGATGCGCTTGCCGAGGATATCGACGGCCTCGACCGGGTCGCCGGCGCCGTAGAGCACCATGTTGGCGCAGTCGAAGTTGGCCCGTACGTTCGGCCGTCCGACGTCGTCCATGAACTGCACGAGGGCCTCGGCCTTCTCCTGCCCGGTCTCCATCAGCAGCGTGATGCCGATCTCCCCCAGCGCGTCGGTGACACGGCGAAGCCGATCCACGATGACCTGGTATTTCGGGTCGCCCGGATCGTGCGGAACGAAGCCGACGTGGGCGGCGAGCATCTTCAGGCCCAGTCTGGCCGTGAGTTTCGCCGTGCGGACGGTCTGCTCGAATCGTTCCTCGAAGAGGTCATCGGGCACGAAGCCGCCCGTGGCGGCAATCCGTTGAATGGTGGAGTAATCCTCGCCGGTGAACCCGATGCACGTCGCCGTGGCCGTGAGGCCGCAGTTGCGCACGAGTTCGACGATGCGGTCGTGGTCGGCCTCCGCCGGGATCTGTTCGCCGAAGAAGCCGACCTGAACGGCTCGGATGTCCAGTTCCTGCCTGATGGTCTCAAAGGTCTTCGCCAGGTCCTTGATCGCCAGCGACCAAGAGCATACGCCGATTTCGAGAGGGTTCATAAACTGCTCCGCAGAGTCACTCCGTCAGTCCGTTACCCGGTCTCTCCGTCCTGATCACCCGGCCCCCTTCTCCGCCCGACAACTCCGCCCGCAACTGTCCGCACGCGGCCTCGATGTCCAGCCCCCGGCTCCGGCGGATGTGGGCGTTGACGCCAAGGTTCCGCAGGTCACGGGCGAACCGGTCCATCGCCGCATCGCCGGGCCGTTCGTACCCCTGACCCTCGACGGGATTATACGGGATCAGGTTCACGTTGCACCGCATCCGGCCTGCGACCCGGGCAAGCCGCCGCGCGTCGGCCTGGCGGACGTTGACGCCGGCCAGCATCACGTACTCGAGCGTGACCTCGCGGCCGGTCTTCGTGAAATAATACCGCGCGGCGTCCACCAAATCGAGGATTGTCACCCGCTCGGCCCACGGGATGAGGCGGCGGCGAACGTCGTCCGCCGCCGCGTGGAGCGAGATCGCGAGGTTGATCTGGAGGCCCTCATCGGCGAGGCGGCGGATCTGCCGCGGCAGGCCGACGGTGCTGAGCGTGATCTTGCGGGCCCCGATGTTCATCCCCCACGGGGCGTTGATGGCGCGGATGGCGGCGAGCACGGCATCGTAATTGGCGAGCGGCTCGCCGATGCCCATGACGACGACGTTGCTGAGGCGGGCCGCGCCGCCCGCTCCGGCGTCCAGCAGGGAGCGGACCCGCATCGCCTGCTCGACGATCTCGCCGGCGGTGAGTTGCCGTTCCAGTCCGTCGGCGCCGCTGGCACAGAAGCTACACCGCACGGGGCAGCCGACCTGGCTGGAAATGCAGGCCGTATTGCGCTCCTCCTCGGGGATCAGGACGCACTCGCTCGTCGCCCCGTCGGGCCAGCGAAGCAGGAGCTTCGTGGTGCCGTCCGACGCCGCACGGCGGGCAACGACCGTCGAGGCGTAGATCACGAAGTGCCCGGCGAGGTCCTTCCGCAGCCGCGCGGGCAGGTTCGTCATCCCATCAAACGCCGTCGCCGACCGGCCGTAGACCCACTCGAGAACCTGCCGGGCCCGATAGGGCGGCATCTCGCGCGAGGCGCACCAGGCGGCGAGCGAATCCGGCGTCTGGTCGAGCAGATGAATCGGGTCGTTTCCCATGGGGCCTGGCCTTCGTTGTCATGCGTAGCTGTGAAGGCCGACGATAAAGAAGTTCACGCCGATCCAGTTGAACATCATCACGACGAACCCGGCGACGGCCAGCACGGCGGTCCAGAGGCCTTTGTCCCTGACATTGAGCCGAACGTGGATCAGGCCGACGAAGATCAACCACGTGTTCAGGGCGAAGACCTCTTTCGGATCCCAGCCCCACGGGCGGCCCCAGGACACGTCGGCCCACGCCGCCCCGAGGATAATGCCGATCCACAAAGTGACAAACGCGAGCCGGATCAGGAGCATCGTCGAGCCGTCGAGCACGGTCGCCAGCGGAGCCCTCGGCCCCGACGACACGGCGTCGTCCCGTCCAAAGACGATGCGGGCCGTGCCCGCCAGGAGCCAGATCAGGAACGCCGGACCGATCGCGACGGTCGCGGTCAGCAGCAGCACATAGGTCGCCCGTCCCACGGCGGCACCCACGGTTTCGGCCGCCGACACGGCCTTGACCGACTGCAGGATCGGCCCACCAAGCAGGATGGCCAGGACCGCGCAACCGATCAGCGAGAGCCATGTCAGAGCCTTGCGGAACGCAGGATTCGCTGTGTCGTGCGGCCCCTGTCCGATGATCGCGGCGATCTCGTCGGCCATCGCGGCGGACGCCGCCGTCTCGGTACCCGTCGGTTCCGTCCGCCGCCCCCCCGAGACGCGGGCCACGCCTCGAAGCACGAGATAGAGCATGGCGGTGACGAAGCTCACGCCGATCAGGACGTAGCTGATGAGGATCAGCGTGACGTGGATTTTCAGCCACACGGTATTGAGAATCGGCATGGGGTTGGAGATGTTCGAGTTGAGCAGGTTGGTCATGAAGTAGCCACAGCCCAGCGCCAGGGCTCCGCAGAAGGAGGCCCCCAGGGCAAAGAGGTTCCGCGCCGGGTTGCGGCGGAGCCAGACCTCGAGGATGAGGGCGATCGCCGCGCCGGACCACGCCGCCGCCGTCACCGCCTCGAACATGTTGGCCGTCGGAAACCGCCGGGCGACGTACCAGCGAACGCCCGTCGAGACCGTGTGCAGCACCAGCGCGGCGACGAAGGCGGCCATGCCGACGCGCCGGGCCACGCCGCTGCGCATCAGAAACGCCGGCAGGAGGCAGAGGAACGCCGCCAGATACAAGACCCACGCGGCCAGGAGCTTGTTGTGGCGGTAGTACCAGTGTTCCCAGGAAAGCCGGGCGTGCGGCGGATACAGGCGAGGCTCGATGCGGGGCAGCACATCGGCCAGGCGGTCCATGGCGCGGTTCGCGGCGGCGGCATCGCCTGTCGGCCAGGCGGCCTGCAGGTTTTTCCATGCCGCCTGCAACTCGGCACGGCACTCCACGGGAAGGCCGGCAGCGGCCGCGCCCTCGCCCACGGCCTCGTCGAAAGACAACCATCGCGCTTTCTCGGCGGCCCCGGGCACGGGTATGACGCGCAGCTCGGAACGCAACACGCCGTCGTCGGCCAGCGCCTGAGCGGACCGCAGCAGGTTCGCGTCCCGCGCGGTCGTCATCATGTCGCGTTCGAGTTCCTCGATCGCCTGTTGCACGGCCGGCAGCGCGAGGACCGCGGGGGACACCCGCCGGGTCCGCCGGATGCGGGCGGTGTCGGCCTCCGCCAGCTGGCCTTCGGCGGCGCGGATCAGGTGTTCACGGACACGGGCCTTGCCGACGTAGATCAGGTTGCGACGGGCGTATGCGGTCGGGTTCAGCATCAGATCGAGGTAGGTGAAGACGGGGTCCTGTCCGTCGAACACGCTGCCGCCGGTGATGTGCTGTACGATCTCCCGGGCGAGCGTGTCAAACGGCTTGACCCGCCCGTCGTGCTGGACGGCGATGAGCCGTATTCGCGACAGATCGACCTGCTGCGCGAACGAAGGCGACTCCGCCCGCGCAGCGTCCCGGGACAGCAGCAGGACGAGCAACGGGGCGGCGATGGCGGTGAGCCCCATGCGGGAGCGTTTCCCGGTCCCGGTCGGCCCCGGACCGGCGACCTCGCTCATCGCGATCCGGTTTCCTCCGGCGGTTCGCCGCGTGATCTGCGGCTTGACGTAGAAGCTGTAGGTCATGCCCGCGATCGACAGCAGGATGCCGAGGAGCATCGTACCGATTCCCTCGCGGTTGCCGACGCCGAGGACGGTCAGCGCCTCGTTCCGCGGATCCCACTCGGCCTGATAGAACCACAGGCCGCCGAACTGCGCCGGATGGTTGGACCGCACCTCGCGGATCGGCGACCAGCGGTTTTCCCGGCCGTCCCAGAACCGCACGAGGCTGATGAAGTCGCGCTCGCGCTGGCCGCCGGGGTGCGTTTCGAGCACGAAGCGCTCCAGGGCGACGGCCGCGGGCAGATAGCGTCGCTGGCGGGAGTAGAGCAATTCGAGCGTGCGTCCGTCCGACAGCGCGACGGTCTGTGGTGCGTAGCTCCCGTACTGGAACCGCTCGGCATAGGCATAGCCGGCGTCCGGAAACACGTACTGGTTGAACGGCAGCCATACGCGCTGCCGATTCGTGCCGTCGTCCACCTCGACGGCGAGCAGGGACATCGCCGCGCCGACGCTCTGCATGGGTTGCCGGAGGCTTCTGGGCACGATCGCCGGCCGCGTCTCCTGTACGGCCCTGGGAATGATCGCCTCCACGGCAATGGGCAGGGTCCTCTGCGTTGTCGCGGCCTGGCCGCCGACGGGAAGCGTGTGCCGGACCTGGCTGCCGTCGGTGTTGTCGATGACGGCCTCGCAGGAATCCCCGGTCGGACCGGCAATCAACCGCATCGCGCCCGGGGACGGGTCGAGCAACCGGATGCGGACGTCGGGATCGACGAGAACGGGCAGCGGGGTGTGGTTCTCGTCGAAGTCGCGGCTCTGGTCCTCGAATGTGGCGAAGACGAGCCGCTGGAACCTCTTCCCGCCGCGCTCGACGCGGACGATTGCGACCGTGTCGGTCTTGCCGCGAAGCGCCTCGCTCATCAGCGGGAAACCCGGCATGACGGCGGAGGAGGCCAGCGTCACCGTGCAGTCCGTGCCGGGCACGGGTTGCGGGCCCTTGTCCAGCAGGGCGCTCAGGGGCATCTCCACCGGCGTGTCCCGGCCGGCGATGCGGAACTCGAGGCGGGGCTTGTGCGGAGCGGTCAGCCGCTCGCGTTCCTCGCCGGAATTCGCCCAGGCGAACTCGATGCGGAACCGCGATTCCTCGAACTCGACGCGGTTCCGGACCGGGTCGAACGCCGCCAGTTCGTACGTGCGGCGGTTCGCACCGTCCGTCAGGGAGAAACGCACCACGGGGTTGAGCCGGTCGCCGCCGGGGCCCCAGCGCGCGTCCATCCGGGCGTACGGCAGGAAGCCGACCGCGCGGAGCCTGACTCCCGCGAGGGCCTGCGCGTCCTTGCTGCACGGGACGGCCTCTATGTCGATCGGCCTTGGCGGCGGAGGCGGCCCCTCGGCGGGCGGCCAGACGTCCGCCGATGCCGAAACGTGCTCTGCGTAGCGAGGCAGCCTCGGAAGCGGCGCCTCGATCCACTCGCCGCGAGGATCGAGCCGGGCGTAGACGGCCGCCGTATGGTCCAGAAAGAAAGCCTCCTGCGGTTCGTAGTCGAGGTCGATGCGGATGCCGGGGTCCAGCGGGCGCTCGCCGAGCCCGCCCCCGACGGAGGCAAGATCCCGCGTCAGTTCCGGGTGCCCGACGATCACCAGACGGGTGAAACGTGCCGGCTGTGTGCGGCTGACCCTCTGCACGTCGAACCACACGGCGGTAGCCGGTTCGCCCTTCGTGTCGCCCGCGAACGCCTCGTGCCGCGGCATGATCCGCGAGACCGAAATCCGGTACCGGTCGTCACCCGTGCCGACGTCCACGCTTGCCTCCGGGCGGATGACGAGCCTGACCGGGGCCGTCGAACCGGCCGTTGTGATGATCGCGCTCCGCTGGTAGATCACCGCGTCGCCCTCGATCTTCCGCCCGAAGTAGATCAGGCAGCCGATGACCATGACGACGATGCCGGCATGGACGACCCACTCGCCGAGTCGGGCGAGATTCAGCGGAATACGGCGGACCGTCGCTGCGAGGATCGACAGGCAAAACGCGCAAACCATCGCGACGAAGAGCGGCGTGCTGAACCACTCCATCTCGGTCATTTCGAAGCGCAGGGCCTCCCAACCAAGCCAGTCCGCCAACACGCCCTGCCGCACGGGCGGCAGGGCCGAGCCGACGGAACTGTAGAGAAAAATCAGCACCAGCAGCGTCATGCCGAACCCCGTGCTGCCGAGCCGGCGGTAGGCGGCGGCAAACGGGCACCATCCCTGACGGTGCGTAATGGGGCACTGACCTGCGGCCGTGTCGTCGGTTGGCATACTCAAATCGTCGCTCCGGGGCAGTACGGATGCCGTCCCCCCGGTTCGCACCGAGGTTTGGCATAGTCGGAGATTATAGGCGTTCTTGTGTCGGAGTAGCAGGGCCTCCGGATGTCCGGGACGTCACAGACTCGACAGGGTTCGTCCCGCCCCCTCAATCCTGAGAAACCTCGGGCGGCACCCGCCGGTTGCGGCGGCCGGCACGCGAGCTGCTATAATGCCGCCATGCATTGGAAACGAGGCGGGCTGTTGGTCGCGGGGATTGTCGCCGGCGCGGTCGCGGGGACGGGCTGCGACACGGACCAGAAGAAGGCAAAGGGGCCGAATCCCTATCGGCGCGAGTACCGGGTGGCCCAGTCGAATGCAAGGACCGATTTGGCGGCGACGGGGCTGGACCGGCTCGCCGCCGCCGGAACGACCAGCGGCCCGACCAGCGCTCCCACGAGCGCACCGGCCGGGCCTCCGATGCCCGGCCCGGTCCTGCCCCCGGGCACTGTCGGCTCGCCTGTGATGTTCGTCAACAGCGACACGATCAGCATCGAGGATGTGCTCATGCCCATCCGCGAGGAACTGGAAAAGGCCGCCGCCGCCCTCCCGCCGCAGCAATACATGAACAAGGCAGCGTTGCTGGTCCGCCGCGAGATCGAGCGGGAGCTGTATGTCGCGGTCGTCTACCGGGAGGCGAGCAAGGGGCTCGCCAAGGAGGAAGAAGAGCAGTACCTCAAGGCGGCCGATGCCGAGATCCAGCAGATGGTCAACCTGAAGTTCGGCGGCCTGCACGCGAAATTCGAGAAGTACCTCGCCGAACGCAGCATGACCGTCGCCGACCTGCGCGAGAAGACGAAGCGGCGGTTCCTCGTTCACAAGTTCCTCGCCGACCGGTTCAAGCCGCTCGCCGAACACCCGAAGCGCACCGACCTGAAGAAGTACTACGACGAGCACCTCGCGGATTTCACCACGAAGCCGCGGGCGAAGATGTCGCTCATCGAGGTGAGCTTCGAGGGATCGCTGCGGAAACCGCGGGGTTCGGCCACGGCCGCCGAATTGGCCGCGGCCAAGGAGGCCGCCCGCAGCAAGATCGCGCGGGCGAAGCAGGAGCTGGACAGCGGCGTCGCGTTTGCCGCCGTGGCCAAGGCGTACTCCGACGGCCCGCACAGCGACGACGGCGGGGCGTGGGACGAAATCGGCCCGGACAGCCTCCGCGCCCGCTATCGCGCGGCCGCGGACCGGCTCTTCCAGATGCAGCCCGGCGAGGTGAGCGATGTGCTCGAGGGCTCGGATGCGTTCTTCATCGTTCGTTGCGACGGGGCCACGCCCGGCCGCCGGATGACGTTCGAGGAAGCGCAGCCGCAGATCGCCGAGCGGATGCTTGAGCAGCGCTACCAGGAGATGCAGGACCGGTACGTGCAGGACCTGATGAAGAAGGCAATCGTGCAGAAGGACGTCGAGTTCTTCCAGGCCGTCATGGCGGCCATCCCCCGCCCTCGCGACCGGGCCGACACGGCCGGCGGCAGCGACCCTCTGCGAACGACGCGGTGACGCCGGGAGGCCGTGGTGTTTCCGCGAGGCAGAGACGGAAAAGGGCGTATCCGCAGCAACTTTCCCTGCGTTGAAACGTCGTATGGGTGGGGGGCCGCGATCCTTCGACGGCCGCGGACCGTCCCCGGCTGGATGCGGCCGGGCGGCGCGCGGTATGGTATGGGGCGTGGCCCGGACGGCCGCAGGCAAGATTCGCATGGAGTCAGGCCGGATGGCAGAACGACGAACAAGGGGAGGGCAGCAGGGCAGCCGACAGGCGGGCGATCCTTCGAGACGGCGAGTGCGCGGTCTTGAAGAGCCTCGTGCCCTGCTGACGCGGCGGGGCGCCCGGGCGGTTGCGGCACTGATGATCTGGACCGCCGTCTTCGGCGCGGCGCCGGCACGGGCGATCGACGGACGGATTGTGCAGGCCGGGTTTCCGACAAGTGCCACGCTGGATGCGATCGAGGACGAAACGGCCGGCAAGTCCAAGTACCGCGAGGGCACGTGGCTGCCGATCCTCGTCGAGTTGTTCACCGAGGAATCCGGGCCGATCTTCACCGGCTCGTTGCGAATCGCGCAGCGGGACCGCGACGGCGACCTGGCGATGACGGAGCAACACGTGTCGTTCCGCGGGCAGCGGCGGTTCTGGCTATTCCCGGTGGCGGCGCCGCAACGGGGCGACGAACCCTTCGCCGTTCAGGTGCTGGACGCGGACGGCAATGCGGTGCGGCTGCGTCATGCGCGGACGGGCGCCGCCATCGAGAAGCTCGTCCCGCCGGAACCTCCTCTCAAGCTCGACACCGAGAGCCTGCTGGTCCTCGACATCTCGGAGCGACCGCTCCTGCTTCTCTATCGGATCCCGTCCAGGGGCGGCCCCGGCTCCGCTTCGGGCGAACGGAAGTTCAACCGCTCGCCGGCGATCGCCCGGTGGTCCGCGAAGGACCTGCCGCCGCACTGGTGCGGCCTGAGTATGGCCGACGTCATCGTGTGGGACAGCCCGGATCCGGACGTGATGGCCGACCCGCACCAGATGCCCGCGCTGACCGAATGGGTGTACCGCGGCGGCGTGCTGATCGTCGGCGTCGGGAGCACCTGGGAGAAGGTGCGGAAGTCGGCGCTGGAGCCGCTGCTTCCCGGGCCGCTGAACGGCGCGCGCGATGTGAAGTCGCTGCCGGAGATGGCGGAGTTCCTGGGGAGGTCGGCGGAGGATACGAGCGGTTCGCTGGCGAAGCCCCTGACGATCTGCCCGTTGAATCGCGCGGAACTGCGGCCGGGAACGCGGGTCCTGTACCCGACGGCCCGCACGGCCGGCCGCGTCATGGTCTGCACACGGACCGTCGGGCGCGGGCAGGTCGTGTACGTCGGCGCCCGCCTGCGCGACCTCTACGAGCAGGGCCGCGACATGGATGAACTCGCCGTCAGGCTGCTCGGGCTTCGCCCGGAGCCGGAGCGAGACGAGGGACAGCAGGTCCGCGGCGTCTGGGGCGACTACGAACTGTTCAGGCACCTCGCGGCGGCGGTGGGCTTCGAGACGAGCGCGAGCCTGTTCTTCCTGTTCGCGTTCGTGTTCGTCGTCGGCTACATCCTGGTGAGTTCGCTGGGGACGTGGCAGTGGCTGAAGGCCCGCGGATCGCTGAAGCACAGCTGGTCGGCGTTCGCCGTCGCGGCGGTGCTCGCCAGCGCGCTGAGCCTCGGGGCGGTGCGGGCGATCCGCGGAATCGGCCGGGACGTGGAGGAACTCAGCGTGGTGGACATGCACGCCGTCGAGCACCAGGGGCAGACTCAGCCCGATGCGCAGGCGATCAGCCTCTTCGGCCTGAAGACCGGCTCGCACGAACGGCTCGACGTGCTGCTGCCGCAGGACTGGACGAGCATCGACGAGGCCGCGGACACGCCGTGCTGGCTGCGGGTGCTGCCGCCGGAGCCCGGGCTCGCGACGGACTTCTTCGTCGCGCCCGATCAGTACCGCATCATCCCGACGCGAGCGCGGCTGGAGAACGTGCCGTTCCGGGCAACGCTGAAGCTGTTTGAAGGGTCGTGGCGCGGCCAGATCCGCGGGCGGATCGTCGCGTCGCTGCCATGCGTGAAGCGTGCGAGCGGCTACTATGAACTTACCGCGGACGCCTGGATCCGGAACGAGCTGGGCGTGGATCTCGTGGACTGTCTCCTGCTTCACGCGGAGAGCGACCCCGATGCGAAGAACCCGCCGCGATGGGCCGACCAGATCAAGGCGATCCGGCTCAGCGGAGCGCCCCGCCGCGGGTTCGCCGATCAGAGCACCCTCACCGGCCTCGACGTCCAGGCGTACGGCACCGATCCGGATCTCCGGGCCCGGCGGAGCTTCTCGCCGCGGCTGTCCACGCTGCAGCGCGAATGGGCCGTCCGGTTCGGCATCCAGTCGGAACGAAGCTTCCGCGAAGAGGAGAAACGGATCAAGGTCACGACGGACCTGAGTGAGGCCGCGCTGCTGCTGGCGACGACGTTCGAGGAGTTCCGGCCCGCGGCGGATGCCGGCGGCTGGCGGACCCGCGGTTTGGCGCGGACGTACCTCACCGGGATGGATGTTTCGCGGTTGCTGACGCGCGAGGCCGCGCTGTTCATCGGATTCAGCGAGACACCCGGACCGGCGCGGCTGTGCTGCCGCCCGTCCGGCACGAACAGGCGATACCGTTCCCTGACGCCGGGCCGCGCCCTGACGATGTATCGCGTGCTCATCCCACTGAAGACGACCGAATGATTCCGCCCCCATGGCACCGCCACAAGCGGCAAGGCAGGCATTGGGCGTAGCGCGGGCCGCAGCAACCACCGGGCACTTCGCCCCGGGCCATTCGCCTTCCGCCCGAGCCCGCGTGCCCCGTGCTCCCCCCCACCGGATCCTGCGGGTATGCTATGCGCATGAGCTGGCCCCTGCTCGATGCAACGTTGCTGACAGACGACCTGAACACGACGCGCGTCGGCCGGTCGGTGCGCGTGTTGGCAGAGACGACGAGTACGAATGATGTCGCGTTCGACGTCGCCGCGTCCGGCGGCGGGGCCGACGGGCTGGCCGTCTTCGCGGAGTACCAGACCGGCGGCCGCGGGCGACAGGGCCGCACCTGGCTGGCGCCGCGCGGCGCGAGCGTCCTGTGCAGCGTGCTCCTCTTCGCACCGGATGACATGGCGTTCGCCGGACTCCTGACGCTTGCCGCCGGCGTGGCCGCATGCGACGCCATCCGCGAGACCACGACCGCCTGGCCGGTCCTTCGGTGGCCGAACGACGTCTTCGTCGGCGGCCGGAAGATCGCGGGCGTCCTGGTTGAGTCGCGGCCGGCGGCCGGCGGCCGGCGGGCGTGGGTCGTCGGGACCGGCATCAACTGCTACCAGCACGCGGAGCACTTTCCGCCGGAGCTTCGCGACCGGGCGACATCGCTTGAACTGGCCTCGCCTGAGCCCATCGACCGCCTGCGCCTGGCCCGACAGTTGCTCCGCGAGCTCGACCGATGGCTGGCCCCGGGGCCGGCGTCCACGGCGGAGACGGTACGCTGCTCGTGGCTCGAACGCGCGGAGCCGCTCGGCCAGCGCATCCGGCTCGTCAGCGAGGGGCGGACGTTCGCCGGCATTACGCTCGACGTCGATCCGCAGGAGGGACTGCTGGTGCAGTTGGACGAAGGCGCACGGCGGTGGTTCGACGCGTCCAGGACGCAGGTGGTCTGACCCGTGGCGGGCGCCCGCCGGAAGCTGCGAAGCCGATCGGCGCACCGGCCCCAGAGCAGGCCGGGAACCTCCATCTTTCGCCGTTTCGGCACCGGCGGCCCCGCGTCCTTCGTTTCCCGCATTCGTCCTTCTTCGCGGCTGGTCCTCGTGTGGGGGCCGCGTATCCTCGCATTCATCCTCGGCGTCGGGCTGCTGCTTGCCCTCCAGGGATACATGCGCATCTTCCGCTCGGTGTTCGGGCCCACCGAGTCCCTGGACTCGCTGGTCCTTTCGACCGCGCTGCTGTGCGGGGCGATCGGCCCCTGGGCGGCGCGGCGTGCGGCGTTGTTTCTTGTACGATTCTGGGTGGGTGCATTTCGAGGAGCCCCGGTCGCGGATGTCCGCGCGTCGCGGGCTCACCGTGCGGCGAAGCAGGAATCCTACGCAGGGCTGGAATGGCTGTTGCAGTCGATGCTGGGCGTGGTACTCGGCGTGCTGGTGCTCGGGGGGCTGCCGGCGGCGACGGGGGTGCAGCGAGCGTGGGCCGCGATGTCGGCACGCTTCTTCTGGACGCCAACGACGGCGATGATCGCGATGGGCCTCCTCATGGCCGGCGTGGTGGGCCTGGCCGGCATGGCCGCGGGGCTCCACCTTGCGACACTCTACTCGGCGGCGTCACGCAGCCAGTCGTCCACGGCCGGAGCGTCAAAGCCGGAGGCGGGAATCACGGCGAGCATCCTGGCCGGCGCGGCGGCGTCGCTTGTCCTGTTTGGGATGAACGATCCGCCGGGGCTTTCGGCCGACCAGTGGGTCCTGCTGGGCGCGGTTCCGATGTTCGGCATCTCGATCCTGGCGGCGTTCATCGCCCGTAAGGTGGAACAGGAGGCCGACCGGTCGGGGGCCCCGCTGCAAGAGCAACCGCTGGAGACTCCCGAGTGGTCGAGTTCCGGCGAACCCCGGCGGCTGCTCCTGGCATCGGTCGCCGCCGGCGGCATCGGAGCTGCGCTGTGGATGTCATCGGTACGATTCGACGGGCAAGCGCTTGCGGCGGAGGGCGACCGCATCGGGATTGCCTGGCTGCTGGCGGCCATGGCGAGCGGGGCGGCAATCTCCGAACGACCGGCCGGCCGGCGGCGGTACTCGATGGGCGGTTGCGGCCTGACCCTCTGGGCGACGGCCGTGGCGATGCTGGTCGGAATCATCGTCGGCGATCCGGCGAACCATGATGGGGCACATCGCATCGCCGCAACGCTTGCCGCACTGTTCCCGGCCGCGTGCCTCGGATACGCGGTGCCCTACCTTCGGCGCGCGTACGTAGGGCGCCTGGGCAGCGAACGCCAGGCACTGGCGCGGTGGACCGCCGCCATCCTGTGCGGGCTGGTCGCCGGCGCAGGCGGGCATGCGTGGTTCGCATCGGCCCCCGGCTCGAACGTCTCCGCCATGGCGGCATCGTGTCTGACGTTGCTCGTCTTCGGCGGGCTTTTGCTCATCCACGAGCAGGGAGGGCAAAGGCGGCTTCGCCGGCGGCGCGTGGGGCTGGTCTTCGCGTCGCTCGGTGTAGCAGTGCTGGTCCTGCCGACCGCTGCCCGACGGGCCGCGACCGAGGCGGCCGTTCCCCGGCCGGCAGGGCCGTCATCGCCCGGGACGGCCGGTCTCGTCAACGCCCTTGGTCTTGCCCTGCCGGGGGCGCAAGTCGCCTGCATCGGGGACGACTGCCCGATCCTTTCGGCGTCCGCGTGGCGAATCGACCTGGTACCGTGGCACGAAGCACCCGCAACAACGGAACATCCGGGAACGGCAACCCGCCCCGCTTCGCTCGCCGGTCCGCCGCGACCGGCCGGACCGCTCGGCGCCTGGTGGCGTACCGACCGGGCGCGGTACGACCTGATCGTGCAGAGCGCCGCGGGCCTGTCTCCGGATGAGGCCGCGGCGCGATTGAGCTGGGAATGGTTCGAAATCCTGCGCACGAAGCTGCTGCCCAGCGGCGCGCTGCTGGTGGAACTGCCGCTCGCGTACATGGACGCACGCGCGATCGCCTCTGCCGAGGAGACGTTCGCGGAGGTCTTCGCATCACAGGAACGCTGGCGGGTCGTGCACGACGACGGCACCGTCACCGCCACGTATCTGCTGGCGACGTCCCCGGCGGCGGCGCCGAAGGACATCGCCGCGCCGCTCGGACGGCCGCGTGGTTCGCCGCCGCCGATCTCGCTGCGGCGACTGACGTTGGCGGAAACGCGGACGCGCAGGATCCCGCTCAACACCCTTCGCACGCCGGCGTTCCGGGGTTCGCTGCCGGCGAATGCCCCATAAAACGCGGTCGCCCATGCCGCGGCGCCGGACCCCGGTGAACGGGCTCAAGCGCGGTGTCCGGCGAACCGATTCAGGGCGGGGCAACGTGCGGCCTTTGACCTTCGCCGCCGGATTGCCGGAGCGAAACCGTGGCGCGTGTTTCTCGAACACATCGAGGATTCAACCTGATCGAAGTGGTGATCGTGCTTCTCGTGCTGGGAGTCCTGGCCTGGCTCGTGGTGCCGCAGTTTTCGTCCGCATCGAACGACGTCCGACGAGGCTCCATGAGCGCCTCGCTCTCCCTCGTTCGCGGGTCGCTGGAACTCTACCGAATCGAACACCACGGCCGGTATCCGGCCCTTCGAACGATCGCCGAGCAACTCACGCTGCCCACCACGCCGGACGGCGCCACCCCCCCGACGGCGGAGGAGGGATACGACGGGGATTATCCGCTTGGTCCCTACCTGCCGATGATTCCTGAAAACCCCGCCTGCCGTACAAACACCGTCGGTGATGGACCGCCCGGATCGAGCGCCTGGTACTACAATGAGGCCACGGGCGAGTTCCGGCCGAACGACTCCGCGGCCGGCCGCGGATTGTAATCCCGCAGGATCAATCGTTCGTCGGCCACTCCGCCAGCAGGTCCCGCATCGGCTCCGAAACGACCGCTGCATCTTCGCGCGAGTCCGCCTCGCGTTCCGGCGGCGGCTCCTGTTCGAGTTTCCGCTCCGGCTCCGGCGGCGGCTGGACGGGTCGCTCGGCATGGATCTCGGGCGGCTCGTGGGGTGGCTGGTCACTGCGCCGATCCCGACGTCCCCGGCCGCGCCGTGACCGTGATCGTCGCGAATCCGCCGACTCGGACGCGGCGTGCGCGGCTGCCGCGTGGGGGGCGGCGGCGCGGGATGCCTCTGCGTGCGGAGCCGGGGCATGCGAAGGCGCCGGGCGGGGCGTCCGCGGCGGTCGTGCGGACTTCTGTTGCGGAGGCGGCAGTGCCGCCGGCGCGGCATCGAGGCCCAGGTCGACGAGTCGATCCCGGCTGTCGCGGCACTCGATCCGCAACTCGTCGAGTCCAATCCCCGCATCGCCCCGAATCGCGATGGCCCGGCCGGTGCCGGCTTCGAGCTGGGCCAGGGCGGACCGTTTCCGGTTCAGCAGCTCGAACGCAACGGCGGAGTTCAAAGTCAGCGTCACCGCCGTGACGGCCGGGTTGTTGGTGGCCATCCGCAGGAGCCTCATGGCCTCGAGCCCCATCGACTCGGCGGTCTTCACGAGCCCCGTGCCGTGGCAGTTCGGGCAGTCCTGGTAGATGCTTCGCTTGATGGACGGGCGCTGCCGCTGCCGCGTCATCTCGATGATGCCGAACTGGCTCATGCGGAGGATGCGGGCCCGCTCCTTGTGCTTCTTGAGGGCGTCGCGGATGGCCCGCTCGATGTCACGGCGGTTCTTCTCGAACCGCATGTCGATGAAGTCGATGATGATCACTCCGCCGAGGTCGCGCAGGCGGAGTTGGCGGGCGATTTCCTCGGCAGCCTCGAGATTGATGCGGTGGGCGGTCTCTTCGGCATCCGAGGGATCGCGGAACGTGCCGCTGTTCACGTCGATGGCGACGAGCGCCTCCGTCGAATCGATCACGATCGAGCCGCCCGAGGGCAACGGGACGCGCCGCGCGTTGATCTTCTCGATCTCCGCCTCGATGCCGTACTTGTGGAAGAGCGGCTCGGGATCCTGGTAAAGCTCGACCATGTCGCTCTTGCGTGGGCTGACGATCTCGAGGAAGTCCTTCGCACGCTGCGCGACGCCGGGGTCGTCCACGATGATCTTCTCGAAATCGTTGATGTCGACGTCGCGGATCGTACGGATCACCAGGTCCGACTCCTGGTAGAGTTCGGCCGGAGAGCGCTCGTTCCGGATCCGCGCGGCGACGGCCTTCCAGAGCCGCTCGAGGTATTGCAGGTCGCGCTGCAGCTCGCGCTTGGTCCGCCCCATGCCCGCCGTGCGGAGGATGAAACCCAGCCCCTTCGGCAGTTCGAGCTGGTCCAGCACCTTGCGCATCTCCCGCCGTGCCGCATCGTCCTCGATCTTCCGCGAGACGCCCAGCCGGTTCATGCCGGGCATCAGCACGAGGTAGCGCCCGGGAAGGGCGAGGTACGTCGTCAGCGTCGGCCCCTTCGTCCCGATGCCCTCCTTGGTGATCTGCACGATCACCTCCTGCCCCCGGCGCAGGCACCGCTGGATGGGCGGGCGATCGCGCCGCGGCGTTTTCCGGCCGACCTCCTCCGGCTCGCCCCGGCTGTTCGGAAAGTACTGCGGCTGGAGGTCAGAAATGTGCAGGAAGCCGTTCCGATTCAGCCCGAAATCGACGAACGCCGCCTGGATGCTCGGCTCGACGTTCGTGATGCGGCCCTTGTAGATGTTGCCCACGTGCGACTGGGCGCTCGCCCGCTCGATGTGGAGTTCCTCGAGGCGCCCGTCGCCCAGAATGGCGATGCGGCACTCGTCGCCCTCGGACACGTTGATGAGCATCAGCTGTCGGGGCCTGGTCTTCGGCGTTTCCGTTGCCGCGGCGGGCTCGGGGGGCGCCGCATCTCGGTGCCTGCGTCCTCGCCGCTGCGAACGGGGTTGCGTTTCACTGGGTTTGTTCTCACTGTCCACGGAGTCCTCACTTGGTTCGTTGTTGCGGATCGTCAGGGTGGAATCGGTTCGGACCATTCGACACGCGTCCTTCGGAGCCGGTGGGCCAGACCCGTGGCCGGGAGCCCGAGGGCCCCCAGCACCTCGGTCGGCCGGGCGGCGCCCTGCGGCGTTATCCGAAGAACCATGTCGATTCGGTCGCCGGTGCGGACGAGGCTCTCGACGTAGGGCCGGATGTCCACTTGCCGGGCGTCGCGCCCTTCCTGCGCGTCCCGCAGGACCGGGCACGACGGCCGGCTCAGGAACGCCCCGATCGCCGCGTCCAGGTCGGCCGGCGGCGTATCGACGCACACCTCGTACCAGGCCCGTCGGGCCTGCGGAGGCGTGTTCGTCGTGGCCGCCCTGCCGCCGGCGAGCGTGATGCCCGCCGGCACCTGCCGGGCGAGGCTCTCGATCGCGGCTTCCGGGTCGATCGGCCGGTCAAGCTCGACAACGAGCAACTCGTCGTCGCCGGCGGTGCCGACGCTGCGCGGCAGGGGCAACGACAACCGAGGCCGTGGGTTGAACCCCTCCGTGAACCTGACCGGCCACTGCGCCCGGGCCAGCGCCCGCTCAAAGAGCCGCATCACATCCCGATGCGACAGAAATCGCAGATCGCCGCCGATCGCAAAGCGCACTACGAGTCTGGGCCGCAAACCGAATCCGTTTCCTCGATCACGATCCTTGTCTGATGTACGGTCAACACGTTCCGTTCTCCGACCGGGACATCTCCACCGGTCGGCCGGTCTCGTCACGCCCGCCCCGGAAACAATCACAGGGCCTCGGGCAGAATCTTTCTCGTCTCGTCCCGGAGGTAATTCGTCACCTGCCGGTCCGTGTCAAAGCTCAACGCCCGCTTCGCCACGCGTTCCGCGTGCGCGATCGTCGTCGAGCGAACCAGTCTCTTGATCTCCGGCACGTCGCCGGGCGCCATGGAAAACGTCCGCAGCCCCATGCCGAGCAGAAGCAGCGTGTACATCGGCTCGCCGGCGACCTCGCCGCACAGGCTGCACTCGACGTTCGCCCGCGCCGCCGTCCGGATGATGTCCCGCAGCAGCCGCAGCACCGACGGGTGCGATGCCGTGAACATCGGCGCCACGCGCTCGTTCGAGCGGTCCACCGCAAGCGTGTACTGAACCAGGTCGTTCGTCCCGACGCTGACGAACGACACCTCGCGCATGAGTTCCTTGCACTGGATCGCCGCCGCGGGCGTCTCGATCATGATCCCCACGGGGATGTCCCGCCGGAACGGCACGCCGTCCTCCTCGAGATCCTCCATCGCGTCGCCCAGCGTCATCTTGGCCTGCCGCAGCTCCATGAGGCTCGTGATCAGCGGGAACATCAGCCGCACATTGGCGCCCGGCGAGGCCCGCAGGATCGCCCGCAACTGCGTCTTGAACAGCGGCAGGTTCTGCAGGCAATAGCGGATCGACCGCAACCCGAGGAACGGGTTGCGCTCCGGCTCCGCCCGCCGCGACTGGGTGTACTTGTCCGCCCCGAGGTCGAGCGTGCGGATCGTGACCGGCCGGTCGCCCATCGCTTCGATCACCTGACGGTAGGCCACATAGTGGTCCTCTTCCGACGGCTCCATTTCGTTCTGGAGGTAAAGGAACTCGGTCCGGTACAACCCGATGCCCTGCGCGCCCTTTTCCAGGCACGTGCGGGCCTCCGGCGGGAACTCGATGTTGCCCAGGAGCTGGATCTCGACCTTGTCCCGTGTGACCGCCGGCTTGTCCCGCAGCTCGGTCAGCTCGTCGGCAATCACCCGGAGCCGCTGCTGTTCCGCCTGGTACTCGTGGAGCGTCTCCTCGTCCGGCTTGATCACCACCAGACCGCGGGTGCCGTCCACGATCACCGTGTCGCCGCCGGCGACCGAAACCGCGATGTCCTTCAGGCCCATCACCGCGGGGATGCCCAGCGAACGGACCACGATCGCCGTGTGCGACGTCAGCCCGCCCAGTTCCATCGCCACGCCGCACACCTGCGTCTGGTTCAGGTTCGCCGTCAGCGACGGGCTCAGGTCGTGGGCGATCAGCACCACGCGCTCGCTCAGCCGCGACAGCGTCTCGCGCTGTTCGCCGAGGATGTTCCGGAGCAGCCGGTTCTCGATATCCTGCACGTCCCGGTAGCGCTCGGCGAAGAACGGGTCCTTCATGTTGCGCCAGCGGCGCTGGTAGCCCTGCATGACGACGCTGACGGCGTACGCGGCGCTGTACTTCCGCCCCGCGATCGCGTCGAGGATCTGCTGGCGAAGCTTGCCGTGCTTCAGGACGCTGACGTGAAAGTCGAAAATCGCTCCGGTGTCCTGGCCGAACTTCTCGGCCATCTGGTTCCGCAGCGCCCCGAGTTCGCCGAGCGAGATCTCGAACGCGCGGTTCACGCACTCCTGTTCCTCCGCAACGCGATCGGGCGCGATGGTCTTGTACGGGATGCGGTAGTCCTCGGCGTCGAGGATCACGGCGTCGGCGATGACGACGCCCGGGGAAACCGCAATGCCCTTCTTGATCTCCATCGTCTCACCTGGACCGCCGCCCCGCCCGCGGGGGTGTGCGTGCGGCCCGACCGCCCGGAAGCGGTACGGACTACCGCCGCCCGCCGTCCGCTAGGACTCGCCGAAACCGTCGGCCACGAGCTTTGCGAGGGCGTCGATGGCCTCCGTTGCGTCGCTGCCCTTCGCCGTCAACGTGAGCCGGGTGCCCTGGGTCGCTTCCAGCAGGATCATCTCCATCGGGCTCTTGCCGTCCGCCGTCGTTTCGCCCTTGTGCACGCTGATGTTCGACTGGAACTGGTAGGCGAGATCGACAAACCGCATGACCGGCCGCGCGTGAAGCCCCTGGCGATTCACGATCGTCACCTCGCGCTGCACGGCCTGGTTCTCTTCGTGGCTCACGATCGTGGATCAAGCCTCCTCGACGCATTGAAACACCGGCCTGTCCCTGGTTCGGCGCCGCCCCGCAAACCGCCCCGGACGTTCCGGGCCCGCGCACGCCGCTACCCCGGCGGCATTTCGTCCGCTTCGTCGATCAGAGCGGCGATTTCCTCGCGGGTGGACGCCTGCCTCAGGAAACGCCGCAGGTTGTCCCGCTGGAGGTGCCGGAAGATGCATTCCATCGCGGCCAGGTGCTCGTCGGGCATATCCGGCGGCGAGAGCAGCAGCACGACGGTGAAGACCGGCGCCCGGTCCAGCGCGGCGAAATCCACGCCGGTGCTCGACCGCCCCAGCGTGGCCACCATCGTCTTGACGGCCTCGTGCTTCTTGTGAGGAACGGCCACGCCCTTGCCGAAACCCGTGCTGCCCTCGTTCTCACGCTGAATCACGGCCCGGGCAATGGCCGGGGCATCCTCGGGACTCAGCCGACCGCACTCGCACAGCGAGTTCACCAGCTCTCGGATCACGCCGTTGCGGTCTGTTGCCTGTAGTTCGGGTACGATTGCGTCTTTTGCGAAGAATGCGGACAACTTCATGGTTGGATCCGGTTACCGTTCGGGATGTTTGCGGTTGCGGTGCTTGTCCTTATGTCTCGTCAACTGCCGCCCGATCTTGTCCACCGCCAGGTCCGTGCACGCAAACAGGTCCTCCCCTGTTTCGCTCGCCACGAACATGTTCTTGTGTTCGGCGTTGACGATGATCTCGACCTTGTGATGAAAGGTCGAATCGTGCTCCAGGATCACCTCGATCTCCTGGATCTTGTCATAATACTTGAGCAGCTTCGATGCTTTCCGTTCTGCGTACTCCTTCATTTCATCCGTGATGCCGGCATGCCGTGCGCTCACAACGATCTGCACTCGTCACCTCCAACTCCATGGGAATCCGGCGGAGGCCCGTCGGTCGAAGACACCGTTCGTCGTAACCCAACCCGGTCGTGTATTCATCATCCTGCTGTCTGTCACGTTCTGCCGACGAAGCACGCGGAAGCATCCCAACGGCATCGTCCGACAGCCCTGGAGCGTTAGCCGCGCGACGACAAAGGATTACGGCATCACGCGGCCCCGGGTCGAACCACTCTACGGCAAGGCAGCGCACAGGTCAATAGCCCCCCCGCCGCGTCCACCGCTTCGGCTTGCCATTCGTGGCCAAACGCACAACGCGAAGACGCCCACTGAGTCGCGATTCCGCCGAGAATCACTTTTAACCTCATTTACAGTATAAGGTTATACCGCCCCGTCGCTCGCCGCCATGACCGCTCATCGGTCCGGCGCGAGCGGCGATTCCGCGGCCGCCCGTCGGCCCGGCACGCACGTTGTGTGGCCACACATCCGATTCTACAATCACATCGTGGCCCACCAGATCCTACTGCGGGCGAAGTATGTTCTCCCGGTCGAATCGCCCCCGATCGAAGACGGCTTCGTGGAGGTCGTGGACGGCCGGATCGCCGCCGTGGGCCGCTGGAACAGCCTGAGCCCGCGCAACGCCACCGATCTGGGAGAAGCCGCCCTCCTGCCTGGGTTCGTGAACGCGCACACTCATCTGGAACTCACCGCCTACGCGGGACAGATCCCCCCATGCAGGCTCTGGGACTGGTTGCTGCACCTCATCCGGCTGCGCAAGGAGCCGGGGCTGTTTGCGCGAGAGCAGGCCGGGGTTCGTGTCGGCGCGAAGCTTTCGCTGGAGGCCGGCGTGACGACCGTGGGCGACATCTCGCGTCTTCATCTGGCCTGGCCGGTTCTGAAGGACTCGCCGCTGCGAAAGGTCTGCTTCGCCGAGCTGCTGTGCTTCGCGGAAGACCCGCCCCGCACGCTGGAAGAGCTGGCCGACGCCGTCCGCACGACGCGGACCGATGACCGGCTCTTCGCCGGCATCTCGCCGCACGCCCCGTACTCGGTCACGGGCGAACAGCTCCGCGGCTGCGTCGAGATGGCCCGGCGGAACCGCCTTCCGCTGACGATTCACGTCGCCGAGACCCGGGAGGAGCGGCGATACATCGAGTCGGGCGACGGGTTTCTGTACGACCTGATGGCCACCGCCGGTTTCGTGGCGCACTGTCCGCCGCCGCGCCGGCCGCTCTTCGATCACCTGGGCAGCTCGGGGCTTTTCGGCGTGCCGGCGCTGCTGGCCCACGTGAACTACGTCAGCGACCGCGAGATGGACTGCCTCGCCGGGTCGCCGTGCAGCGTGGCGTACTGCCCGCGGGCGCACCGCTTCTACGGGCACGAACCGCACCGCTACCGCGAGATGCTTGCGCGTGGGATCAACGTGTGCGTGGGGACCGACTCGCTCGCGGCGAACGAGTCGCTGTCGGTCCTCGATGAACTCCGGTTCCTGCGACGGGAACACACGGACCTGGATCCGGCCCTTCTCCTGGAAATGGGAACGATTCGCGGCGCCCGCGCCCTGCGGCTCGATTCGCAGGTCGGTTCCATCGCTACGGGAAAGCGGGCGGATCTCGTGGCGGTGGCGCTGGCCGCCGACGGCTCCGCGGACCCCTGCGCCAATGTGCTCGAATCAGGGAACCCGGCTGCTGTCGTTGCTGAGGCCCCGGAATTCTTCGCGCCGTAGGGCAGCGTCGAAGCCGGTCCAAAGGCCGGCGAGACCTGCCGCCTCGTTCCTTCGGTGCGGGTGCATGGCCGTTCTCGCAGGCACACGGCGTCAGAAGTCTTCGCCTGCGGCAGGGGCCTTCGCCGGGAAACCCGCGCAAGCCGGCGAACGCCGCTTTCCCGGTTTGCGACGCCCCCCTGACGCCCTGCTCCCGCCCCCTTCCCCCGGCCTGCTCCGATCGCCGTTGTTGAGAGTTGCGCCGGCGGACGTTACCGTGTGTGGCTCCGGGCGTCGTGTCGCTCCGGGTGGCGGCCGTGGCCGCGTTAGGAGTAGCAGTATGTCGGCACAGAAGTACCACTGTCCGTGGATCGGTCTGGGCGAGGAAATGCACGCGAAATCGGACGCCGCGCCGCCGAAGCGGTCCGTCCGCATGATCCTTCTCGGGGCGCCGGGGATCGGCAAGGGGACGCAGGCCGAGCGGCTCGGCGCCACGCTCGGGGCGTGCCAGCTCTCGACCGGCGACATCTTCCGCGCGGCCAAGGCGTTCAAGGGCACGCTGACGCCCGCGCTGCAGGCGGCGACGGGCTACATGGTCCGCGGCGAGTTGGTGCCGGACGAGACGGTCGTCGACCTGGTCCGCGAGCGGAAGGCCAGCCTGACGTGCCCGCACGGGTTCCTGCTCGACGGGTTTCCGCGGACCGTTCCGCAGGCCGAGGCGCTGGACGGCATGCTCCGCGAATTGAGCATCCGGCTGGATGTCGTGCTGTCGTACGTGCTGCCGATCGAGAAGGTCGTCGAGCGGATCTCCGGGCGCCGGACGTGCCGGCAGTGCAAGGCGGTCTACCACACCGTCGCGATGCCGCCGAAGAAGGAGGGCGTCTGCGACAAGTGCGGCGGCGAGCTGTTCCTGCGCGACGACGACAAGCCCGAGACGGTCCGCGTCCGCATGAAGGCGTACGAGGAGGCGACCCGGCCGCTCGCGGACTACTACGCGGCCAGAAACCTGCTGCTCGAGGTGTCCGCCGAGGGCGACGCGGACGCCGTGTTCGCCCGCACGATGAAGGCGTTGAAGGACCGCTGCGGGCTGTGACGCCGGGAGGCCCCGCATGATCGAACGCGTCGAACGATTGCCGCGTCCTGCGCCGGACGTGACGCAGTTGCTGGCCGTCCTGCGCCGACAGGTTCCCCGTCATGTGCCGATGCTGGAGCTGAAGCTCGACGACGAGGTCATGGCGGCGCTCCTGGGCGAGCCCTTGCTGCGGTATCGCAAGGATGCCCCGGCCGACGAACGGTTGGCGGCCGTGCGCCAGACCGTCGGACTCATGCACCGCCTGGGCTACGACGCCTTCCGGCTGCGCGCCGCGGTGCCGTTCGGCCGTACGATGGTCGAGGCGGACGACACGGCCGAACTCAGCCGCGGGCACCGCCAGTGGCAGGACGAGCACGTCGGCCCGATCCAGAGCCTCACCGACGTGGACCGCTACGCCTGGCCGACGCTTGCCGACGTCGATTTCGGCCCGGTCGAGGAACTCGGCCGCGAGCTGCCGGAGGGCATGGGGTGCATCGGATCGTGCGGCGGGGTCTTCGAGTGGAGCAGCTGGCTGATGGGCCTCGAGACGTTCTCCATGGCGCTCTACGACGAACCGGAGCTGGTCGGCGAGATCGTGGACCGCGTGGGGCGGCTCGTCTACGAGGTCCTTCACGCGTGGTGCGATTTCGATTACGTCGTCGCGTTGTGGCTCGCGGATGATCTCGGTTTCAAGACGGGGACGCTGATCAGCGCCGAGCACCTCCGACGGTACATCCTGCCGTGGAACCGGCGATACGCGGAGCTGGCCCACGCGCACGGCCGGCCGTTGCTTCTGCACTCGTGCGGCAACCTCGAGCAGGTAATGCCGGACCTCGTGGAGCTGGGCACGGATGCCAAGCACAGCTTCGAGGACGTGATCGAGCCGGTCGAGGCGTTTCACCGGCGGTGGGGCAGCCGCGTGGCGGCGATCGGCGGCGTGGATGTGGACCTGCTTGCCCGCCGCACCGAGGCGGAGGTCGTCGATCGCACGCAGCGGATCCTCGAAGACTGCGCTCCGCGCGGCGGCTACGCCTGCGGCTCGGGCAACTCGGTGACGAACTACGTCCCCATCGACAACTACCTCGCGATGGTCGAGACGGTTCACAGGTTCAACGGACGATAGGGTTTCTGCGAACGGCGTTCCTGCCGGAAGGGCCGGTAATACGGTGGCCGGGCGTCGAGTGAGCCGCTGCCCCGTTGCCGGTTCCGGAGCAACTCCGGAAGAAAAGCCGAATTGCTAACCCGCATTTCTCACCAGCTTTGGGTCGGCGCCGTCTTGGGGTAGGTGAT
>CAZUAI010000066.1:0-30914 GCA_964617875.1 uncultured Planctomycetales bacterium | reverse complement strand
GCGTCTTGCCTTCGCCCGTTTTCATCTCGGCGACGCAGCCGTGGTAGAGCACCTGGCCACCGACAAGCTGGCAGGGAAAGTGCCGGTGTTCCTGCGTCCGGCGCGACGCCTCGCGGATCAGCGCGAACGCCATCGGCAGGTGGGCCTCGGCCGGCTCGGCCGGCTGCATTCGGAGACGGATGTGCTCCGCCCGGCCCCGGAGTTCCGGCGGGAGCACGGACTCGAGCGGCTCGCCGGCGTCCAGGGCCCGCTTCCAGCGGTCGATGGCGGCCTCCAGATGCTTCGGCGGGACGAGCGAATCCAGCGGCTCGCCCTTGACGATGGCCGCCTCGATTTCCGCCGCGCGACCGCGGACCTCCTCCGGCAGGCACGGCGCCAGCGGCTCGCCCGCGCGGACCAGCATCGCCCACTTCTCGGCATCCGCGTGCAGGTATTCCTCGCCGACGATCCGTTCGAGCGGCTGGGGGGATGCCAGACGGCAGCGCAGCTCCTCCGCCTTGTCCGCCAGCGCGCGGCTGAGTTCCTTGCGGACCTGCTGCACCTTTGCGGCAATCCCCTTTTCGGCCAGCTCGCGCCGCTCCAGTTCTTCCAGCCGCGCAGCCGACCAGGCGAGCCGCGACATGGGCACCTTGTCGATCTCGGCGGGAAGCTCGCCCGCACGCACGAGCCGGTCGATCCGCGCGGCGAACTCCTCGTCGTAGTTCGCGCGAAGCTCGGGCTCGAGGCGTTCCACCTCGTCCGCCACGCGGTGATACCGCCGCAGCAGACGTTCATTGCGTGAGCCGAAGACGGCCTTGAGTATCTTGCCGACGAATTCCATTGCAGTCATGGGGTGTTCTCAAAAACGGAAGCGAACGAGCGAAAAAACGAAAAACGGAAAAAGCCGTGGGAACGCGGATCGACGCCGTGGACCGCCCGTTCCGATGCAATGGGCGGCGAGAGGGGAAGGCACTAATGTCCGCAGCGTCCGCCGACCCGGACGATCCGCAGGAGACCGGCCCAGCGAACGATCGCCACGCCCGAAGCGAGGCTGAGCACGCCAAACCAGAATGCACCGTGCATCCCGGCGCCGAGCGCCGGCGAGAGGCCCGCCGACGCCTCGGTCTGGTTCGCCGCCCAGGTAACCGGAGCCGAACACGCGGCGACTGCGGCCACATAGCCCCGGCTCGGCGCGTGATGACGGTGAACGGCAAGGACAAGCAACGCGGCAAGTCCGACCAGGGCAGCGCAGGCCACGGAGCGCGCACGGCGGTCGCAGTCCGCCCCACGCCAGGCGCCGGTCATCGCCACAGAACTCCGCCGCAGATGCGACATGCCACTTATTATACCCTCAGCCGAGATGCCCGCCAGTGGGAGGCCGCAGGGCGAACGAACGGCATCGGACGGACGAGGTTCGTTCGCCATCGGCACGCGATTTCGGACAACTGGGGGCCACTCCCGCGTTTTCGACCTGCATGGTAGAATGGCCGGGCGTGACGGTGTCTTCGTTTCGAGTGCATGTGATGGCTGTCGATCGCGTCGAGAGACGCCTCAAGCGAGTGACTGCGGCCCTCGATGCGGCGGGGGTACGCTATGCCGTCGTGGGAGGCAATGCGGTAGCGGCCTGGGTCGGGCGGGCTGACCCCGGCGCAACGCGTGCGACGAAGGACGTGGACCTGCTCGTTCGCCGGGCAGACCTCGATCGGGTTACGGAAATCATGAACGGCCTGGGCTTCCGCCGCGAAGATCTGCGAAGCCCGGTTCTCTTCACCGACCCCGACGAGCCGAGCCGTCGGTCAGGCGTGCACCTTGTGTGGGCCGACGAACTCGTTCGGCCGTCCTATCCCTGTCCCGCTCCTTCGGTCACGGAGGCCGTGCGCGACCCGGAGGGCTTCTGGGTACTGGACCTGCCGGCCCTGGTGCGAATGAAACTGACCTCAAACCGTGATATCGACCGCGCGCACGTCGCCGACATGCTCGGTGTGGGGCTCATTGATGAGCCGATCCGAAAAACGCTCCCGCCGGCACTGCGGGAACGTCTGGATGACATTCATCGTTCGCTCGAGGAGGAGTAGGACAGAAGAGGCGACCGGTGCGCCCTCATGCCGACGGGGATGCGGCCTCTGGACGGACCGCACTCCGCACCATCCAGGCGGCCCCGGAAGAGACCGTACTCCACAACACGGACGGCGGTCACAGCTTCCATGCCTCGCGATATTCGCGCGAGACCTGTTTGTTCGCTTCCGCGTCGCCGACGAACTGTTCCCTCGCCGCGTCCCACTTGAGCGTACGCCCAAGGCGCGACGCGATATTGCCCAGGTGGCAGATCGTCGCGTCGTGGTGGCCGACCTCGACCGGGTTCAGCAGCCTGGCCTTGCCCTGAATCGCCTCGACCCAGTTCGCCATGTTCGTCGTGATCCGCGGCAACTGCACATCGCCGGGGCGGCTGCCGGCCCTGGGCACATCGGCCGTCGGCACGGGCTTGCCGTCGCGGACGATCCGCCACTGCCTGTCCCAGCCCTGGAGCTTGCCGAACGCGATCGTCATCTCGCCCTCGGTGCCGACCCAGCGCATGCCGTGTTTCTCTTTGTCCTCCCTGGGGCCGGGCTCGGACCAGGTCATCTCGAACGCCGGATCCGCGAAGACCCACCGGACTTTCTGTGTGCCCGGGCAGTCGAACAGGTTCGGCTTGTCAAACGGCTTCTGCTCGCCCTCGACAAGCACGGGCGCGGCCCGGTCGCCGTCGGGCAGGCCCCAGAGGACGAGGTTGACCATATGGCAGCCCCAGTCCGTCATGTAGGCTCCGGCGTAGTCGCGCCACCAGCGGAAGTTGAAATGCACGCGTTTCGGGTGGTACGGCACCTTCGGCGCCGGCCCGAGCCACATGTCCCAATCGAGACCGGCAGGCGGATCGCCGCCGGGCGTGGGCGGCTCGCAGGGGTTCTCCCACATCCACATGTCAATCCGTTTGACCGTGCCGATCCGGCCGCTGCGGACCAGCTCACATGCCTCGTGGACCTCGGGATCGGTGCGGTGGTGCGTCCCGGTCTGGAACACGCGGCGATGCTCGCGGACCGCTTCCACGACCGCCCGGCCGTCGGCCACGCAGTAAGACAGCGGTTTCTCGCAATACAGGTGCTTGCCGGCGCGGCACGCTTCGACGGCGATCTTGGCATGCCAGTGGTCGGGCACGGCGATGATGAGGGCGTCGATGTCCTTGCAGTCGAGCAGCTTGCGGTAGTCGTTGAACACCGCCACGCCCGGGCCCGCGACCTCGGCCGCCTTCGCCGCATGCTCGCGGTCCACATCGCAGACGGCGGCGACCGTGATCGGCCTGGTCTCCCTGGCCAGCTTCAGCAGGTACGTACCCTGCCCGCCGACGCCGATGCAGCCGGTGACCAGCTTCTCATTCGCCCCGAGCACGCCCGACCCGGCGGCAAACGCGCGAGACAGACCCCCGGCGGCGAGCCCGCCGGCACCGGCAATCTTCAGGAAGGACCGCCGATTGATCGCATTGTTCCTCATGCGCAAACCTCCGCAGGAGCACCTGCCCCTTGTGGTGCAGGCTTCCAACCTGCCCGCCGCAGCCTACTCCACCGCCCCGTCCCTGACAAGCTCCACATACATCCCGCTGACCGACGGCTGTGGAAACACGCGATCGAACGTCACCAGGACCCGCGACCAGGCCTTGGGCCCTTCCGGGGCCGGCGCGGCCGGCGGCGAGGCCGCGGACGTCGCCTCCACCGCAGGCGTGAAGGAGACCAGTGAGTACCGATAGGCGGACTCCACCGGAATCAGGACGAACCAGCCTACGATGTGCTCGATGCGCTGCACCTCGCCGAGGCCGTCGGCCAGCCAGAGGTACTCGGTGGCGTCGATCGTCGGCCCCCACTCGAACCGAAACCGCAGCGCGACACGGATCCGCTTGCAGTCGCGAAAGACGCCCGCCGGGCACGTCACGTCCTCGATGCCCTCGGCGAAGACCTCTCGCTCGAGCAAGCCGTACGCAACCCGGTATCCGGCGCGGTTGAAGCCGCCGATCGGCGATGTCGCCAGCGCGGGCCGATCGACCGGAAGCTCGGCGGGATAGAACGGCATCGGGGCCTCGATCTCGATCATGGCGATGGCTCTCGCCCGCATCGGCAATTTCGGCAGCGCGTTCTGCTCTTCGGGCGTCATCCCCGGTCGGCGAAGGTAGCTCTCGATCGGCAGGAGCGGCACGCCGATCAACGCAGACTGGATCTCACGCGTCGTCCGCGTCTGCCTCGGATAGAACACCGGCAGGTCCGGCGGGTCCTGCAGCATGTCGATCCGTTCATAGACCCATTCGCCGTTTCGCGGTGCCGACAACGTCCACGCCGGCGGACGGCTCGCGGCCGTCGATGGCGCGGCCGACACATGACGCGCCGGCGTACGAAACCGCGCCGCGCAACCGGGCGTCAGGACGAAGAGAACACATGCCAGCGCCGCGCGCCAGTCCCGAACAAAGCGAAGCATCATGCCTCCGATACCATCGAATCCTGCCTGCCGGCGATTCACAAGCACGCCGGCGGGGCGTTGGGCCCGCTGAAACACGCCACACACCCGGTGAGTCGCCCGGGTCCGCGTCCCCGTCCCGGCCGAAACTGCCCGACGACGTGGCCCGGAACACGACGTCCAGTTGTCAAACGGCCGAATTGTAACGAAGCGTCCGCACGGCCGGCGCACCGTTCACTCGCGTGGACACCGGCAGCGCGCCATGCTCATACCGCGAGGGCGTCGGCAGCACTCAGTATAGCACGGGCTTGAGCGAATCCGTATGGCGCGTGCGGCCCCTTCGCCGATCGCCATCTCTTCTGCCCGAGCGCGTGCAGCACCCATGCGGCCGCACCGAGCCTCACCAGAACGCACATCAGGCGATGCCCTCGCCGCAGGGCCGTCGTCTTCGCCAACGAAAACGATTTGGTCTGGCCGACGGCGCGCATTCGACGAAGCCCCAACGTCACGAATGCCCTCCAGCACGTGCCGATGACGACCAGCCAGCCGCAACGGTCAGGCCGAACCCGCCCGGCCCGAGCGACCCCATACCGCCGACCACAACGGAGAAGGCAAGCGCCCGGCGCCCCACGCGGATGCCGGTTCTTCGCGCATGCGCCGTGGCGACAACGCTATCGTCGCAGCACACGCTCCTTACTTCCGCGTCGCGGTGTAGATGGCCTCGTTGTCGTACGTCCGCCCACGACCGTCGTAGGGGCAGTGGAAGTACGAACGGCCGGACTCGTACGCGGGCAGGCTGGCCGGGAGGCTGCGGCTCGCAGCTTCCAGGTACAACAGCGCCAGCGGCGTGGTGGTGTCGAACTTGCAGATGACGTGCTCTTTGTCGGACACGAAGAAGCCCTTGTGGAACTCTCTCGCCAGCAGGTTGTCGCCGATGCGGCGGGCGAGCGCCAGGGAGTCGCCCGGTTTGCCAATCTTGTGCAACTCGAGCAGTCCGAAGACCGCCTCGACCTCAGTGTTGTCGGTCTTCCGGTTGAGGGCCGCCCCCTCGCCGGACGGCTCGCCCAGTTCGCCCAACCCGATGCCGCGGGCGATGCTCCGCGCCATCCGCCACATCGCTTCATCGCCGGTCAGGCGGTAGGCCAGGGCGTACGCCCAGAAATGCACGCCCGTCGCCGGACGCTTCTCCAGCCAGCGCGCCTCGACGTAGCCGTCCCGCTTGCGGTTGGCGGCGGTGAGCCTTGTGCCGTCGATGAGCGTGGCCCGGAACGAGTTGTCGGCGGGGTCGTAGGCGTGCTTCGCGCAGGCCGTCAGGTCCTCAACCGCCCACCGCTTGAACTCCTCGCCGTCGGCGCCAAGCCGCTCGTACAGCTTCAACCGGCAGACGGCCGCCCGCCCGTAGCGGTTGCCGTAGAGGCTCGTAACCGTCGCCTCGGTAAAGCGGTCGCCGAACTCGGCGCCGAACTGCTGCGTCATGCGGTCGGGCGTAAGCGTGCTGTAGTTGTCGGCCCCGAGGCCCGTCCGCGGATCACGCGCATCGGCGTAGCGTTGCGCAAGCCGCTTCGCCCACACCAGCGCATCCTTGTCGCCGCCGAGCTGGTACAGCACCGCCCCGGCGTAAAACATGTCGCTGCCGGTATTCAGGAAGGTCAGGCCCTTGCCCGCGAACGGCACGGGGCCCCCGACGTATGCGTGCTCCCACGGCCGCGCGGGCACCAGGCCATAGCCCCCATGCCGGTTCATGTCGAGGATGTCCCAGCGGAGAACGTGGTTGTTCCAGAACGACTCGACGAAGCGGCGGGTGGCATTGCGATCGACCTCCCACATCAGCTCGTAGAACGGGTAATGGCTTTTCAGTTCGTGCCTGCCCGCGATCCCGTCGGTGCGTCCCTCGCCGACGGGCTGGTCGGTGGCCAGATCCATCGCGGCGTGCCCGCCCCAGAACAGCAGGCCGCACGGATGCCGTGCATGCTCGATCGCGTAGCGCGTGGCTTCGACGGCCGCCTGCTTATACCTCGCATCGCCGGTCAACTGCGTGAGGGCGACGAACACGCGGAAGAGGTTCTGCTGACTTGCCAGATTCGAGAGAACCCACTCCGACGGCATCTTCCACGACTCGACCTGTTGCGGCGGGAGTTTCCACACCGCCGGGGCGTGCGTGTCGACATTCAACCCGTCGACGAACAACGGCGTCCGCTTCGGCCCGTACACGTCGCGGCCGTACTTCAGCACGTTGTCGGCAAACTCACGGACGGCGGGCAGGTACGACATGGCCGCCGCCGATCGGAGCGGATAGACGCAGAGATGGCCGTACTCGCATCGCTGCGTGTGCGCCATCTGCCGAAGACCGATCCAGCCGGGACGACTGTGAACCGGTCCGTACGTCTTGCCGTCATCATCCCAGGAGAGACACGGCGTACCATCGACACTGAGCCGAATACGGCCATCGCGCTTGTAGAGGAGGATCGTCTGGAAGGCATCCGTCGGCGAGCCGGAGACGAGATCGGGTCCGGTCGCCACGAGGTGGAAACCCCTGTTCTTGCGCAGATTGGCCGTCCCGCGATCGCCCGCCCAATAGGAGATGTGGTAGTTGTTCAGGTCGCCGCTGTGATACTGCGCGAAGTCGCCGTCGCGCTTCGCGAGCGCCGGGTCGAAAACGCTCTCGCCCCGCAGCCCACGCGCATTGAAGAAGACAATGTTGAGGCCGCGATGACGGTTCTCCGGCCGCACGCTGAACTCGAGCAGGAAGTCGGCGGGTATCTCGCGTTTCAGCCAGCAGACCAGGTGGTTGCCCCTCGACTCAGGCTGCGTCGATTTTCGGTCGCTCTCCAGCACGAGGCTTCCGTTCTCAACGCGCAGGCTCCGCCCGCCCTCGAGAATCCAGTCGGCGGCATCCGCCGGGTCTTCGAAACCTGTCGTGTAGACCGGATGATCCCAGTCCACATCGTCACACGCGGGTTGCGTGGCGACCGGAGCCGCCCACACCCATGCTGCCGGCAAGAGCATCACCACCAGGAACGCACTTCGAATCAGCGTCATCATGGTTCTCGCAAAGAGCTTCCGACAGGGGGCATTCTCACCGTCCCGCTTTCGCCGTTGCTCACGTTCCCGCCTTTCCTGCGTTAAGGTGCTTCCTGAAGAACTCGGCCGCCGCCTCTTGCGTTTCCAGGCTGTTCACGCCGTGGCCTGCGCCCGGGATGATGCGGAGCGTGACATCGACGCCGGCCTTCTTCAGCGCCTCCGCCAGGATCCTGCTCTGCCGTACGGGAACGACCGGGTCCGCATCGCCATGTACGATCAGAAACGGTGGATCGTCCTTCGTAATGTGCGTGACGGGGCTCGCGGCGCGCGCCTTGTCGCGGTTCTCCTCGAGCGGGCCGCCCAGGAGCTTCGTCAGCGCCTGCGGCACGTTACCCTCATCGGCGCCTTCGGGAAGATCCTCCTCGCGGAACGTCGCCGGCCCGCAGAGGTCGCATACCGCCTGCACGCGGCTGGAAAACCCGGTGTTGCCGCCAACATCGCCTTCGAGTTCCTTCACGCCACCGCTCGTGCCGAGCAACGCGACGAGGTGCCCGCCGGCCGAACTGCCCCACACGCCAATGCGCTCCGGATCGAGCTTGTACTCTTTCGCATGGGCGCGAAGCCAGCGGATGGCCCCCTTGCAGTCATGAATCTGGGCCGGGAAGCACGCCACATCCGTCAACCGGTAGTTGATGCTGGCAACGGCGAAGCCCTTGCCCGCGAGCGGGAGAGCCGGGCATCGCTCCTTGTCGCCCGCCCGCCAGCCCCCACCATGGATCCAGACGACCACAGGCAACGGCTTGTCATTGTCCTTCGGCAAGTAGAGGTCCAGCAGCAGCCGCTTGCCACCAATGTGAGCGTATTCGATGTTGCGTATCGCCTTTACGCCCTTCGGTACGGCGAGATCGGGCTGCGTCTGTGGCGCCGTGCCCTGCCGACGACCCCCGCCCGCCCGCTGCCGAAGAAACTCACGGGCGGCCTCGCGCTCTTCAGGGCTGAGCCTGCCGTCACCGTCCCTGTCGAACCGCTGCAGGATCCGTTCCCGCTGCCGTTCCATCGGGCCGCCGGGCTGCGTCTGCTGGGCGTACCCGGCGACGGCAAGCAGCAGCAGAACCCAGACGGCGGACCCACACCTGTTGATCACTGCCATGTCACGACTCCTCCAACACATGTCGCTTCAAAACGCAGGTCGGCCAATCCACCAAACGCGGACACACCCATCGTAATGCACCGCCGCCCCCGAAGCCAACACTTGCCGATCC
The DNA here is from genome assembly GCA_964617875.1 of uncultured Planctomycetales bacterium. Taxonomy (GTDB): domain Bacteria; phylum Planctomycetota; class Phycisphaerae; order UBA1845; family PWPN01; genus CAZMVY01. The sequence goes on along the minus strand of CAZUAI010000066.1, from coordinate 22,176 downwards.
GCGTCGCGTCCCCCATCATGACGACATTCACTGGAGTACACGGCCCATGAAACGGACTCTGTGTATGGTGTTGGCGATTGAAGCCTCCTGGATGTTCGACGCGTCGCTGCCCGCAGCCGAGATCCGCGCCGCGAGGATCGCCGTGCCCGCGGGGCTCAAGAAGGACGAACCCTTCCGGGTGCCGCTCGACAAGTACTGGCGCGGCAACGTGCTCGTCGGCCTCGACGGCGTCCGCGACAACAAGAAGCAGTTCCCCCACCAGTCGACGCTCGTCGAATACAGCCTCGACGTGCCCGCCCCCGGGTCGTATGAAATCCAGGTGCAATGCGACGCGGCCGAGCCCGCCCCGGTACACGTCACCCTGGACGGCGACCTGCTTCGAACCATCGACGCGGCGTCGAAAGAGAAGCCGCACCAATGGACGACGCTCGGCAACCACCGGCTGGCCGCCGGCAACCACCGGCTCCGCTTCACATCGCCCAAGGTGGACACGCCCTTCCCCCTCCTCCGCGCGATCGAGCTGCATTTCCGCGGCCCGTGCGAGCCGCCGCCGAGGACCGAGCCGAAGGTCGTCGGCTACCGTGCCGCACTGCCGAAGGACTGGTACAAGACGATCAGCCGCAAGATCCACGGCGATTTCCACACGGCGGGCTTCATCGACGGCGTCGGCAAGGACTTCAACGGCGACGAATACGGCGACACGCTCGCGCGGGCCGGCGTGAACGCGATCTGCGTCTTCGCCAAGGGCCACCACGGATACGCATACTACAACACCAGAGTGGGCACGCGCCATCCGGGGCTGGCGTTCGATCTCATGGGCGAGCAGATCAAGGCGTGCCACAAGCGCGGCATCGCGGTCTGGGTGTATTTCTCCATCGGCGTCGATGAACTCTACAGCAGCACCGAGCAGGAAAAGGACGGCACGCCCGCTTCGCGGATCGACAAGCGGGGCGTCAGCATCGACTCGCCGTACGTCAAGGACTACACGTGGCCGATGATCGTCGAGTCCGTTCGCGACTACGACGTGGACGGCGTGTTCTTCGACTTCCCCGGCGATGAGACGTTTGTGCAGGAGACGATCAGGCTCATCAAGGGGATCAAGCCCGGCGTGGTCGTCGCGTACAACCACCAGTGGGAGAAGACGCGGGACGAACTTCGCAGGCTCGACGTCCTCGAGATCGAGAGCTGGCGGCACAAGCAGACGCTCTACCACTGGCAATACGCGGCCCGCTACGCCCGCGGGGCGGTGCCGGTGACCGCGATGACGATCCGGTTCTGGAAGGGCTGGGGCGATTTCGGCGGCATCGCCGACGAGGCGATGCTCCGCTACGAGGTCGCCACGGGCCTGGCAAACGGATGCCTGCTGACGATCGGCGACCACCTGCACCCGCACGGGCGGCTCGACCCGGCGCTCTACGACCGCATCGGCCGCGTCTTCAACGACGCGAAGAAGATCGAGCCGTACGTGCTCGACTCGGACAGCGTGCCCTACGTCGCCCTGCTCCGGCAGAACGAGACCGCCTGCGCCGCGCTGATCGACGCCGGCCTGCACTTCGACGTCATCGACACGACGCAGGACCTGGCGCCGTACGCGTTCGTGTTCATCTCCGACGGGTTCGGGATCGACGCGGCCTACGCCGCCACGCTGGACAAGTACGTTCGAAACGGCGGCCGCCTGCTTGTGACGGGCAAGCCGACCAAGGAACTGGCGGACCTGCTCGGCGTCCGCGTCGTCGGCGAGGATGAGCCCGGCTTCCTCCGGCACGACGGCCGGGCGTTCGCACCGATGCTCGCGACCGACTTCTACACCTATGAGAAAGTCGTCGTCGCGGACGCCGTGGGCAATGCGCGCACAGTCGCGCCGCTCGTCTGGCCGATGAACCACGGCACGATCCACCACTCGCGACGGCAGAGCCCGCCGATGGAGAAGGAGTCGGGCCACGCGGCCGTCACTGTGCGGGAGGTGGAGAAGGGGTGCGCCTGGTTCTCGGCAGTGCCGCTGTTCGACGTGTATGCGGCGTGGGGCTACACGCCCATGCGGCAGGTCCTCGAAGGGGCGGTCCTCCGCGCCATCCGGCCGGAGGACCGGCTGATCCAGGTCGAGGCGCCGGTCTCGCTCGAGGTCTCGCTGAACCGCCAGGGCGAGCGGCTGATCGCGCACCTGGTTCACTGCCCGCAAAGCCGCCGCACCGGCAGTTCCTTCCGAGGGAAGGAGGACGACTTCATCAACCGCGAGCCGATGATCGACGGCATGCCGACCGTCGCCGGCGCCAGGCTGCACATGGCGGCGAAGCTGCTCAAGGGCCGTCAGGTGCGCGTGCTCGCGACCGGCAAGCGGCTGACGCCGAACTCCTCCGAGAAGGGCGCGGTCACGTTCGAGGTCCCGGATTTCCAGATCAGCACGGTGCTTGTGGCGGAATAGCCGGTATCTGCATGCAACGAGCGACGTGGGATCGACGAACGCGATCCCGGGCCGCAACGGGTCACCTGGCCTTTGCCGGACCGGCGATCGAAGCGCCCTGCAGAATCGCCTCGGCGACCGCGCTGCGGAACTGACTCAGTTCGTTCGCGTCGCGCGTGTAGTTGATCAGGTCGGTCACGACCGGATCCGGCACGGCCAGCAGACGCTCGGCGCGTTGGATGTAAGCGTCGCGCCTGGGCGTCGGCGGCATCTTGCGTGCCGCCGCGACGCGGGCCGCAAGCAGGCACAGGTACTCGAAATCTTCCAGGCCGTCGCGGATGTTCTCGAGCCGGATCGTCGAGAGCGGACCGTCGGGCCCGGGGCAGAGCAGGCTGCCGTCGCCGTTGGCCGTCTTGCCCTTCTTCTCGTCGAAGAAGCTGCCCGGGTTCCACCCGGTGTACGGACCGGAGGCAATCGGTTTGCGATTGCCCGTCCAGAGCGTGATCAGGTAATAGAGGAACCCGTCGGCCTTGTACTTGTAGCTCATCGCACCCGTCAGCAGACGGGCCTCGATCGCCTGCGACTCAATGAACCAGTTCGCGTACGGCGGGCGCGGAACGACGCACACGTACCACCACATCGCCTTGCCCTCCGCGCGAAGCCTCACGGCCTCGTCGCGGTCGTAGCTCGGCGTGAGAGGAACCCAGATGTCCACGAGATCGCGAAGCGACGTGCCGCGTCCGAACGTCCTGTCAACCGCCGTGGTCATCGTGCGGAGGCCGGGATACCACTCGTGGATCTGACCGAACGTCGTTCGCATCGCCGCGAACCGTTCCTCCTTCACCTCGTCGAAGCCGTAGACATACGCCTTGCCGAGCAACCCGAGCGCCCTGATTTTCGGCACGCAGGCATCCAACGCCGCCCGCCGTTCGCCGCCGGCGTCGCCATACCCCAGGTTCAGGAGGTTGAAGGCGTTCATGCCCCGGGCCACGCCGTACTGGATGACGTCCAGGTCGGGCGTGTGGCCGCGGTAGAGGTGATCGATATTGAGCCGATGCGACAGAATCGCGTCGTAGTACTTGTACGCCAGTTCCCGCGTCCATCGTTCGCCGTAGATCCGCCGGACCTGGTGCTCGTCGTAGGTGAAGGCCGTCGGGAGGGTACTGCCCATGGGAAGCTCGAAGTCCCACACGCGCACGTGCAGCCGCAGCTTCACCGGCGCGGACTCGTCGGCCGCCACGGTGATCGTCGCCTCATAATCGCCGGGCGGCGTGGTCGCCGCCGTCGCGACGTCGATCCAGAATGCGACGTGCTCGCCCGCCCGGATGTCCGCCTTCTGCTGGAAGTCAAGCAACGGGTCGGGCCACCAGCCGAAGTACGTGACCTCATAGGGCGTGGGCCCCTTCGTGTTGACGTGCCCCACGAGGGAAACGGCGGTCTTTCCGCCGGCGAATTCACGGCCGTCGTCGGCGCCGCGAAGCGGCGAAACGCTCACGCTCGCCCCGCGGAGATCGCGATCGAACGGCATGACCACGACCTGCACGCCCTCGTGTTCGTTTCTGGCCAGCGACACATCGACGCGGTCGGCAACGGTCCCGTCGAAGGGAAAGTCCCGGATCATCACCTTCCGCGCCGGGCCGACGAAGCCCACGGCGAAAGGGGATTCGGGCGCGAAGGCCAGCGTCTGGGAGAGAGCCCACGGAACGTCCAGTTTCAACTCCAGTTCGCCCGCGATCGTCTCGAGGCGCATCCAGTGGTCCGGCGTGTTCCGTTGCGCGTCGCCCACGATCGCGGTCGCCTCGGTGATGCGGGGGCGCAGTTCCGTAACCAGCGTCTCAACCCGTGCCCTCGCCGGCCCGCGGAAGCGCGGGAGCGAGGCCGTCAGGTCGTCGAATCGCCGCTGCAGCATCCGGATGCGGTCCGCAACGCGGGGCGACGTCATGGGATATGTGCAACGTACGAGAAGGGCCCCCTTCGGGTCGCGGAAGGCCAGTCGGACCGCGCGCGTCTCGTCGGACTTGAGCGTGAAGGCGCAGGCGCCGTCGTCGCGGAGCGTCTCCTTTCTCGCCGGGCGGGCACGATCACGCGAGTCGACCTCCTGGATATCCACGCCCAGGCCGGCGAACGGATCCAGCCGGATCTCGTTGGCGCCGATGACGATGGGGCGCACGCAGACAAACCGGACGGGGCGCAGGTCGGGGCCGCCGAAGACGATCCGGCCGAAGCGCCCGGTTTCGAGGAACGACTCGAGCACCGGCGCCCAGGCGCTGCGCTCGGGCAGGGAGCTGTTGTGGCAGAAGTTGCCGGTCCACGTCTCGCCGGGCTTCGGGGTCCTGGCATCCAGGTCCGCGAACGGCAGGCGGGTGACGACCGTCCAGCCCCTCTCGTCCGCGTTCACGGCCGTCGCCATGTTCGCGTTCCACGACTTCTTGCCTGCGGCAGAATCGTAGATCACGCCGGCGGCGTTGACGACGATCTGGAAGCAATCCTCGGGCGAGCCCTTCGGATCGAGCAGAAACTCGACACTGTCATCGGCCCAGACGCGCCCGTCGCGATCCTTGATCTCGGCCTTGAGCTGCGACGCGCCGCGACCTTCGCAGTGAAATCCGATGTAGAGCGACGACGCGTCATAGAAGAGGCAGACGGAGGTCGGTTCCTTCGAGAGTGTCCTGCCGCCCGACGCCACGAGCCCCGCGAGCCGCGCGGCCCGGTTCCACGGCGCGGCGTTCAGATCGGCGGTCAGGGAGGCCGGAGCGACGAGTCGAGGAATCAGGACGACGTTCACCGCATCGGCGGCCGGCCGCTGGCCGTACAGCGCCGACGCCACAATCGCGAGGAACCCCGCCGCCAGGGAAGCCGTGGTCCGGGTCATCGCCGTCCCGTGTAACCTTGTCTTGCTCTTCGTCATTGTGCCTCCCGCGGTTCGCTCGCCTACGATCGCAGCCGAAGCCGCCGGCCGACTTCGCGCAGCGTCTTCACGTCGTCCGGGTGGATCGACCCGTCCGGCAACGGGCCCGTGTTCAACAGCAGGTTCGCTGGGCGGGTCTTCGCCTCGGCCAGCATCTTCATCACCTCGTCGGCGTCCTTGTGCCTGCCGGCGTCGCGCGAATCGTAGCCCCAGGCGCGCGGCTGAAGCGTGTTGCAGATCTCAACCGGTTTGCCGCGGTTCTTCTCCTGCGCCCGCCGGGCCGCATCGGTAGTGCCGACCTTCGCGTCGGCCTTGCGTTCGGGGGCGACAAAGTCCTCGTCGCCGTTCGCGCCCTGCTTGAACGAGATCAGGCAGCCCGGCTGGATGGAGCGGATCAGCGCATAGGTCTCGTCGATCGGAAACAGGTCCGGCCGGCCGTAGAAGCCCATGAGCGGGTCAAGCCAGATCCCCGCCAGCGGACCGTATTGCGTCAGCAACTCGCGGAGTTGCGCGTGCACGAACCGGATGTAGTGCCTGAAGTCCTCGTCCTTCCGCCAGAGATACGTCGGTTCGGGCTTGTCGTAGGCCGGGCGCGCGTTCTTGCAGCCGGCCTCGGGCGGATAGAAATACGGATGCCGCCAGTCGAGCGCGTACGAATAGTAGAGGAACAGCCCGAGCCCCTTGCGGCGGCACGCCTTCGCCAGTTCATCGACAAGGTCCCGCTTTGCCGGCGACTCGATGCTGTTGAAGTCGGTCTCCTTTGTGCGGAACAGGCAGAAGCTGTCATGGTGACGCGACGTGATGTTGACGTACTTCATCCCCGCGGCAACCGCCAGGTCCGTGATGAAGTCCGCGTCGAACCGCTCCGCCGTGAACCGCTCCTTCAGCTTCGCGTACTCCGCCACAGGGATCTTCTCGTGCAGCATCACCCATTCGCCGTGGCCGAGCAGGCTGTAGACGCCGTAGTGCATGAAAAGCCCGAAGCCGGCGTCCTTGAACCACGCGAGCGACGCCTTCCGCGGATCCTCGCGATAGAGCGCCTCGAAGCCCTTCAGGTGGGCCGGCACGCCGGGTCTCGTCTCAGCAGCGGCACGGGCCGCGGCCGGCAACGCCAGTGTGCCCGCCGCCGTCTTCAGAAACTCGCGACGGTTCATCCGTTCGGCCTCCCCGCAAGCAGTCTGGCCACGTTCGGCGCCAGCTTCGCATGGACCGCCTCGAGCCGCCCGCGCAGCGACTTGTCGGCGGTCATCACCACCATGCAGGTCGCGTTCACCGTACCCAGCCGCAGGACCGCCTCCGCCCCCTGCCGCTCGACGGCCACGGGCCTGATGCCCGTCGGCTGGACCTCGAAGGCATCGCCGGCATCAAGCCATGACGGCAATGCCAGACGGATGACCGCATCGTTCACCGGCGTGACGGTCGTCCCCTTGTCGTCATTCACGTGCTGCTCGTTCACAACGACCACGATCATCGTGTCCAGGCCCGCAAGCAGGCACCGGACCAGCAACCCCTCCGGCCCTTTCACCGGCACGGCTCCGGGGCAGCTTCGCAGGATCAGCGGCTCCGCCGTCCTCAGTTCGGCACCGATGAGGCCGACTTCGCGCCAAAGCCGCTTCGCGTCGGCGTCCTGGCTGCCCATGCCGCGGGCGGGAGCGCCCGGCGTGAACCACCAGTACGAGATCCCCTTCGCTCCGGCCCCCAGGGCATAATACGCCTCGATGCGCTTCTCCTCCGGCGCGGGGTAGCGGAACCGCCGCTTCGTCTCCTTTTCGATGTAGGCATTCGCGTACAGAATGATGTGGGTGGGCTTCGGCGCTGCTGCCGATTGCAGCGTCGTGCTGATGGCCCTCACGAACGTCGCCGTCCTGTAAAGCGGCAGGCGTTCCGGGTGCTTCCAGTGCGCCTCGCGCAGCCGCGGCTGATAGTACGGGTCGGCCATGAGCAGGTCCGGCACCTGGCCGTAGATGTAGTAGTTGTACGGCTTGAACGTCAGATCCACGTTGATCGTCTGCGGGACCGAGGGGGCCTTCGTCCGCCAATCATGCCCCACGTCGATCACCCACTGTGCCAGGCTGCCGATCTCGTGGCCCCGGGGCATGCCGGTCATCTTCGCGTCGGCCGCGTCCGGCTCATCCTTGATGAAGTACGCGTAGGGCACACGGACGTTCCACTTGCCGACGTCGCCGAGGACGAACCGAAGGCCCGCGCGTTCGCATTCGCGCCCGCCGGCTTCGCTTTTGTAGAACGCCGCCAACATGCCCGAACCGACCTGCGGCATCTGCACGTTGACGTGGTGCTCGCGGAGGTCCTGCACGTACCGTCGCGCGCCGGCCGTGTCCGAATCGCCGCCCGGCTGGCCGCCCCACACGCCGTACGCCAACTCGTCGGCCCACGCCCGAATGCCCGCGGTGGCGCTGCTGCCATCCGCCCACGCCGCATGCACGCAATGCAGCGACATCGCGTCCAGTGCTTTGCCCGGCCGGATCACGACCGGCACGACCGCAATCCTCGGGTCCGCGCCGATCCGGGCCGAACCCATCACGTCCCGGCCGTCGAGCCGGAGTTGGGCGGGCGCCTGCCCCGGGGCCTTCGGGTGCTTCAGGTAGACGAACACCTCATCCAGCCCGGGCGTGAAGCTGATGCCCTCGATCCGCGGCGCTGCCTCGCGCACGGCCACGACCACGGGGACCTTTTCCCCCCCGTACCGGAGTTCAAGACGCAGCTCACGCACCTTCGGCACGAAGCGCAGCCGCACCGTGATCTCGCCGACACAACCGGGCGCGAGGGACGCCGGGTCCACCCGCCACCAGATCGGCTCGCCGGCCCGGATGAGCGTCTCGCGTTCGCCGTCGGAGATCTTCGAAAAGAAGAGGCTCGCCGGCCTGCGGTTCTTCCGCTGGTCCGAGAATGCGATGGCGCTCTTGAGGCTCACGCCCTCGAGCAGGACGTCGCCGATCACAAGGTCCTGCGTCCCCGCGTTTCGAACGAGCACGTGGACGGACGCGCCGAGAACGGGTTCCCGCGCCGCTGCCGTGGCGTCGCCGACACCCGCCTCTTCCGGCTCCCGCTCACGCCAGAAACGCGTGAACTCGGGAAACGCCTCATCCGGCCGGTAGTATGCCCCGAGGACCTCCGGCGCTCCCCAGGCCGGCGCCGCCACAGCCAACACCACCACCGCGGCAAACGCCGCGGGCCCCCATTCCTCATGGTGCCACCCGCGCAAGAAACGGACCAACCGCATTCCAGGGCCTCCCCGGTTATGCAACCACGGAGGGCACGGTCGAGACCCGCGACGGCGGGCGGACCTGCCGCATTCCCGACAGCACCCTACCGCCTCGTCGCCGGCACGGCAAGCGTGCGGGGCTGTTCCCGCAGCGGGAGCGGCGTTCTTTCGGAAGGCCCGCAGGGGGCGGCGGATGCCTCTCTTCCCGGATTTCCACGGCTCCCGACACCGTGGCTCCACACGCGCAATCACGACCACGCACGACAGCCCCGCCTTGTCACACACGAACACCTCCGCCATAATCCAGCCGGTTTGCCGAAGGCGTCTTTTCGAGGAGGCACACAGATGCTCGACCGCCGGCACGAAACAACGCGGCTCGCGCCGCGAATCGTCCTGACCGCACTCATCGCGCTCGCCGTCAACAACGTCACGAACGCCGCCGAACCCGATTGGCGCAACGCGGGCATCGTGGACACGTCGATGAGCCCGAATGCCAGGCTCCACGCCGTGCCGATCCGCGCCGTGAAGATGAAGGACGGGTTCTGGCTTCCCCGCATGGAGGCCAACCGGCTCAAGGGCATCCCGAAGCTCCTCGAACTGCTCGAGCACCACGGCGTGGTGGACAACTTCCGCCGCGTCTCCGGCCGCAAGGCATGCGACCGCCGTGGGCCGTTCTTCACCGATTCCGACCTCTACAAGTGGATGGAGGCATGTGCCTTCGTGCTGCAATCCGTGGACGACCGCGCCATCCGCACGATGCTCGACAGGATCATCGACGAGGTCGTCGCCATCCAGGGCAAGGATGGCTACCTCAACACGTATTTCGTCGACGACCGCGCCGACAAACGGTTCTCGAACCTGGCCTGGGAGCACGAGCTGTACTGCGCCGGCCACCTGTTCCAGGCCGCCGTCGCCCACCACCGCGCCACCGGCGATCGGAAGCTCCTCGACGCCGCCATCCGCTATGCCGACTATATGACAAAGACGTTCGGCCCCGGCAGGATCGAACAGGCCGACGGCCACCCCGAGGTCGAGATGGCCCTCGTCGAACTCTATCGGACGACGGGCAATCGGGCGTACCTCGACCTGAGCGGGTTCTTCACCGACGTGCAGAAGTTCGCCGACATGACGACGATCGAGGGCCACGCCGTCCGCGCCGGCTACCGTTGCTGCGGGGCCGTCGATTCCTACGCCGAGACGGGCAGGAAGCCCTACATGGACGCGGCCGAACGGCTGTGGACCGACATGGTGGGTTGCAAGATCTACGTCACCGGCGGCATCGGCGCGACGCACGGCAACGAAGCCTTCGGCAAGGCCTTCCAGCTTCCCAACGACTCCGCGTATGCCGAAACCTGCGCCGCCATCGCCGCCATGATGATGAACTGGCGCATGCTCGCCGTCACCGCGGAAGCCCGCTTCGCCGACTGGTTCGAGACGGGGCTCTACAACGGCTTCCTCTCCGGCGTATCGCTCAACGGCACCGAGTACTTCTACGTCAACCCGCTCGAGTCGGCCGGCGGTCACCGCCGCCAGCAATGGTACGGCTGCACGTGCTGTCCGCCGAACGTCGAACGGACGATCGCGTCGCTGCCCGGCTGCATCTACAGCACCAGCCCGGCCGGTGTGTGGGTACACCTCTACGACAACAACGAACTCGACTGGCGACTGGAGAACGGCGCGAAACTCAGACTCACGCAGCAGACGCGATATCCGTGGGACGGCAAGGTCGCGCTGACCGTCGCCCCCGAGAAGGCCGGCGAGTTCGGCGTGTTCCTCCGCATCCCCGGCTGGTGCCGCACGCCGTCCGTCTCGGTCAACGGCAAGCCCGTCGGCGTCGCCGTCAGGCCCGGCACTTACTGCGAAATCAAGCGAACGTGGGAGCCGGGCGACACGATCGAGTTGAACCTCCCGATGCCCGTCACCGTGCTCGTGTCCGATCCGCGCGTGCGAGACAACCGCGGCCGCCTCGCTCTGAGCCGCGGCCCGGTCGTGTATTGTCTGGAAAGCACCGACAACCCCGGCACCGATGTCCTCAACGCAATCGCACCGCCCAATCTGGACTCCGACGACCCGCGGGTGAAAATCACGCCCAGGCCGGATCTGCTCGGCGGCGTGGTCGCGCTGTCGTTCGACGGCAAATGGCTGGATTACTCAAACACATCCGGCCCGCTCTATCGCCGCGCGAAACCCGCAGGGCTGCCGGTCATCCGAACGGCAACGTTCCGCGCGATCCCCTACTACGCCTGGGCCAACCGCGATGACTCGAAGATGATCGTCTGGATGTGGTTTGACGTGGAATGAGCCCGAAACGCAGGCGAGGACCCCGCCGAGAGAGCGCCAGGAACCGCTCGCGCCGTTCCAGCCGCTCATCGCCCGCCGGTCCGCTCTCGATGCCTCGTCTGCCGCCGTCCGCGCCCGGCCGAAACCCGCACGTCACGGCACGCCGGACCGCCGGCGAAGGTACCACTCCGCACTGAGCAGCGTCACGATCGCCGCAAACACCCACGGGCGGTCCCATGCCGGCACGATCGTCGGCCGGGCGTCCCGCGCCGACGCGGCCTCATCGAGCATCGCCGGCAGCCGACCCGCATCGGACGCCGCGATGACCTGCCCGCCGGACCGCTCGGCGAGCGTCCGCATCGCCTCCGGATCGGCGGACGTGTCGATCGACTCGGTTGAGTCTTCGTACACGCAAAACCGCGTTTCCAGCTCCGCCGGCGTCATCTCCGGCGTGGTGAGCCGGACGCGATACATACCCTGCCGCTCCGGTCGGAACGACGACCGCAACAGGCCCGCGCCCTCGTTCGCCCGGTCGATCGCGAGTGCCTGCACGCCGCCGTCGGGACCGATTGCCGTCAGGGCCGCCGCGATCTCCCGTGCCGCCGGGTACTTCAACCGTACCTCGATGCCGGCCTCGTCCCCCGGCCGCTCCGGAAAACGGGCGATGGTGAGCGACACATCCTGCCCCGGAAGAAACTCCGCCCCCGTCGCCAGCCAACGCACCATTCGCCGCCAGAACTCGTCGAACGGCGAGGCCCTCCGCTCCGCCTGCTCCAATACCGACGGCATCGCCCACCGCCACAGCCCCTCGCCCAGGACGCTGACCACGCGGCCGCGCCCGTGGTTCTGATAAGCCAGCGCCGCCATCGATGCCTCGCGGGCTGATTGCACCCCTTCCGCGAGCCCTGCCCGCGCAAGCACGAGCGCGGCCGCCTTTTCACGCTGGATCCGAACCGCGCCGATCAGCCCCGGCAGCTCGCGCAGGACCACGTCGCCCGCAAGCACCGTCGGTTTCCCGGCCGTGGGGAACGTCATTCCCTGCGCCGCGTCGCTGCGCAGGAACCCGAACGCCGGGTGCTGCCGTCCTTCGTCCGTCAGGTCGAGTCGCAGTTCGCGCACATACTCCTCGCCCCAAACGGCGGGCTCCAGCGGGGCGAGCGCCGCCGCCGCGTCGGCCGCCCCGGCTTCGGTGGGGTCGTACGCCCTTCCGCGGGCGAACACGATGCCGCCCCCGCGGGCGTCGAGGTACTCCTTCAGGAGCGGCAGACGCTCGGGCGGCAGGAACCGCAGGAGGCCCTTGCCCAGGATGAGGACGTCGTACGCGAACAGCTCGGCCCTGCTGCGCGGGATGGACGCGGCGAGGGCCGGCGGTGTCGTCATCGAGGGTCGCGTCTGCGATTCCGGCTCCGCCGGCGGCAGGATGATCCGCCAGCGATTGGAGCCGTACGCCACGATCTGCGTCAGTTCGATCTGCGGATCCGCGCGGAGCGACTGCGCGAGAAACTTCGTGTCCCAGTATGGCTCACCCTCGACGAGCAGCACCTTGATCCGCTCGTTGCTCACACGCACGAAGACAGCGCGCGTATTGTTGCCGGCGTCGCCCTCGCCGGGCAGGGGCTCGACGTGGATCTCGTATGCGTATACGCCCGGCCGATCCTCGCGGATGTCGAACGATGCATCCGCCACCGTCCGCGAGTCGAACGCGACAACCCGTTCCTGAACCGGCCGGCCATCGCGAAGAAGCGTCACGCGGGCCTCTTCGGATCCGAAACCCGTCTGGGACACACTCGCCGCGAGCCGTCCCGTCTGGCCCGTGAACAAGGACACCGGCCCGGCGGGCGCCCGCACCGCCAGGTCGCGCACCGCGCGGCTTCCACCGAAGCAGCTTGTCCAGATCGGCACGCCGCGCCGCCCGGCCGCCTCGCCGACCGCTGCCGGATCGCCGAAACCCGTCTCGTGCCCGTCGCCGATCAGCAGCACCCCGGCGGCCCGAACCCCGCCGACGAACTCCGTTTCCAGCAGCCGCGTGACGGCGGACGCCAGATACGTCTGCCGGCCCGTCGGCTCGCGCAGCTCCGCCAGCGGCCCCGGCCCGGTCGCCGCAACCTCCGCATCGTACCGAAAGAAGCGCAGATCGAATTGCCCGCGCAGTCTCTCGATCAGCCCGGGGGCCAGCCAGGTCTGCCGCGCGACGTCGAAGCGTGATCGGCCGTTCACATCTTTCGTACCGAAACTCGCCGATGTGTCCATCGCGAGAACAAGCGTGCGGCGCCCCTCTGTCGTCGAAGACCACCGCGCCGCCGACGGCCCGAGCAGGACCACCGTCAGTACGACGATTGCCGCCAGACGAAGCCCCGCGAGAACCCGTCGTCCCGCGCGTGACAGTCCTGCCGTCCGCCGATAGGCCCACCAGGCCACGAGCACGAGCAACGCCCCCGCCGACAGGATGCGCCACGCTGCCGTCGGCGGCTGCAGAACAACTTCCCCCAGTGCGAACCCGCCGACACCGTGCCCGAGAAAAGCGCCATGGCCCATGGCGGCGCAGGCCGCCAGCCTGCCCTCAATCGCAGGCAGGATGCCTGCACCACGACGAACGTGTCCGGCCGGGATCGGCACTAGCTCCTCCAGTACGCGAGGCACAACAGCTCGCAGGCCAGCAGGCACAACGCCGCCGTCATCGCCCAATGCCACAACGGCCGACCGCGACGATCGACCGTGCCCGCATCAACAACCGACGTCGCGCGGGGCCCGGCCGATCCGACAGCATCGAGGTTCACGGCGGCGAGGTCCGATTCTCGCGGGTCCACGTTGACGGCGACACTCTCGACAAGCCGGCCGTCGGAGTAGATGCGGCAGTAGCCCGGCCCCGCCCCGCCGGGCAATTCGACCACCGCCGTGGGCCCCTCTCGTCGAACTGTGGCATGGACCCGCTCGCCGCCCGGATCGCGAATCTCGACGGCCGACAGCTGGCCATCCGTCCGCCATCGCACCACCGCGGGCTCACCCGCACACGGTTCCGGCACCGTCCGTTGCCGAGGCCGCGAGAATTCGACGAATTGATGCACAAGCCCTGGGAACACGGCGTGCCGGGCCACATCGCTCCAGTCCGGGTCCGGCGAGATGTTGCACACGACCAGCGTGCCCGCACCGATCGACGCGACGCCGATCGCCGCATCACCGCTGCTGAGCGCGGCCGCCGGCGGCACGCCCGTGCGCCCGGGCGACGTCGCGTAATGACGATAGATCCGCACATCGCCAAGCAGCCGACCGTCGCCCGCAGCCAGCGAACGCAAGAGCGGATGCCCCGGGTCAGTGACTTCCACCGAAACCCCACGCCTCCTCAGAGAGGAGTCGGACGAGGGCAGACCCTCGACAGACGCGCCGCCCGCCGCCCCCCGCATCGCCCCCGGCACGAAGGGCAGCAGGGACGCATCGCCCCCCCCGCCGCCCAGGGCAATCAGGTTCTCCGCCGCCGCCCCCGGCCCCAGAAAGACGACCACGCCCCCCCCACCCTGGATGAACTCCCGCAACGCACCAAGCCCCGCCGATGAGAGCGCCCCCGACGCATCGAGCACAACGACCTCCGCCCCCGCAAGCACGGGCGGCCCCAGATCGCCCCCACGCGCAACACGCAAGTCGATCCCCCCCTGCCCTTCCGCAAACGGCGACAGCGCCCGCGCGAGCAGGTAGCCCGACGTCACACCCTCATCAAGGTTCGCGTCCGTGCACAGCACGATGGGCATCCGCGACACGACATGCACCACGGCGTAGCGTCGATCGTCGATCGCCAGGTGATCCGGCGTGATTTCCGCCGTCAACTCCCACACACCCGGCTGTTCGAACGACACATCGAACGACACAACCACCGACTCAATCGCCGGCAACAGGACACCCCTCTGCCGCCATTCTCGCCCGTCGCTCGCCCGAAGGACGACGTCGCGCCGCTCGGCAGCCGGCGAACGGTTCACCACGTGTACGCCGACACGGCACCGCCCGCCCAGGATCGGCTGGGGCGGATGAACCCGGATATCCGCGATTCCGGCGTTCGGCCGGTCTCCACGCGGCGCAATACGGTGGAGGATCACGCGGACATCCGCCGGCAGCCCCGCGAGGTCGGCGTCCGCCCAGCTCGTGCGCTGGAAGTCGCTGATGATGTGCAGTTCCTTCCGCAACGCGCCACCGCTCTGGAGTTGGCTCGCGGCGACAGCGAGCGAGCCGCCCGCGTCGGTCCGCTCCGCGGTAGCCCGAAGCGATTCCACTTGCCGCCTGAGCCTCGTGAAGTCCGACGTGGGGCTGAAGGATAAGGCCCGCGCCGCAACCCCCGCGCGAATCACGCTTGCCCGGTCCCCCCGCGCCGGTTCGAGCCCGTCGAGGATCGCGCCCGCGCGCGCAACGGCCTGATCCATCATGGCGACCGGCGAGTCCGCGTAGCCCATCGACGCGCTCACATCGAGCACGAGCACCGCCAGTGTCTCGCGATCGACGTCGGCCGCCGCCCCGGCCGATCGGAACCATTGCGGCCGTGCGAATGCCACCGCCAGACACGCAACGAACCCGCACCGCAGAATCATCAGAACGACGTGCCGCCATCGTCGAATCCGAGGCTGCGACGTCGTTGCCTCGCGCAGGAACCGGACCGTCGGAAACACGAGCACCCGAGGCCGTCCCCGATGCACCAGGTGAATGAGTACGGGCAGCACGACCAGAACCAGCCCGGCAAGCATCGCCGGATGCGCAAACGTGATTACCGCCGGCATCGGCACAAGCACAAGCGAGATGGCACCCGATCCGCTCACGTCGCCGCCGCCACAGGAAGACTGCCCGACCGCGCAATTCCCGCATCGCCGGTCCCGCCCGCGCATTATACGAGCGACGGCAACGCAGGGCATGGTCGCGGCCCGCGCAAGCAGACAAGACCTGACGCGGCGGCCGGCTTCATCGCCCCGGTCGAATCGAAGGAACCGCCGACGTTACCCGATCAGGTGGTTGCCGATCAGGTTCGCCAGGGCCCAGACCAGCGCCGCCGTGAGCACCAGCACGACGGCGTACCGCTTGAAGTGGCGGATCGTGGCCGGCTCGCCCGTGACGGTAATGCCCTGCCCCGAGCGCAACTCCACGTACCGGCCCGCCAGCATCAGGCTGACGACGACGCCGTAGAATGCGTCCAGCGGCGTGAGCCATCCGTTCCCGCGGTTGACGATAATGAGAGCGGCGAGCCCCATCCCCGCCGGCCCCAGAAGCGTCCACATGATCCGGGCCAGGATCACGCTGATGCTGGTAATCCCCTCCGACGGCTTTTCTGCGGCTGGTTGCGTGTTCGTGCTCATGATGGTCTCCTGCCTGCGCACAACCGGATTGCGCAATGTACGCCGTTTCGGTATGCCGCCCCCGATGCCGACAGGAGGCGTCTCGCAAGACCCGACGCGATCCGGACGACGACAAGTCGAGCGGGACGTTCCGCGCGCTTTGCCATCCCGACCGCCTTGTACCGAGCCTCTCGACGCCGCCGTCCTGCCGTGGAACCGGGTGCGCCCGATACCACGCACTGCGAAACCCGCTGTTACGGTCGTCCGCGACCGTACACAGATGGCGGCCCGACCACCTGAAATGCCTCCGAGCACACGTGCGACTCGGACCCTTCTTCAGAACTTCCCTGTAAAGTCTAGCGCAATTCCGTCGCGGGGTCAACCCGGCAGCCGCGACTTCCGTTTCCGGACGCCATCACCCGCCGCCGAACAGCGTTCCACGGGCGGCCTCGGTGATCGCCACCACCGCCGGATGCCTGAGCCGACGTTCGGCACTGATCGCGTAGAACCGTTCGCTCCGGCCCTCGATCGCGCCGACCTGCTCGACCTGGCAATCGCGCATGATCTCCCTCGCGATGGCGTCGTGGGCCGGGAAGAAGCCGCGGCCGTGCCGACCGAACGCCATCATGAGTTCGATGTCCTCGAACTCGGCTACGACATGGGGACGCACCCCCGCCCCGTCGAACCATCGCTCCAGCGTACCCCGCATCGCGGCCGTCCCGGCAGGAAGCAACGCCGGCGCCCCATGCAGTGACTTCGGAAAGCCCTTCCGCAACCGCGCAGCCAACGGCGGCGCGGCGAAAATCGCGATCCCGCATTCGCCCAGAAGGTGACTGAACGCGCGGACCTTGATGTGCGGGCTCATCGGGGCATCCGACAGGACGAGGTCCACCTCGTGAACCGACAGCCGCGGGAGCAGTTGCGCCGGCGTCCCCTCGTAGCAGATCACCCGGACGGGCCCCGCAAGCCGGAAAACCGGTTCGAGAAGGCGGTAGGCGATCAGCTTCGGCAACGTGTCCTGCGCGCCAATGCCCAAACGAGGTGTCCGGGTGACGGGCCCGCCCCTGACCGCCTCCACGAGTTCTCCCCCGAGGGAAAAGATCTCCGACGCATAGCGGTACGCGACATGCCCGGTTTCGGTGAGAACGAGATTCCGCCCGACCCGTCGGAAAAGCTTTTCTCCAAGTTGCCTTTCGAGATCGCGCAGCTGCTTCGATATGGTAGATTGGGTAAGATGCAGCTGATCGCACGCCGCGGCGATCGTGCCCTCCTTCGCCACAACCCAGAAATACAGCAGATGGTGGTAATTCAGCCAATGCATCACACCATGATATATCGACGGAAACGAACGATCAATGCAGAATTATCAATGAATCCATGAAATGGCCCGGGCATATAAGAAGCGGAAGAAGAGCCGATCGTTGTGATTGTCGGAAAGGAGACTGAATCATGGCACATCCGCACCAGCCAACAGTCGCCTCGGACGCGCTGACGCAGGGCGTCCGCGCGGTGAAACCGCCGTGCCGTAGTAGAGATTCGAGGCCGGCGATTCCGCAATCGGGGGACACCGCCACCGCTCGGCCGCGGAACGGCGGAGCGCGAGGGAAGACCCGCAAGACAGAGTTCTACGAGACAGCCGTGCGGCTCGGCTTCTACGGGGCCGACGGCGGCGGCCTCGTCGGCAAGAAGGACTACGTGCGGAAGTACTGGGAAGACATTCTGATCAAGCTGTGCGTTCGGCCCTTCCTGCAACGTCTGCTGGAGGAAAAGAGCGGCATCCGCGTCGTCGATCTCGGCTCGGGGAGCGGGGAAGGCGTCGAGCTGCTCACGCACATCCCGGTCAGCAACGCGCTGCGGTCGGTCGACAGGCCGTTCCTGCTGGACTCCGACGCCATCGAGGAATACGTCGGGATCGACATCTCGCCGGGGATGGTGGAGCAGGGCCAGATCAATTACGGAGGCTGGCCCAACGTACGATTCGTCCAGGCCGATCTGGCCAAGGGATTCCCGCTCACGGACCACCCGCCGTTTGACCTCTACTTCTCGTCCTACGCGTCGTTGTCACATCTGACGCCGGCCCAGCTTGGCCGCCTCCTCCGGGACATCGCCGGTCACGCGCACCGCCGAGCCTATGTCGTCCTGGATCTTATGGGTCGCCTGTCCCCGGAGTGGCCTCGTTACTGGCGTACCGACCGTCCTGCGATGCTGCCGTACAGCATGGGATACCTGCTGAATCCGTCAGGCCCGCCGCCGCCGGATGCCGCCCCCTACCGCGTGTGCTACTGGACGGCACGTGAGATCGCGGACTTCGTCGCGTCCGAAGTGCAGGTGCCGGGACGAGCCGCCAGGGTTGTCGAGATGCGCGACCGCTCCATCCTGGTGGGCCGGCACATCGACACGGGCACGTTCAACGGACATCCCCGCTCGATCCGAAACGCGGTCAACCGGCTCTTCCACCGCGACTACCGCGGCAACGTCGCGGAACTCATCGCCGACGTCGGCTTCGTCGACGAATGCCGGTCAGCGCATCCCGAAGCATGGGAGCGGATCCAGACCTACCGCGAGCAATGGAACACCGTCATCCGCTTCGCCGACGCGCTCCTGCGGACCGACAACGCGGGTGTCCGGGCGATGATCGAGTCGGAGTCGTCGGGGCTCGCGGACGAGCTGAAGATGCTGGCGTGGCTCCATCGAAATGCAACGCGGTTCCCGGTTATGGACTTCTGGGCGAGCATCATGGGCCCGCAGGTCGCGTGCGTGCTTCGAAACCTCGAACTCAACCTGCCCGAGGGCATCGGCTGCGGCCACGGGCTGTTGTGCATTGTTGAGATCTCCGAGACCTGAGGGCCGCCCGCATCTCGCGATCACACACTACGCCAGGTGCCCAGGCACCGACCTGATCGTCCTCGCGACATGCGCCCGGAGCATTCTTGCCGGGATCTCGATGCACTCGACAGACAATTTGATCATGAAGGGCGATCGCTGTCCGGTCCTGATGTCGCCCGCGCGCAATGAAGACGCCGCAAAGCCCGCTACTTCGCCCCCTTCGCGCGACGATCCAGCCACGCCGCCAGCGGCCCCGGACGGTTCGTGATGATCCCCTCGACGCCCATCGCAACGACGCGCTCCCAGTCTTCCGCCTCGTCCGCCGTCCAGACCCACACCGCCAGACCCATCCGCCGAAACTCCGCCAGGAGTTCGGGCGTCAGGTCCGTGTGCTTCCACGCGACGATCTTCGCGCCCGTCGAGGAAATCGTCCTTCGCTTCGCCTCATCGTACTTCTTGTCGCCCAGGGCCGCGAGCGGCTGCTTCGGCTCGATCTTGTGCAGGTCGGCGA
The DNA here is from genome assembly GCA_964617875.1 of uncultured Planctomycetales bacterium. GTDB lineage: Bacteria > Planctomycetota > Phycisphaerae > UBA1845 > PWPN01 > CAZMVY01. The sequence goes on along the minus strand of CAZUAI010000066.1, from coordinate 2,721 downwards.
GGAACTTCCAGTCGAAGCTCTGGACCGTCAGCCGGCCGACCAGCTCTTTTTCCCGCAGCAGCCGGGCGTAGGCCTCGGCCGGTCCGTCCTTGTGCTCCAGGAGCGTCCGACCCTTCGCCTGGATCGCGTCGAGCGCCGCCGCCAGCGTGGGCAGCCGTTCGCCGGCGAACCGGCGATCGAACCACCCGCCCGCATCCAACTCCGCCAGCTGCGCGTCGTGAACGTCCTTCAGCTTCACCTTCGCGCGGCCGAGCACGCGGACCGCGTTCGTCGTGCGGTCCAGCGTCTCGTCGTGCAGACAGTACAGCGTGCCGTCGGCCGAAAGCCGGGCATCCAACTCGACGTAATCGGCGCCGGCGGAGAGCGCCCGGCGAAACGCGGCGATGGTGTTTTCCGGCGCCTCCTTCGAGTCACCGCGGTGCGCAATGACCGTGACCCGCCGCGAGGCGGACGCCGGTCTGGTCGATGTCGGTGGACTGGCCATGAGCAGGGAACCTGTCAACGCAAGAATCAGCGTGGTCTCCATCCCTGGAATTATACCGGACCACCGTCCAAAACCCAGCACGGCCCGTTGCCGCAGCGAGAAGAGGGCGTAACCCTGCAAGAGCCGAAAGGCCCCGAAAACGCATCCTCCAACCTCATGGCGACCGGGACGCTCCCTTGCGGCTGCTCGCGTTCTCGGTTCTATTGGCCGCTCGCCCCAACGGCGTGCCGGGAGCGCGAATGACAACGACAACGCAAAACGCAGGCAGGTTCGCTCGCCCTTCGCTGCTCGGATGGGCGGCGCTCGCCATCACGGCCACAGCTGGCCAATCGACGGCACAGACCGCGTGCGGCCCGTCTGCAACGCTCCACGCAATCCGAGTTGTGAGCGCCGCCGCCTTCGGTGCGCCGGCCGACAGCCCCCCGCTGCCGCCCGCACAACACGTCCAGCCCGCGGGGCGGTCGATGCTCGACGACCTCTTCCCCCACCTCCACGAACGCAAGGATCTATGGCGCTACGCCCCGAACGGCTGGATCCTGTTCGGCTTCGGCGGGCAGTTCCTCTTCTTCATGCGGTTCGTTGTCCAGTGGTACGCGAGCGAGAAACGCAAACGAGTCACCGTCCCCGTCGCGTTCTGGTACATCTCGATCGTCGGCAGCCTGACCATCTTCATCTACGCCCTGCACCGCCGTGACATCGTATTTATGACAGCGCAGCTCCTGGCCTGCCTGATCTACGTGCGCAACCTGATGCTGATCTATCGACGGCGGGCGCACGCCGCCGATCGCCGTGCCAGGCGGCGCGTCGCGGTCCTCGATGAAGCCGCCCCACCCGCCAACCCGTGACAAGACCACGACACGGCATATCCTGAATACTCCCTTTCTCTTCCGCCAACCGGATCCTGACGACCGTCCGTTTTGCAACACATGCGATCAAGCGACCCGACTTGCCCCGGTGGAGTCACCTTGTAGAATCATGATGGAGCCCATGACCTCCGCAAGTCCTGACATCGTGTGCCGTCTCCCCCGGGGCCTACTGCCGAACGTGCTGGCCGGTACGGACTACTCGCGGTTGTTCGCCTGGCTGGGCGTGCTGTGGCTGCTGATCATTGTGTTAGGGACGGCGGTCTGGTACTATCGGCGGCGCTGGTGGCGGTCGATGTCGGGCGTGAGCGGCGACGAACAGCCGTGGACGCTGGCGGATCTCCGCCAACTGCGTGAGAGCGGCGACCTGACCGAGGAGGAGTTTCAGCGGATCCGATCGGCAATGATTGCCGGTCTGCGGCCGGGGGGCGACAAGTCCGAAGCCGTACCGAAACCGCCCAGGACGGCAAAGCCCCTGTAGCACCGGCGGCGTCCCATAAACGGAGATTTTGAGGTGAAGATGCGCCGGTGCCGCTGACGATAAGACGGCTTGGTGTTTCGCGGGGCAGTGATGGCACAGTGAGCGCTCCGCATCCGTAGGGTACTTGGGGAGACCAATGGCAAACACGCGAGGCACACAAGGCGGCGGAATGGGTCCAACCGGGCCGCGAGGTCGTCGCCCCACCACGTGCAGCTTCTGTGGCAAGATGCAGCGGGATGTCGGCCCCATGGTCGAGGGGCCCAACGACGTCTACATTTGCTCGTCCTGCGTCGAGCTGTGCCACAATATCATAAAGCAAGAAAAACGGAAAGTCAGCTCGGCACGAGCGCTTGTGGGCACGATCCCCACACCCCGTCAAATCAAGGAGTTTCTCGACCAGTACGTCATCGGGCAGGACTACGCCAAGAAATCGCTTGCCGTCGCCGTGCACAACCATTACAAGCGATTGAGCCACACCGACACGGCCGATGGCGATGACGTCGAGATCGACAAGTCCAACGTGCTGCTCATCGGACCGACCGGGTCCGGCAAGACGCTCCTCGCACGGACCCTGGCGCGGATCCTGAACGTGCCGTTCGCCATCGGCGATGCCACGACGCTGACCGAGGCCGGCTACGTCGGGGAGGACGTCGAGAACATCCTGCTGCGACTTCTTCAGAACGCGGACTACGACCTCGAGGCGGCTCAGCGCGGCATCGTCTACATCGACGAGATCGACAAGATTGGCAAGACGTCGCAGAACGTGAGCATCACGCGCGATGTCTCCGGCGAGGGCGTGCAGCAGGCCTTGCTCAAGATGCTCGAGGGGACGGTGTCGAACATCCCGCCCCAGGGCGGCCGCAAGCACCCCGAGCAGCAGTACATCCAGATGG
>CAZUAI010000065.1:0-31086 GCA_964617875.1 uncultured Planctomycetales bacterium | reverse complement strand
CCAACGCCGATTCTCGCTCGCGATTTCCATCGCCGTGCGAAGGTTGGGCTAGCGTCGAGGTCTGCGTACCGCGCAGCCTCGTCCGGCGTCAGCGGCTCGGCCGGGCGGGCGATGCCCGCAACCCAAGCGACGAAGCGACGAAGGCACCACGCGCCCGGCAGACTCTTGTCAGGATAACAAGATACGATGGCTTTGCCATGCATGGCGTTTCCGCTTGACCGGAGAGCGAGCAGGCGAGCGCGGGGACTCCCGGCCCCAACGCTTTCGTCGGTCGCAACCGTGTCTCCGTCTTGAGGGTCGAACCGGGGTCGCAGTTGGCGCTGCGGCGCGAGGTCGCTTCGGTTTCGCACACGTAGGCAGTTGCCATTGACGGAGTCATGGCGGAACTGATGGCTTCCGGACTGGGACGCCCGTGTTTGCAGGGGCACAACGGACAACCCTGCGCTGTCGTGCCAGTTGCCGTCAGCGCGGTGGCGCCGCTTCGCCGCTGATCGGATAGGCCTGCAGGTTGTCGAACGAGCTGCACGCGTCGGCCTTGGTCCACAAGCCGATCATCCCGGCGTCCTTGAAGGTATCGTCCTTGATCTCCAGCCACTTCTTCCCGTTGCAATAGCAGGCGATCTCGTTGCCCTTCATCCTCGCCCGGAGCGTGAACCACTTGCCGGTCGGCGTCTCGAAGTCCACGGACTGGAGCATCGTGCGCTTGCCGTGCACGACCTTGTAGACGCGGTAGTTGTTCTCCAGCGGGTTGATCCGGCAGAGGTAGTAGTTGTTTTCATCCCGGCAGCGCCAGATGAGCCCGCCGCCCTGGTCGTCCGCGCCGGTGTTGCCGCGGATCTTGACGCTCAGGTTGAGGTCCTTGTACACGGCCTTCTCCACGAGAACCAGGTTGTATGTGGCGTTGGCGTTCGCGGTCTTCACGTTCAGCACGTTCGGCTGGCTCGCGGCGTCGGCGTCGGCCTCGATCGTCCACCGGGCCAGCTCCTTCGTGGGGTTGTTCTGCCGGACGATCCAGCCGGGCGGCAGCGTGCCGGCGGGCTCCTTGTCGAACGTCCAGCGGTGGCTGGCCGTCGCTTCGATTTCCTCGCGTTCGACACGAAGCACCCTTCCGCTCAGGGCGTCGATTTCCACTTCCACGCGCCGGCGGCCGGCGATCATCGTCACCTCGTACTGCGGCCGGTCGTCCTCCATCCGCAGCTCGGCCCGCAGCGGCGTGCCGTCTTTGACTTCCTGGGCGGCGATCTCGACGGCTCGCGCCATGGTGATCCTGGCTCGCGCGACCAGGGCCTGTACGCGGGCCAGCTCGGAACCCTCTTCGCCCGCCGCCTTCGCGGAACCGGCCGCGAAGCCCAGCCCGATGACAACGCCTGCCATTCGCCATGCGGTCATATTCGATCTCCTCTCAAGAAGCGGTTCGTCCCGGCCGTTCCGGGGCGCGCATACATTCAGGACCCGCTGCCTGTCGGCGGCAGACGGTGGTATTCGGGCCGGAACGACCACCAGCACTCGTTCAGATTGCACGGGATGTCGTTCGCGTTCAGTCTGGCCACGTGAGTGTCGGCAAAGGCGTAGTTGGCCTTCTTGTTGTGCCGCTGGCAACCGTAGTTCTCGTCCAGCAGGCGATTGAACCCGGCCGCACACTGACTGCCGTCCGTGGCCCGGGGCCTGATCCACCAGCCGAGATCCTCGCCGTACTTCGCGACGGCGCCGTCATAACCCGCTCCGTCGCCGAACCAGATCAGCCTGGAAGGGCTTCTGACCTGCGCAAGCTTTCTCAGGCCGTCCGCGTAACCCGACTCCACGGCCCGTCCAAACGGCATCGACCTGGGCAACGTCGCCTGTTTCTTGCCGAGCCAATGCACCCCGGCGATGCCGAGGCCGCCGAAATTCCAACGCTCCAGCGGATGCTTGATGCCGTAGATGCCGGGATATCGCTCCCGGTCGGACGTGGTCGGGCCGCCGAGGGACAGGGTGCGGCGCTCGTCGGCGTCGGAATAGCCGTCTCCGTAGATGTACTTGCGCTCGGCCGGACAATCGAACACGTGCTGGGCACGCCCCGCGTACGGAAACAGAATGACCCGATACGTGACCTCCACCCGGTCGGCGGCCGTCGATGAGGGCCACCAGTCCTCAATGGGGTTCATCCAGTCCTGGTTGGCCGCCGTGTAGGCCGTCGCCGCGATCGCCAACTGCCGCTGGTTCGACGCGCAAACGGTGACCTTGGCGGACTCCCTGGCTTTGCCCAGCGGGGGCAGCAGCAGCGAGACCAGCAGGCTCGTGATCGATACGACCACGAGCAGCTCGACCAACGTGAAGGCCCCCGGCTCGGCAGGGCGCGCCCCGTGTGTCCTCAATACCGTCGGCACAGGCTCCTCTGCTCTGTATTGCCGGTCCGATGGACCTTTCTTACAGTTTTTGCCCGCACCCATCCATATGACGGACGGGCGTCACATCGACCGTCGCCGCAGGGCTGATCCCTGTGCTCCCCTGTCGGATTTATGGTTCCAAGTACCGGCGCATCGCTCGAGCCAGGTTCTGGCCGAACGCCCGGGCCGAATCGGGCGTGATCATCGCCCCTGCCACGTTGGCATAGGGGATCTCGACGGTTGCGGCGACCTGAATGCCGGGAATGCTGCCGGCCCAGTCGGCCATCGCCCGGCCTTCCGCGAGCTTGGCCGGTTTGTTCCACTCCTGGCCGAAGGGGAGGTTGTCACGGGCCTGGTACGGAAGCCCTGCGGGCGGCAGGGACTCGAGGATGCCGGAAAACCGCTGCACCTCGCGCCAGATGCGCTCGTCGGGAAGACCCACGAAGTGAATGACCTCGTTGCGTCCGCCGCGGATGTACGGGCAGTGCAGATCGAGGGCGATTCGCAGCCGGCCCGCGGCCCAGGCCGGCACCCGGTCCCGCAGGGCGGCGACGGCGGGGTAGAGGCTCGTGCCGTCGTAGTCGCGATTGGGATCGTGCGGGGCGCGGAGCTTGCCCTGGTCGCCCTGCTCGACGCCGTCCTTGTCCACGAACGGCACCACCAGGAACTCGACGTGGTCGCGGAGCCACTGCTGCTCCTCGTCACGCAGAACGCTCAGGACAACGCCTTCCAGGACGAAGCTGGCGATGCTTTCGCACGCGTGGTGACGGGCGGTGAGCAGTACGCGGTACTCGGCCGTGCCGTCGAGGCGGCCGAAGTGAAGGGCCTCGACATGGCGGCCCTTGGGCGTGACGGCGAGCGAATCGACCCTCAGATGCGGATGGTCGCGAAACGGTTGCAGAAAGGCCCGCAGGTCGTTCTCCACGTAAGGGATCGTGAACGCGAACCGGACGTCGTCGGCCTGCGCGGGGAAGGTGTACGCGAACGAGGCCTTGCCCGCGGATGCCGCGCCAAGCCACGACCAGGTGCGCCCGCCGTCGGTGCTGACCGCCGGGCCGCGGACGCCGACCGGCTCGCCGTCCGTGAACGCGAACGTGAGGGTCCGGCCCGCCGCTCCGCGGACACGGAAGTACCAGTAGAACCACCAGCGCGGCGTGTCACGCGGATCCGGACGAAGACACACGCGATCGCCATCGATCCGGTCCACGAGGATGTTGCCGCCGGGAAAGTCGGCGTCGATCCGCACGGCCCTGTCTGTTGAGGCGGTTTCGTGGCGGTTCGGAGCGTGGGCGCAGCCGGCGACGGCGGCGAAGGCGAGAGCGACCAGAAAGAGCAGGCGATCGGCCATTTCCGATCTGCGATTGTCGGGGTGGCGTGCGTCCGTGTCCACCCCCGAGGCCCCGCGTACGGAGTTGAGGGTGCATGGCCGTTCCTGCCCACGCAGGGAGGGGGTCACGAACCTTTCTTGCCCTGGGCTCAACGCGTCAGGGCGTCCGCTTTCCGTGAACACGGTGTTCTGCCTGTCCGGCAACGGTTCCTGACCCCGTTCGCACATACGACCATGCCCCCCGGAGTGCCGCCGGCATTGATCGGACCCCGCCGGGGCTGTAGCATGGGGGCCGGGCGTCCCGCCTTGGCGCCGGGGTACGCGGTAACAATCGTGCATGCGGAGGAACACGCAGTGAAGGACATCGGCATGAACGCGAAGTCGTCTCGTCGCGACATCCTGAAGAGGGCGGCCGGCATCGCGGCCGCGGCCCTGGCCGGCGGCGGCACCCTTGGGGCGGCCCGTGGCGAGGCGGCGCCGGACGGGGGCCGCAAGCGGGATCTGCGCATCGCGCACCTGACGGACATTCACGTCAGGCCCGAGATGGGGGCGCCGGAGGGTCTGGCGGCCTGCCTGCGTCATGTGCAGGAGCACCACCGCCCGGACCTCATCCTCGACACCGGCGACATGATCGTCGATTCGGCGGCGACGGAGGAGGACCGCGTGCGGACGCTCTGGGAACTGTCGCAACGGATCTGGAAGGCCGAGTGCGGCGTGCCGGTCGAGCGCGCCATCGGCAATCACGACATCTGGGGCATCAACAAGAAGAACAGCAAGACGACGGGGACGGAGCCGCTCTACGGCAAGAAGTGGATCCTGTCGCTGCAGGGCTGGACGAGGCCCTATCGCAGTTTCGACCGCGCCGGCTGGCACTGTGTCGCCCTCGACACCGTGTCGTTCGACGACAGCGGCTACCGCGGCCACATCGACGACGAGCAGTTCGAGTGGCTCGAGCACGATCTGGCCCGGGTCGGCCCGAAGACGCCGGTGCTGCTCTTCGGCCACATTCCGATTCTGTCGGCGGCGGCGTTCTTCAAAGGCCAGAGCGAGAAATCGGGCGACTGGGTCGTTCCGGCGGCCGTCATGTCGATCGACGCCCGGCGCCTGAAGAACCTCTTCGTCAGGCACCCGAACGTCAAGCTGTGCCTCAGCGGACATCTGCACCTGGTCGAACGGGTGGACTACCTGGGGGTCAGTTACCTGTGCGGCGGCGCCGTCTCGGGCGACCGCTGGAAGGGTGACAACCAGGAGTGCGCGCCCGGCTACGCCGTCCTCGACCTGTACAACGACGGAACGTTCGAGAGCAGGTACGTCACGTACGGGTGGAAGCCGAGGGCGTGATCCCCGGTGCTCCCCGCGGGTCATTCAATCGGCGGCGGATCCAGATCCGCCCCGGTGCCCGAGAAGAGCGAGTTGTTTCCGGCCCCGGTCAGGGGCACGGTTCCGTCGGCATGGACGACGTAACCCAATTGCGTCGCGCGGAGCCGTTCGACGTGGCTGTCGCAGAAGATGACATTGGCCTTGCCGCGGTGCCTCTCGTCAACGGAGGAGCGGGCCTTGCCGCGCAGGCTGTCGTCGCAGAAGTCGCCCGTGGCGGTCAGTCGGGGCGGATCGAGCGACCAGCCGTGGTTCAGGACGCGGGCCGGGTCGGTCGTGGCCGTGGCGCCGGTCGGGTCATAGGGCAGCCGCTGCGACGCCGGCGTGCTGGCCGCCGTGCCGAGAGAGTCGGCGGCCATGACTGTCCGCGCCGGCGACTTGATCCGCCCGACACGCACCGGCCAGTTGATCCAGTCCGTGGCGCCCCCGCTGAGCCGCTTCCGGCTGTTGCCCAGGAACTGGAAGTTGTAGCCGTAGGGGTAGTTGCGGCTGTTGTTGTACTCTCGCGCCTCGGGGTCGAGGAAGACTTCGCCGTCCACCGTCTGGGTGTTGTCGAGCGCCGGGTCGGGGCTCGGCGCTGAGAAGGCATAGAGCCGAACCTGCGCGCCCAGCATGGCGTACCAGCGGGCACGGTATTTCCACCCGTTGCCCACCCAGTACAGGTTGGTGGACCCGCTGATCTTCGGGAAGCGTCCGGCGACGGCGGCGTCCTGCCACTGCTGGGCGTACATGTGCCAGCCCATTCCGATCTGCCGGATGTTATTCGCGCATACGATCGCCCGGCCCTGCTGCCGGGCGGTTGCCAGCGAGGGCGTGAGGATGGCCACGAGCACGGCGATGACGCCGACCACGACCAATACCTCAATCAGCGTGAAGCCCCGGCCCGTCTTCCATTGCGGCAGCCGTGGTGTGTGATTGCGAACGGGATGCATGACTCCTTCCTCCGCCGATGGCCCCCCTGGCGATTCCGAAGCCCATATCCCTCGTGCGATTGTGACAGGCCGGAACGCTGACCCTCGTATCGCCACTGTACCAATCCTGACGATCGCGGTCAAAAGGGAGCCGGAATGGCGGCGTGAAAAGGACGCCGTCCGACTTGCGGGATTACCAGGAACAGGCTTTCGCGGCCGTGTTGCCGGGCAGACCGCGGCCGCCGAGGCCCGCACCCGCCGACGCACCACCGGCGTCTCGCGGGTCGCGCGGCGCCGGCTCAGCAATAGCGCGAACTGGGATCGGGCCGGCGGAATCCTTGACGGCAACGAGGCCCGAGGTTATGCTTCTGCAAGACGAATGACGAGCAAGCGGCAGGGCAACACGACGACGCCGTAGCCCGGCCAGCACAAGCGTAATTCGTTGACAACACAATAGTTGGGCGTGTACCCAAGTGGCCAAAGGGAGCGGACTGTAAATCCGTTGGCTATTGCCTTCGCTGGTTCGAATCCAGCCGCGCCCAGTCGATTGTCCCGTAAGCACTTACGACGCTGATCCGCGCCGTACTGGTTCATCCAATCGGAGATCCACGCGTTCACGGCCAACCCCAAGGCGCGGGATCTGGCGCGTTTTCCCCACATCAATACGCAGCCGACTTGCGAAAGGCGGTGTCGGTTCTCGACGATGAACGCTTGGCCCCCTTTCGCAGAGGAGAGGCTCTGCACTCGCGGTCTGATAAGGATGGCCTCGGCAGTATGAGCAGAGGTGTTCGGACCATCGGGGTTCGTTTCCTGGTGCCCGTCGGCGCTTTGGCGGTTCTCTTCTCGGGTTTCGTCCTTTATCGGACGTACATTGCGAGCCGGCGGCACGCGAAGGACCTCATGAGCCGGCAGGCGCAGACGGCCATCGAGTTCAACCTGGCCATTCGGGACTATGTGGCGGCGAAGATCCGGCCCGTCGTCGAGAGCAAGATCGACAAAGACGACTTCATCCCGGAAGCGATGTCCACATCCTACGTGTCGCGAAGCATCTTCGAGCAGGTCCGCAAGAAGTTTCCGGAGTTCATCATCAAGTTCTCGGCGGACAATCCCCGCAACCCCGTGAACCAGGCGACGCCCGACGAGATGCGGATGATCGAGTACTTCCGGCAGCACCCCGACGTCGAGATGTGGTCCGGCGAGATGCATTTCGGCGGGAAACCGTATCTCGCCTACTTCGCCGCCAAGCGGATGAAACCGGCGTGCCTCCGCTGCCACGGCGATCCGAAGGACGCACCGGCGGCGCTTATTCAGCGATACGGCGCGACGCGCAGTTTTCACCGGCCGCTGGGTGACGTGGTCGCGCTGGACACCGTGGCCGTCCCCATGGACAGCGTGAATGCCGCGCTCGCCGCCGAGATGAAGCGCCAGTCCGCCATCCTCGTGGCCGGGCTTGGGCTTCTCTTTGTCGCCATCTATGTCGTCTTCCGGCTGGTCGTGTCGCGCCGGCTCGCGAGGATGGCGGGGCATTTTCGTCAGATCGCGGAGACGCCGACGGGGCTCGCGCTGCCGCCCGTGGAGGTCCGCGGGCACGACGAGATCGGCGTGCTGGCGGAGGCCTTCAACTCGCTCATGGAGCAACTGCGCGGCGCGCACGCTTCTCTCGAGCGCCGCGTGGAGGAGCGGACGGCGGAGCTGGCCGCGGCCAACCGGACGCTCGAGCGGGAGATTGCCGAACGCAAGGCCGCCGAGGAGGCCGCGCAGACCGCCAGCCGCATCAAGAGCGAGTTCCTCGCGAACATGAGCCACGAGATCCGGACGCCGATGACGGCCATCCTGGGTTTCGCCGACAGCCTGGCCGAACCGGGCCTCGCCGAAGCGGATCGCCAGGACGCCATCGCGACGATCCGCCGGAACGGCGAGCACCTGCTGCAGATCCTGAACGACATCCTGGACCTGTCGAAGATCGAGGCGAGCAGGCTCGAGGTCGAGCGGATCGCGTGCTCGCCGTGCCAGGTGATCGAGGATGTCGTTTCGCTGATGCGCACGCGGGCGGAGGCCAAAGCCCTGACGCTGCGCGCCGAATACGCCAGCGAGATGCCGGCGTCGATCCACACGGACCCGACCCGCCTGCGGCAGATCCTGCTCAACCTCGTGGGCAACGCCGTCAAGTTCACCGCGGCCGGCGAGGTGCGCATCCTGGCGCGCCTGGTCGGCGCCGCGGACCCCGACGGCGCGCGGCTGCAGATCGACGTGATCGACACGGGCATGGGCATGACGGCCGAGCAGGTGTCGCGCCTGTTCGAGCCCTTCACGCAGGGCGATGCATCGACGACGCGGTCGTTCGGCGGCACGGGCCTCGGGCTGGCGATCAGCCGGCGGCTGGCCCGGATGCTCGGCGGCGACATCGCCGTGGAGAGTGCCCCGGGGCGCGGGAGCACGTTCCGCCTGACCGTGGCCACCGGCCCGCTGGCGGCCGTGCCGATGATCCGCCGACCGCAGGAGGCGACCGGCGACGTGAAGCCGCGCCCGGACGACGGCCCTGCCTGCGGCCCGCGAAAAAGGATTTCCGCCCGTGTGCTGCTGGCCGAGGACGGCCCGGACAATCAGCGGCTGATCTCCGCGATTCTGCGAAGGGCCGGCGCGGAGGTGACGGTCGTCGAGAACGGACAGGTCGCCGTGGATGCGGCTCTGGCGGCCCAGGGCGAGGGCCGGCCGTTCGACATCATTCTGATGGACATGCAGATGCCGGTTCTCGACGGCTACGCCGCGGCCGGCCGGCTGCGCCGCGCCGGGTACGCGGGGACGATCATCGCGCTGACGGCCCATGCGATGTCCGACGATTGCCGCAAGTGTCTTGACGCGGGCTGCGACGACTACATCGCCAAGCCGATCGACCGTGCGGCGTTCCTCGAGACCGTCTCGAAGCACCTGGCCGCGCTCACGACGGTTGCGTGATCACGACGATGCCGCCCACCTTGCTTTTCTGCGCGTCCGGCAGCCGGAACACGACGCGTGGGCGGACATCGAGGTTCTTCTCCAGCAGCGAGTAGTTCGCCGCCGACAGCACGAGGTACACGGGGCGGGGTTCGCGCAGCCGCTGCCGGATCCGGGCGGCGAATTCAAAGAGAACGTCCAGCGACGTATCGCGCCGGTTGCGGCGGACGGTGGTCATCTCGATCTCGTCGATCAGGCGTTCGAGGCGGTAGCCGTGGTAGAACTCGATCGACGAGTCCGGCCGTCCGTCCACGAGGATGATCCGGTCGGTCGGCCGGATCCCGTGTTCGCGGAGCGCGGCCACGAGGCCCTCGCTGTCGGCGTTCGGATTGACGTGCCGTCCCACGCCGGGGACGGCCAGGAGGACGAGCGCGAGCGTGCCGAGGTTCAGCAGGGCGAAGGACGCCGGGCCGCGACCGCGCCGGTAGACCCATGCCGCCGCAGTCCAGGCGCAGGCGGCGGCCGCCGCGCCGGCGGCGTAGGCGGGCACGAGGCCCGGGAACTGCTTTCGCAGGACCAGGCCGCCGACCGCGAAACCGATCGCGAGGAGCACGGGAACCGCCAGGCAGACCGCGAGCAGCGCGCGTCCCCGCGGGATGCACCAGTTCACGCCCATCGCCGGCCAGGCGATGCGCACCGGTTCGTCGTCCTTCGCGGGCCGCCAGAAGAGCCGTTCGATCACCGGCGTCAGCAGGAGGCTGTAGGCGGGCATCACGGAGAGGATGTAATGCGGCCGCTTGAACGGCGGAAGACTCAGCAGCACCGTTCCGACGACGGCCCAGACGAACGCGAAGAGGACGGGCTTGCGCACCTCCCGATACCGGCGGAGAAAGGGCGACGCAAGGGCCTCGAAAAGGGACAGCGTGTACGGGGCCACGAACGCCAGCACGAACGGCAGGTAGTACCACAGCGGCTGGCGCTTCTCGCTGAGTTCGCCGGTCGCGCGGTCGAGATACTCGGCCCGCCAGAGGGCGAGGGCGTTCGGCACGTGCCGGTAGACGTACAGCGGCCACGCCCCGGCGATGATCACGAACAGCACGACGCCGAGCACGATCCACGCGACGGGCAGTTGGCGGAACCGGCCGGCGATCGCCGTCATCAGCCGTTGCGTGAAACCCGGTGCCGCGGCGGCGTCCTCGGCCGGGCCGTCCCCTTGTGGTGCGGGCATCCTGCCTGCGTCCGCCCGGAGGCCGGAAGCCCGCGTCACGACGGCGGCCTGCTCCACGGCCGTCAGCAGCGGCGCCGCCAGGAACCAGTACGCGCACAGGGCCGCGCCGACGGTCATGACGGGCAGCGGCGCTTTGGCCATCATGGCCAGCGCGAACGCCGCGAAGAACAGGGCGACGAACGGTCCGCTGCGCGGCTCGTGTATCGCGCCACGGTAGAAGCAGGCGAACGTCAGCGCGGTGGCGAACGTCAGGACCATGTCCACCTGTGCGTTGTGTGCGAACAGAATCGCCGCGACGCTGCCCGCCCAGACGAACCCCGCGACCAGTCCGCCCCGCCGTCCGTACATCAGCCCGCCGAGCCAGTAGAGGACCAGCGCGGTCCCGATCGACGCGAGCGCCGACGGCAGCCGCGCGGAGAACTCCGTCACCGGCGGCCGCGTCGGATCGTCGAAGACCTTCGAGGCCGTGGCGATCAGCCAGATGCCCAGCGGCGTCTTGCGGATGCGCGGAATCTCGCCGAGGCGGGGGATGAGCCATTCGCCCGACTGGCGGATCTGCCGTGCGGCCTGGGCGTTAATGCACTCGTGGTCGCCAAGCGGCGGCCCGCCGCCCAGGCCCGTGAGGCAGACGGCCAGCGAGAAGAGGATCAGCAGGGCCGCGCCGGCGCGGCCGCCGGATGAGGATTGTTGTGTGCTGCCGTTCACTGGATCTTGCATGGATAGCGGGCCTCGCGACGGCGGGTCTTGCGGCGTGGGCTTACATCCCCGGCGACGGCGCCGACGCGGCGCCGCCGAAGGGGGCCAGGAGCTTCCGATCGGCCTCGTGGAGCAGGCGGAGCACCTGCCGTCGGCTCTCGGTCGCGCGGATCCGCCCCGAGATCCGCGCCGGGCCGAACGGCTGCTGCGCCCCGCCGACCAGCTGCCGCGGGACCAGCTCGCCGGACTCGATCGAGCCTTCGAGCGTGTCGCCGGCGCGGTTGATCTGGAACGTCAGGAACCCGGCGCCCTGGTAGCCGACGCCGGTCGGCGGCGTGAGGATCATGAAGCGCAGCATGGCGTTGAGCATCGAGGCCTCGGCGCGGGTCGTGCCCAGGACGGGCGTCCAGAACGCGTGGGCGTGGACGATCTGCTCCATGTTCTGCGTGGGGTCGGCCTGCGTGGGCTGGTTCCATCGCAGCAGGATGTCGATGCCGCCGTCCGCCGATCGCGCGAACCACGCTTCGGTGAAGTCCGTCGAGTACTTCACCGGCGCCATCGGCTCCGAGAAGGTCTGGATGTAGATGCGGTTGGGGACCGGCCCGCAGCCCGCAAGCAGGGCCAGGGCGGGCAATCCGACGGCGGCGGCACGGGAGAACGACAGCGAGCATCGCATCGGCGGGAATTGTCGCGAAAGAACGCCCCGCGAGCAAGCAGGCCGTGTCGCCCCGTGCCCCGTGTTCTTTCGACAGGGGGGACGCGCCGACCTCCCAATCCTCGCGGCCCGCAACGAAATCAGGGGATCTCCGTAAAGAGGCGGCACGGCGCCGAACCCGGCCGGAAGGGTGCCCCGCGGCTTCGGCGGTAGGGTGCGAATCGGGCTTGTGGTAGAATACAGGGCAGGATCGGTTCTCACGCAGACGCGCAGACGACCCGACGACCGGGGAACGAGGAGCGATGACCGCGACATCCGCAGGCTACGCAGGACGCTTTCCGGCCGATCGACGTTCGCGTCGTGTGCGGGCCGCCTTGGCGGCCTGCGCGTGGGGGCTGCTGCCCCTGGTCGCCCGTGCGAGTCCGCCCAATCCGTACGCCGTCTCCGGTGCCGACTGGTCGGCGAACGGGACGATGGTCCGGTTGGGCATGCCTCCCGACTGCTTCGGCTACATTTGGGACCAGCTCATCGTATCGAACGTGCCCAATATGGTCCGGCCGTGCAAGTACTGGCTGCTGGTCGGCGGCGGCCATCGGGCGCACGGGTACCACGAGGACACCGACACGATCGATAACCCGACGGTGTTCGGCCAATGGGTGCTCGGCCACCCCGGCCGGATCTGGATCATCGGCAACGAGCCGAACGCCAGCAGCCAGGACGGGCTCACGCCCGACCAGTACGCCCGCATGTTCAAGACCTACTACGACTTCATCCGGCCGCGCGATCCGACGGCACGGTTCGCCGTCGCCGGCCTCGCCTACATGGCCGACGCCGCCTCGCTGGCCGCCCAGATCTCCTGGTGGGACCAGGCGCTGGCGTCGTATCGTACACAGTCCGGCGCGCCCATGCCGATCGACATCTGGAACTGCCACGCGTACGTCGCGATCGGCTCCCTCGACCCGGACCGCATGATCCGCGACTTCCTCGACCCATTCCGCCGGTACACGCGCACGGTCGAGGCCGGCCTCTACGCGGACTCCGAGCTGTGGATCACCGAGTTCGGCGTGCCCTCCTGGAGCACGCCGCTGGACCCCGTCTACATCAACGAGTTCATCGAGCAGCTCTGTCCCCGGCTGGAGACGCGCGTCGAGCGGTTCTTCTGGTTCCTCGGGCCGTGGCCGGGCAACTGGGACGCCACGATGACCGACCTGGCCCTGATCGGCCCGACGGGGCAGCCCACGCGGATCGGCCGGACGTACGGCGACCTCGCCCGCAGCTACCCCAACCCGCTCCCGCCGCCCGCGCCGTCGCAGCTGCCGTTCCCGCCGCCGCCGGCGCTGGTTACGGCGGACTTCGCGGCCGATGCCGGTCCGTGGCGCGTGCTGTCTGGCGATTGGGCGCTCGACGGCGGTGGCTGCCGGCAAACCAGCCTGGTCAAGGGTTGCGGCGCCGCCCTGCATTTGCCGTACGAGTACCGCAACGTTCGCGTCGATTGTGACGTGAAGATCAACGCGACGGCCGGCAACAACCCGGCGAACTGGGCCGGCGTGTCGCTCCGCGGCGGATGGATCTGGGACGACGGCGACCTGTGGACCTACCTCGTGTATCTCCGCCGCAACGGCGACCTTGGCGTGTACACTCGGGCGGACGGGACTGTCGCGACGGTCACGGGCGCCGTGGCCGATACCTCGGTCTATCACCATATTCGCGTTGAGGTGGTGGGCGATCACTTGCACGTGTACGTGGATGGTGTATCCCGGATTGAGTGGGACGACCCTCACCGGCGCCGCTCGTCGGGTGTGATCTCGCTGCGGGTGTGCAAGGCGGACGCCACGTACGACAACGTCGAGGTCCTCGCATTCGCGCGGGGCGACGTGGAACCGGACGGCGACGTGGACCTGGACGACTTCAAGATCCTTCAGGCGTGCTTCGCCGGGGCGAACCGGCCGTACCGATGGCCCGAGTGCGAGTTGATCGACCTGGACGCCGACGGGGACATCGACCTGGCCGATTTCACGTCGTTCCAGACGTGTTTCAACGGGCCGAACCGGATCCCCGCGTGCCAACAGGAAGGACCGAGCGCTGAGGACTGAGGTCGTCACCCCCGCGGCCTGTCCCCGCGAAAGCGGGGCAAGCGGGGGAGCAGAGCAGCGGGCGGGGGTCTGGATTCCCGCTTGCGCGGGGATGACGCGGAACAACGGACGAACGGAACAAGGGGCTCGCGGACGAATGGAACAACGGACGAACGGAACAACGGTCGCCATGCTTGCCGACATGCTTCGTTACCTTCCGCCGGCACCGGTCGCGCCGCCCGCGCCGGTCCTCCGCCCCGGCGAGCGGATCGTCGCGCTCGGCGACAGCATCACCCAGGCCGGCGGCTATCTCCGGATGATCCACGCCGTCTTCGTCGCTCGCTACCCGCAACTGAGGCCCGGGAGGATTCTCAACGCCGGCGTCGGCGGAAACCAGTCGCGCGACATGCTCGCCCGGTTCGACCGGGACGTGCTCGCCCGCGACCCGCAGCGCGTCATGATCAACGTGGGTGTCAACGACGTGTGGCACAACCTCGCGCTGCCCGACGACGCCCCCGTCCTGGACCGCTACCGCGCCGACGTGCGCGAGATGGTCCGGCGGGTGCGGGAGCGCGGGTGCGACGTCCTGCTGCTCGCGCCGACGATCATCGAGGAACGCGCCGACTCGGTCGGCAACCGCCGGCTGGTGCGCTACGTCGCCGCGATGAAGGAGGCCGCCGACGGCGCCGGCTGCACCTTCTGCGACCTGCACGCCCTTTTCCTCGCCGCCCTTGCCGCAAACCCGCGGCCGGACAACTGGCTGACCACCGACGGCGTCCACATGCGGCCGGCGGGCGACGCCGTCATGGCCATCGGCGTTCTGCGGGCCCTGGGCGTTCCCGACGACCAGATCGCCGCAACGCCGGCAGCGTAGGATGGGCGGGTCCCCGTGGCCGCGTGCCCGGAGGTTCGCCCGCCTGTGGGTTTTCCTTCGCTTTCGCTCTCTCGTCTTTTCGCGTTCCCGTCTACTGCGCGGCGGGCCTGGGATCCGCCGGCGCCGGTTCGGCCAGCAGCGGGGCCGCAAGCGGGGGTTGGGGCGGCCCGTGGTAGAGCCGCGAGGCGTAGCCGTCGGCGAGCATCTTCATCGGACGGACGCCGACCGTGCCGAGGACCAGGAGGATCAGGGCGCACGCGTTGACCATCACGAGGCCGGCGAACGGCGGCGTCCATGTCGCCGCGTCCTTGCGCGGTTCGCCCCGCAGGAACATCGCGACGACGATGCGGGCGTAGTAGTACAGGCTGAAAAGCGTGTTGAGCACCAGGACGACGATGAGCAGCCAGAGCCACGGCTGCCGCCCGGCGCCCAGCCCGAGCGCGTACAGCAGCCACCACTTCGCCAGGAACCCGCCGAGCGGCGGCAGGCCGACGAGCGAGAAGAGGCAGATCGTCATCGGCACGGCGATCCCCGGGGCGCGCCGCCCGAGGTTCGCGAACGCCGCCAGCGACTCCGAGCCCGTCTGCCACGACACGAGCGCCGTCGCGCCGAACGCGCCGAGGTTCATGAACAGGTACGTCAGCACGTAGACGATCAGGGCGCTGAACGCCGGGTGGGCCTGGCTCGCGTCGCCCGGGGCGCCCGGCGGCAGCAGGATCGCCGCGGCCATCAGCATGTAGCCGGCGTGCGCGATCGACGAATACGCGAGGATCCGCTTGACGTTGTCCTGCCGGTACGCGGCGAAGTTGCCCACCGTGCACGTGAGCGACGCGAAGGCGCCGATCGCGACCGCCATCGGCCCCCACAACGATTCGATCCGCTCCGGCTCCACCGGCGCCAGCAGGGCCGAGACGAGGCGCACGATGAGGCCCAGCCCCGCCGCCTTGCTCGACACGCTCAGCCACGTCGTTACCTCGACGGGCGCGCCCTCGAACACGTCGGGGCACCAGAAGTGGAACGGCACGGCCGCGATCTTGAATCCGATCCCGACGCACAGGGCAGACAGGCCGACGATCGGGAGCAGGCCGCCCGCCGGGATTTCGCCGCCGCGCGCGATCTCGTGGGCGATCCGGGTGATGTCCAGCGTGCCGAAGCAGCCGTACAGCAGCGACACGCCGTAGAGCATGATCGCCGCCGTCGCCGCGCCGAAGACGACGTACTTGAGCGACGCCTCGGCGCTGAGCCGGTTCCGCTTGTGGAAGCCCGCGATGGCGTAGCTGGGGAGCGACGCCAGTTCGATCGCCAGCACGATCATCAGCAGGTTCAGCGTGCTGACCATCAGGATCATGCCGACCGCGCTGCTCAGCAGGAGCGTGAGGAACTCCGGCGCGTGGACGGCCGGCGGCGCGGCCGCCGAACGCCGCACGGCGATCCCGATCAGCCACAACCCCGTCACCAGCGCGAGGAAGAGCACGAGGAACAGCTTGTAGAAGATGCTGAGCCCGTCCGTGATGATCATCGGCGACGGCGTGTCGCCGCCCAGGCCCGCCGAGCCGCCCAGCACCATCTCCCGCCCGGCCGTCCCGATCAGCAGCAGCGCCGCCAGCAGGCCGATCAGCGCCACGGCCGCCGCCGCGTACGGGTTCCGCCGTGTGAAGATCGACGTCGCCAGCACCGCCACGATCGCGCCGACGATCGCCAGCTCCGGCGCGATGCGCCAGAGCTGATCCGTCGGGGTCCAGATTGCCGCGAGAGTTTCCGTCATTTCGCTATGTGCGTCACGAGGTTCCCGAGCGTCCCGTTCATGAAGTTGAAGAGCGACTGCGTCGGCAGCACGCCCAGCAGCACCGCCAGGGCCGCCAGCGGCGCCAGGATGGAGATCTCGCGCGGGTTCGCCTCGGGCAGGCCGACGTACTCCGGCTTCTGCGGACCGAGGTACACCCGCTGGATCATCCAGAGGATGTACCCCGCCGTCAGCACCACGCCGAAGGCCGCGATGACCGCCATCGGCTTCGCCCAGGTCATCCACGGATGTTCGCCCGCGGCGTTGTACGTCCCGAGCAGCACCCACACCTCGCCGATGAACCCGCACAGCCCCGGCAGCCCGAGCGACGCGAAGAACCCCAGCGTCGCCAGCGAGCCGTACACCGGCATCGTCAGCCACAGGCCGCCGAGCCGGTTGATCTGCCGCGTATGCAGCCGGTCGTAGATCACACCGACCAGGAAGAAGCACATCGGGCTCGAGATGCCGTGCGCGATCATCTGGAACATCGCCCCCTGCACGCCCGCGTCCGTCATCACGGCCATGCCCAGCAGCACATAGCCCATGTGGCTGACGGAGCTGTAGGCGACGAGCTTCTTGAAGTCCTTCTGCGCCATCGCGCACAGGGCGCCGTAGAGAATGCTGATCACGCCGAGCGTCGCCAGCACGTACGCGACGGTGTGGTTCGTCGCGGCGGACGGCAGGATCGGGTAGCTGATCCGCAGCAGGCCGTAGCCGCCCATCTTCAGGAGGATTCCGGCCAGGATCATGCTGATCGGCGTCGGGGCCTCGACGTGGGCGTCGGGCAGCCACGTGTGGAAGGGCACGACCGGCACCTTGATCGCGAAGGCGATGAAGAGGAACACGAACATCACGATCGGCCAGCTCCAGCCCGCGAAGAGGAAGCTCGCCGGCCGTGCGAACTCCGCCTGGATCCGGGCGTCGGTCGCGTAGTCGATCAGGCTGAGGGTCGGGGCGCCCGCCGCCGCGCTCTTGAAGTAGAAGGCGATCAGCACGACCAGCATCAGCACCGAGCCGGCCAGCGTGTAGAGGAAGAACTTGATCGCCGCGTATTCCTTCCGCTCGCCGCCCCACACGCCGATGAGGAAATACATCGGCAGCAGCATCACTTCCCAGAAGACGTAGAACAGGAAGAAGTCGAGCGCCGCGAAGACGCCGAGCATGCCCGTCTCGAGCAGCAGGAACAGGACGAAGTACGCCTTCGCCCCCCGGTTGATCCGCCAGGCGTCGATCCCCCAGCTCGCCAGGCACGCGAGAAAGCTCACCACCGTCGTCAGGATGATCAGCGGGAAGCTCAGCCCGTCCACGCCCACGAAGTACTCGACGCGGAACTGCCCGATCTCGATCCACGGGATCTTCGTCACCTCGTGGAGCTGTTGCCCGTACTCGGTGCCGAAGATCGTCGGCCCATCGTCCTGCCACCAGGCAAAATGCTGGAACAGCAGCAGCGACAGCACGAGCGTTATGCCCGTCGTCAGCACCGCCGTCAGCTTCACCGCCCGCCGGTTCGGCATCACCAGGCACGCCGCCGCGCCGAGCGTCGGCAGGAACACGATCCAGTTCAGCAGTTGACCTTCCACGACGTCTATCCTCGTCTTATCTCAGCACCATCGCGGCCAGCGCGAGCGCGGCGCCGCCGGCGGCGAACAGGACGTAGTTCCGGACGCGGCCCGTCTGCGGACGGCGCAGGAGGCCGGCAATGTCCCAGGCCCCGCGGGCCAGGTCGTTCACGATGCCGTCGATCCCCAGCACCAGCCACGCCGCGACCAGCAGCCCGATCGCCGCGCCGGGCGCGCCGGTCGCCAGCAGGATCGTCACGCTCGCCGCCGTGGCCACGCATCCGAGGAACCCGATCGTACGGCCGGCGGGCTCGCGGGCCTCGGGCGAGTCGTTCCCGGCGGCGCCCGCGCGGTCGAGCACGTCGCCCGACAGCGACGAGAGGGCGCGCCCGAGCCAGCCGGCGAAGTTCACGAGCCCGTCCACGATGTACACGTCCACCCAGTTGCAGATCGCCTTGAGCGCCATCACGCCGCCGACGAACACCGCGCCGTACAGCTCATCGAAGTAGAACTTCCGGACCAGCAGCGTGTGCAGGGGGCGCAGGCGGTACGCCAGCATGGCGGCCGCGCCCAGGCCGCCCCGGTAGATCGCGATGGCGACGGCGAAGCCGACCAGGAACGCCGGCCCGACGATCCGGACGAGCGCCCCGTGGACTTCGTGCGCGATCGGCAGCCCGGCCGCCGCGTGTGCGGCGGCGTGCCCCTCGCCGTGGCCGCCGGCCTCGGGGTTGAACGTCGGCACCAGAAGCCCCGCCGGCGCCGCCTGCTCGACCATCGGCCGGAAGATCGCGTAGCTCGAGACGACCGTTCCGGCCGCCAGCACGACCAGGGGCAGATACATCAGCTTCGACTCGTGCGCGTGTTCGTACACATGGTGGTCGCGCGGCTTGCCCAGGAACGTCAGCCACCAGCACCGCATCATGTAGAACGGCGTCACGAACGCGATGGCGACGGGCGCCCAGAAAAGTACGGCCGGGATCCGCCGCACGGGCGGAGCGGCCGATTCGTGTCCGTACTCCTGTGCCCCGTGTCCTTCGGCCGCGGGGGCATGGCCGGCCGGCGCCTCCGCGTGAAACGCGCGGTGGTACGCGACGGCCAGAATCTCGTCCTTGCTGAAGAAGCCGCCCAGGCCGACCTTCACGCCGGCGATCTGCAGCCCCGGCAGCCCCGCCCCCGCGATCGCCAGCACGCCGACCAGGAACGTCGCGCCGGTGACGGGCATCTTCCGGATCAGCCCGCCCATCCTGCGGATGTCCTGTTCGTGGTGGCAGCCCTCGATGACCTGGCCGCTGCCGAGGAACATGAGGGCCTTGAAGAACGCGTGCGTCAGCAGGTGGAAGAGCGCGCCGATCCACGCCCCGACGCCCATCGCGAAGATCATGTAGCCGAGCTGCGAGATCGTCGAGTACGCCAGGACCTTCTTGATGTCGGTCTGGACGATCGCGATCAGGGCCGCGAGCGTCAGCGTGATGCAGCCGATGACGGCGATGAAGAGCTGCGCCCCGGGCGTCAGCAGCACGAAGATGCGAGCGACGAGGTAGACGCCGGCGGCGACCATCGTCGCGGCGTGGATCAGGGCGCTGACGGGCGTGGGGCCCTCCATGGCGTCGGGCAGCCACACGTGCAGGGGAAACTGGGCGCTCTTGCCGATCGCCCCGCAGAACAGCAGCATGCCCATCCACGTCGCGAGGCTCAGGCCCGCGAAGCTGTTCGCGAACAGGGACCCGCCGGCCGCGTGCTGCCTCGCGAACGCGTCCGCGGCGCCCTTCAGCGACAGGTCGCCCAGGTGGAGGCAGACCAGCATCAGCCCGATCAGGAAGCCGAAATCGCCCACGCGGTTGACGACGAACGCCTTGATCGCGGCGTTGCTTGCGCTCTTCCTGTGGAAGTAGAAGCCGATCAGGAAGTACGAGCAGAGCCCCACCAGCTCCCAGAAGATGAACAGGAACAGGATGCTGTTGCTCAGCACCAGGCCCAGCATCGCGAAGCCGAACAGGCTCAGGAACGTGAAGAACCGGTGGTACTTCGACCGCCCGTCGATCTCGTCGCTGTGCCCGGCCATGTACCCGATCGAGAAGACGAAGATGCACGTCGACACGACCGTGACCATGAAGAACATGATCACCGTCAGCGCGTCGAGGTTGACGCCGACCGTCACCGGCACGCCGCCGATCCGCGCCCATTCGAACGTGTGCGCCGCGTCGTGCCGGCCGCCCATCCATTGCGCCAGCACGACCGTCGCCAGGACCGCCGACGTCGCCATCCCCGCGACCGCGAACCACCCCGCCAGCGGCTTGCCCAGCCGCGCCCCGAACATCGCGAGCAGCACGAAGCCGGCGAGCGGGATCGCCGCGCCGAGGACCAGCATTGTCTCCTGCGTCGAGAGCATCATCCCTTCAGCTCGCTCGCCCGGTCCGCGTCCACCGTCGCGAAGTTGTTGTAGAAGTTCACGAAGATCGCGATCGCCACGGCCGCCTCGGCCGCCGCCAGCACGATCCCGAAGAGCGCCACGATCTGCCCCGCCGCGTCGCCTCCGCGGTAGTGCGAGAAGGCGACCAGGTTCACGTTTGCGGCGTTCAGCACCAGCTCGACGCCGATCAGGATCCCGATCGCGTTCCGCTTCGTGATCATCACCAGCAGGCCGAGCGAAAACAGCAACGCGGCCAGGACGAGATAGTGTGTGAGTCCGATCGTGAACATCAGTCGGCACCAGAACGTGAGAACGGGGCCAGGCGAAGAGCGGCGAACCGCGCGCCCGCGGACGCCCCCGCGGCTTTGCCCGTTCTCACGTTTCCGCATTCCCACGGGTTCATTTCGAGTCCTTCTCCGGTCTCGCCAGGTACGCCGCGCCGATCATCACGGCCAGCAGCAGCACGCTGGCCGCCTCGAACGGCACGAGGTACGTCGTCAGCAGCTCGTGCCCGATCGCCGCGACCGACGGCCCCCCGGCGGGATCGGCCCGCTCCGTCCACGCGCCCTGCCGCAGCGCCGCGATCAGCGAGACAGACAGCACGAGGCACACCACCGCCCCGCCCAGGAGTTCCCATCGACGCACCGGCAGCCGGGCGCCCGGCAGCCGGCTGGTCAGCATCACGCCGAACACGATCAGCACCATCGTCCCGCCCGCGTAGACGATCAGCTGGATCGCCCCGAGGAACGTCGCCGCCAGCAGGAAGTACAGCCCGGCGACGGCTCCGAGCGTCCCCAGCAGCCAGGCCGCCGCGCGGACGATGTTCCGGCTCAGCACGACCGCCAGGGCCGACACGACCGCCACCGCCGCAAATCCGTAGAAGAGCAAGGCCTCGATCACGTCACGCCCCCGGCAGATGGTCAATGGCCATCGTTCCCACCAGCCGCCGCCGGTTCGCACGGCCGTACGCCATGATCGCCACGAACGCCGCCACCGCCGCAACGCCGAGCAGGCTCAGCGCCGCGTTCACCAGCACCGCCGGCGCGCTCCCGGGCGCCACCAGCAGCTCCCAGAACGCGTTGCCCAGCAGCACCGCCATCGCCATCGGCAGCAGCACCTGCACGCACGCGTACATCACCTGGTCGATCCGGATCCGCGGCAGCGTCCACCGCAGCCACATCTGCACGAAGACCAGGAACACGCTCTTGCACACGAACCACAGCGGCCCGCCGAACAGAAGCCCGTGGGCCGCCCGGGCCGCCGGCCCGCCGGACGCCAGCCGCTCGCCCCACGCCGACGGCAGCGGCGAGTGCCACGCGCCGAGGAACAGCGTCGTCGCCAGCCCGCTCACCACAAACATCCCCGCGTACTCCGCGAAGAAAAACAGGCACCAGCGGAACCCCGAGTACTCGGTCATGAAGCCCGCGACCAGCTCGCTCTCGGCCTCGGGCAGGTCGAACGGCGCCCGCTTGCAGCTCGCCAGCGCCGCGACGAAGTACAACACGCCCGCGACGAACAGGAACGGGTTCCGGAAGATCAGCCACGTGTGCCAGCCGCCCGCCTGCGCGTCGCCGATCTGCACGAGGTTCAGCGTGCCGAGCGTCATGATCGGCACGAGCAGCACCATCCCCATCGGGATCTCGTAGGAGACCATCTGGCAGGCCTCGCGCATCGCGCCGTAGAGGCTCCACTTGTTGTTCGACGCCCACCCGCCCAGGATCACGCCGATCACCTCGATCCCGAGCATCGCCAGGATCACGATGAGCCCGACGTCCAGGTTGCGGAACACCCAGTACGTGCCGAACGGCAGGGCGATGAACGCGCACAGCGCCGGCACGAACGCCAGGTACGGCGCCAGCCGAAACAGCAGACCGTCGGCGCCGGCCGGGATCAGGTCTTCCTTGCCGATCAGCTTGATGCCGTCCGCCAGCGACTGCGCCCACCCGTGCCAGCCGCCGACGCGCATCGGGCCCAGGCGGCTCTGGATCCGTCCGGCGACCTTGCGCTCCCACCAGATCGTGTACATCGCGAACACGGACACGAACGCGAGGACGGCCCCCACGCCGATCAGGTCGCGCACAAGGCCGAACTGCAGCGGCCAGAGGAACCAGCTCAGCACCGGGCACCGGACCGCCGCGGGCAGGGCCTGCAGAATCGCGCCGGTCGTCAGGCTGCCGCCGAATGCCGTCGCGTGCGGCGAGCCCGCCGTCTGCGCCGCGGAACGCACCCACGCCAGCGCCAGCGCGACGACCCACACCCCGAGAATCGCCGCGACCACCCCGCCGAAGAACACCGGCGCCGCGAACCGTGCGACGAACCGCCCGATCGCCGGGGCGGCCGAAATCACCGGCACGGCCAGCAGCAACGTGATCCCCTTGATCGCCGGCAGGATGCAGAGGAACACAATCGCCGCCGGGTGGCCGTGGAACACCGCCGAAGCGATCAGCCGCCCCACGACGGCAAACACCAGCGCCGCGGCGCCGAAGATCGCAAGCCACCGCTGCGCCGCCGTCTTGTGCGCCGGGTTCCACCGGGGAAGAAGAATGTCCGCCGCCCGTATGTCCGCCATCGCTATCTCGAAGCACGCCTCATCACGTTGCGCCGCACCACCCGCGACTTCGCGCCGCCGCGGAAGCGGCGGGCCGCGCTCCATCAATCCGCACTCGGCACTCGGCCCCTATCGGTCCACCTCGCCCAACACGACGTCGATGCTCCCGATGATCGCCGGTATGTCTGCCAGCAGACAGTCCCGGCACACATGCGTCGCGATCGACAGATTGCAGAAACTCGGCCCGCGAGCCTTCACGCGGTACGGAATCGGGTTGCCGTCGCCGACGACCAGGAACCCCAGCTGCCCGCGCGGGTTTTCGCCCTCGAGGTACACTTCGCCGTCCGGCAGCTTCGCGTTGCGCGGCACCTTCGCCCGGTAGTCGCCCGCCGGCAGCCGGTCCAGCGCCTGGCGGATGATGTGGACCGACCAGTACATCTCGACCATCCGCACGAAGTAGCGGCTCCAGGCGTCGCCGACCACGACGCCGCGCGGCACCGTCGGCCTCGGCAGGCCCGGCGGCACGGGTATTTCGCCGCCCGGCGGAACGCCCACGGGCACGTCGAACTCGAACCGTTCGTAACCCTCGTACGGCAGGCACTTGCGCAGGTCCCACTTCACGCCGCTGCCGCGGAGACACGGGCCCGTCAGGCCCCAGGCGATCGCGTCTTCCGGGGAAATCACGCCCACGCCCGCCGTCCGCTTCACGAAAATGTGGTTGTAGCTCAGGAGCTGGTTGTACTCGTCGATCTTCGGCTCAAAGTAGTCCAGGAACTCCCGGCAGCGCTCGACGAACCCCTCCGGCAGGTCGTCGGTCACGCCGCCGATCGTGATGTAGCTGTATGTCAGCCGCGCCCCGCAGGCCGCCTCGAACAGGTCGAGGATGTATTCGCGTTCGCGGAACGAGTACAGAAACGGCGTGAACGCGCCCATGTCCAGCCCGTACGTCCCGAACGACACGAGGTGCGAGGCGATCCGGTTCAGCTCCGCCATGATGATGCGGATGCAGCTTCCGCGCTCCGGCACGGCGATGCCCGCCAGCCGCTCGACGGCCAGGCTGAAGGCGTGGTTGTTGTTCATCGCCGCCAGGTAGTCCATGCGGTCGGTCTTCGGGATGAACTGGTACGGCTGGAGGTTCTCGCCGATCTTCTCCGCGCAGCGGTGCAGGTAGCCGATGTGCGGCACGGCCTCGAGGATCATCTCGCCGTCCGTCCGCAGCATCAGCCGCAGCACCCCGTGCGTGCTCGGATGCTGCGGCCCCATGTTGATCAGCATCTCCTCGGTGCGCAGGTCCGAAGACTGGATCGCCTCGCGATCCAGGTCCGCGAGAAGGTCGGGTTGCGCTTGCAGTGTCGTGTCAGTCGTCATGAACGTCCGGTCGGTGCTGGGGCCTTTTCGTTATTCCGCTTTCTCGCTTTTTCGCTGTTCCTAGTGCACCGGGTTCGGCATCTCGTGCTCCGTCGTCCCCGGGATCCCGTGGTACTCCAGCGGGTGTTCGTAGTCCTTCCGCAGCGGGTGGCCGGCCCAGTCGTCCGGACACAGGATCCGCCGCGGGTGCCGGCCTTCGTCGTCCTCGACACTGTCCGGATGCCCGTCGAAGACGATCCCCAGCAGGTCGTACGCCTCGCGCTCGTGCCAGTCCGCCGCCGGCCACACGTCGGCCACCGACGGCACGTGCGGGTTCGCGCGGTCGATGCGAATGCGGACCGCGAAGACGCCCGCGGCCTCCCAGCAGCCGCCCGCGCCCGACGGCCGCATCGCCGCAAGGTCGTACACCGCCTCCAGTTCGTTCTTCGCGATCCGGTCGATGCCGCTCAGGCACCGCAGCATATTGAACCGGAGCCGCTCGTCGTCGCGCAGAAACCGCGCCACCTCCGGCCACCGCGCCGCCGGAACGACGACGTGCGGATGTGCCGATGCCATGTTCGCCTCGACGATCGCGTCGGCGAACGCGTCCTGCAACAGTTTCGCGATCTCCTCAGGAGCCATCACCTGTCCGTATTTCGCGAGAGAGCGATAGCCTCCGCCAGAACGAGCGGAGCGACAGATACGCCGGCCGTCTCGAATGACCTGCCGCTCTGGCGGTGGCCTGCACGAGTGCACCTTGTTCCCAAACTCGCGCCTTCCACCGCCAGAGCGGTTGGTCATCCAACTCTTGCATCATACCCGATTTGCGGTCCATGGGAAGCTAGATTTTCGCGTTTTCCGCCTGTTTCTGTGGTACTTTAGCGATCGTCTGGCGTTTTATTTTATCTTGAAGCCTCATGAGTCCTTCCAGCAGCGCCTCAGGTCTGGGCGGACAGCCAGGCACATAGATGTCCACTGGCACCACAAGATCTACCCCTTTGACCACATGATAACCGTGTTTGAAATAGGGTCCGCCCCCTACCGTGCAGGCCCCCATGGCCATGACGTACTTCGGATCCGGCATCTGGTTGTACAGACGGCGAACCCGCGACGCCATCTTGTACGTCACCGTGCCGGCCACGATCATCAGGTCGGCCTGTCGTGGCGTCGGCCGGAACGCACCCGCCCCGAACCGGTCGATGTCGAACCGCGACGCTCCCGTCGCCATCATCTCGATCGCGCAGCAGGCGATCCCGAACGTCACCGGCCAGATGCTCGACTGCCGCGCCCAGTTCAGCGCCCAGTCCAGCGACGTGACGATCACGCCATCCTCGAAGCGGTTCTCAAGCCAGCTCATTCGGTCCGTTGCTCGGTTCGTCCGTTATTCCGTTAGTCCGTCATTCCCGCGAACGCGGGAATCCAGGCCCTGGTTCCCCGCATTCGCGGGGACAGGCCGTTGGTCCGTTGTCCGTCAGCCCGCGGGTGTTCCACTCTGAACTCCTGACTCCTGACGCGGAACTCGTCCGAATCCAGTCCAGGTATCCGTGCTTCCACAGGTAGAGGAAGCCCACGACGACGACACCGAAGAAGAACAGCATGTCGGCCAGAGCGATCCAGCGCACCTGGTACAGGCCTCCGGCCGGGCCGTCCACGCCCTTGCCGTAGACCACCGCCCACGGCCAGAACAGCGCGATTTCCACGTCGAAGATCACAAACAGCAGCGCCACGACATAGAAGCGCAGATCGAACTGAATCCAGCCGGACCCGATCGTCCTCTCGCCGCATTCGTAGGTCTCGCCCTTCTCCGGGTTCGGGCGCCTCGGCCGTACGAACCGCCCGAACACCAGGGCCCCCAGGACCATCGCCACGCCCGCCGCCACGAACAGCAGCATCCCGATCACGAGATGCGGGGCGTCGCCGCTTCCGCCCGCGGTCTGAGCGAGCAGGCCCGGGTGGTTCATGGCTTGGCCTCCGGGGCGGCCGCTGCGGCGGGCGCATCGGGCTTCCTGGGGGGAAGCTGCTCTGTCAGCGCCAGGGCCATCTTCTCACGCGCCGGTGCGGCGCGGTCGAGCCATTCCTGCCGTTGCCTCACCGCCCAGTCCGGCAACCGGTCCTTCTGCGCCCACAGGGGTTGCGGTGTTTGCAGGCCCTGTCTGGCCAGTTCGGTGAACTCAACCAGCATGCTCTCGCGATCATACCCGGCCATCGCATGCACGTTGCCCATGTGGATGCACTCGGTCGGGCACGGCTCGCAGCACAGGGCGCAGAACATGCACTTGGCGTAGTCGATGGCGAACCGGGTCAGGGCCCCGCCCGTCGCCACGCCCGTGGCCTTGTCGATCTTGCGGGGGGCCGTCTTGTGGATGTAGATGCAATCAACGGGGCACGCCCTGGCGCACTGGTCGCACGCGATGCATTTCTCCGCCTCGAACCAGTGCATGCCGCGGAACCGGGGCTGAAGAACCGGCGCCATGTTGGGGTACTGAAGCGTTACGGTTCGCGCAAAGCAGTACTTTAGTGTAATCCGCATACCGGTGAGGATGGTTTTCACGGTCATGTAGATGTCGCGGAAGTAGTCGCGCATATCCCGATGGCCCGCGCCTCGATTCCGGACGGCCGATCCCGACGGCGGCGTATTGTAATGGCTCGCCGGTGTCTTGTCTCGCCGGCGTTTGACGGACGCGGCTATCGCCCCAGGTTGGACGTGGACGCAACGGGCGCCCACCCGCTGCTGGGGGTGAGCTTCTCGAGGTCGCCGGTCTCGGAGTTGAATCGCATGAACCATCGCTGCGAGCTGTTCTCGCGCTCGAGGATGAAGAACGCGTACTTGCCGGTCCCGCGAACGTCGCTCGGAATGAGGCTGAGGTCGGCGAGGTTGGGGTCGCCCCCGGCAATCGGCGCCGCGATCGCGACGGGCGTCCGCGGCCAGGCGACGATGGCCGCGACGGCCAACCCCAGAACGACCAGCACGATTCCGATCTTGTTTGCGCGCAACATGATTCGGGCCACTCCATCGGTTGACCACGCCGTCGCGTCGCGACGACGAGTCCGTCCGACGAACGCCCGCCGTCCGGACCGCCGTTCATTGTGTGCGCTTCCGGTGCCGGCTTCCAGCCTGCGTCTCGATGGCACCCGGATGCCCGCGCCACAAAGCCGCCGCCGAACAGGAAGCGGCGCTACACCTCCAGCGCCTTGTCCACCACGCAGTGGTCGGCGACCTCGACGCCCGACGGCGTCAGCCGGAACCACCGCTTGCGCCAGGGGGTGGCCCGCTCGTCGCGCTCGGTGTCCGCGACGATCCGCTGCACGTATCCCTTTTCGCAGAGGTAGGCGAGGTCCTTGCGGTACTTGTCCCACTCCATCTGCGGGAACAGCGCCAGCAGGCTGCGGAGCAGCTGGTCGCCCTGCATCGCCGCCGGGTAGAGCATCTTCAGCGCCACCAGGATCTCGTTCCGAATCCGCTTGATCTGCCGCGCCCCATTGCCTGCCATGGAAGGCCCCCTGTCGCGCGCCCGGTCGCCGTTCGCCGTGTCCGGCGCGCCGCTCAGCACCTGGCACCGTTCTCGAGTTCCGCCTGCACCCGGACCATCATTTCCGTCAGCCGCTCCAGCTGCTGTCGTGCGTGCATCGATTCCCGGAGCCACTCCTCTTTGGTCGTATAGTCCCGTTCGATGTCGATCATCGACCGCGACAGCTCGTGAATCGACCGCTCGATGTTCTCGATGCGGTGCATGAGTTCCGCCGCGCCGGCCGTCTGATGCTCGTGGATGGCCCGCAGGTACAGCGTGATCGCCGCCAACGGCACGCCCACCAGCGGGCCCAGCACCCCGACCAGTGCCGCGATCATCGGCCAGGTGACCACCGCATCGCCCCCTTGCTCTCATCGGCCCGGTCGGAGAGCGGGCCGTGCCCGCCGGCACGGGCCGGGCCCCGCCGCCGGTTCCGCCCGGCGTGCCTCACGGCAGAACCTTCTCCACCACGATCGACACGAGCCGCAGAAGCTGGTTCGCCGTGTCCACGCGGATCATGCCGTCGAGGATCTCCCGCCGGAACGCCTCGACCTCCGGCGCCTCGGCAATCGCGCCGACGCCCGTCTGCCGGGCCGGCCGCGACAGCTCCGCATCAATCGCGTCCTTCGGCCGCCCGTCGATCGCCCGCTGCAACACACCGATCAACTGCTCGAGCCCGCTCATTTCGCTCGTCATGCCCGCGTGCCCCCGCGCCTTCGGTCGCCTCCTCCCTCGCAGGGAGAAGGACGGGATGAGGGTGTCCGATCCCGCCTCCCCGCGTTCGCGGGGACCGCCCCGTCGCTTCGTCGTCCCTCCGGTCGCGGGCGAAGCCCGCGCCGCGTCGCCTACCGTCGCCAACCGCCTTCGCGTTTTGCCGTGAGCGGCTGCGTCGCCGGGATCCGTGCCCCTGTGGCTGCCGCTTCCGTCGTCGCGTTCACCGCCGACGCCCGCTTCTGCGCCTCGATCCAGCTCATCAGGTATCGCCGCATCTCGTCTTGCAGCGACAGGCTCGCGATTCCGATCCGGCGGAGCCCGGCAGCCACCTCGCGGACGGCGGCCACCTGCTCGGCCGCCCGTGATGAGCGGACGCCCTCCGTGCGCCGGTCCGCGCGGATCCGCGCGAGCGCCGCCGCGAATTCCGTGCCGTGCTGTTCGCACTTCGCCTCGTCGGCGGCGTCACGGCGGATTCGCGCGATGAACGCCGCTGTCACCGCCGCCTCGCGACCGTCGTCGAACGCCTCCACCTCGCCGTGATACTCCGCGAACGCGGTCTGCATCTGTGCCGCCACGCCGTCGAGCGCGTCGCTGGCCGCAAGCTCGACCCGCGCATCGCCGCCGCAGCCGACGGCGCCCGCAACGCCCGCCGTGACCATCGCGGCGAAGAGGATTGCGGCCCGGCGGCGACGGATGAACTGCCTCATGAGGCCCCCCCTGCTTGCCCGGCCTCCGCGTCGCGGCTCGCGGGACCGGTCGCTTTCCCCGCGTCCTCGTGCGCGATCCCGAGGATCAGCGCCACGCCGACGCTCACCACCGTGAGGATCAGCTCCTCGCTCCACGCGAGGCCGTGCTGCGCCGCGTACGCCGCCAGGACCGTTGCCAGTGCCACGCGTACCTTCCGCGATGCCAACGGCTGAATCATCCGTCGTCCCATGCGTTGAAGAGTCATCGTGCCCCCTTTCGTGTTCCCGTATCCCGGCCGGCGAGAGGGCGGCGGAGGCCGATCGCCTCGGTACGTCCTCCGCCGCCCAGGGAGAGAAGGCCAGGCCCCCCGTCGCCGTCCCCCTCAACGGCCCCTCACTCCGACCGATCGCTTCCATCCCGCCCGCCTCCGTCGCCCTCCGCCGTCGGCGCTTCGGCGCCGGCCCCGCGCGACCACAGGTAGTACACCGGCTGCGAGCCGACCAGACGCCGAAACGTCTGCGCCAGCATCGACGCCGACTGTCTCGCCACACGCTCCGCCGCGTTCTCGGCACCGGCGCGGTACCAGTCGAACACCGCCTGCGTCACCATCCGCCGGATGCGCGGCTGCCGGCACACCTCCGAGACAAACCCCGCCGACAGCGGGTCCGCGCCCCCGGAGCGAAGCTCGCGCAACATGCGCTCGTACTTCGGCTGACCGGGGCACAACCCGATCCGCCGCATCCCCGCCCGCTCAAAGACCGGGTTGACCGCGCCCATTGCCGTGAGGCATTCCACGTACGGTGTGCCGACCATCGGCAGCGTCTCGGCTACCAGGCGCCTCCCGAGCCCGCAGCCGCGCACATCCGGGTGGATGATCAGCCGGCGCAGGATGCGCACCTCGCAGTTCAGCCGCGCCGCGTTGCGGAGCGCAAGCTCCAACGGCGGATAGGCGTACACCACCACGCCCAGCACTTCGCGCGTGCGCCGATCGCGCAGGACGAAAACGCGATCAACCGCCCCGATTCCCTGGCGACGTCGGTAGTGCAGGTCCGCCAGCGAGCGGTAATCGTCCATCACCCCGGGCTCGATCACCAGGTCTTTGGCGAACGTCGGCGAGGCCTCGTCGTCGGTCGGCGCGCCCGCCCCCGGCGTCTCGACGGTGGCCCTGGCGCCGCCCCGGAGGCGAATCACCACGTCCGGGCGCAGGTCGCGTTCGAGGTCCTCGGCGGCGGTCGCCACGACAAGAGTCAGCCCCTCGCGCGAAGCGAGCTTGCGGAGGTTGAACGCGATGGCCCGCGCCAGCCGGCGGTGCAGCGACGAGCCGAACTCGTCGCAGAGCACCGGGCCGTCGGGTCCTCGCCCGCGCAGCGAGATCGCCCGGGCCAGGCGGGCGCGGAACTGTTCGCCCTCGGAAAGGCCGTCGAACCTCCGCAGCCACAACCGGGGGTCGGCCAGCGAACAGGCCGTCAGCGCCCGCAGCGCATCCATCAGCGACTGGCCGGGTGCGACCGCATCGACGACGGACACATCCTGCGGAAAGGGGAGTTGGCGAACGCATCGGCTCTCGGGGATGGTCCGCTCGATCGCCGCCAGCAGCGACGACTTCCCAGAGCCCGACGGCCCGCTGACCAGCGTGATCGTGCCCCGGGACAGGCGGGGGGGCACCGGCCATGCGACGGCCGGCTCGTTCGAGTCCGCGAGCACCCCGAACCGAAGACACACGTCGGCCTCGCGGGCCGAAAGCCCCAACCCCCCGCCCAAGGATTCCCGGTCGTCCCTCGATGTCTGTGATTGCCACACCATCCGACCTATTCTCCGGGCCAACGACGCTCACACAGAACCTAACATACACCTAACATCGGCACCTGTCAAGCGACTTTCGCGGAATAATATCGCTGTGAGCAATTTTCGCTTGTTGATCGGCGGCGCGCCTCCGTGGTCAGGTTCCAATAACTATCGTTTTTTCAACAAGTTGTGACGCTGACCAGCCTCGGGCTCTCTTGCGAACCGATTATGGCATCGCGCGTAAGTTGTCTAACCCGCATTTCTCACCAGCTTTGGGTCGGCGCCGTCTTGGGGTAGGTGATTC
>CAZUAI010000064.1:18865-31360 GCA_964617875.1 uncultured Planctomycetales bacterium | reverse complement strand
TCACGGAGGATACCATGAGTCGAATCAACACGAACATTCCCGCCCTTCAGGCCGTTCACCGGCTCGTCGCCAATCAGACCGATCTGACGACGCGGCTCGAGCGCCTGAGCACCGGTCTCCGGATCAATCGCGGCAAGGACGATCCTGCCGGTCTGATCGCATCCGAGACCCTGCGGAGCGAGATTCGCGGGATCCAATCGGCGATCGACAACTCGACCCGCGCCATTAACGTTCTGTCGGTGGCCGAGGGTGCGTTGAACGAGGTGTCCGCTCTGCTGCTTGACATGAAGAACCTCGTCGTGAGCAGCGCCAACGAGGGCGCGATCACCCGCGCGGAGCTTCAGGCGAACCAGCTGCAGATCGACTCGATCCTCGAGAGCATCGACCGCATCGCCAATACGACCACCTTCGCCGGCGAGAAGCTCATCAACGGCAACCTGGCATACACGCTGTCCGGCGTGGATTCGAACGGCATCGTGCAGGTCACGACGTTCGGCGCCCGGTTGCCCGACAACGGCTACCGCGCGGTGCAGGTCGAGGTCACCAACAGCGCCGAGCACGGCCAGTTGACCTACACACTGGCGACCGGCTCCGGCATCAATGGAAACATCACGGTCGAGATCACCGGCCTGAAGGGAGTCGAGGCCTTTTCGTTCGCCAGCGGGACCCGTCTCAGCAGCATCGCGGTGGGCATCAACGGGTCGAAGGCCATGACGGGCGTTTCGGCGACGGCGTCCGGGAACCACATTTACCTGCGAAGCACCGAGTTCGGCAGCAAGGCGTTTGTGGCCGTCAAGGCCCTCCAGGGCGATTTCATCGCCAGCGAAGGGAGCACGTCGCAGGACACGGGCGTGGACGCCTCCGTGCTGATCAACGGCCAGCAGGCGTCCGTTGACGGAAAGAAGGCCAGTCTGCGAGGGAACGGTTACGACGTGGTGGTGGATCTGACGGCCGCCATGGCTCAGAGCGCAACCACCACCCGGTTCTACATCACGGGCGGCGGCGCCAAGTTCCAGATCGGACCGGAGGTCAGCCTGGCCGGGCGCGTGGACATCGGCATCCCGTCGATCGCCACGTCGAACCTCGGGAACAACGATGTCGGATTCCTCTATACCGTGAAATCCGGCGGGGCGAATTCGATCATCGGGAAGAACTACGAAGCGGCCGAGGATATCGTGGGGGAGGCCATCAGCCAGGTCGCGATCATCCGCGGCCGGATCGGCGGGCTCCAGAAGAACCAGATCGAGACCAACGTCAACAGCCAGAAGGTGGCGTTGGAGAACGTGACGGCCGCGGAATCGACGATCCGCGACGCGGATTACGCGAGCGAGGTGTCGAAGATGACGCGGGCCCAGATCCTCGTGCAGAGCGCGACCCAGATCCTGGGAATGGCGAACCAGTTGCCATCGTCGGTCCTCTCCCTGCTCCGAGGCTAGGAGGCCCCGGCAGGGAACAGGAATTCGGATTACACAGGTCTATCGCCTGGCGACTCAGGGACGGGTCACCAGGCGATTCGCCTTTTGGGGCCGCCGGGCGCATCCTGAAGGTCAAGCCTCCCCCCCTGGACTTCCGATACTCTTCTTACAGGACGTTCCGCCGAGCCGGGCAGGGTACGCCATGGGCGTGGCGTGTCCGGCGGGAGGCCGTGCCGCCGTCGCACGCGATGCGGCACCGATGAGGGCATGGAACCATGGGGACGATTACAACCGGCACCGGACTGATCTCCGGTCTGCCGATCGCCGACATCGTCAAGCAGTTGATGGCGATCGAGGCCCGCCCGCTCGACCAGCTCAAGGCGCGCATCAAGACCACCACGGAGCAGCGAACGGCATTGCTCGAGGTCTCCGCCCGTCTGATGGCGATCAAGAGCGGCGCCACGCGGTTCGACGAGGCCTCGTACTTTCGATCGGCCAAGGCGACCAGCTCGAACACGGACGCGCTGACGGCCACCGCCGCCGAGGGAACGGCGACGGGGACCTACACGTTCCAGGTCCACTCACTCGCGACGAACCACCAGATCATCTCCCGCGGCATGTCCGACAAGGACCAGACACCGGTCGGCTCCGGCACGCTGACCATCGAGACGGGCAAGGGCGCACTGAACCCGTCGACGTCGCTCGAGATGCTCAACGGAGGCGCCGGCGTCCAGCGGGGCATCGTCCGCATCACGGACCGCAGCGGTCGCACCGCGGATGTGGACCTGTCGGCCGCGTTTACGATCGACGACGTGTTGAAGGCGTTCAACTCCCGCATCGATATCGGCGTCAAGGCCAGGGTGCAGGGCGACCATCTCGTCATCACCGACGCCTCGGGCGGGACCGGTTCGCTCCTGGTGATGGACGTCGGCGAAGGGCGAACCGCGGCGGACCTCGGGATCGCCGGGTCCAGCAGCGGGGCGCAGATCGTCGGCTCGCGCGTCCTGCAACTCGGCACAGGGACCTCGCTCGGCATCCTGAACGACGGGAACGGCGTCCGCCGCGCGGGCGGCCTCGGCGACGACTTTGTCATCACGCGGCGGGACGGCAAGACCCTTGCGATCAACCTTTCGGGGCGCCTCCAGTTCAAGGCGCGGCTCGAAGAGCTGAACAGCGGCAACGGCGTCCGGCTGGGCACGGTCCGCATCACGAACCGGGCCGGGCAGACCGGTACGGTCGACCTGACCGGGGCGCGGACCATCGAAGACGTGGTGAACCGGCTGAGCGCGGCCAAGGTTGACGGGACGCAGGACAGCCTGCGCGTGAACATCGCCGCCGTATCCTCCAGCCTGCAGATTACGGACACGTCCGTGCTGGAAGGCCAGAAGGCCGCCAGCGATCTCATCATCGAGGACGTGTCGGGCTACGCGGCACGGGACCTGGGCATCGCCGGGAAGACCAGCACCGCGTCCCTGCGAGGCAACACCATCTACCGCATCCGCACCGTCGGCGACGTGCTGCGGGCCATCAACTACGCCTCGGGCAACGAGGACGGCCTCCTGCAGGCGTCCGTCGCGGACGACGGCTTCCGGCTCGTTCTGTCGGACATGAGCGCCGGCAGCGGGGCCACGACGGTCACGGCGCAGAATGACTCGAAGGCGGCCTATGACCTCGGCCTTCTGGACGCGGCGACCGGGCAACTGGCCTCGCGGCGGATCCTGGCCGGGCTCGACACGACCCTGCTCAAATCGCTCAACGGGGGAAAGGGCGTGGGCGCGGGGGCCATCCGGATCACCGCGGGCAACGGCACGACCACGGCGCTGGACCTGTCGGGCGCGGAGACGGTGCAGGATGTGCTGGACTTCATCAATGCCACGACGAACGTGTCCAAGGTTCGCGCCGAACTGAGCCGCTCCGGGCTCGGCATCGTCATCACCGATCTCTCCGGCGGCGCCGGACCGATGACGATTGCGGATCTGACAGGCACGATCGCGACGGACCTGCACATCGCCGGCTCCGCCACCGGCAGGCTGTCGAGCGGGAACCTGCAGCTTCAGTACATCGGCGAGGCCACCGAGCTGTCGCAGCTCAACGGCGGCCGCGGGGTCAGCGCCGGCAAGTTCAAGATCACCAACAGCCTCGGCTACGCCCAGACGATTGAACTCAACGCGCAGACGGACCGGACGATCGGCGACGTTCTGAACAAGATCAACGCGGCGCCGGGGTTGAATGTGACGGCGCGGATCAACGATAACGGCGACGGGATCCTGCTCGAGGACAAGGCCGGGGGGACGCTGCTGCTCAACGTCCAGGAGAGCGGCGGCACGACGGCGGCGGATCTGAACCTCCGGAAGCAGGCCGCCAAGGACGAGACGACCATCGACGGCTCGTTCGAGACGCGGATCGTGATCGGCGCCGCCGACACGCTTCAGGACGTGGCCCGGAAGATCAACGAGGCGAGCGGCGCGCTGTCGGCATCCGTCGTGAATGACGGCACACGGCTGGATCCGTACCGCCTGGCCGTTCTGTCGAAGACCACCGGGACGCAGGGCCGCCTCTTCCTGGACGAGGGCGACACCGGCCTGGCTTTCTCGACGCTGGTCGATGCCCGCGACGCCGTCGTCTTCTTCGGCGCGGGCGGCACGGCCGGCTCCATGCCGATTGTCACGTCCTCGAACACCGTGAGCGGGGTTGTGCAGGGACTGACGCTGGAACTCACGGGGACGTCGTCGCAGCCCGTGACGGTCTCGGTCGTGCGGGACGCGGAGAAGATGGTCTCGGACATCGAGGTGTTCGTCAAGACGTACAACGACGCCGTCGATCGGATCAACAAGCTGACGGAGTTCAACACGGAGACGCTCCAGGGCGGCGTCCTCTTCGCCGACAGCACGATCCGGCTCGCGAAGGCCCGGATGTACGAGATGCTCACCAAGGTGGTGCCGGGCGCGGACGCCGGGTACACGCGGCTCAGCTCCGTCGGCCTGACGCTCGGCGCCGGGGCGAAGCTCGTATTCGATTCCGCGAAGTTCAAGAAGGCCGTCGAGACGAACGCCGCATCGGTGGAGAAGCTGTTCACGCTCCAGAAGACCGTGGACAACAAGACGGTCAACCTGGGCGCGGGCTACGTCATCCAGGAGACCATCGACGGCCTCACACAGACCGGCACGGGCCTCCTGAGTCGGCAGGAGGATGAACTGCAGAAGCGGAACGACATGTTCAATGAACGTGTCAAGTACATGCAGGACCTGCTGGATCGGAAACAGAAGCGGCTGGAGGCCGAATTTCAATCGATGGAAAAGGCCCTGGCCAAACTTCAACAGCAGCAATCCGCGATATCCTCTCTCGCGAGCCTGGCGTCTTCGGTTGGCAGCACGCTGACGGGCATATCCAGCGCTTGAAATCGAAACGAAAGTCACCTTCCGCAGCAGCCGATAACACCGGCGCCATGAGTGCATCCGGCTCGGACGCCTACTTGCGCGACGCGGTGATGACTGCCACCCCGGAACAGCTTCAACTGATGCTGTACGACGGGGCAATCCGGTTCGCCGTCCAGGGGCGCGACGCCATCGAGGCGAAGGACTACGAGAAGATCTACGATCGCCTTACGCGGGCCCAGAAGATCGTCCTTGAACTGCAGGCCGGTCTCCGGCCGGAAGTGAACCCGAGCCTCTGCGCGCAGATGTCCGCCCTGTACAACTTCATCTATCGCCGGCTCGTCGATGCGAACATGCACCGGGACCTGCAGGCGCTGGACGAGGCCCTGGGCATCCTGCGGCACCAGCGCGAGACCTGGGTGTTGCTGATCGAGAAGCTCAGGCAGGAGCGGGGGGGGGACGCCGCACCGTCGGAAGCCCGCCCGTCGATGCCGCCCCGCCAGGTTCCGCAGGCGGCGACTGCCGAGCCGGTCGCGACCTCGTTGAGCATCGAAGTCTGATCCCCGGCGTTGCAGGAACGGCCGCCGGGCTATATACACCTCCGGATGCCGACGTCGGCGGTGAATCTCGATAATGTCCTGGCGGGCCTGACGCCGCCCCAGCGTGAGGCGGTCATGCACCGTGACGGCCCGCTGCTCGTGCTGGCCGGCCCCGGCAGCGGCAAGACGCGGGTCATCACCTGCCGTGCCGCCTACCTGGCCGCGACCGCAACCGAGGCCCGCCACATCCTCGCCATCACGTTTACGAACAAGGCCGCCGAGGAGATGGCGCAGCGGATCGCCGCCCTGGGCGTCGGGCCGGAGATGACCGTCTGCACGTTTCACTCGCTGTGCGCCCGGCTCCTGCGGCGGTTCGGCAGTCGCGCGGGCATCCCGGCTTCGTTCACGATTTTCGACCAGTCCGACCGCATCGCGGCGATCAAGGACGCGATCCAGCGTGCCGACCTGATCGAGGAAAACTTCGCGCCCGGCCGTGTCGAGGCCCGCATCAGCCGCTGGAAGAACGCCATGCTCGGTCCGGACGAGGCGGAACGCGAGGCCGACGGCTTTACCGGCAGGACCATCGCCCGCATCTACCGTGCGTACGAGAAGTTGCTCGCCGAGCAGAACGCCCTCGATTTCGACGACCTGCTTCTGCGGATGGCCCACCTGCTCGGCGACGACCCGGAGCTGCGCGACCGCCTCGAAGATCAATACCGCTATGTTCTCGTGGACGAGTACCAGGACACCAACCACGCGCAATACCTCATTGCCCGGGGCCTGGCGCTGAAGCACCACAACCTCTGTGCCACCGGCGACCCCGACCAGAGCATCTACGGTTGGCGCGGCGCGAACCTCGGCAACATCATGGAGTTCGAGGAGGACTTTCCCGAGACGAAGGTCGTGCGGCTCGAGCAGAACTACCGCTCGACGAAGAGCATCCTGGCGGCGGCCGACGGCGTCATCGCGCGGAACCGCGACCGCAGAAAGAAGTCGCTCTGGACGGAGAACGTCGCGGGCGAACCCGTGCGGATCGTCGAGTGCGACGACGGCGGGGCCGAGGCCGTGCGGATCGCGGAGCAGATCCGGCAACTCGCGGCGGGCGGGCGCCCGTTCAGCGACATCGCGATCTTCTACCGTGTGAACGCCCTCACGCGGATGCTGGAGGAAGCTTTGCGCCGGGCGACGATTCCGTACCGCATCATCCGCGGCGTCGAGTTTTACGGCCGCAAGGAGGTCAAGGACGTCCTCGCCTACCTTCGCGTCCTGATCAACCCGAACGACGAGGTCTCGCTGCTCCGCATCATCAACACGCCGGCCCGCGGCATCGGCAAGGCCACGGTCGATCGTCTGCGCGAGCATGCCCGGGCGACCGCCACGCCGGTGATTCAGTGTGTGCGAGAGCCTGCGGGAATCGGCGACCTCTCCCGCCATGCCGTCACGAAGCTGCAGCAGTTCGCGAAGATGATCGAGCTGCTCGCGCCGGTCGTGAACGGCTCGGCGGAGGAGGCCATCCGGCACGTGCTGCTGCACAGCGGGTACGAGGCGTCGCTGTGCGAGGAGGCGAAGGCCAATCCCGAGCCGCTCGAGAATGTCAACGAGCTGATCACCGCCGCCGCCGACTACGACCGGGAGCACCCGGACGGCTCGCTCGTCGAGTGGCTGCACCAGGTGAGCCTCGTCAGCGACCAGGACGCTTACGACCCCGCTGCCGGGGCGGTCACGCTGATGACGCTCCACGCGGCCAAGGGGCTCGAGTTCCCGGTCGTGTTCATCGCCGGGTGCGAGGAGGGCCTCCTCCCGCATCACCAGCACAGCGACGCCCGCGGCGAGCTGGAAGAGGAGCGCCGGCTCTTTTTCGTCGGCATGACCCGTGCGAAGGAGAGGCTTACGTTGACGTATGCCCGCTATCGCGAGTATCGCGGCCGGTCGGAACGTGCGGCCGTCTCCCGGTTCGTGAACGAGATTCCCGCCGAGCACACGGAGATGATCGCGCTGGACGAACGCCGGAACACGAGGGAAGATGCGGGCGCGGCGGATTGCGGCCGCGGGTTTGCCGACTGGCGGCGAGGCCAGCTGGTCCGGCACCCGTCGTACGGATACGGGCGGGTGGTGTGGATCGATCATCACCCGGGCCGGACGCGGGCGGGCGTGAAGTTCAACGCCTATGGCGAGAAGACCCTGATCCTGGAGCACTCGAAGCTCCAGCGCGTGGATGTGGAGGATTACGACCCATGACAGCACCGGAACCGATGATCGCACTCGATGTCCGCTCGGCGACCGACTCGCGGCTGGGCAAGGAACACCGGATTGCGCCGGCCGACCTGCGCGCCATCGCGCCGCGGATCCGGCGAATCCTGGCCCGTCTGGCCGACGAGCGCGCCGCCGGCAGGCACCGGTATCGCGAACTGCCCTACCAGGAGAACACGCGGCGCGAGATCGAGGTCCTCGCCGCGGAGCGGGGGCAGGTCGAGAACCTCGTCGTGCTCGGCATCGGCGGCTCGGCACTCGGCAACACCGCTCTGCAGACGGCCCTGAATCCGCCGTACTACAACCTCATGCCGCGCGGCGGCCCGCGCGGACGGAGCGGTCCGCGGCTGTTCGTCATGGACAATGTCGATGCCACGCAGTTCGCCGAGTTGCTCGATCTGCTCGACGATCAGCTCGCGAGCACGCTGTTCAACGTCATCAGCAAGTCCGGCGAGACGGCGGAAACGTCGTCGCAGTTCCTTGTCGTCCGCGACCTGCTCCGCCGGAGGCTGGGGCCGCTTGCGGCGCGCCGCAACATCCTCGTCACGACCGACGCCAGCCACGGATCGATGCGCGAGATCGTCCGGCGTGAGGGCTACCGTTCGCTGATTGTGCCGGACGGCGTCGGCGGCCGTTTCAGCGTGCTGAGCCCCGTCGGTCTGTTCAGCGCGGCGATGTGCGGGATCGACATCGCGGGCCTGCTTGCCGGCGCCGCGGCCATGGACCGTCGCGTGCAGGCGACCAGCCTTGCCGCGAACCCCGCCGCCATGATCGCCGCCGTCATGCACCTGTACTATGAGCGCGGCAAGAAGCTGCACGTGATGATGCCGTACAGCCAGGCCCTTCGCGACCTCGCCGACTGGTATCGGCAGCTCTGGGCCGAGAGCCTCGGCAAGAAGTTCGACGCTTCGGGCAGGCGCGTCGTCTACGCGGGGCCGACGCCGATCAAGGCGCTCGGCGCGACCGATCAGCACTCGCAGATCCAGCTCTATCGTGAGGGGCCGAACGACAAGGTCGTCGTCTTTCTCGAGGTTGAGCAGCCCGCCCGCGATCTCCAGATCCCGCGCGCCTTCGCCGACGTCGAGGCGATGCGCTACCTCGGCGGGGCGTCGATGCACGAACTGCTTCTTGCCGAGAAGAAGGCCACGGAGAAGGCGATGCTCGTGAGCCGGCGGCCGTCGATCACGATTCGGTTTCCGCGGGTTTCGGCGCACACGGTCGGTCAGTTCATCTACCTGTACGAGGTGGCGACGACGATCGCCGGATACCTGCTCGGGATCGACCCGTATGACCAGCCGGCCGTCGAGCTGGGCAAGAAGATCACGTTCCATCTGATGGGGCGGCGGGGCTACGAGAAGATGCCGGCGGAATGAGAGGGAAGCCGCGGCACGTTCACGACACCCGGCCGCCCTCGCGGGGCGCCCAGTCGCCGCCGTGCAGCCGCTTGAGCGTTTGACGGCGCAGCAGCGTCCACGGGCGGAACAGCACGCGGTGCAGGTCGATGTGGAGCGGGCGCCGGAGAGACGCTTCGATCTGCTGCGGCGTCAGTTGGTCCGGTCGATGACGCCGCCAGTGCTTGAGCAGGTGGTACTCGTCGCTCTCCTTCAGCTTTCGCAGGACGAACTGCGCGAAAGGGTTGGTCCGCCATCGCCGCGCCGCGAGCGACAGGCTGATCTGGAAGTCGATCAGGTAGGGGGCGCCGTCGTCACCCACGAGGATGTTTTCCCGCTTCTCGAGGTCGACATAGGCCATGTCGCGTTCGTGGAGCGTTCGCAACAGCGCGGCGAGCCGCGGGAAAAAATCATCGTTGACCCATTCGTGACGGCGAAGCGGATGTCCCTCGATGTATTCGTGAATGAGCCCGTGGTCGCGCCACAGGCCGAGATAGGCCGGCACGCC
This sequence comes from uncultured Planctomycetales bacterium, assembly GCA_964617875.1. GTDB lineage: Bacteria > Planctomycetota > Phycisphaerae > UBA1845 > PWPN01 > CAZMVY01. The sequence goes on along the minus strand of CAZUAI010000064.1, from coordinate 21,883 downwards.
CGCGATGCCTTGTAACGCGGCATAGTGACGCGCCTCACGCTGCGCAAGCCACCGCCCGACGGGGCGCATCGGCAGACCGAACAGGTCCGCCGTTCGGCCGAGTTTGAGAATCACCTTAGCCGGAGCGACGGGGTTGGCAGTGTCGCTTGCGGTGAGTTCGTCAAGGGCATAGAGGCCGGTCGCAGCAAAGAAGTCGTGCTTGAGCGTCTCGACGCGACGATATCGGACCATACCGACGAGCAACTCATCCGGAAGGTCTTCCGGGCCTAAAGCCTTTAGCCAACTGTGTTTACCAATGCCACCCATGCTGTCGAACCCAGGCTATCCGCGGGACGGTCACGTACTCTGCGAGCATACGACGATTTTGCGGGTATTGCCAATTGCTTTCGCGACTCGTACCATCGGTGATGCTACAATAGTGGAGAGGGCAGAACCCCTGATCAAGTTCCGCGGATTTCTCGAACGAGCGTCGCGGAATTGTCGCGGGTCGAGGCTCTCGCGGCCGTGTCCGCGAGTTGAATGTCGGAGTTACAGGGTGTCGAGCATCTGGATGCTCGCACCAGCGAAAGGATCGATGCCATGGTTCGTAACAAAGCGGTTTCGTATGCCCTGATGGCGATGGCGGATATCGCTGAGCGACGCGCCGGCGAGCCGCCGACGGAAGTGCAGGCGGCGGATGTGGCGACCCGCCTGGGTCTGCCGACGGCGTACACCGCGAAGGTGCTCAGCGCCCTCGCGCGCGCCGGGTTGCTGCGGTCCGATCGGGGGCCGCGCGGCGGGTTCCAGTTGGCGCGGGAGCCCCAGAGCATCTCCGTGTATGAGATTCTGCAGGCCGTGGGCGCCTGGAGCAGCACGGACCTTGCCCTTCCGCCGACGGCGCCGGCGAAGCTCAAACGCGTGTTCGGCGAGTCCCTGACGCGAGCAATGGCACAGGCGCAGGACGTGCTCGAGCAGGTGCACTTGTCGGACCTTCTTGAGGAATCGTTTCGTACTGCGGCTCCGGTCGGCACCTCTTCGTAACGCGGCCGTTCCGGCGTCGCAGGCACGCGGCGGTGTCGTTGGATTGCGTCGGCGGGCGTTGCATTGACAGCCCCGTCGTCGCACCGGCATACTGCGTCACATGGCCGTGGACCTGCCGTATCCGCTTCCCGCCGGCGCGCCTGTCAGTTCTCGCGTCCGCTTTCATCGTCAGCGACTGGGCCTGACACAGGCGGCTCTGGCGCAGCGGGCGGCCATCAACCAGGGCTATCTGAGTGAGATTGAACGCGGCCGGCGCAACCCCTCGACCGCCGTTGTTCGGAATCTGGCCGAGTCGATGGGTGTGCCTGTGGCGTTGCTGATCGGCGACGGCATCGAGCATGATGCCCCGCAGCCGCTCGAGACTCGCGACCTGCCGCTCTTTGGCTCGATCCCCGCGGGTGCGCCTTCCCTCGCGACACAGGAACAGCCCGATGTGTTCCCCGTGCTCCGCCACCAGTGGGCGGCCGACCGGTATTGCCTGCGCCTGTCGTACGACTCGATGGAACCCACCTTGAAGCCGGGCGACATCGTGCTGGTTCACTACCGCCCGGAGGTCAACCCGGAGCACGTGCAGGGGCGAATCTGCGCGTGTCTCGTGAATCGCGAGCCGACGCTGAAGCGGGTGCTGGTGGAGCACCGCTCGGGCTCGCCGCAGGTGGTCCTGCGTGGCGATAATCCGGGGATCCCGCCGATTGTGATAGACGAGAGTATGGATTTTTCCATTCAAGGGGTGGTCGTGGCCCTGGTCAGTCGCGAACTGTGATGACGGCACTCGTGTAAGGTCATTTTTGACAGGAAATTGTGGATAGTTGGGCGGATATTGGAGAGAGGGGGTTGCGGGGCGATGCCCGGAAAAAAACTGCACAACCATCTTGCAAATTCAACAAAGGCGCGTTATTCTAGGACTCGAGGGTTGGAGGACCCGCGGGTTGCCGGTCGGCTGAGGGGCCGTGGCAACGAAAGGGAAAAGCCCACATCGTTGGGCGAATCGGTTTCTTGGGTAGTGGCAGAGAGCAGGGTGGTTCTCGACGGATCGGTCGCCGGGTTTTGGCGGCGTTCGAGTCGAGGGCGCATTGCTTGCGTGTTCGGGTGTGCATCCCGGTGCAACGGTGGGAAATGCGTTTCCCATTGCATCGGGGCTGGGCCGGGTTGGCCCGGGTGCGGGTTTGCCGCTGATTTGTGGGCGTGCGGCGGGTTCCCGCCCGGGCGACTGAGAGACACGGGAGGAAATCGGTTTCACAGGCCGGCCGAGCGAGGATCAGCGAGAGTACGGTGGGTGTCGCGCGCAACTTAGGTTCGGGGAGCGACTTGGGGACAAAACAGTCATGTGCTCCCGGGTTCGTTGGCTTTGGCACAGCGATTGCTCACCAAGTGCGGCGGAGGGGAATTGGAGGTTCTCGTGATCGAGTCCTCGCCGAAGTCCGGGGCCAAAGTGTCGTTCAGGTTGGGTGAAGCGGTTTGTCCTGATCTGCAGCAGATATTGGCCCAGATGACGTCGAGCCTGGAGGTTTCCGGCAAAGTGGTGTTCTTTAGCGACTACGGGGAAAAGAGAAACCACTTTGCGATCGTCGATGTGGATGGCGTGCTGAGCCCGTTGATCGTGCCGGTGAGCCGGCTCCAGAGGGTTGAGGACGCGGCCACAGCGGAGGCGACAAGCCCGGAGAGGCAAAGCCACTGACGGGTGGTGGGATAGCAGGCGAACAGGAGGGGTCGCAAGGATCGGAGGAGGAAAACGCCGTCCTCAGGCGTGAGGGACGTCCGAGGATGAGTTCGAGTGGCCCAGGGGGGAAAAGTACCCGGGAAAAGCACGGGGAAAAGCCAGGGCTCTCGGAGGCCATAAAGCTCTCTCTCTCCCTCCCAGGCTTGGGTTGCTCCAAGAGCAACCCTCGCCTGGCGACGGACGGAAAGGCGGCTTCGCCGAAAGGCGGGCCCCGTTGCCAAGGAGCTCTCTCTCTCCCTCCCAGGCTTGGGTTGCTCCAAGAGCAACCCTCGCCTGGC
>CAZUAI010000064.1:0-18765 GCA_964617875.1 uncultured Planctomycetales bacterium | reverse complement strand
CCCGTTGCCAAGGAGCTCTCTCTCTCCCTCCCAGGCTTGGGTTGCTCCAAGAGCAGCTCTCGCCTGGGTTTTTTGTGCGCGCCGGCATCGTGATGCGGAATGGCCCTGCTGTCGCAATGCCGACGGGGGGGTCAGAGAATCGGGCTTTCCTCGCTTCGCCGTAACAGGAGGTAGAGAAAGAACGCGCCGCCGACCAGGTTGGTGAGGACACCGACGGGCAGCTGGCGCGACGAGCCCACCAGCACGCCGGTGCGTGCGATCGCGTCGCAAAGCGGGAGGAAGATTGCCCCGCCCAGCATGCACGCGGGGAGAAGCCGACGGTGCGTCGGGCCCACCAGGAATCGCATGATGTGCGGGATCAACAGCCCAACGAAGCCGATCGGCCCGCACTGGGCGACGATCCCTGCGGTGATGAGCGAGGCACCGAGGTAGACACGGCGCCGGGCCCGGCGGACAGAGACGCCCCGGGCGGCGGCGACCATCTCGCCCATCATCAGCAGGTCGAGGTCGCGGTGCGAGTAGAGGGCGATGGCCGTGCCGACGAGGACAAAGACGAAGGCGTCGAGGGCCGGGTCAAGGCTGGCGACCTCGCAGGAGCCCATCAGCCACTTGATGATCGCCTGGATGTCGTGCTGGTCGGCGCGGAACATCGCCAGGACGATCAGGGCGGAACTGACGAAGCCGATCGTCACGCCGGCCAGGAGCAGCGTGCCGGTGGAGAAGCCCTGCTTGAGCCGGGTGATGCCGTAGACGATGAGGACGCACACGACGGCGCCGGCCAGGGCGGCCAGACTCAGCTTCGACACGCCGAAGAGAAGCCCCGTGACGCCGTGGAGCATCGCGTACGCGGCCGCCAGCGACGCGCCGCTGGAGACACCGAGCGTGAACGGGTCGGCGAGGGCGTTGCGGAAGAGCGCCTGGAACATCGCGCCGGCGACGGCGAGCCCCGCGCCGGCCAGCAGAGCCATGCACACCCGCGGGACGCGGAGCGTCCAGAGCACGCGCGCCGCATCCGCGCCGGGCCAGCCGATCCACGGCGCGACGACCAGAGTCGTTGCGAAGAGCAGTGCGAGGGCGACGAAGGTGATTCGAACTCTGCTCACCGAACCATTCCGCTCGACGAAGGGCGCGGCTGCCAGCCCAGTCCGCGCTCAACAGGTGGGCGAACCCCCGTGACCGCGAGTACGCGGTCCCGGAGAGCCGCCCACCCTACCCGATTCGCGCCCCCACCGCTGAAGCGATGGGGCACCCTGTTATTCACTCTACAGCCTCAGTTGCACCATGGTACGGTTGGTCTGCTCATCGCGGAACCACCGGAACTCGGTTTCGAACACCTGGCGGAGGCGGTCCGGTGCGAGGAACCCGGCCGCCGGGCCGTCGAAGGCCACCTGCCCCTGTTGGAGGGCGACGACCCTGGCATCGAGCAACGCCGGCAGGTTCAGGTCGTGACAGACCACGATCAGCGTCTTGCCCGCCCGGGCGAGATCACGAAGCAGACGGACCAGCTCGGCCTGGTGCCTCGGGTCAAGCATGTTCGTCGGCTCGTCCAGGAACAGCGCCGGCGAACCCTGGGCCACGGCCGCCGCCAGCCAGACCTTCTGCCGTTCGCCGCCGGAGAGCGTATCGGCCGTGCGGTCGAGCAGGTCGCGGACGTCGCAGCGGTCGATCGCGGCCTCGACGGCGGCACGGTCCTCGGCGGCCATCGGTTCCATCGGGTCCAGGTGCGGGTAGCGGCCGGTGTCAATGATGTCGCGCACGCGGAAGCCGAGGAAACCCTCGTGGAACTGCGGTACGTAGGCGATGCGTCGGGCGATCTGCCGGCGTGAGAGGCGGGGCAGGGGCTCGCCGTCGAGGACGACCTCGCCGGAGTCGCACGGCAGCAGGCCCAGCATGCCCAGCAGCAGCGTGGTCTTGCCGGCGCCGTTGGGTCCGACGACGGCCACCGTCTCACCCCTGTCGACGGAGAGCGAGACGCCCTGGAGGACGGGTCTGCCGCGACGGCGGACGCTGAGTTGTCGAACCTCGATCCGCATGAGCTAACGCCAATCCGCCAGTGCGCGGGCGAGTTGTTCGTACACGATATTGATCCGCGGGCTCGGGACGAGGTCCGCGTCGATGCCGAACGACCGGACGGCACGATCGCGGATGGCCCGGATCTCTCCGACCGAGGCCCACGCCCGGCAGACCTCGGCCATCGTATCGGGGGCAACGGTCGCCCGCGTTTCCAGGATCACGTCCGGGTTGAGCGTGACGATCTGCTCGAGCGACAGCTCGCCGGACTTCCGGTCCACGATGGCCTCGGCGGCGTTCAGGTGGCCGGTGCGGTACAGGAGCTTCGTCAGGAAGAGCCCCGGGCCGGCGACGAACACGGGGGCGGGCGGGACGGGCAGGCTGCCTTCGACGATCAGGACGCGCCGGGCGTGCCGCGTCTGGGCCCGGGCGGTGATCGCGGCAAGCTCATCCTGCAACCGCTCGATCAGAGCCGCGGCGGTCTTCGGACGGCAGGCGATCTCGCCGACCCGCCGTATGCCGAGGAAGATGCCCTCGAAGCTGTCGTCGGCGACCTCCTCGAACGGAAGCTTGAGCTGGGCGAGCTGATCGCGAAGCCGCGCGCTGTTCTTCGTGATGAGGATGATGTCGGGTTTGATCGAGATGAGCATTTCGAGGTTGGGATCGACCAGGCCGCCGATCACGGGCACGGAGCGGACGGCGGGGGGGTTGACGCAGTATTGCGTACGGCCGACGAGGCGGTCTCGCAGCCCCAGGGCGCAGCACGTCTCGGTGAGGCTGGGGGCCATCGACACGATCCGCGTGGGGCCGTTGTTTCGTTCGGCCGGGTCCACGATGGGGTCGGCGACGTAGTCACGCGCCGCCGGCATCGCGACGGCGGGCGAGGAGGCCGGCGGCGGCGTCGTGGGCAGGGCGAGGTCGGCGTCGATCCGCTGCCGCGCGATGCGGATCGCGACTGTGCCGGCGACGCCGAGCGCAACGACGAGCCACAGGATGCTGGACTGCCTCATGGGGGGCATTGTAGGGGAATCGAGGGCGAAGTGGGACTCCCGCCGATCGCGGTTCGCGGATTTGCCGTGCGCGTTTCGGTGCCGGCAAAGCCACCCGTCGCTTGCGCTCCGGGCTCCGGCGGCAGGGCCTTCGCCGACGTTTCGGGCCTGAGCGGGGCGAACGGGCGGCCTGTCACGCCGGCTGGGGGAACGCGCGGTTGAGGAATCGGCCGTCCTTGCTGATGACCTTGCCATCGACCTCGATACGGCCGCCCTTGCGGAGGTCGCAGACCATGTCCCAGTGCAGGCCGCTCTTGTTCCTGCCGCCGGTCTCGGGGTAGGCGGCGCCGACGGCGGCGTGGAACGTGCCGCCGATCTTTTCGTCGAAGAGCGTGTTGCGGGTGTACTGGGTGATGGCGTAGTTCGTGCCGATGGCGATTTCGCCGAGGACGCGCGCGCCCTTGTCCTGGTCGAGCATCTGAATGAGGAACTCCTCGCCCTTGCTGGCGCTGGCGTTGACGACGCGTCCGGCGCGGAACTCGAGGCGGATGTCGTGGACCTCGCGCCCGCCGTGCACCGCGGGGAAGCTGTAGCAGGCGACGCCCTCGGTGGCGTCCTCGAGGGGGCCGGTGAAGGCCTCGCCGTCGGGGAAGTTCTCGTGGCCGTCGCAGTTGAGCCACCGTCGGCCGGCGACGCCGACGCGCAGGTCGGTGCCCTGCGGCGTGACGAAGCGGACCTCCTTCGCCTTGTTGAGGACGTCGCAGAGCCGCTGCTGGGCGACGCTGAGCTTGCGCCACTCGGCGGCGGGGTCCCGGGCGGCGAGCTTGCCGGCGCCGTAGACGAAGTCCTCGTACTCGGCAAGGGACATCTCGGCGTCCTGCGCGGCGGCGGGGTTGGGGAACATCGTGCCGGACCAGCGGAGCTTGTCCCTGCCGGTTCTCGCGGCCCGCTTGAAGAAGATGTCGAGGATCGGCTTGCGTGCGCGGCTGGCCGCGGCCTGGCGTCCGGGATCGACGTTGGTGAGGGCCTTCGTGTTCGACTCGCCCCAGATGCCGATGGAGGCGTTGATCGTCGAGACCTCGTGCTTCAGGAGCGGATTGACGAAAGCGAGCTGGCGATCGGAGGCGTTCTTGAGGAAGAGTTCCTGGCACTCGTCCGGGGTCATGCGCACGACGGGGTGTCCGCCGGCGGCGATGACCTCGCGGTAGAGGGCGAGGATGAGCGGTTCGGCGAGCGGCGGCCCGGAGAGCCGGACGATGTCGTCCTTGCGGACGTTGACCGAGTAGGTCACGAGCACGTGTGCCAGTTTGTCGATCCGGGGATCACGCATGGGGACTCCGTTTGCAGGCGGGAAGCCTGCGGCACAAAGGGACGTTCGGTTGCGCTTCGCGTTTCACGGGTTGGCGGTACGGCGGCATACGGCGGCTCAGCGATACAGCAGGTACTTTTCACGCATCGTGCGGAAGGCGTCAAGGTCTTTCTGCCACAGCGCGGGGACGCCGGCCGGGGACTTCGCTTCGCGGATGGCGTTGAGGGCATCGGTATTGGCGAGAAGGTTGTTCACCCTGGCGAACTCGAAGGCGTCGCCGAAAAGCGACCGCAGGTGCCACGCGATCGTCACGCCGACCAGGACCGGATCGACCGCTTCGCGGTCGGTGACGAGCACGTTGACGCCGCCGCACTTCTGGCCGCCGAGTTTGTGGCCCTCGGCCGGCGTGAACTCGATCGGAACAAATCGGACGCCGGCGAGCCCTGCCGCGTTCAGGGCCGCGGCGAGCCTGCGGCCGTCGATCCACGGGGCGCCGAAGGTCTCGAACGGCTGGTCGGTCCCGCGGCCGACGGACAGGTTGCACGCCTCGATGAGGCACACGCCGGGGTAGAGCAGCGCCTGGTTCAGGTTCCGCATGTTCGGCGACGGGTTGACCCAGAGCAGGCCCGTTTCGTCGTACCACAGGTCGCGGGTCCAGCCTTCGGCCTTGATCACCGTCAGGTCGGCGCCGATCTTCAGCTCGGCGTTCCACATCGTCGCCAGCTCGCCCATCGTCATGCCGTGGGCCACGGGCATCCGCCAGAAGGCGGTGAAGCCAAACTTGTCGGGGTCGGCCAGCGGCCCGCCGACGTAGAGGCCGCGAATCGGGTTCGGCCGGTCGAGCACGACGTAGCGGATGCCGTGCTTCGCGGCGGCCTTCATGCAGTTGCCCATCGTGGACTCGTAGGTGTAGAAGCGTGCCCCGACGTCCTGGATGTCGAAGACGAGCGTGTCCACGCCCTTGAGCATCTCGTCGGTCGGCGTGTTCGTCTTGCCGTAGAGGCTGTAGATCGTCAGGCCGGTGGTCGGGTCCTTTTCGTCCCTGATCTTCTCGTCGAGGACGCCCTTGAAGCCGTGCTCGGGGGCGAAGAGGGCCACGAGCGTGACGCCGGGGGCCTTCGCCAGCAGGTCCACGATGAACCGGCCGTCACGGCTCAGGCCCGTGTGGTTCGTGATCAGGCCGACCTTCCGCCCGGCCAGCGGCCTGAACCCGTCGCGGATCAGGACGTCGAGGCCGGTCAGGACGTTCACATTTTTCGCGCCGCTCTTGCGGGAATCCATCGGACCTCCACTCGCTCCATGTATCGGCCTCGTCCGCAGGCCGGGCGGGGCCAGCATGACCACATCTCGCAGCGGGGGGGTGCCGGGGCCCATGTCGCCGACGATCGCCGAGGCGACGACGGTTGCCATCTTCCGCCGCAGGTCGAGCACGTCGCCCTTGCCGTCCGGGTGCAGCCGGTTGGTCAGGATGATGAGGTAGACGCCGGTCGTCGGGTCGATCCAGACGCTCGTGCCGGTGAAGCCGGTGTGGCCGAACGACAGGCCGCGCGGGAAGAGGTCGCCGCGGGCGCCGCTGTATCCGGAGTCGATGTCGAATCCGAGGCCGCGGAAGGCGTCGTCGTTTTCCGAGCCGCGCGGCGTTGTCATCTCGCGGACGGTCGCGGGCGAGAGGATCCGGCGGCCGTCGATCTCGCCGCCGCGGAGAATCATCCGGCACCAGCGGGCGGTGTCGTCGGCGGTGCTGAACAGGCCGGCGTGTCCGGCGACGCCCCCGAGGGCGTACGCGCGCGGGTCGTGGACCTCGCCGAGGATGTACCGGCCGTCCCGTTTTTCCTGCGGGGCACAGCGGGGCCACCAGTCCTTCGGCGGCTTGAAGCAGGTGCTGGTCATGCCGGCCGGGTCGAAGATGTTGCGCTTCGCGAACTCGTCGAGGGGGATGCCGCTGACGCGTCTCACGATCTCGCCGAGGAGGATGTAGTTGACGTCGCTGTAGTCGAACTGGCCGACGGGGTGGTGGATCGGCAGATCGTAGACCCGCTTCATGGCCTCGGCGGGGCCGTCGGCGTAATCCTTGAGGGGGTTGTCGGGGACCAGGCCGCTGCGGTGCGTAAGCAGCTGCTCGACGGTGATGTCGTCCTTGCCCTTTGTGGCGAACTCGGGGATGAACCGCTTGGCGCGGTCGCGCAGGCTGACCTGCCCGCGCTCGACGAGCACGGCCATGCTCGTGGCCGTGGCGACGAGCTTGGTGACGGAGGCCATGTCGAAGATCGTGTCGGCGGTCATCTCGACCTTCTGCGGGTCGAGCGAGCGGTGGCCGTAGGCCTTGCGGAAGACGATCTCATCGCCGCGGCCGACGAGCACGACGCCGCCGGGGCAGTCGCCGTTGCGGATGACGCCGGCCATGAGGTCGTCGATGAGGTTGAGCCTCGCCATGTCCATCCCGTGTCGATCCGCCGGGGCCTCGGCAGGGGCGGCCAGAACAGCAGCCCCCATTGAAAGCACGAGGGTTCCCGTCACAGTCCACTGCATTTCCTTCGAGAAGAGGCCGTGGGTCCGTCGCCGAATACGATTCATGCCACGCATGCTGTCGCCTCCCGAGAGCCATGAATGCCCCGAAGCCTCATCCGCGCCGGCCGACTGGCAACCGGACCAGGCGTGGCGATGCCGCTGCCTGCATCAATCGCCCGATTGCTTCGCTGCATCGCGAGACTCCCGCATAAACCGTCCGAGCACATCGACAAGAGAGTCCACCTTGCTGCTCCATTCGGAGGCCGGATACCCGACCCAGTTGGTGGCGTAGTTGTCCGGCACGCGAAGACCGACTTCGTCGGCGATCATGGCTTTCAGACGATTCCGGGCTCGCTCGGTGTTCCCGCTTTCGTTCAGCCGATAAACGTCAATACTCCAACGGTCGAAACCGCTGCCGGGATCGGGTACGGGCATCTCGCGTTTAATGAGCATCCAGCGACGCGGTTCCTCCGGGTCGATTTGATCGCCGGGCAACAGATCATGGTTTTTCTCCAGAACGCGCTGGAGTTCCTGGTCTTCGTTGCTGCAACGGATGCGAGCCATCGGGGCCGTTCCCCCATCGCTCCGCACCACATACACTCCGGCCATCGTGGTCCTCCGAATCGGCTGAACGCCCGATACACGTCTGCCAGTATACCCGGCCGAGAGGAGAAGTCATCTCCCCGACGCAACTTGTTTTTTGCGCGTCGCTGCCGCCAGGTGGTGGGCACCGCGGATATCCGGCACTCGACCACCTGATCGCCTGATTCGACTACGCGACCGCCCGGCCGGAATTCGCGCCCCGCCGGCAAAACGGCGGGGTACCCGGTCATCGGATTGCTTCGGCAATGCGTATCTTGCCCGCGGCGAAGAGGCGGATCGCTTCGGGGTAGGCGGCGAGTTCCTGCTCGAAGACGCGGTCGGCGAGCGTGTCGGGTGTGTCGCCGGGGAGGACGGGGCACTTGCGCTGGAGGATGATCGGGCCGGCGTCGTACTCGTTGTTGGCAAAGTGTACGGTGCAGCCGCTGACCGCGTCGCCGGCGGCGAGGACCGCCTCGTGGACGCGGTGGCCGTAGAAGCCCTTCCCGCCGTACCGCGGCAGGAGGGCCGGGTGGATGTTCATCACGCGGCCCATCCACCGGTCGGGGATCCGCCAGTACGCCGTCCAGCCGGCCTGACAGGCGAGTTGCACGTCGTGCCGGTCGAGCGTCTCGGCGACGAGGCGGCTGAATTCGGCAACATCGGGGTGGTCCTTCACGCGGACGATCTCGACCGGCAGGCCGGCGTCACGGGCGCGATCGACGCCCTTGACCTTCGACAGCGAGGACACGACGACGGCGATTGTCGCATCGAGTTCGCCGCGTGCGATCAGGTCGATGAAGTTCTGCAGCGTCCGCCCGCTGCCGGAGATGAGCACACCGAGCCGAATCACGGGAAGACCTCCGTGTCACGCCTCTCCGAACGAGACGCCCGTGCCGCGGGCGACGCCCAGGAGCGGGTGGTCGGGCGAGACGAGGCGTTGCTTGCCGGCGACGTCGGCGAGCGGCACCGAACGGACCTCGCCCTTCTGCCAGACGACCATGCGGTCCCACTGGCCGGTCGTGACGAGTTTCACCGCCTCGGCCCCGAACTGCGTCGCCAGCACGCGGTCGAAGGCGACGGGCGTTCCGCCGCGCTGGACGTGGCCGAGGATCGTGGCGCGGCATTCGGTGCCGGTGCGTTCCTGGATCTGGCGGGCGAGGATCTGGCTGATGCCGCCGAGGCGCATCGGCTCGACAGGGTCGTCGGTCATCGTGCCGACCTTCTGGCCGGCCTTCGGGGCGGCTCCCTCGCTGACGGCGATGATGGTGAACCGCCTTCCTCTGGCCTGCCGTCGGGCGATGGCGGCGCCGATCGCGTCGAGATCGTAGGGGATCTCGGGGATGAGGATGACGTCGGCTCCGCCGGCCATGCCCGCGTACAGCGTGAGCCAGCCGGCGTTGCGGCCCATGATCTCGACAAGCATGATGCGGTGGTGGCTGCTGGCGGTGGTGTGGATGCGGTCGAGGGCGTCGGTCGCCGTCTGCACCGCGGTGAGGAAGCCGAACGTGATGTCGGTGCTCATCAGGTCGTTGTCGATCGTCTTCGGCACGCCGACGACGTGGATGCCGTGCCGGATCATTCCGTAGGAGGCGGCCATCGTTCCGTCGCCGCCGATGCAGACGAGCAGGTCGATGCCGTGCTTGCGGCACGTGGCGGCGGCCTGGTCGGAAACGTCCTTGACGACGGCCTTGCCGTCGGCGTCCGTGCCGACGCGGTATTTCATCGGGTTGACCTTGTTGGTCGTGCCCAGGATGGTGCCGCCTTGCGTGAGGATGCCGGAGACGTCGTTCTCGGACATCGGGCGGACGCGGTCCTCGAGCAGCCCGAGGTACGCATCCTCGATGCCGAGGACCTCGAGGTTGTGTTCGAGGATCGCGGTCTTGACGACGGAACGGATGACGGCGTTGAGCCCCGGGCAGTCGCCGCCGCCGGTCAGCACGCCGATTCGCCGGATGGGTGACGCAGCCATGAGATGCCTCCGTGCGGTCGAGGGTTACCGCTTTTTCGTCTTGTCGCTTTCCTTCGCCGGCGCCGGCGGGACGAACGCGACCGCCCGCGGGCTGCGGAGCGGCAGCTTCGAGAGCCACCAGAACCAGAGCAGCGCGAACACCACGCCACCGACGCTGACGGCCTGCGAGATCGTCATGCCGCCCGTGTCGAGGGGGTTGTCGGCCCGAATCAGTTCCTCGACGATCCGGACTATCGGGTAGAGAAGCCACATCAGGCCGAAGACCACGCCGTGCCGCTTCCGCCGGTGGAACACGGCATTCAGGAGAAACGCCAGCAGGAGGGCGTTGACGGCGCTGTAGAGCTGGACGGGGTGGACGTACCGCGAGAGGCAGTCGGCCGCGCGGGCGCGGTGCTCGATGTCGCTGGCGTGGAGGCCGTAGACGCGCATGTTCTCGATCTTGGGGGCCTCGGAGAGGCGGACGCCGGTCCAGACGGTCTTGGCGCGGTCGCGCGCGGCTTTCGCGACCTTGAGTTTGTCCTCGCCCGCTTTGGCGCGTTCCAGTTCCTTCACCTTTTCCTCGGCGGCCTCGTAGCGGTTCCTGGCGAGGAGGTACAACCGTTCGGACTTGGCGTCGAGCAGCTCGCGGGGCATCGGGTAGGCGATGCCGGTGCGGGGCTCGATGTAGATGAGCGAGGCGGGGAGCGTCGTTTCGCAGCGGGTCCACTGATCGTACTGGGCGGGGCTGCCGGCGGGAAACTGCACGGCCCAGGGCAGCCGCGGGTTTTCGCACGTGGCGCCCCAGCAGCAGCCGTTCAGAAAGCACCCCATCCGCCCGAACGCCAGGCCCCACATGAGCGACGGGGTCATGATGTCCAGGTAGAGCCGCAGCGACGCCGGCTGGCCGCCGCCGGCCCGGCCCGACCACTGCCAGAGCGAACGGACGATGTAGATCAACACGACGAGCGCGATGATCCCCACCACGTACGACCGCGGCGGCGCCGGGGCAAACGCGGCGAACAGCAGAAGCCCGATGAAAACCGCCAGGGCGATCCAGAAGAGGGCGAGCCCGCGGGCCATCACGGGGCGTCCGTGCGCGGCGACGTAGAGGATGATGAAGACCATTGCGCCGACGAAGCCGCCGTAGAATTCCAGGCCACCGGCGGTCAGGTTCACGATGTCGGCGAGGGGCCGCCCCGCGAACGTCCGATGCCAGTAATGGAGGACGTAGAAGGCCCGCGCGCCGATGACGCCGAAGACCAGGGCGATGAAGCCGACGTTGAGGATCATGTCGGGGTTGGCCTTGACCTTCATGGCGCGTCGGGCGGCCCACCAGATGCCGGTCAGGAACCCGATCATCAGCATGAAGCCGTAGCCCTTCACGCCGTAGTGGATGAACGGGATATCGAAGATTTCGGGTTTCATGCCGGGGATGCTAACGGCCCGCGCCGCAGGATGCAACGCGGGCCGGGCGAGAAGGCGGGAAACCGGGAAGACGGGGAACGGCATCCGCCGGCGCTATCCGGCGGATTGCAGGAGATCGGCGTACGATACGGCAACAATGTCGGCGTCGCGGATGCCGAATGAGTCCATCAGGCGGCGCAGCCTGGCGTGGGCCTCGACGGCGGTGCAGGAGTCGTCGAGCACGGCCTCGAACTCGATAAACGTGCCGAGCCCGGCGACGTCGTCGATGTGGATGCGGACGTTCTCGTGCAGGTACACGACGCGACGCTTGTCCACGGTCACGGTTGCGCCGAGGGCTGTTGCCAGCAGCGTGCGAAGAGCATCGCCGTGCTGTACGGAGACGACGGAGTAATCGCTTGCCCGCGGGCGGGCGGCATCGTCGCGGTGATAGCCGATGAGTTCGGCGGACGCCGGGCCGTGATCGGGCCACCGCTCGCGGAGCTTGAGGCGGCCCGACCGGCACCCGAAGTACGTGTCGCGCTGGCGTTCGACCGTGTGCGGCCGCGAGCCGAGGGCCTCGGCGATCCGTCGGGCGGCGGCGAGGTCGGCGTAACGGGCTTTCAGCTCGATGTTGCGCATGTCGTCGGCGGACCTCACTCGATCGGTTCGTAGTAGAAGTTCCGCCGTCGCGGCTGCCAGCCGGCGTCGGCGATCAGGCGGCGGATCTCGGGCTCGGTCAGCCGGTACGTCGTGCCGGCGGCGCTGACGACATTCTCCTCCATCATGACCGAGCCCATGTCGTTCGCGCCGAAGAACAGGGCGAGCTGGCCGATCTTCGGGCCCTGTGTGACCCAGCTCGCCTGTACGTTCGGAATGTTGTCGAGGTACAGGCGGGCGAGGGCGAGTGTCTTGAGGTACTCGTGCGCCCCGGCAAGGCAGAGATGCCGGCCGTCGGGCGCCTGGGGCAGGCGCGGCGCGTCCTCGACATCACCGGCGCGTCGCGGGTCAGGGCCCGGAGCGCAAGCGACGGGCGCGTCGGCCGCGGCGTGCGTTCCGTCGCGCCTCGGCGGGGAATCTAACCGCACATCGACCCCTTGCCTGCGGCCGGGGCCCTGCCGGGCGGGAGCCTCGACGGGCATCTGCCTGACGCGTCCGAGCGGGGTGTTCTCGGGCTGGAACGTCCAGCCGATGAACGCCGTGAAGCCGCCCGTTTCATCCTGCAGGTCGCGGACCCGGCGCAAGTGCTCGATGCGCTCGGCGATCGTCTCGATGTGGCCGAACATCATCGTGATGCTCGTCTTCATGCCGATGCGGTGGGCCTGGCGCATCACCTCCAGGTATTCATCCGTCCGTGTCTTGCCGACGCTGATCCGGTCGCGGACGCGATCGACGAGGATCTCGGCTCCGCCGCCGGGGATCGAGTCGAGCCCGGCCTCGCGCAGGCGGAGGAGCACGTCGCGGATCGACATCCCGAAGATCTTGTGGAACGCGAAGATTTCCGGCGGGCTGAATGCGTGCACGTGGACGCGCGGGAACTGCCGCCTGATGAACCGCAGCAGGTCGAGGTACCAGTCGAAACCGAGGATTTCCGGCGGGACGAGCCCGCCCTGCATCAGGATCTGCGTTCCGCCGATGTCGATCAGCTCCTGGATCTTGCGGGCGACCTCGTCGAGGCTCAGGACGTAGCCGCCGGGCAGGTCCTTGCGGCCGTGCTTCGTGCCGGGCGGATCGGCCTTGAAGTTGCAGAAGGCGCATTTCGCCGTGCACCAGTTGGCGTAGTTGATGTTGCGATCGACGACGTACGTGCGATACGGCTCCGGATGCAGGCGCGAGGCGACATCAAAGGCCTGCCGGCCGAGTTCGTGAATCGAGCACTCGGCGAACAGGGCCAGTGCGTCGGCGTCCGAAAGGCGGGTCCGCGGTTCGAAAGTCGGGGTTCGAGCCTGAGCGTCGGCAAGGCGTGGACCACAGCCCGTCGTCCCTTCCATGGCGAGGGGCGGCGCGGGTGCATCCGCAAGCCCCCTCTGCCCGGTAAGGGAGAGGGGCGGGGTGAGGGTGTCGGGCTCTCCGTGGTCGCTTGTTCGGGCTTTCGCCTCAAGCGCCCTCGCCTTCGCCGCTTCGTCGTTTTGCCGCCGTGTCGCTCCGTCGCTCTCCACGTCCACGCTCCTCACGTTGCTACGGCGTTCCGCGGCGCAGCGAGCAGGCCGGCGGCGCGTGCCAGCGTCAGGAACCGCTCCATGCCCTGCCGGGCCTCCGGCGTCAATGTGTACTTCATGTGTTGCGTCAGATAGGCCTCGGCAACCGCCACGGGCCAGCCGCGCGGCGGCCCGTGCCGGGCCGCCAGCCGTCGTGCGTCGGCCACGCCACGGTCCCGCGCCGCCGACAGCCGCTCCGCGAGTCCTGCGAGATCCCGTCCGCTCCTGGCCGCCCACACGGCGAAGACAAACGGCAGGCCCGTCCAGTCCTTCCATGCCCGGCCGAGGTCGAGGTCGTGCGCAAGGCCCTCCGGCCGGCTCGTGACGACCTTGTCGCCGATCAGCAGGACCGCCTCCGATCCGCCGGGCGCGGGCCCCGACAACGCCGCCAGCGGTCGCATCGCAACCGGCCGGCCGAACCGCTCCTGCCAGATCAGCTGCGCCAGGACGACGGACGTGTGCGAGTCGCCGTCCGCATGGATTACGCGGACGTCCGGCGGCGGCACGCGGGAGAATACCCGCACGGTAAGCGTCTCGCCGTCGCTTGCGATGCACGCGTCCGAGAGTATCTGCCACGCCCCGCCGGCCCGGGCGAAATCGACGACCGGGACCAGCGCGGCGTCCACATCGCGACGATCAAGCATTTCCGCGAGCCGTGACGGCACGGCGAAGCGGACATCCGCGGCACGATCGTCCTCGATGCCCTCGATCAGAGGTCGTGCGTTGAGAAACGACACCACTCCCAGAGCGGTATGGCGGGCTGTCGCAGGGCGTGATTCCATCACGGCGGATTGTAGCAGGCTGTGCGGGCGCGACAAAGCCGGCGAGACGCCGATCGACGCGGGGCATCGTTGCCGATAACGGCCGCGTTGTCGCGGGTGCGCGCCATGTCTCGTTTATCGTGGCCCGCGCGAAATCGCGTTCTCGCAAAGGTCCCGCGCCTTACTGTCGATATCCGGCGAGTATGGGGTCCGCACGGCCCTCGGCACGCAGCATCCGGCCGTTGATCGGCAACGGCGGCACCTGGGCCCGCCCCATCCTTTCGAGTTCACAGGAGGTTTTGTGATGCGATGGTCCTCTCGATCACTCGGCAGCATCGGTGTTGTCGGGCTGGCCCTGGCGATGGTCGGACTGATGTCCGCCTGCCAGCCGCCGAGTACCGACTCCGGCAATGTGCCGTTATCGGGCGGGGACGGGGGGGGCGGCGCGTCGGGATCACCGGCGATTCGGGGAAGGCTGGCAACGGGGCAGCCGCGCACGGCCCCGCTGATGGGACGGTCCGCAGATGTAACGGACCTCACCCAATGCACGGTCGTGGCGGTCAGCAATGAGACCGGGAAGGTCTACCGCGGCAGCGTAAACGCCGACGGCAGCTTTCTTATCGACATCCCGGACTCGGAGGCGGGCAATACGTTTATCCAGACGATCCTCGGCCCGGACGGGAAGCCCCTGGGGCCGATCGTGCTGCCGTCCAGCGACGGGGCGACGGGCATCGCGGCCAACGGCGAAATGGACCTCGGGACGATCTCGCTTCCGGCGGACCTCGGCGCCAGCGCGATCCTCGCGGGGACGGACGGGAACGTGGGCGCGGATGACATCGACGCCGATACGCGGATCCGGCTCGATGGGAACGGGGTGCCGGTGGGCGTGAACAGCTTCGGGAAGGGCGCGGACTCGTTGCTTTCCGGGGGTAGCGCAGGAAGCGGCGCGGACAGGGACAAGGACGGGCTGGTCGATCTGTTCGACGCCGACGACGACGGCAACGGCGTCGTGAACGACTTCGAGCCGGGCCGCGCCGCGTGGGTCATCCTCCCGGGCGGCGACGTGCGGCCCAGCTTCTTCATGAACCTGAAGATCGGAGTCGAGGACGCCGCCGTGTTCTATACCGGAACCGACGAGGCGAAGAACGCCGCGCTGGCGGCGCGAACGGTGATCACGTTCGAGGTCGTGCCGGAGCCGACGGCGACACGGACGATCGCCAGCGTGCGAATGCTCGAGATCCCGGCGCCGTCTTACCTGCCGACGGCCACTGTCCTGGCGCCAGGACCGGGCCCCGCGCCGCTCTGGTCAGCCTCCGGCTACGCGTTTAATCTCGAAGGCGACGGCCGGTACGACGCCTTCGTCACGCCGCAGGCGGTGATGAGTTGCGGCGACTCGTTCACCGTGGAGGTGGCGTACACGGACGGTACCAGCGAGCAGTTCACGCGGATGATCGCGTACGTCTTCAAGAGCATCCCGGCGTTCGTGCAATACGGCACGGCAGGTTCGCTGAAGACATACGACCCGAACGGCGCATCGGAGACCGGTCGAGGCGATGATCCAATGCTGTTCGACGGTTCGCAGGACCTCACGCTCGTGTTCCGGCCGCCGACGGATGACACGGGTGCCCCGATGACGCGGCTGGATTACCAGTTCGGCCTGTTCTTCTACAGGGCGGACGGTTCGCAGATCAACGGCATCGATGCGGCCGCCACGTGGCCGACGCCCGTTCCGGGCCTGTCCATGGGGACGTCCTACAACGTCAGCGCATCCAGCCTGACACTGGCGGGCGACGGGACCTACACCGTCACGCTGCCGAAGGAGATCTTCCCCGACAGCGTGGTCCTGACCGGCACGGGCGAGGTCGTGCCCGTCGCGAGCTACAAGATCGACATCGCCGCGCAGTGCCCGAGCGGCAACGCGGCGATCATGGCGAAATTCGCGAAGCAGTAGAGCCGGCGCGTCTGAGCACGGCCGCCGCCTCGAAACAAGCCCCCTGTGCAGCCCGGCAACGGGTCGCACAGGGGGTCTTTGCTGCTCACGCGAAAGGATCGGGGTTCGCGCCGCGGGGAAATGACACGCGTCCAAGCTCGAACGACGAAAAAAGCCCGAATGCCCAAAGCCGCAAAGAGGGGGGCCATTCTTCTTTCGAGCTTCGATCTCCCTGGGGCTCAGAATCCGTTCGTAGAGGGTCAGGTCATCCAAGACAGCCGCGGAAGGTTCGTTGTCCGTGGTCCATGGTTTGTTCCGGGCAGCGTGCGATCGTGTGGATGCTGCGTTGATTGCGCCGGGCAAAGCATGCTACAATAAAGTTATGACTACGCAAGAGATCCAGCGATTGCGGGCCGCGCGGCCGTTTGAGCCGTTCCGTATCCTGACGGCGGACGGCCGGCGCTACGATGTTCGTCACCCGGAAAACTTCGCCATCACCGGGAATGGGCGGCTGCTTGCCGTCGGGATGCCCGACCATTTCGTGACGCTCGACTTGCTGCTGGTAACCGGAATCCAGAGGCCGATCCCGGCCCGCCGGAACGGAACGCGCAAGAAGGCATCGTAATTCATATACCGCAGGGCAAGCGGCGTTCCACGGCCGCATACTCGCGATCGTCGTCGTTCGGCCACCTCGTGGTTCTCTCAACGCCTTGCCGCTCGCTGATACTCGTCAGCTCAGCTTCGCGCGAAGCGCCTCGGTGCCGGATTTGAGGGCGGCGGGGAGGTTGTCGGCGTTCTTCCCGCCGGCCTGGGCGAGGTCGGGCTTTCCGCCGCCGCGGCCGTCGATCTGTGGGGCGAGGTCCTTGACCAGATTGCCCGCGTGCAGGCCCTTCCTGACGAGGTCGGCCGTGACGGCGGCGAGGAGCATCGGCTTGCCGTCCGCGCTTCTCATGCCAAGCAGGACGGCGGCCGTGCCCGCCTGCGTACGGAGCCAGTCGGCCGCCTCGCGGAGCTGATCCACCGGCGCCTCGGGCACCTCGCCGACGATGAGCTTCGCCCCGCCGATCGTCTCGGCGGCGTCGAGCAACTGCTGGCGGGCGGTGCGGATCGCGTCGGCGGATCGGGCGGACTCCTGCTTGCTCTGCTTCTTCGCGATCTGCTGCAGCTCGGCGATCGCCTCGCGGATGGCGACGCGATCCGGGAGCGGGACCTCGGCGTCGGCCAGGACCTTCTGCAATTCGGCTGCTTCGGCGGCGATGCGGTCCGGCGGCCCGGCCTTGATCGACGCGGCTTTTTCGCGGAGGCGCCGGCCGGCCTCGACGGCCTTCTCCGCCTTGTCGCCGGTGATGCCGACGACGCGGCGGATGCCCTTGGCCACGGCCTCCTCGGACGTCAGGACGAACGAGCTGATCTCGCCCGTTCGCTCGACGTGCGTCCCGCCGCAGAACTCGACGGGGTACTTCATCCACTCGGGCTTCTTCGGGTCCTTCAGCATGGCGTCGATGTCGGCGCCGCACGAGACGACGCGGACCTCGTCGGGGTACTTCTCGCCGAAGACCGCCCGCAGCGTGTTGATCTTCAACGCGTCGGCCTGCCTGACGAGTTTCGTATGGACCGGCAGATCGGCCTTGATCTTCTCGTTGCACAGCGTGACGATGCGCTCGATCTCGTCCGGCGTCAGCGGCTTGCCGTGCGAGAAGTCGAACCGTGTTCTGTCGGGATCGACAAGCGAGCCCTTCTGATCGACTTTCCCGCCGCCGCCGATCTCGAGCACCTCGCGCAGGGCCCAGTTGAGCACGTGCGTGGCGGTGTGATTCCTGCGCGTCTGTTCGCGCTGTGCATCCACCGTGAGCGACGCGTCCTGGCCGGGCTCGACGTGCCCGCGTTTCACGATGCCGACGTGAAGGACGGCATCGCCGAGCTTCTGCGTTGTCTCGACGGCGAAGAGACCCGTGCTCGTCGCGATTTCGCCCTTGTCGGCAACCTGTCCGCCGGACTCGGCGTAGAAGCAGGTACGATCCAGCAGCAGGCCGACCTCGCGTTCCATCGGGCCGAGCAGCCCCGACGTGCGCAGCTCGTTGTCCACCACCCAGCCGACGACCCTGGCCCCGGCCTGCCGTCCTTCGTACTTCGGGGAATCGTCCACCGACGGCAGCCCGCCTTCGATCGACATGGCAAAAACGGCGTGCTGCTTGCCCGCCGCGCGCGCCCGTTCCTTCGCTTCCTCCATCAATCGCTCGTAGCCGGCCGCATCGACCATCATGCCGCGTTCGCGGGCCATGACCTCGGTCAGGTCGATCGGGAAGCCGTACGTGTCGTGGAGTCTGAAGGCGTCCTCGCCGCGGATGACGGTTCGCCCTGCCTGCCGGGCGCGATCGGCGGCCTCTTCAAAGAGCGCGATGCCCCGGTCGAGCGTCCGGATGAACGACTCCTCTTCCTCGCGGATCGTCTCGGCAACGCGGTCGGGCCTGGTCTTGAGTTCCGGGAACGCGGAGCCCATCGCATCGACGACCACGGGGACGAGCCTGCACAGAAACGGTTCGTGGACGCCGAGATACTGGCGGCCGTACCGGACGGCGCGCCGAAGGATCCGCCGCAGGACGTAGCCGCGGCCTTCGTTCCCCGGGACCGCCCCGTCGGTCAGCGCGAACGTGAGCGTGCGGATGTGGTCCGCGATCACCCGGTACGCAATGTCTTTCATCAGGGCGGCGTGATCACCCGCTCGCGCCGTTGCTTCGTCGCTCGCGTCGGTCTCCAGCCGTCCGGTGTACGCCGGCGCGCCGGTGATCCGCTGGATCCCCGCGAAGATCGGCGAGAAGACGTCGGTGTCGTAGTTGCTCTTCCGGCCCTGGAGGACGGCGGTGATCCGCTCGAAACCCATGCCCGTGTCCACGTGCCTGGCGGGCAGGGGCGTCAGTCTGCCGTCGGGTCCGCGGTTGTACTGGATGAAGACGAGGTTCCAGATCTCCATGACCCGCGCATCGCCGGCGTTGACGAGCCTGCCGCCGGACAGGTCGGGCGTCAGGTCGATGTGGATCTCGCTGCACGGGCCGCACGGGCCGGTGTCGCCCATTTCCCAGAAGTTGTCCTTCTTGTTGCCGGGGTGGATGTGCGTCGGGTCGATGTCGG
>CAZUAI010000063.1:0-31678 GCA_964617875.1 uncultured Planctomycetales bacterium | reverse complement strand
GAGGGGTTGCTGCTCGGACGCACCAGCGCACGAACCTCGCTGTCGAACGTGGCCAGGCCCACGCTGTCCTGCTGCTGGAGAATCAAATAGGCCAGCGCCGCGCCGGCGCATTGGGCGTATTCCAGCTTCGACATCGGCGCCGCCGCGCTCTGGTAGCGCATGCTCTCGCTCGCGTCGAGCAACAAACAGCAGATCAAGTTCGTCTCTTCCTCGAACTGCTTGAGGTAGTACTTGTCGGTGCGGCCAAAAACCTTCCAGTCGAGATACCGCAGGTCGTCGCCGGGAGCGTATTCGCGGTGTTCGGCGAACTCGACGGAAAACCCGTGGTACGGGCTGCGATGCACGCCCGACACGTAGCCTTCCACGATCAACCGGGCGCGGAGTTGCAGCCCCTCAAGCCGGGCGAGCACCTGTGGGTCCAGATAGCGCTGAAGGTCTTCCACGTCCTATTCTCCGGCCGTGCGGAACACCTTGGGCAGTTTCTCCCGGTCGCCAGCCTGACGCTCCTCGACGGCCACGGTGTCGATCAGGCGGCGGATGATCGTGTCGGGCTTGATTCCTTCGGCCTCGGCGTTGAAGTTCGTCAGGATGCGGTGCCGCAGCACGGGGTAGGCGACCGAGCGGACGTCGTCGGTGTTCGCGTAGAACCGTCCGTGCAACACGGCCCGGGCCTTCGCGCCGAGGACCAGGTATTGGCTCGCGCGCGGGCCGGCGCCCCAGTTGACGTAGTCGCGGATGAACGGCGGCACGTCCCCCTTCTCGCGGCGCGTCAGCCGCACCAGGCGCAAGGCGTAACGGATCACGTGGTCGGCCACCGGCACGCGGCGGACGATCTTCTGCAACGCCAGGATCCGCTCGCCCGAAAGCGTCGGCTTGACCTCCGCGGCGATGTCGGCCGTGGTCCGCTTGACGATCTCGAACTCCTCCTCTTCCGCCGGATAGTCGACGGACGTGTTGAACATGAAGCGGTCCAACTGCGCCTCGGGCAGCGGATACGTCCCTTCCTGTTCGATCGGGTTCTGCGTGGCGACGACGATAAACGGTTCGGGCAGCCGCACTGTGTGACGCGAGACGGAGATCTGCCGTTCCTGCATCGCCTCGAGCAGTGCCGATTGCGTCTTCGGCGTGGCGCGGTTGATCTCGTCAGCGAGGATGAAGTTGGCCACCAGCGGTCCTTCGACGAAGCGAAGCTCGTGGCCGCCGCCCTCCTTCTCGTGGAGGACCATCGTGCCGACGATGTCCGAGGGCATCAGGTCCGGCGTGAACTGGACGCGCGAAAAGGCCAGCCGGAGGGCGGACGCCAGCGTCCGCGCCAGCAGCGTCTTGCCGAGCCCCGGCACGCCCTCGAGGAGCACGTGGCCGTCCGTCAGGAGCACGCTCAGCACGTTCTCCACGAGTTCGTCGTGGCCGACGAAGACCTTGTGGACCTCTTTCTTGAGTCGGTCAAAGACCTCGCGGAATCGCGCCGCCTGCTCGGTCGCTTCGCGGGCGTCGAGGGGTTGAGGGTTCGTGTTGCTCATGAGCGTCGTTTACTCCTTCCGGGTTCCGCTGTCCGGCGACGAGGGGCGTCCGCGGCCGGCGGCTTCGCCCTGATCGGCCGAGTGCAATGTCACGAGATACCTGCGTACGATGTCGGCGAACGCCGACGGGATGTCATAGCGTCGGCTCGGCGCCTCGGGCGACGTCCGCCGGGCGACCTCGGCCGCGACGGCCGTTTCGCCGGGCATGGGCGTCGGCTCGATCCGCTCGTGCGTGACCTTGGTCACGCCGGGGCCTATCCGTCCCTTGACGAAGTCCGGCACGGGCACGCCGAGGACCAGCGACGCGGTGCCGCGCGACTTCTTCGGCGGTGTCGGGCCGCCGCGGCCGGTGCCGGGCGGACCCTCCTCGCCGCTGATGCCCAGTTCCCGCGTCGGGGCCTCGTTGCGGTCCTTGAGCGACGGCTGGACGCCGCCGCGCTGAACGTTCGATTCCCGCTCGTCTTCGGTCGGCTGGTCCGCGTCGTCCTCGTCGCGGGATGGTTCCGCCGTCTGTTCCCGCTGCGACCAGTTGTGGCTCACCGCCGACATGGCCCCGCCGCCCGAACTGCCCTGGGCGACGGACGAACTCTCCTCGGCCCGCTCCGCCTTGGGCACGGCGGGGAGGTTGGTTTCGCGTTGGCGTTTGCCGCCGGGCGGCTTCGGTGGCTTCTTTTCCGAGGGGCCGGCGCTCTGCGCGGCGTCGGCGGACGCACCGCTGGCGCTCGTAACCAGCGCCGAAGAAGCGGCATCCGCGGTCGCCTGGCCGGCGGCGCGCTGGGCCATGCCCTGGTTGCTCGCCCGGCTGGTCGGCTGCGTCGTTGCCGGTTGCCGGCTTGCCCGCGTGGCCGCGACGGCGGTGGGCCGGGACTGCGCCACGGCGGCGGGCGGGGCCTCGCGCTTCGCGTCCGGCACGATCCGCGCCGGCCGACGGTCCTGCGGCGCGACGGCGGCGACGACCGGGGCGCTCGCACCCGTGCCTCGCTGCCTGCCGGCGCCCGATGCGATCATCAGGCCGATCAAGGCCGCCGCGACAGTCAGCGACATCAGCGTCCGTCGCCAGGAATGCGGAGGCGCGTCGGTGTGCGGCAGTTCATCCCGGATTCGCCGCAACGTGGCCAGGCCGTCTTCAATCGCGGCCCGGGCAAACGGGCTGCGCTGACCGCTCTCCTCCAGCGAGAGGGCGATTGCCGTGCGGTTGTGGACGCGCGTGCGGAAATCGAGCCGCTCCGCGGTTTCGCCGAGCGTCGGCCTCCGCCGCCACGCGAGGACCATCGTGATCCCCGCCGGCGCGATCCACGCAACGACCAGGATCGCAATCCGGGCGGGCCACCCGAACGGCGCAGCGGCGCCGGCTGCGCGGCAGGCCAACGCGGACACGCACAACGCCGCGGCGGCCGCCGCCGTCGCCACGGCCCCGCGCTCAACCGCCGTGCGAACGCCGGCGAGCATCCGGGCCGCGTGCAGCCGGCGGCGCGCGAGTTCCAGAAGCGAAGCGAACTCGCGGCAAAGGTCGGGATGTTCGGTCAGTGCATTCACGGGGCCTTTCCGGTTGCCGTTGCCTTCGCCGCCGATACGGCGATCGCACGGGCGGCGTGTACCTGCCTCGTGCGGGAATCCTGAAGGAACGCCACGATCATGCAGGCACGTCCGTCCACGAGCGTCGGACGGACCAGGAACTGCGCTTCCTTCTCCTTCTCCACCGCCGCGATCGTCCGTTCGAGGGCGGCGCCGAGTTCCGCCAGGTTGACCGCGATGCGAAACGGCTCCGCCCCCGGCGCCGCGGGCAGGGGAGCCCCTGCTTCGGGCAGCAGATCGGCCCGTGCCACGCAGCGGTGCAGCACAATCCCGTTGGCGCCGGGCACCATGACGGTCTGCTCGCAGAGCACGGCATGAAGCCGCAGATCGGCCGCGGGCGGGCCGCCGACGCGAATCTCGCCTGTGATCCGGCCGGATGCGAACGATGCCGTCCCCTCGATCCTCCACCGCATTGCCGGCGTCTCAGGCGCGGCGCACGCCTCCTTGTACGCTTGGTAGAGCTTCTCGACATCCCTCTCCGATCCGCCGTCGGTGATCGGCCGGCCCCCGTCGAAGAATACCGCCGGCGTTTCCTGGATGCCGTAGAACGCGGCCCGCCGCCGTCCACACTCCGTCACCATCGGATCGGCGGCCGGTGCCGCGAGGTGGTACTGGATGAACGCCACATCCGCCGTGTCGAAGTGCTCGCGAAGCCCGTCGAAGGCCAGTTGCGGCCCCTGGGTCGCCGGCTCGTCGGCGCAGGTGAACAACTCGACCAGCCGCACGTGATGGTCGCCGCCGGTCCAGCGATCCGGCGGGTGAAACTCAACCACGCGGCCTTCCAGGAGCTGTTCGGCGTCGGCCATTGTGAAGGCGTCGCGGAACGCGCGATCGCGATTCAGCCGGTCCAGGCCGCGCATGGCGTCCGGCGGGGGGTTGTCGCTGATTGCCGCCTGAACGTAGCGCGACCATGCCCGCGTCAACTGGCCGGACTTCTCGTACAGTTGCCCGAGCCACAGGTTCACGAGCGGGTCGCGCGGGATTGCGAACGCGGCCGACAGCAGCTGCCGTCGGGCCTCGGCCAGATCGCCCCGCTGCAGCGCGAGCAAGCCGAGACGCGCACGCAGATCGTGCGTGGTCCGGCTGTTCAGTGCCGACGGGGCGTATTCGAGGCCGACTTTCACGACCTCGGCGACGAGCCGGGCCTGCCCGTCCCGCGGTTTGCCGAGCAGTTCGTCGGCCAGGGCCAGCATCGTCGCCGCGCGGCGGTCCTTCGGCGCCGACTCCGCCTGCCACCGCACCGCGCGCAGGATCGCGTCGTGGTTCGGCGGATCCTCGTCCATCCGCAGCGCGAGGAGCTTCTCGCTTGCGTCGGCGGCCAGCCTCGACGACGCATGGGCCTTCAGGAACGCCTCGATCGCGTTCGCGTCGCTCTGCGCCCGGGCCACGAAGAACTGCCGCTCCTCCGCCGGAAAGCTCGGCGACCGCGTCTGTCGGAAGGCGATCCGACGGCTCTGCGGTTCGATCGTCATCCGGAAGTGCGACAGGAGATTCGTCCCCAGAATCACGTCCGGCTGGGGCTTCGGCATGCCCGAGAGGTCTTCCGGGCGGAACGCCACGTAGCGGGCGATGTTCAAATCGCCCATGTGCAGCGAATCGATCGCCCCGCCCGCCGAGCCGGCCAGGTCGGCGGCGTTCGCGTCGATGATTGTGTCGTAGTACGCCGTGGACAGCATGATGCGAAGCGCGAAGCCCCCGGGCGCCTGCCCCGTCAGCCAGTATCCGTAGCCCCGGTCCTCGTACGGCCCCGACCACGAGCGGGGCTCGTCCTCCGCGTTGCGCGTCGCGGGGCCGGCCTCCGCCGGCTGCGTCGCCGCCGGCGGATGTTCCGAGGCCGGCAGGCACCGGAGCACGCCCGCCCCGATCTCCAGCTCCACGGTGAACTCCGCGAACGCCGGCAGGCCCACGATTGCCACGGCCGGCATCTCGTCCAGGTCCGGTGCGTACTTGTTCGTCAGCTCCTCGAGGCTGCGGAGCTTCGCCGCACGCGGACGGAGCCCGCCCAGCACCGCCCCGTCAAACCGCAGATCCGCGGTTGAGTCCGGCGCGACGCGCAACAGCTTCGCCGTGCGCTCGTGCAGCAGCAGCGGCGCGTGCGTTCCCAGGTCGATGACGACGTTCGCCGGGATCGACCGTTCGCCCACCGCCAGCGTGCATTTCGCGCAGGGCTTGCCGTTGACGACCTTGAAGCGGATCTCCGGTGCGGCGAGCGCCGCCGAGGCGGCAACGAACACGCATCCGGCCCACGCGCACGCGAATTGCGGTCGGCGGAAGCGTCGTGCGAAACGTCGATGAATACAGAACACCGCTGGCTCGTTCCTGTCAGGCCCCGGCACTCGGGCGGCAGCAGCCGTTGCGGCGCTCACCGCGGCAGGCTTAGCACCCTATCATAACCGAAACGGCATGTCGCTGACGAGGGGCGGCCCCCGGGCAACGTCGCGAGGAAGCTTCCTTGCATGCCGCCTGGTCCGCCGCGGGATTCACGGGGCACCGGTCGGTACGGGGCGGCTTGTTTTCTTCCGCTCACGCTCTTGTCCGGGTTGTGAAGCGGGTTTTGTTGTCGGTGCCACAGGAATGCCAAGAACCGTGTAGGACCGAACCGGCAGGCAGTACTTTGCGAAGACCTTCTGTACCTGCTCAGCCGTCATGGTTTCGTAGGCGGTCTTCTCGGTCTTGGGTTCATCGAGGCTGCGGCCGCGCAGGTCGAAGTTCTGCAGCAGGGCCAGCCAGTAGGCCGGTTCCTTCATCCCGGTGTCGAGCGAATTGAGGATCTGTTTCTTCGCGTTTGTGAGTTCCTCGGCGGTCGGCCCCGATTCGGCGAATGCCTTGAACGCGCGGTGGATCTCCTCGGCGACTCGCTCGGCGTTCTCCGGCTTGCACTTCGCGCCGGCGGCGAACTGGCCCGCGTCCCGGTAGATGCGGGACGGGTTGCTGTCCGCGCTGATCCCGTAGACCAGCGACATTTCCTCGCGGATCGTCTTCAGCAGCCGGCTGGTGAGAATGTTGGCGGCGAGTTCCAGGGCGCGGCGATCATCGACGTTCCTCCCCTCGCATCCGACGAATCCCGCGTAGGCGACGGCGGTCGGCGTAACCGTCGCGACCTCGACGCGCCGTGACAGCGGGCCGGGTTTCCGGGCCAGGTGCCGCAGCGTCTCCAGACGTTCCGCCGACCGGTTTCTCGAGGGCAGCGAACCGAAATACCGCTCGATCAGCGGCCGTACGGCGTCCCAGCTCATGTCGCCGACGATCGCCACCTCCGCCGGGGCCTCCCGGCAGAGGCGGCGCAGCCACGCCTGGCCCTGCGCCAGCGACAGCGCCTCGACGTCCTTCTTGCTCAGAGGCAGACGCCGCGGGTCGCCGCCGCTCAGCAGGTCGCTCAGCGCGCTGCTCGCCTGGTAGCTGACGTTCGTGGCGTTCCGTTCGATGTCCCGCAGCGTGGCCGTCCGCCAGTTCTTGAAGGCCGTCTCCTCGATCCGGCCGTCGGTGATCAGCGCGTGGGCCAGTTGCAGGCCAACCTCGAGGTCCTCCGGCGACCCGCTCGCCCGGACGACGAACGCGTCGTCGCTCGCCGAGCCGCCGGTGACGCCGATGTTCTTCCCGAGCAGCATGTCGCGGATCTGGGTGGAGTCCAGGCGGCTCGTGGCGGGTGTTTTCATCGCCAGCCCGGCGACGAACGACACGCCGATGTTGCCGGGCTTTTCCTCGATCCCGCCGCCGGCGAAGCTGATGCCGACGGTGACGGAGTCCTTCTTGTAGTCCATGAACCGGTGATGCACGCGGATCCCGTTGCTCAGCCAGGCGCTCGTGATGCCGAGGTCCTGGTCCACCGAGACCTCGCCGATCCGCCCGGGGGCCGGAAGCGCCGCCAGAAACCCCTCGCCCGCCTTGCGGCTCTCGAGCGGTTCGACCCTGCGGCTCCACGCGGCCCGTGCCGCGGCCAGCACGCTGTCCCGGTCGGGGACGGCGACGCCCGGCTTCTCCGGCAGCATCACGACGTACGCGAACGCGCCCGGCGTGAACAGTCTCTGGAACGTCCCGCTGACCTCGGCCGCGGTGATCGACGGCAGGAGTTCCCTGACCAGATCGAGCCGCTGCTGTGCCGAAAGGACGGGGATCTCGTCGTTGACGGCGTTCACCATCAAATCGAGCAGGGTGCGGGCGTTGAGCGTCGATTCCGTCCGGACGGCGCGCTCGCTCGACGCGATGACCTCCTTGCGGACGAGTTCGATTTCCTCCTCGTCGAAACCATACTCGCGGGCGCGGCCGACCTCGACGATCAACTCCTCGAGCATCTTCGCCCAGTCGGCGGGCTCGCCCGACGCCGAAGCGCTGACCGACAGCGCCTCGCGGTACAGCAGCGAGGCGCTCGAGCCGGCGGACCGGAACGATGCCTGCCCCCGCTTCACGCGGTTGTCGCACCGCCGGCCGAAGAGGGCGTTGGCGATCTCCTCCACCAGTTCCGCGCGCCACTGCTCGACGGTCGTCGCCGGCAGGCGGCCCGGCCGAAGCGCGGTCATCTGCACGCGCCCCGTCGTGATCTCCGGATCGGTCACGAGGATCGCGCGTTCGGCGGTCGAGAGCTTCAGCTCCGCCCCCATCCGCCTGCCGGCCGGCGCATCCGGTCTGTACGCGCCGAACCACTTGCGAATCGACGGCAGGATCGGATCGGGGTCGGCGTCGCCGACCATCAGGATCGTCATGTACTCCGGGCGGTACCAGGTGCGGTAGTAGTCCACCAGGTCGGCGCGCGGGGCGTTGGCGACGATGTCCGCGTCGCCGATCGGCAGGCGCACGGGGAGCCGGCTGCCGGCGTACAGCTCGGGCCACAGCTTGTCGCGGATGCGCTGGTCCGCGCCCTTGCGGCTCCGCGTCTCCTCGAGGATCACGCTGCGCTCCTTCTCCACCTCGGCCTCGGGGAATGTGATGCGAAAGGCGTAGTCGCTGAGGACCATCATCGCCTTGTCGATCTGCTCGATCTCGACGTTGGGCAGGAAGAGCATGTAGACCGTCCGCTCCATGCCCGTGCTGGCGTTGACGCCGCTGCCGAACTTCATGCCGATGCTCTCGAAGTAGGGGATCAGCTTGCCCGGCGCGAAGTGCTCGGTGCCGTTGAACGCCATGTGCTCGATGAAGTGGGCCAGGCCCCGCTGGCTGTCGGTCTCGTTCAGGGAGCCGGTCCGGATGTGCATCATGACGGCCATCCGCCCCGGCGGGTTCGCGTGGCGGCGGTACATCCACCGCACGCCGTTGTCCAGCCGCCCCGTCAGGATCCGCGAATCGTTCGGCAGCGGCCGTTCCGCCGCGAACGCCAGGCCGGGCAACATGGCCCCGAGACACAGCACAACGATGGTACGCAACGGCTTCCCGGTCATTCGTCACTCGCCTTTCTGCAGGGTGCGAGCCCCAACCCGCGTCGGCGGCCCGCCGGCCGGCCATTATCGCCTGAACCGCCCCGGACGGCGAATCGCGTTGAGGGGGGCTTCGAATGCGGCCCCAATCCTCCTATTATAGGATACGCCGGGCGGACGGGGGCGATAACCGTGCAAATTCGGCGGTCACGAGCCGAAAACGCGTTTTTTTTCTTGCCTCTGACGCCCACTTTCGGCTAAAGTGAGTGGCTGATGTCTTCATCCGCGCCGGCGCCCTTGCATAACGACCGCGCCACCGGGCCGCCGGCGTCGAGGAGGTGAAGGACGACGCGGCCAGTAAGGAGCGTGGCCCAGTGTCTTGCCGTCGTCCCGCCGGATTCACGCTGATCGAACTGCTTGTCGTCGTTGCGATCATCGCTTTGCTGCTCGCGATTCTGCTCCCCGCGATTTCGCGTGCAAGGAAGACCGCTGCGCGCGGCATTTGCACGCACACGATGCAGCGGGTGGCGATTGAGGTCGGGTGCGACTGCCTCGATCTTCGGAACCGACGCAATCCGCTCGCACAACAGGACGATTGGCGGATCGCAAGTCGGGTGCCCGATCGACGTGCTGCCCTGCACTCGGGGACAGGCAAGACGCCGCCTGTTCCGTCCGACGCCGATGCGCGGTATAGTCGGCCCATGCGATTCACGAAGATGCATGGCCTCGGGAACGACTACGTATACGTCAACTGCTTCGAGGAGCGGGTGGCGGACGCCCCGGCGCTGGCGCGGGCGGTGAGCGACCGGCACCGCGGAATCGGCAGCGACGGGCTGATCCTGATCTGCCCTTCGTCGAAGGCCGACGCGCGGATGGAGATGTACAACGTCGATGGGTCGCGCGGGCAGATGTGCGGGAACGGCATCCGCTGCCTCGCGAAGTACGCGTACGACCACGGCTTGACGAAGAACAACCCGATGCGGGTCGAGACGGACGCGGGCATCCTCACGCTGGACCTGACGCTCCAGGACGGCAAGGTCGCGCAGATCCGCGTGAACATGGGCCGGCCGCGGCTGCAGCCGGCGGACCTGCCGACGACGCTCTCGCCGCACGAGATGATCGAGTACGCGATCGACGTCCACGGCAAGAGGCTGCCGATGACCTGCGTCTCGATGGGAAACCCGCACGCGGTGCTGTTCGTCGACCGGCTGGACGCGATCGATCTGGCGAAGGACGGGGCGTTCCTCGAAAACCACGCGGTCTTTCCGGAGCGGTGCAACATCCACTTCGCGACGGTGAACACGCGGACTGACGTGAGCATGATCACGTGGGAGCGCGGCAGCGGGGCGACGCTGGCGTGCGGGACCGGGGCGAGCGCCGTCTGCGTGGCGGGCGCGCTGACGAGGCGGACGGATCGCCGGATCACGGCGCACCTGCCCGGCGGCGACCTGCTGCTCGAGTGGGACCCGAAGGACGACAGCGTCTATATGACGGGTCCGGCGGCGGAGGTCTTCAGCGGCGACTGGCCGGCGGGGCGCTGAGGGTGTTGGCGACGTCGGGCGCGGGTTGGCGATCGGAGGGGCTCACGGCGGGCGATCCGATGGCAACCGAATCGGCGGTGCCCGCGGCCAGCCGCAATGGCGCGGCCGCGGAGACCTGCGCGAACGTCGCCGGGCCGTCCATCCGGGTCTCATAAAGCATCTGAATCGCGGCGACGTCGAAGAACGTCGGGGCCGGCGCGAAGTCGTTGAGGTAGCCGGGCGCCGCGGCGGGGATGCCCTGCATCCGGGAAAGCAGCCCGACGCGGGCGTGGTAGAGGCCGAGGGCGTGGCACATCTCGTGGACGATGACGCGCGGGCAGGCTGGTTCGCCGCGCGGCGGGGCCGCGAGCAGGATGCGGACCGAAGGCGTGAAGAAACCGGACGAGTCCCACTGCGTGAACGTCGTCCCGCCGGTGCCCCGGACGGTGTCGTCGTCTGCCGCCGCGCAGCGGATCGGGACCACGATGGCCCCGGCGGGCGCGGCTTCGGTGCGGCCGAACTGCGCCGCGACGGCGATGCCGCCGCCGGTCCACGCCGGCAGGCAGCCGGTGAACCAGCGTACGTATGCCTCGACGTGCGCGTCGGGCTGCGCATCGAAACGAAACACGACGCGCGAGCCGGGGCGCCACCGCTGGACGGTGGCCGCCGGTTCGAGGCCGCCGGCGGCATCGGAGAGTGGGCCGGTCCGGGCCACAAGCGCGGCGAGGATCGCGCGGTCGGGACGGGCCCCGATGACGTTGTACTCGCTGGTCTGGCCGTCGGGCGTCGTGGCCGCCGCGGTAATCACTTCGCCGGGCGGCGCCTCGCCGACGGTCAGGTCGAATGCCCCGGTCTCGTCGGCCGTGACGGTCCGCAGAAGGCGGGCCGCCTCGCCCACGCGATCGGCGTAGAGATCCACCGTCGCCCGCGGCACCGTGCGGACGCGGATGCGATCGCCGTCGATCCGTGCGACGGTCGGCACGAGGGGATCGAGGTGCATCGGACCGCGGAAGATCGGTCGCATGCCGTTGCCGCGGAAGATGCAGCGGCGGGCCGAGAGCCGTCCGCCGTCGCGTGCGTCGGGCGCGCCGATGCCGCTGTACTCGTTTCCTTCGAACGTGCAGTCGCGTACGTCGGCCGTCGCCTGGTCGCGGACCGCGATACCGTGGCCGCGGTTCCGGCGGACGGCACCGCCTTCGGCCCGCAGCGTCGAACGCCCGAACAGAACGATGCCGAAGTTCCCGCTGTCCTCGATCGTGCAGTCGCGCAGATCGACGTCGGCGCCGGCCTGCGATTCGATCCCCCGCATGGCGTGACCGCTGACCGTGCACCGGCGAAGGATGAGGGCCGCGTTTCCGCCGGCCAGGGCGCCGAACCGATCGCCGTCGGTCAGGCGGCAGTCTTCGAGTTCCATGCGAGCGTGTTCGGCGGCGTCGGCATTCGCAAAGCCCGACCTGCGGATGAGGACGTGCTCGGCCCGGACGGACGCGTTGTCGGTGGCGATCAGGCCCCACTGCCCGTTGGAGGTCAGTTCCCCGCCCTGGAAGACGGCCTGCGAGGACGCGAACGCGGCGAGGCCGGCGTGCGTGTTGTTGCGGACCTGGGCGTCGGTCACGTGGGCCTGCGCCTCGCCGTAGAGTTCGATGCCGTGCGACCGGTTCTCCGCGATGAGTCCGCCGGTGATTTCGATGCGTGCCGGCCCGATGGCCGTGACACCCGGGCCTCCGCTGCCGCCGACGCGGCAGCGGTCGAGTTGCAGCCGGCCGCCGTCGGTGACGAGCGCGGTCCGTTCGCGGCCGCCGCGGAACACGGCGTTTTGCACGGTCAGCGAGCCGCGGCGAATGACGAGGACGGCGGACGCACCGGCGCCGGCGCGGATCGTGACAGCGCGGCGCGTCGGCGCCGTCCGTCCGTCGGTGTCGTTTTCAGGCGGGCGGTCTGTTTGTGGTGCAGGCATCGTGCCTGCTTCTTCCGGCAGGACGTTGATATCGCGATGCGCAGTCAAGGACAGGCTGGAAGCCTGCACCACGACGCGCGGGATCGTGTCGCTCGAATCGGCACCGCCGCCGTCGAGGAGGTCGTTTCCGGTTTCGGTGTCGGACGGCGGGGCGAAGATCAGCGGTCGTGCGAGCGTGATCGTACCGCCGGCAGCACGCACGGCCGCCGCGTCGAAGCGGATCACGTTGTCGCGCGGGTCGGACGCGGCCTGCCGCAACGCCGCGCGGATCGTGAGGCCGTCGGGTGCGTCGGCGACGTCATCGAAGCGAGTGACGATCAACGGGGCGGGCGGTTCGTCGGACCGGGGCCCGGCGGGCGTCGCGGGCGTGGCGGCGACGGCTGCAGCGGCCGAAAGCACCGCACACATCAGCCATGTCGGCGGACGAGCCGATCTTGCCCACGAATCCCACATTGCGACGACGACCCCGAGCGAGCGGCGCACGTCTCCGGCCGGCGGCGGGTACGGCCGCGAATCGAACGGCCGATGGGCCCGCAGATCCTCGTTCCCCGTTACGCGGTGGCCGCCGGCGAACGGCCCGGCGTGGCGACGTGGCCGCTGGTGGTATCGGTCCTGAGGCGAAGGGCCTTAACGCACCGCAGGCGGTTTCCGCGGGCGGCGCGTCCGATAGGCATGGGCCGGGACCGATAAGGGCCATAGTGAGGTACTGGATTACGCGTCGATGGGCAGTCGGCGGGTCGAGCATCGATGCAGGGAACCGCCGCCGGCTGCCGATGCGACGGGGCAGATCCGGTCCGTTCGAGAACAGGCTCTCTTGCGGACGGAGCGCAGTTCGTTCAAACTGCAACACACGAATCGAGTCCTTGCACGATCGTGGAGCGAAGGCCGGCGTCGTAGCAGGCCGATGTCATGTTGAAGCCCCGTTCCTGGGGACCGCACATGGCCGAAGGCGCGCCGTTCGAAAACCGAGGCAGCCCCTCGAGGACCGCTGCGGATTCCGCCACGGGATCCGCGGAAAGGGTACTCGATCCCGATCCGCACGCGACTTCGTATCGCTTCCTGTTCGAGCAGATCGGCCAGGGCGTGGTGTTTCAGGACGCTGAAGGCCGCATCCTGTCGGCCAACCCGGCGGCGGAGCAGATCCTCGGGCTCACGCTGGCCCAGATGCAGGGACGCACGTCCCACGATCCACGGTGGCGGGCGATCCGCGAGGACGGCTCCGAGTTCCCCGGCGACGAGCATCCGTCGATGGTCGCATTGCGAACCGGCCGGCCCGTGTCCGACGTCGTCATGGGGGTCTTTCACCCGGCCGAAGAGGATTACCGCTGGCTTCTCGTCAGCGCGGTGCCGCGATTCCGCGAGGGCGAGGTCAGGCCCTACCAGGTCTTCACGAGTTTCTCCGACATCACCCGGCTTCGGCGGGCCCGGCAGCAGACCATGGAACTCATGCTTCGCCAGCAGGCGCTGCTGGCCGCCGTGCCGGACATCGTCGCCGAGGTCGACGTCAACAGGGTCTACACCTGGATGAACGAGGCGGGGCTGGCCTTCTTTGGCGACGACGCCATCGGCAGGGAGGCGGCGAGCTACTTCGAGGGCGAGCAGACGACCTACCAGACGGTGCGGCCGCTGTTCAACGGCGTCGAGGACGTGATCTATGTGGAAAGCTGGCAGCGGCGCAGGGACGGCCAGAAGCGTCTTCTCGCCTGGTGGTGCCGCGTGCTGAAGGACGCCGAGGGCCGCGTCACCGGCGCCCTGTCCACCGCCCGCGACATCACCGATGTCCAGCAGGCGCAGGAGCGGCTCCGCGACAGCGAGGAGACATTCTCCAAGGCCTTTCACCTCAGCCCCGTGACGATGGTCATCTTGTCGGCCGAAGAGGGGCGATACGTTGACGTGAACAACGCTTTCGTTTCGCTCGTTGGCTATACGCGCGACGAGGCCATCGGCCGAACGTCGCTGGAGCTGGGCCTGTGGCTGGACGTCCGGGCGCGTGATCGTGTCTGGAGCGAGCTGGCGGCGGCCGGGGAGGTCCACAATGTCCCCGTCCAGTTGCGGACGAAGTCCGGCGAGATTCGCGACGTGCTCTACTCGGCGGCCAGGATCACGCTGCACGGGGTTCCCCACGTAATCGCCCAGGGTCTCGACATCACCGAACACAAGCGGGCGGAGGAGGCCCTTCGCCGCAGCGAGGAGCGATTCCGCTCGCTTTACGCGAACATGGCCGAGGGCGTTGCCCTGCACGATGTCGTCTTCGACGATCGGGGCGTGCCGGTCAACTACCGGATCACCGCCATTAACGCACAGTATGAGCAGATGACCGGGCTGACCGCCGGACAGGTCGTGGGCAGACTGGCGACCGAAGCCTACGAGACGCCCGAGCCCCCGTACCGGGAGGAGTTCACGCGGGTCGCCCTGACCGGAGTGCCGTACCAGTTCGAGACCTATTTCCCGCCGATGGACCGTTATTTCAGGATCTCGGTGGCGCCGCTGGAGAACCGGGGATTCGCGACGATTTTCTTCGACATCACCGCGCGGAAGCGGGCCGACCAGGAACGGGCGCGGCTGACGGCGATCCTCGAGTCCACAAGCGACCTCGTCGCGTCGGCCGGCGTCGATGGTCGTGTCACCTACATGAACGATGCCGGTCGTCGCATGGTCGGATGGAGCCACGACGAGGACGTGAGCCGACGCCGCATCCCGGAGATTCATCCCGCCTGGGCGTACGAACTCATCCGGCAGGAAGGCATTCCGACGGCGATCGAGAAAGGCGTCTGGCGGGGCGAGACGGCGATTCTGGGGCGGGATGGGCGAAATGTCCCGGTCTCGCAGGTCATCATGGCGCATCGCTCGCCCGAGGGCGAACTGCTGTACCTCTCGACCATCATGCGGGACATCACGGAGCGAAAACAGGCCGAGACGGAGCGCGAACGGCTCCTGCGCGAACTCGAAGCCAAGAACGAGGAGCTGGAAAGCCTGCTCTACGCGGCCTCGCACGATCTGCGCGCGCCGCTGGTCAACATCCAGGGCTTTGCGCAGCGGCTCGACGAGTCGTGCGCGCGATTGAACGCCCTGCTGTCGCGGCCGGAGGCGGTGACCCTCCGGGAAGACGTCAGTCCCGTCACGGACAAGGTGATCCCCGCATCGCTGGGGTTTATCCGCACGAGCGCCGACAAGATGAGCGTGCTGATCGACGGCATGTTGCGGATCTGCCGGCTGGGGCGGGCCGCGCTCAATGTGCGGGATCTGGACATGGACCGGCTGCTCGGTGCGGTCCTGGCTTCGATGGAATACCAGGTCAAGGCGGCGGGCGCCACGGTCCGTATCGAGGCCCTGCCGGCCTGCCGGGCGGACGAGGGACAGGTGAACCAGGTGTTCACCAACCTCTTGGACAACGCGTTGAAGTACCGCCATCCGTCGCGGCCACCGGAGATCCGGGTAAGCGGCCGTATTGACGGCGGGAGGGTCGTGTACTGCGTTGAGGACAACGGCGCCGGCATCGCCCGCGAACACCAGAACAAGATCTGGGAACTCTTTCATCGGCTGGACCCGCGCGGGTCGGTGGCTGGCGAAGGGCTCGGGCTGACGCTCGTCCGCCGCATCGTCGAGAGGCACGGCGGTAAGGTGTGGGTCCACTCTACCGCCGGCCAGGGCAGCCAGTTCTACGTGGCCCTCCCCGCGGCAACGACCGCAGGACCGTGAGGCGAAGGAACGACAAGCGAAACCCGCAAAAGCCGGCACCGCGACGGACAGCGGAAAAGCGAACTTGAGGGCTTCGTCTTCGAATGGGCGAGCCAGGCATTCAAGATGAGCGAGGTCGCCATTTCGTTCTTGAACGGCGGAACCACCGGTTGACGAAGGCCGGGGTATCGAAGGCCGACGGGGGGGGGCATGGCCAGGAGCCACAAGGCTGGGAACCCTGCATGCAAGGACTGGGTTCTGGTGTCCAGCGTCGGCCGGGCCGGAAGGTGACCCGCCCACCAGGGGTAGCGAACCGCCCGATTCGACGCACCGCTCCAATATGGAGCAACAACCCCAGCGGGACTGTGTCTTGCATCTAAAACGTTTGATCTCCGTCTGTTATGATTGAGACGATGCGTTCTGACGGCCGCGTCCGGGCATCGATTGCCTCGAATTGATCCTTGACCACATTTGTCTACGAGCCGATATGGCGCGCGCCGGTGGGGGGAGTCGTGTGGATTGGGGCCGGACCGGGCGGGCCGGTGACGGCGGATCGGCCGACGTTCGCCGGCATGCCCGGGCCGGACGGTCGGGCGTCGCCTGGGCGTACGAGTCAAATTAAATCGCTTCAGACGCCGCTTTCTGCCAAGTAGGCCCTTGACGGAGCCTCGTCTTGGTGGTATACTTTAGTTGGAGTCGGGCTGTTTTGCGGGTGAGTCTAGTCGCGCCCAATGACTCGCGCAGCTCGTACGAAAGCGAGGAACCGTAGAGTACGGAGACACCAACGTCATGTGCCGACGCGCGCAATCAAATCAGGGATCCACGCGGCGATGCGAACGACAAGGAGGGCGCGAAGTGTCTGTCCGGCGGGTCTACCGGCGCGCGCAGGCATCACACGGGTTCACGCTCATCGAACTGCTGGTGGTCGTTGCGATCATCGCACTGCTTCTGTCGATCCTGATTCCGGCCGTGAATCGTGCGCGCGAACAGGCCAGAATGGTCGTGTGCGGTCAGAACGTGCGCCAACTCGCCATGGCGTTTCACATGTACGCGGTGGACAACAAGGGCGAGATGCCGGGCGGGCGTCGGGATCGCTGGGCCGACTGGTGGGGGCGCTACAACAAGTTCGACCTTGATACGAACAAAGGCGACCTCCTGCCGTGGCCCACTCACCGGCGCGGGACGCTTTACAAGTACGCCAAGCAGGTGAACGAGTACCTCTACGCCTGTCCGACACAAAAAGCACCGCTCGGCGGCCAGGATCTGCTTGCCTACACGCAGAACGTGCTTCTCTCTGGAGCCAAGGTCGAGTGGCTTGCCGGCGCCCACTATCCCGATCCTGCCTGCACTGTTTCGTCGGGCGGCAAGGTTGTGTGGGACACGAAGGATCACCGGCCGGGGTCTAAGCAACTCGTGCTCCGGTCGTTTGAGGGCGTTCCCATGCTGGTTGAGCAGTTTCTGACCAAGAGTTCTTCCGGTGCGGAGGACTCGGATCACCCCGGCGGGTATGACAGCGGCTGGTTCGGTTCAAGATCGATCACCAATCGTCACCTGAAGAATGCCAGCGGCCAACCCGGCGCCGGCAACATCGCCTTTCACGACGGGCATGTGAAGTCGTATCGGCTTCCGGGCGGCGACGGCAACACGACAACGTACTTCTCCGGTCTTTCTCACTGCATCCGGACCAAGGGCGGCTATTGGGTGTCCGGATACTACGCTCCCGACGCTGCCACGTACGGCATTCTCGCCAAGGTGCCGACCGGGGCGGGTGGCGTGCTGCACAAGTAGGCACTTTCCCTCCAACGCGAAATACGGCGGATGTTGAGCCGTCGGCGGTGCGCGCCGTCGGCGTGAGCCTGGTGCTGCGCCCTGGGTCGGGGTTT
Organism: uncultured Planctomycetales bacterium; assembly: GCA_964617875.1. Lineage (GTDB taxonomy): Bacteria > Planctomycetota > Phycisphaerae > UBA1845 > PWPN01 > CAZMVY01. Next base: position 14,197 of record CAZUAI010000063.1, on the reverse strand, counting down.
GTCGGGCGCGGGGCTCGCCGCTATGCTCACGACACGGGGTGTCCATCAGGGCGACTGGTTTGATTGGAACCACGGACCACAGCGAACGCCGCTGGAGGTGAGCATGCAGATTCAGGTCCTCGAGCACCTGTCCTGGATCGACGGCACGGTCGTGCTGGGCTACCTGGCCATTACCGCCCTGCTCGGGCTCGCCTTTCATCGCCAGAGTTCGTCCGCCGAGTTCCTGCTGGCGAACCGGGGCATGGGCTGGCTGCCCGTCGGCCTCAGCGTGATGGCCACGCTGTTCAGCGCCAACAGCTTCCTGATGATCCCCGGCGAGACCTTCCGCTACAACCTGCTCTTCGTCGGCTGCCTTCTGGGGATCATCGGCACGGTCCCCATCGTCATGCGGTGGTTCATCCCCATCTATGTCCGATCGGGCTGCTTCACCGCCTACGAGCTGCTCGAGAAGCGATTTGACGTCCGCGTCCGGCTGATCGCCGCGTCGCTGTTCATTCTGCTGCGGACGGGCTGGATGGCGGCGGCCACCTTCGCCTGCTCGCTCGCCGTATCGGTGATCTCCGGCACCAACCTCATGCTGACGATCTGGGTCATGGGGATCGTCACCACCCTCTACACGGTCGCCGGCGGCATCAAGGCGGTCATGTGGAACGACGTCCTCCAGTTCTTCGTCTTCGCCGGGTCCATCCTCGGCGCCGTGCTCATCGCGATTCTGAACGTGCCCGGCGGCTGGTCCGGCACCTGGGAATCGTACGAGGCGGCCGGCAAGTTCCAGGTCTTCGACCCCCGCCTCGACATGAGCCTGCGGTTCGGGACGTGGGCCCTGGTGATCGGCCAGTTCGTCGAGAACCTGTCCGCCTACGCGACCGATCAGTCCATCGTCCAGCGGTATCTCACGGCCACATCCGAGAAGGTCTGCCGTCGTGCGTTCATCGCGAACGTCCTCGGCGTGCTTCTCGTCATGCCGGGCCTCATGATCCTCGGCGTGGGCCTGTCGGGCTTCTACCGGGCGCACCCGGAGCGCCTCGCGGCGGCCCCGATCGAGTATTTCGTCCGCAAGCCGGCGGACCTCGTGAAGGCGCCTCGACTGGCCGAGGCGATGGCCGGGAAGCACGCGATCAGCCCCGAGGACTGGTTGCGGCAGGCCAAGACCGATCCGGCCATGTTGAAGAAGGATCTCGAGGCGCGTTACGCCGCAGACCCGCGACTGGCCGAGAAGGACCTCTGCCAGGTCAACCGGCAGGACGAGGCCATGCCGCTGTTCGTCCGCCGGGAGATGCCCCGCGGCATGATCGGGCTGGTGCTCGCCGCGCTGCTCGCGGCGACCATGTCGAGCATCGCCGGCGGGATTCATTCGATCGCGACGAGCATCATCATCGACTTCAAGGCCCGGCTGAGCGGACGGCGGATCGATCCCGACAGCCCGGACGAGGTGCGGTTCCTCCGCGTCCTGACGCTGGTTCTCGGCATCGCGGCGACGGCGCTCGCGTGCGTGGTCAACCGGCTCGGCCCCGTCTTCGACATGAACAAGAAGATCAACGGCCTGTTCTCCGGGCCGCTCCTGGCGGTGTTCATGCTGGCGTTCTTCTTCCCCCGCGCCCGTACGCTGCCGGTGCTTCTCGCGGCGGCGCTCGGCTTCGCCTTCACGGGCTGGCTGACTTCACTGAACGAGGTGAAACAGCTGCCCGGCTGGTTGACGTCGACCGGCACGATCTCGCCCATGTGGTTCTGCGTGATCGGGTTCCTGTCCACATGGGTGATCGGGATCGTCGGCAGTCTGGCGGTACGCTCGAAACGCCCGATGCCGAAGCATCCGTGAAGCGGACGGGATCCTTACCGGGCTGCTGATGAGTGACGGGGAAGGGAGCCTTCACCCTCACCCCGTCCGTCGCTCTCGAAGGGAGAGCGGCGTCGCGTGCTTCGGGTTGCTCAGAGCATGACTTCGAGCAGCGCCCGCTGGAAGTGGAGGCGGTTCTCGGCTTCCTGAAAGACGAGCGACTGCGGGCCGTCCATGACGTCGTCGGTAATCTCGACGTTGCGGTACGCCGGCAGGCAGTGCAGCACGACGGCCTCGGGCTTCGCCAGCCTCATCAGGGCCGCGTTCACCTGGTAGCCGTCGAAATCGCGCAGACGCTGTTCCTTCTCGGCCTCCTGGCCCATGCTCGTCCAGGTGTCCGTGACGATGACATCGGCGCCCCGCACGGCGGCCTTCGGGTCGGTCAACACGTCGAGCTGCGCCCCCGGGACGGCGGCGCGGACCGCGCCGACGAACGACGGCGCCAGCTGATACGCCGCCGGCGCGGCCTGTGCGAACGGCATCCCCAGCTTCGCACACGTCCACGCGAGCGACTTGCAGACGTTGTACCCGTCGCCGACGAAGACCAGGCGCCGGCCGGCGATCTCGCCGAAGTGCTCGATCAGCGTCATCGCGTCGGCCCCGGCCTGGCACGGGTGGGCCTCGTCCGACAGGCCGTTGATCACCGGCACGCGCGAGTGCTTCGCGAGCGACTCGATGAACGTGTGCTCGAACACGCGGGCCATGATCCCGTCGCACATCGAGGCGATGACGCGGGCGACGTCCTCGACGGCCTCGCGTTTGCCCATGCCGATCTGGTGCTCCTCGAGGTTGATCGCGTGGCCGCCGAGCTGGAACATCGCCAGCTCGAAACTCAGCCGCGTCCGCAGCGACGGTTTCTGGAACACCATCGCGAGCGACTTGCCCTTGAGGAGGCGGTCGCGGCCGCCGGCGCGGAAGGCCCTCTTCCGCTCGACGGCATACTGGAGCAGCCGCTTGAGAACGGCCGGTTCGACATCGGCGATCGCCAGGAAATGGCGGATCCCGCGCAGTTCAGGAGGCATCTGGGTGTCCATGGTTCATCACGCCGATACGAGCTTCGACTCGGCCCGGGCAAACGCCTCGGCCAGGATCGCGAGCCCTTCGTTGAGTTCCTCGTCGGTGATCGTCATCGCCGGGAGCATCCGCAGCACGGTGTCCTGCGTGCAGTTGACGCGCAGGCCCATCTCGAGCGCCGCCGAGACGATTTCCGCACCCGGCACGGAAAGCTGAACGCCGATCATCGCGCCGCGGTGGCGCACGCCCTCGATGAACGCGAATCGCGACCGCATTGCGCCGATCCGCTCGGCGATTGTGTCGCCGACCCGCACGGCCCGGGCGAGCAGGCCCTCCGCCTCGATCGCCTCGATCGTGGCGATCCCTGCGCTGACGACGAGCGAGTTCGCCCCGAACGTGCTTGCGTGCGAGCCGGGCGTGAATGCCTCGGCCACCTCGGGCCGGGCCAGGGCCGCGCCGAGCGGGGCGCCGCCGGCCGTCGCCTTCGCGAGCGTCATGATGTCCGGCTCGACGTCCGCGTGCTGGTAGCCGAACCACGTGCCCGTCCGGCCGAGGCCCGTCTGCACCTCGTCGAGGATCAGCGACAGGTTGTGGCTGTCGCACAGCTCCCGGATCTTCGGCAGGTAGTCGTCGGCGGGGATGTTGACGCCGCCCTCGCCCTGGATCGGCTCGAACATGACGGCGGCGGTCTCGTCGTCGATCGCCGCGGCGACGGCGTCCACGTCGTTGAACGGCACGTGAACGAAGCCCGGCACGAGCGGCTCGAAGCCGGCGCGGGTCTTCGACTGGGCCGTCGCGCTCATTCCGCCGTAGGTCCGGCCGTGGAAGCTCTTCTCCATCGTGATGATCTTGTAGCGGCCCCGGCCGGCGTGTTTCCGGGCGAGCTTGATGGCGGCCTCGTTCGCCTCGGTGCCGCTGTTGCAGAAGAACACCTTCCCGCCGAAACTCCGCTCGGAGAGCATCTCGGCGAGGCGGCCCTGCTCGACCGTGTAAAACGTGTTGTCCACGTGAATGAGCCGGCCGACCTGTCCGCGGATCGCCTCGACAATGCGGGGATGGCAGTGGCCCAGCAGGCTGCAGCCCCAGCCGGGGAACAGGTCGATGTACTTCTTTCCGTCGAGGTCCCAGAACGTGCTGCCCTGGGCCCGGGACACCACAAGTCTCGTCCGCCTGTAGTTGTCCATGACGAACCGCGAATACTGCTCGAATACCTCGTTCTGTGTCACGTCAGGTTCTTCCTCTCGGGCGCTCGCTTGCGCCTCGTGTCTTGTCCTTGCGCCGGGGGCCTTCGCCGGCGCTGCGCCGTCTGCTCGCCTTCCGTCCTTGTTCACGGAACGATCTGCGTTCCGATGCCCACGTCGGTGAAGATCTCGAGCAGCAGCGAATGCGCCAGCCGCCCGTCCACGATGTGGGCCTTGTTCACGCCCTCCTCCAGGGCGTGCAGGCACGCCTCGACCTTCGGGATCATGCCCTTGTCAATGATCCGCCTTGCGATCAGGTCGCGGATCTCGCCGCGGTTCAGCGTCGAGACGAACGAGTCCGGGTTGTCCGGGTCGGTGCGGACGCCGTTCGTGTCGGACACCATGACGAGCTTCTCGGCCCGCACGGCGGCGGCGACCTCGCCCGCGGCCGTGTCGGCGTTGCAGTTCAGCGAGCCGCCCGCCGGGTCGATGGCGATCGGCGCGATCACGGGGATCGTGTCGGCCTCGCAGAGCAACTGGAGGATCTTGGCGTTGACGCCGGTGATCCGCCCGACGAAGCCGATGTCGATGCGGCGATCGCCCTCCGGGATGTACATCCGCTCGGCGAAGAGCACGCACGACGAAAGGCTGTTGAGCCCGATCGCCGCCACGCCGAGCGATTCGAGCGTGTCCACGAGCCGGCGGTTGATCCGCCCGCACAGGACGTTCTCGGCGATGGTCAGGGTTCGCTCGTCGGTGTACCGGAGGCCCTGGACCCAGCGAGGCTCAAGGCCGGCCTCGTCCATCGCGGCGCTGATCTCCTTGCCGCCGCCGTGGACGATGATGGGCTGCATCCCGACGTAGTTCATGAAGGCGATGTCGCGAAGCAACTGGCACTCGGCCTCGGGGTCGTCCATGACCGACCCGCCGAGCTTGACCACGACGATGCGGTCGTAGTACCGCTGGATGTACGGCAGCGCCTCAACAAGCACGCCGGCTTTGGAAATCGCGCGTTCCACTCTGCGTTCTCCGCAATGAGACAAACCGTGTACTATACGCTGCCGGTCCAGGCGCGGCAAGGCCGCCATCGGGCCGGCTTACCCGCACAAGGGCGTATCGGTTGGCGACTATGGCTGTCCGTTTGTCGCGGCTACGACTGGTTGCGGGGCGGGCGGTCTGGCGGCATTGGCCTCAATCGCACGCCGGGGGCCGGTTGGCCCCGTTGAAACACGCCTGGAAGCGGTTGAAATCGTCTCCGTCCACGTCGCCGTCGTCGTCGAGGTCGGCGTCTTCGCAGCCCTCGCCGTCCGGCGGTTGGTCGGGCCCGTTGAAGCACCGTTGCAGATGGTGGAAATCGCTCCGATCGACGTCGCCGTCGCCGTCAAAGTCGGCGGCGACCGGGGCGGTGCGGATGCCCTCGGTGGTGAACTGCCAGACATCGCCCCGCGTGACGCCGCTGTCGTTGACCTCATCCACGCGCCAGAAATACGTCGTGCCGCGCGCGAGCGGGCCGGAGTCGAACGTCGTGCCCGCCTGGTTGGCGCGGAAGGCCTCGGGCCCCAGACGGCCCTCGCCGAAATAGACGTTGTGCGAGGCCGCTCCGGCGCCGGCGATCCAGCGGAGTGTGAGGGACGTGCCCGCGGCAACGTCGGTTGCGTTCGTTTCCGGGGTGGGGTCGGATGCCTTCGCCGGCGGGGGCACGGCCTCGACGATCTCGATGCTGTTGAGGCTCCAGCCGCCGGACTCCGCGACGAGGCGAAGCACCTGCCAGTCGCCCGCATCCAGTTCGACGCCCGTGACGGTGACGGTCCTCCACGTCTGCGGGCCGCCGGTCGGCTCGAACTCCTGGAGGCCGGTGACGTCGCGACCGTTCATTTCGATGCGGAACGTCTCGCCCGCCTCGGCCGAGGCGACCCGCAGCCGGATATCGTAACGCCCCGCCTCGGCCACGTTCACGGAGTATTCGAGCCATTCGCCGGCCTCGGCAAACGCGACCGCATACCCGCCGCCGCGATCGTCGCACGTCCGGATGTCTACGTTGTCGGACCGCGGCGAATCGGTCGCATCGCTGGCCCTGGTGCTGTGGTGCGCGATGCCTTCGCCGCCGCCGTCGTAATCCTCGGCCTGGACGATGCCGGGGAGGGCCGACGGCGTGCCGAGGTACGGCGTGTGTCCCGGCGGCGGGCCGAGGCGGACCGCGGCGAAGCTGTCAACCCGCGTGCCGCGGATGTTTCCGTTGCTTCGGAACAGGTCCTGGTAGGCGATGCCGAAGTAGCCGCGGGCGTGCTTCGTGTCGGTGACGCGGGCTATCTCGTCGCCGTCGAGAGAGTACGCGATCGTCGTGCCCTTGCACGCGATGCGGAAGCGGTGCCATGCGGTCCAGTCCGCGAAGAGCTTGTCGGACTCGCGGAAGTCGGTGAGCGTCCCGTTCACGATCACGCCGGCGCGGATCCGCCCGGTGTCCGAGTCGTACGTCATCGCGTAGCTGTTGCCGCCGCCGAAGTCGGCCAGCGTGAACGCCCCCGTTCCGCTGTCGCGGGCGAAGATCCCGTAGCGCTCGAACCCGTTCGCCGCGACGTCGGGCCGGTACTCGCAGTAGATGTCGGCCTCCACCGCGTAGTCGGCATCGGCAAAACTCCCGCGACGGACGGTCTCCACGCCGCCGGTCGGATCGCCCACGACAAGGGCGTAGCCGTCGCCGCCCGGAGCGGCCGGCCAGAGCCGGCGGACGTCGTTGTAGCGGAACTTGTCGTCCCAGCCGGGTCGCCGCCCCATTTCGGAGAAGGGGTCGAAGAACGGCAGGGCCGGTGCGGGGGCTTCCCGGACCAGCAGAACGGCGTTGGCCACAGGCCGTTCGGCTCCGTCGCAGGGCTTGTTGCGGACCCGGCCGTCGACCACCAGCGTGGACGAGCCGTCGCCGTCCAGGTTGACGGCGTCGGTCGCCAGCAGCGTCCCGCCGAGAAACGCCGCCGCCTCCGCGAATGTCATACCGACGCTCGCGGGTGAACGCCCGTCGATCACGACGAAAAACAGGTGCGTGTTGTTCCACCCGAGGATCGTGCGCGGGCGGCGGTTGTCCACGTAGGGGCTGGCGTACTGGGCCCAGTTGCCCGTGTTGGGCGTGCCGCCGCGGAGGATCCAACCGGTCCCCGTGATGGCCATGTCGGCGTTGTTGAACTCCTCGGCGGTCGTGGCGAAGCGGACACGGATGCGATCGCCCACGGCGGTGTTGGCGAGAATCGCTCCGCGGGCCGTCCCGCGTGCGCTGAGGACCATGCCGCCTTCGGGGATCGTGTTGTTGATCGAGGCCGCGCCCGTCTTCACGGCGGTGACGATGCCCGAGATCTCCTTGTTGCCGCGCATCGGATAGCTGACATCGGCCAGGATGACTTCGACGCCCTCGACGCTGGTGCCCGTCGTCGGCGCCCACGTGGGCGTGTACGCGGTGATGCGGTTGTCGGCGGACGGCCGGTTGTACTGGTGCAGGACGGCGGTTGTGCCGTTGGCGAACGTGACGGTTCCGTTGACGGCGGCGATGGCCTCGCGGATGACCGGAAGCCGGGCGGGGCCGAACAGAAACGTCTCGGACCGGCCGTCGGGCGCCTCGAGGATCTCGCCATCGGACGCGACGGCCCCGTGAAGCACCGAACTGGCGGACTCGAAGAACGAACCGTTGACGGCGGCGACGACGTCGCACGCCGGCGGGCTGTCGTAGAGCCCGGCGATCGCGCTGGTGGCGGCGCGGGCGGTGAAATTGCGCTGACCCTGGGGCCAGCCGACCTTGAGGTCGTACTCGGACCGGCTGCGATCGACGGCGACGACGTGCGCCCGAACCGGCCCCGGCAGGTTGTGGACGGTGTACGCAACGCCCGGTGCGACGGTTTCGGCGACGCCGAGCCCGGCGCCCCAGGTCAAGACGGTGACGCTGCTCAAGAGGGCCAAGGAGACTCGAGGGGGCCTCACACCATATGTCCTCCGGCCAGGACTGGGGAGCAACGAGGAGCCGAATCCTCCGACGTCCGCGCGCCTCCGTCCCCGCGTACGGCCACTACAGCATTATACCATTCGCCGGCGGATTGGAAGCCCACCGCCGCTTCGCCTTTTTTCGGACGCGGCCGATAACTTCAGGCCGCGGCCGTCCCGGATACCGGTCCGATGCGGACGGCATCCGCCCCGCCTGACTTCCGAGGCGTCATCGCTCCCAAACCCGGCTGCGCCCTCTCCGGCCGCTCGCCATGCCTTGGTGTCGCCCCGGCAAGGCTCCCGCCCGGCGCTGGTCAGGGGCGCCGTCTCCGTGTATCGGCCGGCCGGCGGCAGCGGTGTAACTGCTTTGGCTACCACGTGTAATCAACTGTGTACCGGATCGTCACCTCGCCGTCTTTTTCGACCCGGACGGGGAAATGCACCGTCCGGGCGTCGGCCTTCTGGTAGTCGTGGGTGGCCTTCGCGATCTTCCAGTTCACCCAGCGGAACAGGTTCTCCTTGACGATCACCGTCACCGGCTCGGCCTTGTGGTTGCGGAGCTTGATCTCGACCGTTTCGTCCATCCAGTTGCGGTTCGTGTCGATCTTGAAGTCGACCGGCTTCCGCTCGCCGACGACGTCGAACGCGCTGCCGAGCTTGACCAGCACCTCTTCGTCCTTCGGCGTGTGGTCGATCGCGTCCTCGCCGATGAACTCGAGCATCCTGTCGGCGGGGTCGAGCTTGCTCACGCGGATGCGCCCGGCGGGCAGCGGCATGCCCATGCCGTTCTCCTTCTTGTTCTTGAACCGCAGGTAGATGTCCACCTTCTTGTTGCACTGCGTGCCGAAGTTGCGGTCGGTCATCGGGCTCGGGAAGAAACCGCGGAACTCGGGCCCGAGCCCGTAGTAGACGAGCACCTTCTCGCACGCCACGCCGCGGGCCGCCGGGAACAGCTCGATCTGCTTCGTCGAGTTGTCGGGCAGCGTCGTCGGGCGGCCGAGCGTGTAGAGGTGGTATTCGAAGAACGCCTTTTCCTCGAACCCGGTTGCGTCCTGCTGGGCGGCTTTCGCCAGACGCATCGCCGGATACGGCGGTTGCGCCCCCGGCTTCGGCGCCCGGTGCACGTCGCCTGCGACCAGCTTCAGCTTCGCGTCGGCGTAGCTCGCGCCCGACTGGTTGATGATGCTGACCCACGCGCCCACGTCGAGAACGCCGCTGTTGGCGTCCTTGCCCTCGGCGAAGACGAGGTTGTAATCCGCCCACCACGTCATGCCCTCGGTCTGGTACGTGACGCGCGTGCGGTGCGGGCCGGCCTTCGCCGCGATGACGTCCCACACCAGCGTCGGCTTCGTGATCAGGCCGCCCGGCAGTTCCGGGAACTGCACGTTCGAGTAGCCCTGCAGCGTCTTGATGCTTCCGTCCTTCAGCTTCAACACAACCCCGCCGCGGGTGCTCAGCAGCGTGCCCTGGATGACCTCCACCTTGTCGCCGTGCGCCTGCTCGACGACGATCTCCCGGTCGATGTACTTCTCCATGAGCTTTGCGGCGCCGACGAGGTCGAACTGATAGTTCTGCTCGAGCACGCGCGTTCCGGCGGGGTCGGTCAGCGACTCGAACGTTACGGTCGTCGGGTCGATGCGAGCCGCCACGTCCGTGAATCGCACGGAGCTGCGTCCTTCCGTCAGCGGGATGGCCCGATCCTGCCTGACGACGGCGTAGCCCGGGAAGCTCGTTTCCCGGGGACCATAGTACTCGCGCTGTTGCTGGATCGCGAGTTGTTCGCTGCGGTAGACATCCGGCGGCAAGCCCCCCGGCGCCGCCGTGCTGTAGACCGTCAGGGCCGTGGCCCCGCCCTCCGGCGATTGCTCCGCCGCCGTTGCCATGCTCGACAGAAGAGCGACGGCGGCACTTGTTCCGACCAGGATACTCGATTTTCGCTTGGCCATGACCATGGTCTCCTTCGTTTCCTTCTTTACGCGCCCGGTCCACCTGAACGACGGCGGCCCCGCGCTCCCGCAGAGACTTGGACGCGGAACCCGCGCCGCGGTTCCTTCTCGGCGCCCGGAATGATCGTATCGGCTCGGCCGACCGTCGGCCACTGGTGGCACGAGGGCGCGTCGCACGTTGAACAACAGCCTCGCGCCGGACGAAGAACTCTCGTTCTGGCGAAGCGATCCGCCGCGCGGAGACGCAGGACAATTACCGGTCGTTCTTTTTGGGGGTCTGGCGAAGCGACTCCAGTCGATCGCGGAGGCGCGCCGCGTCTTCGTAGCGCTCCTCGGCGAGCGCCCGCCGGAGCTGCTTCCGGAGTTCGTCGGCCGGGTCGGGCGGCAGGCCGCGCTTGATGTGATTGCGGAGCTTACGGAGCACGCGCACCTCCGTGCTCTTCCGGTAGACCTCCGGCTGGTTGAATGAGGCGAAGAAACGCTTCAGCAGCTTCAGGCCGGTCTCGACGTGGCTCAGCGCGGCCCGGGTGTCGCCTGCCTCGAGGACGCGCAGGGCCTTCGCCCGCGTGTTCATCATGATGATGTACGGCCGGTACTGTTCGAGGGTGTATCGGTCCTCGTCGGTCCCCGCGAACGCACGGCACAGGTCGAGCACCCGGAGGTTCCGCTGCGTGTCGCGCTCGACGCCCTCGAAGTCCTCCAGCACGAAGAGCGCCAGGTAACGCTGGTAGTAGAGGGCCGCTTCATCGCGGAGTTCGCGGCAGTCCTCGCGTGTCAGTTCGTAGCCCAGTTCCGTGCCGTTGCGGAGCGTGTGCTGCCGGATCTGCTCGAGGTGGTGTGCGAGAACCGACTCGCAGCCGTACGGGTGCGCCCCATCGGGCCGGCCGTCCACTTCCATCTGGAGCAGGCCGAGATCGACGCGCATCTGAATCTTGACTCGCCCGTCCAGGCCGCGGATCTTGCGGACGTTGATGTGGCCGCTTTCGTACGGCCACTCGGCCAGAATGCTGCTGATGTCCTTCGATGCCACGGTTGTGCGCTCCCCTCGCGAGCCCGGCCGGTGCCTCCGCAGGCCGGCTCCCGTTTCCACAGCGATCCACACGATAATTCTAGCGTCGCCGGGGCCGTAAATCCAAGCGTCCGGCGGCGCCAACGCGCCGCATTGACCCGGACCGATGCTGCGCCTATATACCAGAGGCACGAAATACGCAATGCCGGCCCTGAAATCAGGAGACATTTCCATGAAGCGTACGATCTCTGTTGTGTCGGTTGCAGCCGTTGCTGCGTTTGCGCTGGTCCCTGCCCATCGCATGGCCACGGGGGCCGATGCGCCGGGCAAGGTGGAACTGGGGGCGCCCGCCCCGGATTTCGCGATGAAGGACGTCTACGGCAAGGAGTTCAAGCTCACCGAGTTCAAAGGCAAGATTGTCGTACTCGAGTGGATCAACCAGAAGTGTCCCGTGAGTCGCGGAAAGCATGACGACGACGTGATGCAGAAGACGTACCGGAAACACGCCGCCGAAGGTGTAATCTGGCTCGCCGTGGATTCCACGAATGGGCGCAAGGCGGAAGAGAATCGCGTCTATGCGGCGGAAAAGGGCCTCGCCTATCCGATTCTGGACGACTCGGCGGGAAAGATTGGCCGCACCTATGGCGCGAAGACCACGCCGCACATGTTTGTCATCGACCGCAACGGCAATCTGGCGTACGACGGGGCGATTGATGACAAGGCCAACAAGAACTATGTCGAAGCTGCGATCGAAGACCTCCTGGCCGGCCGTCCCGTGAAAACCGCCAAGACCGCCCCTTATGGCTGTAGCGTGAAATATAAGTAAATGCCCCTGTCCGGTCTTTCGGCTGCCCAGGTTCACGGCGTTTCCCAACGCAATCACGCGAGAAGATTTCTCTATTCCGGGTGACGGCATTTTTCTATACTGGATGTTCACTGTCGATGTAATCTCATTTGCGGCGTGAAAGGCATAAAGCGTTGTCAACGCTGAGCATAGGGCGAAATGTCCATTGCCGTATCGGGTCTGGCTTGTTCCCATAATGTTACGTAAGTATCGGTGTTGACGATGATTCCGCACAACGTTCTTGACGGCTGAGGTAGTTTCCTCTATACTCACAAACGAGGCGTAACCCTAGCTTCGGGAGAGAGAGTCTAGCGGCGGTCGGCGGTATTCGACCGCCGCGTTTTTGCGCCGAGCGAGATTCTGTCCGCCGACCGTCGTAAACCCGTCATGCAGTGGAGTCCCCATTGTGCCTCCGGGCTTGAGCTTGCGCGCTCGTTCGGTTATGCTTACGCCACTGCAAACAAGCCGTGAAGGTGAGCATACGCACATGCGCGAGCAGACCACGAAGGGCATCTACAACATCTGGTCCCATTTCTACGATCTCTTCTGGCCAAAGATTGTGCTTCGACGCACCAGCCGTGCCATCGAGCAGATGGGGATCCGCGCGGGCGAGCGTGTGCTGGATGTCGGCGTGGGTACGGGCCTTGCGTTGGAGTACTACCCCTCGCACGCCGAGGTCGTCGGGATTGACCTGAGCGAAGGCATGCTTCGTCGCGCGTTTCGCCGGGCACGGCAGGGCGGTATGCGGTGGGTGCACCTTTCCGTCGCGAACGCCCTGGAGTTGCCCTTTCCGGATGGGGCGTTCGACCACGTGATGCTGAGCCTGGTGGTCACCGTAGTCAGCGATCCGGTCCGGTTGATCGAGGAGACGCGGCGGGTCACGCGGCCGGGCGGCCAGATCGTCATCATCAACCACTTCCAGTCAAACAACCGTCTGGTGGCGATGATTGAGAAGTGGCTGTGCCCCCTGTGCCAGCACCTGGGCTGGCGGAGCGACCTGCGGTTGGCGGACCTGCTGGCCGAGACGGGCTTCCGGGCGGACTTCCGCTACAAGCTGGACAACGTGGATCTCTGGGAGACGGTGTTCATGACCAACGCTCCACGGCCGCAGGAGGGGCAACAGGCGGTGGCGGCGGCGTGAGGGCTGCCGGGCCGGTCGAGTGTCCCGGCCCCGGGCCCCCGATTTCGAATTCTGACGTTCGGGCACACGAGGTGATGTGATGAGGCGGCTGAGTTCTGCGCTGGGGGTTCTTTCGGGCGCGTCCCTGCTCTGCGCGGGCTGCGCGAGCTACAACTGGCAGGACAACATCGAGCGGGCCGAGCAGCGCGCGAAGGCCGAGCAGAAGTACCTTTTCGTCTTCTACAAGTGGTGGCTCGACAACGACAGCAGCCGGATGATCAGCGACGTGTTGAACGATCAGGAAGTCACCCGCCGCTTCGAGAACACCGTGAACTGCATGCTCGACCGCGACTACCCGCCCAACCGCCAGTACATGAGCCGGCACGGGCTGGACCGCACGCCGTCGTATCTCATCGTCGCCCCCGACGGCGCCTACCAGAAGCTTGTCGGCTATGTCCCCAAGGAAGCCTTCCTCAAGTGGGTCGAGACCGCTCTGACCAGGACCGGCGGAGAACGTCCCAGCAAGCCGCCGCCGATCACGCCGCAACGCGCGCCGTAGACGCGGCGACGGGAATCGGAGCCCCGCGCGGACGACGGCGCCGTTCCGGGTCCGGCCGGCGAAGAGCGGAGATCCGGACGGCGGACCGGCGCCCCCGCGTCCGAGGGCGGTTGCTTGCGGCCGCCGATCGGGGAATCGTTGCCGTATCGGCGGAAACCCGCTATTCTCGGTGTTGTTCCGCGGTTTCCGGGTCCGTAGCTCAGCGGTTAGAGCAGGCGACTCATAATCGCTTGGTCGGGGGTTCGAATCCCTCCGGGCCCAGTTGGAAATCGCAAGGCGTCGCATAGCCTCGCTTTCCGTCGAAGAACGCGGGTTCTTGACCGCCGTGCGAGGCCGTGCGAGACAAAACGACGGTTTGCTGCGCCGTTTTTTGCGCCGCCTCTTGGGCCCCATTGAAGCTCGCTGGGCTGGATCCCCGCGTGCGAGGCGATGACAATCGCAGTACTCAGCGTTCGTTTCCGTTCGCCCGTCACCCCCGCGAAAGCGGGGGTCCAGGTTCTGTGTCATCGAGTCTGGATCCCCGCGTGCGCGGGGATGACGGATGTCCGCGGCTCCCAAGCTGCGGCCCCATTGAAGCTCGCTGGGCTGGATCCCGACGTGCGCGGCGATGACAATCGCAGCACTCAGCGTTCGTTTCCGCTCGCCCGTCACCCCCGCGAAAGCGGGGGTCTAGCCCGCATTTCTCACCCCCCCTATGGAAAAAGGCTGGCCTCTGTGCGATAAG
>CAZUAI010000062.1:0-32319 GCA_964617875.1 uncultured Planctomycetales bacterium | reverse complement strand
CGCCAACGCCGATTCTCGCTCGCGATTTCCGTCGCCGTGCGAAGGTTGGGTTAGGGAACCGCGGAATACGCGAACCACGCGAAAAGCGTGCGTGCAGGAACGACCATGCAGCCGGATGGTCACCCCTCATCCCGTCCTTCTCCCGGGGAGATACTGCGAGTATTGGTCACCCTCACCCCGTCCTTCTCCCTGCGAGGGAGAAGGGGGAAGAAGGCGGCGCGGGCGTTCCTGTGCGAGGGCAACGAGGGGCGTCGTGCAGTCTTCGACTGGTCATCCGCAACTCACTACACCGCGTCGCCAACCGACTGATGGAGGCACCAAGTCACCGAGTCGCCGAGTGACCCTTCGCCGGGCGCTCAGAATGTGCCGGGGCTCTTGCGGATGCCGAACCAGCCCGACCATGTATAGCCGCTGCGGGAGGCGCGCAGGAGCGTCGGCGGCCCCAGGCGTTCGACGTGCGTGTCGAGGAAGCCCACGTTGAGGTAATTTCGTGGGGCATACGAGCGATCCTTGGGATCTCCGACGGCCGGGACGCCGCTGCGGGCGACCCACTTTCCGCCGTGCCGGAACCGGAGCGTTTGCCCCAGGTTGTCCATCGTGTAGGGGCTGTTCGTCTTGCCGCTCGTCATCAGCGTTTCGGGGAAGATGCTCCACTTGCGGCACTCGGCGATGAGGGCCGGCGTGCCCTTGACGCCTTTCAGGCCGGCCGATACGTTCAGACCGTAGCTGCCCCACATGATGGGTGCGGTGAACTGCGGCCTCGCCTTGGCGTCGCCGATCGGCCTGCCCTTGTAATCGTAGAGCATCAGTGTGTAGGCGGACTCGACGTTGCGTGTGATCACCCACGCGCTCTTCTGCTTCGGTGCGGCCCTCCACTCGAGTTCGCAGTCGATGTCGCCCTGAAAGTTGCCGTAGTCGTCGTAGTAGCCGCCGCCCCCGTCACGGCCGAACCAGTCGTCCTCGACGGAGTCCTGCATGTTGACGCGGTACGCGCCGTTCGGCGTCCGCCCCATGTAGTTGTAGGGACCGTCCGCCGAGGTGTCCCCGAGGAACGTTCCGCCTGGGCCGTATCGCATGAACAGGGCGGGCGTCGGTAACGGGTTCAGGTCGGCCGGGCACGTGAAGATGTCGACCTGGACGCCTGCCTGTTTGAGGGACGTTGTCGCCCAGCCGAAGTTGGTGCTCAGACGGTCCTGCAACGCGCCGACCAGGGCGAGCGCCGCACCGCGCGTGGACTCCCGCATGTTGGCGCCGCAGACGGCCGCCTGCGCCTGGTCGCGGGCGCGGGACAGGCTGGGGAGCAGGATCGCCACCAGAAGGACGAGGATGGCCACGACCACGAGCAGCTCGATCAGCGTGAACGCCCGGCCGCGCCGGACCGAACCCCTCCCCATGTTTGTACGGCTGACGCGGTGCATGTGGTCGCCCTCGCGCGATCGCGGCCGGCCCACCGACAGGAATGACACCGCCCGCGATCGACAGAACCCGCGGCCCGATCCCAGCCTACCCGATCGGCGGCCGGAATGGCAAGGGGCGTTGCCTCGCGTCCGGCGATGATCCGGTCATCGCCCGGCAAACCAGCGTTCGGTTGCCACACGCCTGGCTCGGAGCCATCGCATTCTATCGCTTCGGGACCGCCGGGCGGGTGGTGGCGACGGATTCGTAGTACGCCTTCAGGTAGTCGCGGTATTCGTCGGCGATTCGTTGGCGCCCGACCTCGAAGAGCTGGTGCGTGCCATCCGCCTGGCGAACGTTGCGCGCACGAAGCGGGGTGACGTCGGCGGCGACGCCGTCGGCTCGCTCGACGGTGCGGCCGGGACGCGTCGTGGTCTGGAACTCGCCGGCGGGCCTGGTGGATGGACCGACCGCGGCGCGGACGCCCCGCTCAGCCTCACGGTACTGCTTTACGAAGGCGTCGGCCTGCGTCTCGTCCCAGTGCAGTTCTTCCAAGAGCTTCGGATCGACGCTCTTGTTGCGGAGTTGGCGTTCGAGCGCATCGATCACCGGCAGCACGGCGCCGGCGGTGTCGATCGCCTCGCGATCCTTGGAGGCCGACGGGAGGATGAGGCCGTCCGGCGCGGTCGTGCGGTCGGGGCCGGAATCGACACGCTGATGGGCCGCGCCGCTACGGCCGCCCTGGCCCGGCTGAATGCCTTGGCCGCCTTGGGAGTCGGCGTCGCCCCGGCCATCGCCCTCGCCTGAGCCTCTCGCCTTGTTCTGTCCGGTGTTCTGGCCCTTGTCGGAATCCGTCGCCTCGGCCTGATCGCCGGCCGTGCCCTCGCCCCTGGCCTTGCCTTCACTGCTGTTGCCCTGGGCCTTTCCGCGGCCTTGGCCTTTCTCGGCGCCTTGTTGACCGGCGTTCCGGCCCTGGCCCGCCCCCTGGCCCTTCTCGCCCGCCTGCTGCTCGTGCCGGCTCGGGGCTTGCTCTCCGGCCGCGTCCTGGCCCTGGGGTTCGGTCTGATCCTTCGCCTGCTCCTTACCGACGCCATCGGCCTTGCCTTCTCCCTTGCCGGCGCCCTGTTTCTGCGCGTCCTCCTTTGCTTCGGCCTGGCCCTGACCTTTGTCGTCGCCCTGGCGGCTTGGGGATCCGCCGTCGGCTTGCTCAGCTGCGCGGCCGCGGGCGTCACCGTCTTTCGACTTGCCGCCGGCCTTCCCACGACCGCCATCACCTTGCCGCTGGTTGTCGCCTTTCCCGCCGTCGCCACCCTCGGCCTTGCCGGCACCCTTCGCCTCTGCGTCATCCTTCCGGCCCTTGTCGGCCTCTTGACCTTGGCCGGCACCCTGTTCCTTCCCGCCGCTCCTTCCTTGTTGACCGGCCTCTTGCCTTATACCTGTCCCTTCGCCCTGGCCCCAGTCCTTTTCCGTGCCGGTGGGTCTTCCCTGTGTGTTTACCTTCTCACCGATACCGGCGTTCCGGCCCTGGCCGGCGCCCGGCTCCTTGCCGTCCTTCTGTCCGTGCTGACCGCTCTGCTGTCCGTCTCCCTGGCCTTGATGCTTGCCTGCGTTCTGACCCTTCGTCGCGGCGTTTCCTTGCTCACCGCTTTTTTGTTCGCCATTCTGTCCCGGTTGCCCATCCTTCGCGGTTCCCGGGCGCTGGCCTCCGCCAGCGTTGCATGTGCCGCCCGGGCACTGGCCGGGGCCGTTGCCCTTGGGCCTTCCACAGGTGGGGCAGCGGCCCTGCGCCGTGTTCTTCGAGATTTGCCGGCCCGAGTTGCCGGGGGTGCCGGCAGCCTGCTCCTCCATGCGGTCGCCACCCTCGCCCTTATGCCGCTGCGGAGTCTTTTCCGCCGCACCCGCCTTGGCGTCGCCCGAGGCGGCGGATTTGGCGGCGGCCTGCTCAGGATCGCCCTGACCGGTCTTGCCGGCCGTACGCTTTGCGTCCTTGCCCTGCTCGTTGGCCTGTGCGGCCGCAGCGTCCTGCGGCTTGCCGGCTGCGGCATCGCGCCCCGGCTTGGGCTTTGCCCGGCGATCCTGTTCACCGACGTCGGCCGGACGTTCCGCCGTAGAATCCTTCGGCGGTTCGCGTTTGGCCTTGGCGTTCGCCTGCGGATCGCCTTCGCCCGAGGACCCGGGGCTTGCGGACTTGCCCGCGCGGCGTTCGTCGGCCGGCGGTTCCTGCCCCGTCTGGTTCGCCTGGGCCTTCTTCGGCTCGGACCTGGACGGCGCGTCCTGCCGATCGAGTTTTCGTTCGGGCGGCTCCGCTTTGTTCGGCGCACTCGCCGGAGCGGGCTTGCGATCAGGAGGCTTCTTCGCGTCGTTGTCCCTGGCATCGGTCGGCTTGTCCGGCCCCTCCTTCGCAGGATTCGAGTCCTTGTGGGGCTCCACGGGCCTGTCGTCCGGCTTCCCGAGATGCTCGCGGAGCTTCGCGAGGTCCTCTTGGTGCTCCTTCAGAAACCGATCAAGCTCGTTTTCTTCCGCCGGGTCTTTCAGGGCGAGTTGCTGAGCGTCGGGCGACTGCCCTTCGCTCGCCGCCACCGGTTCGTCGGCCTGCGATCCGGCATCCTTTGTCGTCGGCCGGCTGTCGGGTACAGGGGGCTCGGCCTCGGTCTCGGGCGGGGCCGCCTTCGCGAGCGGCTCCGGTATGGTAATGGTGATCCGCCGGATGGCCGAGAGCCCCTTCTGCGGCGCCGGGGTACCCTGAAAATCCTCGCGGTTGTCCCACGCCGCAATCTGCCATTCGACTGTCTCGCCCGGCCGGGCACCGAACTGCGCGGCCCGTACCACGAAGTCCAGTTCCGCATGGCGCTCGGCCGAACGCGCTGCGGGCCGGCCGTCCGCCGCCGGCGCCGGAAGCGGCAGTGAAATCGATCCTGCCGCGCTCCCGTGCCGGTATTCGATCGCAAGCCGCGTGATGCCGTAGTCGTCGTCCGCGGCTGCGCGAATCGGCACCGGCTCATCGGGCCGGATCGTCACGTCGGCCGGCGGGGTCGCGAGCGAGACCGTCGGGGCCGCGTCCGGCCGTGCGCGGATCGAGTGGCGGATCGGGTCTTGATTGGCCACGCCTTCCAGATCGCAGAACCGCACGCAGTATTGCCCATCCTGCAGCACCGTGAAATGCCCTCGGAGCATTCGCCCGTCCGCGCCCGTTTCCTGCATGGACAGTCGTGTTTCGTCGGACCCGTCCGCGCCCGGCATCACGACGAGCACGGGGTCGCGAGCCGGCACGTTTGTCCCGGCCTCGACCGCCACCTGCGTACCCACGACGGCATCGACGTTCGCGGACTGGCCCGGCGAGGTCGCCGTCGGTGCGAGCCCGGTGTACGCGGGGTATGTACACGTGATTCGCAGGTCGGTGACGTCGGGCGCCGGACGCACAATGAGCCGCCGCCAGGGCGATACGGCGTCGCCGGCGACGAGCCGCCAGCGCATCGTCTGTTGCAGATCCGCGCCCGCTTTTGTGCCCTGCCAGATCCGCTGCTGTCGCTCGTTGTCGGATTCGCCCACATGCAGGAGCGACAGACGCTGTCCGTTCAGCACGGCCGTTCCGCCATCGGCCGCGAAATCGACAAACGCTTCGCCCGGCATGCGGCCCCCAAGCCGGGCGGTGAACGTTACCGGGCGGCCGATCAGGACCGACGCACCATCGGCCGGCTCGGTGTGGACGATGATGGTTCGCGTCGGCGCGGCCAGCGGCAGCCCGAAAGCCCGCAGAACGGACACGCGCACGGACTTCGGCGCCACGAGGGAATAAACGCAGAAGGCGAGAACGACGCCCGCAAGGATGAACGAGGCCTGTCGAAGCCTGTCCCATGCCACGGCCCGCTGCACATCCGCCCGTGCGGCGTCAGCCGCCGCTTGTGCGATCAGTGCCGCCCGCAGCGAGCCGGGCAATTCCCGGTGCCGTTCGAGCTGGATCGCGTTGACGAGCGAGTTGTGCAGCCCGCCGTGCGACCGCTCAATCAGGCGCGCGGCGTACAGATCGTTGATGCGTCGGAAGGCCGGCAGGATGACTGCGATGACCGCGCCGGCGGCGACGGCCGCGACGTAGACGGCCATGAACGCGACACGGGCACTCGGGGTGACGCCGCCCTTCACAACGTGATCGGCGATGACGAAGCCCAGGAGGAACAGCAGTGTGCCGGCCGCCAGCCCGCACCCGGCCGCGGCCAGCGAGATCCGCATCACGCGGCTCTTTGCCTGGGCGAGTACGGAATCGACGAGCGCGGCATTTTCTTCGGGGGGCAGGCGATCGGCGGGCACGGCCATGCGGGCATCCTCCGTCCGGGGAGGGATTCCTCGGCGTGAACCTCATCGCGACGTCAGTGATTATACCACAGCCGAAGCCGGGGTCCATAGCCAGGCGTTGCATGGGTGCATGCTGCAACTCGCCTGTCAGAGCCCGGACGCCGGCGACGGGTGGCCTTGCTGTCTCATCCCGTACCCCACGTTCTTTCGACAGGGGCGCACAGACGTCGAAATGCCCGCGGCCCGCGAGGAAATCAGGGGATGTCGATGAAGAAGGGGAGGGTTCGGCGGCGGTTTCCTGACGCCGCCGCCGGTATGCTCGCACGACTGCTGGCCGGCGAAGCTTTGCCGCTTTCCCGGATTTCCGCCGGCGCTGTCACGCCAGGCGGATCTCGTGATTCGCCGGGTCAAACGTCACCCGCTTGCCGGTGTGCAGGGCCCGGATGGCCATCGAGAGGGCGACCGAATGGGCGTAGCCCGCCTCGATGTCCGCGTTGGGGGCCTTGCGCGTGCGGAGGCACGTGAGCCAGTTTGGCATGTGATCGCTTTCGCTGCTGCCGGCGTTCGGGATGTCCTGGGCAGCCAGCTGCCGGGAGCCCGGGCTCTTGTGCTCGTCCGGAGCGCCGTCGCCTGTGATTTTGCCCGTGCCGAGGTTGAGCGTGCCCCAGTTGGAGTAGTACATCTCGACGGTGCCGCCCGCGCTGTTGATCTGCCGGCTGTGCCACTGCACGTGGAAGCCCGATGGGTATTCGAAAAGCACGGTGCAGATGTCGGGGTTGCGCCGGCCGTCCTTCCACTGGTACGTTCCGCCGCTCGCGACGCAGCTCTTCGGGTACGGATCGCCCGTGATCATCGAGACCGTGTCGATCTGGTGGCTCATCCATTGGTCGGGGAGCCCGCTGCTGTACGGCCAGAACAGGCGGAACTCGAGGTACTTCCGCGGGCAGAAGTCGTCATCCGGCCGGTTCAGCCGATAGCGCTTCCAGCAGTCTTTCACGTCGAACTTGCCGTTCTTCGCGTCCTCGGCCAGCCGGGCGACGGCCTCTTCCCGCCGCCACCGCTTCGACTGGTTGACGTTCCAGTGCATCTCGACGGCGATGACCTTGCCGAATTGGCCCGACTTCACGTATTCGGCCGCGCCGATGTACCTTCCGTCGCTGCGGCGTTGCGTCCCGATCTGGACGACGGCCCCGGTTTCCTTCACCGCCTGACGAACGACCTTGGCGTCCTCGAGCACGTTGGCGAGCGGCTTCTCGACGTACACGTCCTTGCCGTTCCGCACGGCCTCGGCGCAGAGGAGGGCGTGCGAGAAGTCGGGCGTGCCGATAATCAGGGCGTCGATGTCCTTGGCCGCGTAAAGCTCCTCGGTGTTGCGGTACTTCGCGACGTCCCAGCCCGCCTTGTCCTTGATCTTGCCCGCCGCGATATCACGCTGGCGCTCCCACAAGTCACAGACCGCGACGATGCGGCAATTGTGTCGGGCACTCGCGTCGATGAATTCGCCGATCAGGCCGGACGCCCGGTCGCCGGGCCCCAGCACCGCGACGTTGATCCGATCGTTCGCGCCCAGTACCCGCCGTGGCGATTGCGCCGTGATCGGCCGCCAGCCGGAGACGGATGCGCAGCCGGCCAGCGAGGCCAGCCCGAAGCCTGCGGCGCCGCCAGCGGCGCCCCTCACGAAGGCACGTCTTGAGATCAATTCAGACATCGCGGTTTTCTCCTTGTCTCAGTTGCACTCCTGCCTTGTACCAACCTTGCTGCCCCGCGGCAAATCCGCCGGACACGGAATCGTTCGCTCGCGCCCTGTGTATACGGCACAAGCCGGACGCGGTGCAGACAAATTACGATACGCCGGAGCGGCAATGGCGTTGTCAAAATGAACACCCGGAGTCCGCTATTCTTGGTCGCGGCCCTTGCATCGGCGGTGCGAATCGTATAACATAACCGGTGGACACGACTTGCGGCCATGCAAACCTCGCGGCGGCGGTACGTGTCTGTGCGTGTTGGAGGGCGGCGAGCCTGCGGCGACTTGAGGTCGAGGGTTCGACCGCTCGATATTTGCCGACATGAAGATGAGTGGCCAAGGATGGAAACCATGACAGACGCAAGATTGTGGATGGTCCGGGGCTCCGTGTTGTTGTTCGTCGTTGTACTGGCGACGCCGTCGTGGTTGGCGGCCCAGACGCCGGTTCGGGACCGGGTGGACTACCTGATCGACACGCTTCTTTATGCTCCCGACGATGACGACCGCGAGGACGCGGCCGAGGAACTGGGCAAGATCGGCGATTCGCGGGCCTTGGCCGCCCTGGAACGCGCGGCGGCCTACGACAATGACGGGGGCGTCCGCAAGGACGCGTATAAGGCGATCCGGCGGATTCGGTCGATTCAGCCCGTGGTCGTGGCGGCCCCGGCCACGGCCCCCGCGCCCGCCGTGGTGCAGGCCCCCGCGCCGGCCGTTGTCCAGGTCCCGGCACCGGTAACCGTTGCGGCACCGGCCGTCGTGGCCGCGCCGGCGCCGGTCGTGGTGGCGCCGCCGCCGGTCTATGTGGCTCCGGCGCCCGTTGTGGTGCCTGCGTACTGTTATTCCGCCCCCGTTGTGGTGGCACGGCCGGCGTATTGCGCCCCGCGATTCGGGGGGTTCTTCTCGTTCAGCTACTGTCATCGATCGCACCATCGTTAAAGACCGCACAAGCTCCACGTGAGCTTACTCCACTGCAGGTACCCTCGGTCCGGATGACCGAGGGTGCTTGCGTTATGGGCCCGGCGGTCGTAGATTGCCGCTCACCAAAGCGAGGAGTCGGTGCATGATTCGCGTGGGCCTGATCGGTGCGGGTTTCATCGGCCGCAATCACTTTGACCAATACCCCAAGCTCGGCGGCCGTGCGCGGATCGCGGCGATCTGCGATTCGGATCCGCGGCGGCGGCGCGGCGACTGGTCGGAGGGCGGGGGCAACATCGCGGACACGGCGGGCCGGGTGCAGGATCTGGGCGACATTCGCGGGTACGAGCGATGGCAGGACGCCGTTGCCGATCCGGACCTCGACATGGTCGATATCACGCTGCCGACGTTCCTGCACCCTGAGGTGACGATCGCGGCACTCGAGGCGGGCAAGCACGTTCTGTGCGAAAAGCCGATGGCGCTGACGGTGCGGGATTGCGACCGGATGATCGCGGCGGCGAAGAAGGCGAAGCGGCTGCTCATGGTGGCCCAGTGCATTCGGTTCTGGCCGGAGTACGTGTGGCTCAAGCGTGCCTGCGACGAGAAGCGGTACGGAAGGCTCCGCTCGCTGTCGCTGCGACGGCAGGCGAGCACGCCGGACTGGACGTGGCAGCTCTGGTCGCTCGACCGGAAGAAGTCCGGCGGGGCGATCCTGGACCTGCACGTTCACGATGTTGACTTTGCCCTGAGCGTGCTCGGCAAACCGGCGTCCGTGTCCGCGCAGGGGACCGGGCACGGACAGACGATCGACCGCGTGCAGGCGTTGTGGAACTATGGCAGGGGCAGGTCGGTGTATCTCGAGGGTTTCTGGGACATGCCGGTCGGATATCCCTTCAACATGGGATTCACGGCCGTCTTCGAGAAGGCGGCCGTCGCGTGGGACCTCGCATCGGGCAAGCCCCTGGCCGTCTACGTCCCCGGCAGACCGCCGGAGACGCCAGCGATGCCGACGGACGACGCATACCACGGCGAGATCGAGTACTTCGTCTCGTGCATCGAGAATCACAGGCAACCGAAGAGGACGACGCCGAAAGACAGCCGCGACGCGGTGGCGGTCGCGCTTGCGGAGGAGCAGAGTATCAGGACCGGCAGGCCGGTGCGGACGAGGTAGGGCACGGTCGCCGCCCGCGTGAGCGGGCAAGACCTGCCGCGTGGCGGCGTGCGAGGACGACCACGGCCGGGAAGGCCGTGCGACACTTGACGGCGGGATGGGCCCGCCCCGCGAGGAGATGGACATGTTCAAGAGCATCAGCATCTGGGCGTTTCCGGGCGGCGTTGACGGCACGATCGATCCGACGGAAGCGATGAAGAAGGCGAAGGCCCTCGGGTTCGAGGCCATCGAGCTGGCCGTCGGGGACAAGGGCGCGATCACGCCGGACACGAGCGAAGCCGACTGCCGCCGATTCAGGAAGGCGGCCAGGGAGATCGGCATCCGGATCGGCTCCGTTGCGTGCGGGCTGGGCTGGTCCAAGAGCCTTTCCGATCCGGATGCGGCGAAGCGCAAGGCCGCCGTCGAGATTCATGCCAAGGGCCTGCAGGTGACCGCGTGGCTCGGCACGGACGCGATGCTCATCGTGCCCGGCTACGTCTACATCCCCTGGGAAATGAAAACGACGCCGGTGCCGTACGACACGGCCTACCGCCTCTCGGTGCAGTCGATGAAGCAGCTCGCCAGGGTCGCGGCAAAGCTCAAGGTCCATGCGTGCCCCGAGATGGTCTGGAACGGCATGATGTACTCGCCGCTTGAGTTCGACCGGTACCTCAAGGAGGTCAAGAGCAAGTTCGTCAACATGTATTTCGACTGCGGGAACATGATGGCGTTCGGCTACCCGGAGCACTGGCTCGCGATCCTGGGGCGGCGGGTCAAGCGGGTCCATTTCAAGGATTTCAAGCGGGATCCGGGCGGCATCCAGGGCTTCTGCGACCTGCTGAACGGCGACGTGAACTATCCGGCGGTCGTCGCCGCCCTGAAGAAGCTCAAGTACAAGGGCCCGGTCACGCTGGAGACGTTCAACCGATCCGACGCCGATCTGAAGAAGGAATCGGCGGCGATGGACCGCATCCTGGCGATGTGAGGGCAATTGGGGGCCGCCCGCGTCGCCGGGCCATTCCCGGCTACCCCCCACCTCAAAGAATGGACTACCGGACCGGCCGCGTCAATGGGGCGCCGTGGTCGGCCGGGTTTGTGCGAACTGCTGTAGAATCGCCTGGAAACGCGGCTGGTCGCGCAACGAGCGGAACGCCTCTTCGTTGGCGGCTTGTTCCGGGGTTGCTGCGCGGAGCCGAATGGCAGCTTCCAGGGACGGATATGCCGCGTCGGGGTTGTCGCTCGCCGCTGCCAGCATCGCGAGAACGTAGTGGGAGCTTCCGTGTTCGGGGTGTATGCGGAGAACGGCATCGAGCCGTTGAGCCGCCTCGTCCGCACGGCGGAGCTTGACCAGGCAGTGTGCCGCGTCGGCGTTGACGTCCGGGTTGTCCGGCTCCAGCCCGGCCGCCACTTCCAGAAGGGCGAGGGCGCAGTCCCACCGGCCGTATTGCGACGCATCCGTCGCGGTCGCCCGCAGCGACCGGACGATGTCGGCGGTCTGCGTTCCGCACCGTCGCCCCGAGGGCGGCGTGGGGGGGCACAGGCTGTCGGCCTTGTTGAGGAGGGCCTGGACCTGTGGTGATCGCGCGAGTGTCGGGTTCCGTTGCTCCAGGGTCGGCCGGCACTGCATGACTGTGTTGTACGCTTGTGTGTTCTCGCGGTCATGCACACAGGCGGAAACGAGCAGCCGCAGCGACCCGACGTAGTCGCCCTTTCGTTCCAGGGCCCACGAACCGGCAAGGTCGTTCCGTGACCGAAACGCGGCCGCGATCCGATCGCGCACCGCCTGGTGCCGCGGATCGTCAGGGCGGATCGCGATCAGCTCATCGAACGGCGATCGCTGGTGAGCGAGCATGGCGGCGGTGATGGCGGACTCGTCGTGTCGGTACAGGCTCCGCGGCGCGGAGAACTCGAGCAACGCATTGTCGTCGGTGTGGACGGGCGCGGGCGCAGCCCAGGCACGAAGCGGTTCGCCGGAACTGACGAACGTCCCGAGGACCTGGCCCACGTCGAACAATCCGGCCCGGCAGAGGTCTTCGCGGACGGCCGGCTGGTTGAAACGGGCCAGGATGCCGTCCAGCGAAACGGGGGCCTGCCGCCTGCCGGCGATCAGAAGGAAGTCGGTCGAGAGTTGCCAGACCGAAACCTCGGGAAAGACGTCGAACAGCGTGCGCACGACCATGCGGAAGTCGGGGAGGGACATGGAGTAGCTGTGGAGCCAGATGCAGACGCGTCCGTCGGCCGAAAGGCGGTCCCTGCACAGCCGGAAGTACTCGCGCGTGAACAGGTTCGCGACGCCCGCCATCCAGGGGTTCGACGGCTCCGACACGATCAGGTCGTACGTGCGGTTCGTCAGAAGCAGGTGGTTCCGCCCGTCGGCCCGGAGGATCCGCACGCGCGGGTCGTTCGTGAGCACGTCACAGTTGAACGGGCCGAAGTGGCGCGCGGCCTCGATCACTTCACTGCTGATCTCGGCGCAGTCGAGCTGTTCGTACGTGGAGTATCGCGCGACCGCGCTCAGGGTCATGCCGGAGCCGAGCCCGATGACGCAGGCCGTCCGCCCTTCGTTCACGAGCAGCGCCGGCAGGTGCCCGAGCATCAGTTGTGTCAGCACGTCCTCGATGTCGGTGGACGCATCAGGCTTTCCGTTGACCGTCAGCGAGATCGAGTCGGGCGCCCGCGGGGCCCGGGTGACGGCCACGGTGAGGTCCGTCCCCTCGGCATAGTACAGGCATTCTTCCCTCTCGTCGGAGGGTGTCCCCGCGTTGCGGCCGAGGAACGGGGCGCTGAGGAGTGACGACCGGTCCCATTCGCCGGCCACGCGTGCGAAGACCGGCACGAGCAGCACCAGGACCGTCGGGACCGCGACACGACAGCCCGTGATGCGGCCGCCGGGGCCGGACAGCAGGATCAGGGCGGCTCCCGCCAGCGCGTTCAGCAACGCCGCCGCGACGATCGAGTTCTGCACCCCGAGCACGTCGCTGCGGATCATCACGAAGCCGGCCAGGAACGACCCGGCGATCGTGCCCAGCGTGTTGACGGCATAGGCCTGGCCCGTGGCAGCGCCCGGGTCGCCGTGACCGACGGCGAGCATTCGCGTCACCAGGGGGAAGACGGCTCCCATCAGGAACGTCGGCACGAAGGTCATCGCGATGATCAGCGCGAACTCGATCGACAGGAGCATCGTGTAGTTCTCGCGGTACTCGCTCACGATCCCGCGGATGAGCGACGGGATCCGGCCGTACACGGGGGCGATCAGCACCGCCGAAAGCCCGATGGCGATCTCCATCGCGCCGAACACGAGGGCCGGGTTCCGCACGCGGTCCACCCACCGGGCGACGGCCAGGCTGCCGAGCGCCAGGCCGAGGATGAACGCGGCCAGGATGCACGTGAACGAGTAGGTGCTCGATCCGATCGACATGATGAGCGTTCGCGTCCAGGCGATCTGGTAGACCATTGCCGCGAAGCCCGAGACGGCGAACCCGATCAGGACAGCCCACCTCAGGGCAGGCGGCGGCACGGCGGCTTCCGGCGAAGCCGCGGCGGCGGGTGCTCGCGTCTGCCCCTGGGGTGCCATCGGGCCGACGGCAGGCAGCCGGAGCGCGACGATGGCGGTGACGCCGACCAGACCGTTGATCGCCGCCGCGATCCAGGTCGTGTACGCCAGGCCGAACGCCGGCAGAAGCCAGAACCCGGCCGCCACGGTGCCGATCATGGCACCGAGCGTGTTGATGCCGTACAGCAGGCCCACCGAGCGGCCGAACCCCTGGCCGAGGCCCGTGACGTGCCGCACGAGAATCGGCAGCGTCGCGCCCATGAACGTCGTGGGGATGACCAGTACGCCGAACCCCATGCAGAACCGCACGCCGGTCAGAAGCCACGGTGCGTCGGAAAGCCGGGGATAGAGTGAGCGATATGCCGGTTCGGCCATGCCGAACAGCAGCGGGACGAGCAGGGCGTACGCGCCGATCATCACCTCGAGAATGCCGTACGTCCGGCCCGGCTGCCGGAGCCGATGCGACAGCCGGCCGGCGACGTAGCTGCCCAGGCCCAGGCCGGACATGAACGCCACGAGGATCGTGGTGATCGCGTAGGTCGTACCGCCAAAGACGAACGTCAGCTTCCGCGTCCAGACGACCTCGTAGATCAGGCCGGCGCAGCCCGACAGCAGGAACAGCGCGAAGATGATCGTGCGGTGGCGGTCCTGCTCGACCGTTCTCATTTGCTTGAGGTACACAATCGGATGAGGGCGGTCAAGTGCCGGCGTCTTCCTCCGCATTGCCGCGGTCTTCGGCTCGCGTCCATGTCTGTGGGCACGGCCCTCGTTTCCGGCACGCAGAAGCCGGGCAACCGATCAGAGCCCCCTGAAGACTATGCCGTGTGCATAAGGGCGCGGACGGCGCCGACGATCGTTTCGACCGACATCGCGGCCAGGATCAGGCCCATGACCCGGCTGAGGATGCTCGTGCCGCTCTGACCGATCCACTTCTGAATCCGCGACGCGGCGAGCAGGATTACCCACTGCACTACGAGGACGGCGACGATCATCGCGACCGTTTCAGCCTGCTCCACCAGATTGTGGCGGTCGTTGTCGGTCAGAACGACGGCCGCAAGGATGGCGCCGGGGCCGGCGATGATCGGCATCGCCAATGGGAAGATCGCCGGGTTCTGCTGGGGCGATGCCGCGGGATGACCGCCATGGCTGTAGCCGAAGAGCATGGACATCGCGATCAGGAAGAGGATCAGGCCCCCGGAAATCTGGAATGACACCATCTCGATGTGGAGGGTCTGGAGCAGCAACTGCCCGAGGAAAACGAAGCCGAGGAGCACACCGCCGGCGATGAGCACGGCCTGCATCGCCATGCGCCTGGATTCGCGCGGCTGCGTGCCTGCGCAGACGGCCAGGAAGATGGGTACGGTTCCAACGGGGTCGATCGTGACGAAGAGCGTGACGAAATCGGACAGGGGGTTGTCTACCATACAAACGGTTCCCGATGCAACGGCCGGTTCCTTGCCGCCGAGGGCGGCGGCCGCACCGCTCTTGATCGGCAGAATCGTTCGTCCACAAGAGACAAACGTGCGTCGGATGCGGGGGCAGTCTCATCGGAGGCCGGACCGGCATGGCCGGTATTATCGGAACACGCATGCGGTCGGCGCGGCACACCCGCGGGAGGGGCCCACGCGCAGGGCGAGCGGCTGTCCGGGGGCGCAGGTGTGGTGTGGAGCGTCGCCTCTCCAGAGGCGATGCCCACTGGGATACGGCGGTTCACTCGCCTGTTGGGTTCCGCTCGGGCCCGGCGGCGGCCCCGCCGCTCTTCTTTCGCAGACCGAAGCCGAGCATCAGTCCGCCGAAGATCAGCATCACCAGCCCCCACCAGATGTTCACGTTGACGTCGAGCGAGCGGGCGTACATCGCGTCGCCGTTGGTCATGAAGCCGAAGATCATCAGCAGCAGTCCCAGAAGCGTGAACATCCCGCCGATGGGTATGCGAATATCGAGACTCATGCGTTCTCCCGTCGTAAGCCAGGCAGGTGAGCAAACCTGCGGCGTGCCGCAGGGCCGCCCACCCCACCGCTACCAGAACAGGATATTCAGAACAACCGCCGCCGCCAGCACCACGATGCCCAGGGCCGCCGGCTGCTTGTACCACGGCACGCCGTGCTCCTTGACCTTCGGCGTCAGCGAGTAGACCAATCCGCGCAGCTCGTCGTCGGTCTTGTTCCGGCGGGTCAGCATCGAGACGACGATCGTCACGACGAAGCACGTCGTCCACGCCACGATCGCGCCGTAGAAGTTCAAGGCCGTCTCGGAGTAGTACGTGTGCAGGTTCGTCCCGAGCCAGGCGCCCTTCACGCCCATCACGGCATCGCGCGGCAGCGTGAGGCCGTGGTGCAGGGCGCACGCCGCCGTGCCCGCCAGCAGGCCGAAGAACGCGCCGTGCCCCGTCGTCCGCCGCCAGAACATGCCGAGGAGGAACGTCGCGAAGAGCGGGGCGTTCACATAGCTGAAGACGAGCTGCAGTACGTCCATGATGTTGTTGAACTTGGCGGCGACGTAGGCGGCCAGGACGCTCAGGCCGATGCCCCAGATCGTCGTGAACCGCCCCATCCACAGGTAGTGCTGGTCGGATTGCTTCGGGCGGAGGTAGCTCTGGTAGATGTCGTACGTCCAGACGGTGTTGAAGGCGGTGACGTTGCCGGCCATGCCGCTCATGAAGGAGGCCATGAGGGCGGTCAGGCCGAGCCCGAGCAGTCCCGGCGGGAGGTATTCCTTGAGCATGCAGGGGACGGCCATGTTGTAGTTCACGCCCTTGCCGTCGTCCGCCGGGGGGAGGAAGTTGTTGCCGGTCTTGTGGTGCATGGCGATGGCGATCATGCCGGGGAGAATCACCAGGGCGGGAAAGAGCATCTTGGGCACGGCGGCGATGAGCGGCGTGCGGCGGGCCGCGGACATCGAGTTGGCGGCCATCGCCCGCTGGACGACGAGAAAGTCCGTGCACCAGTATCCGAAGGAGAGCACAAAGCCGAGGCCCATCACCATGCCGAACCATTCGACGCCCATGGGGTTGCCGGTGGCGGTCGCCATGTGCTTCCAGGAATCCGTATAGGTGCCCGGGGGAAAGGTCGGGCTGTCGGCGGCGCCGGTGACGGCGCTTCGGAACACGCCGTCCGTAGCCACAATGTTGAGTTGCGCCACCAGACCGTCCCATCCGCCCACGGCCTTGAGCCCCAGCAGCGTGAGGGGCAGGAAGCCGAGGACAATGAGAAAGAACTGGAGGACTTCGTTGTAGATCGCGCTGGTGAGCCCGCCGAGGAAGATGTAGACGAGCACGATGGCCGCCGACAACAGGAGACAGGCGTGGAAGTTCCAGCCGAGGAGGATTCCCAGCAGGGTCGCGAGGGCATACATGGAGATGCCGGATGAGAAGACGGTCATCACCGCGAAGGAGATCGCGTTGAACCCGCGGGTCTTCTCGTCGAAGCGGAGCTTGAGGTACTCAGGCACGGAGCGGGCCTTCGAGCCGTAGTAGAATGGCATCATGAAGATCCCGACGAACACCATGGCGGGGATCGCGCCGACCCAGTAGTAGTGGCTGGTCATGATGCCGTACTTGGCGCCGCTGGCGGCCATGCCCATGACTTCCTGCGCGCCGAGGTTGGCCGAGATGAACGCCAGCCCCGTGATCCACGCCGGGATCGACCGTCCCGACAGGAAGAAGTCCGTGCTGGATTTCATCACCCGCTTCAGCGCAAAGCCGATGCCCAGCACGAAGAACAGGTAGATGACCATGACCGCGTAATCGACCCAGAGCAGTTTCATAGGCAACCATCCTCTAATCCTGCGTCCGTCGGTGCCCGTCGCATCATCCGCCGGCGACAGGAAAGCGAAGAACCGAAGGAGCCGGAAAGGGCTTCGTCGGCACGTCGGTTCTCGAAGGCGCCGGCCGTGAGTCCCGGAAACCGCCGTCCCATCGGTCCCCTTTTTGCTCTCATTCGATCTTCCACTCCAGGATTCCGCCGGAGAAGGTCTTCTGCAGGACCACCTCGATCTTGAGGCAGTCCGTTTCGACCGGGTCGAAGGTGACGCGGTTGAACTGGTCGGGCTTCACGCCGTACGCGCCGGCGTTCTTCACCGGGCGCCAGACGCTGCCCGTCCGGTAGAGGACCTTCCACGACGCCGGCACGCGGCACCCGCCGCTGCCGGTATCGTCGAACCAGTACACCTCGCACGCGGAGACCTTCCGCGGCTTGTCGAAGCTGTACGTCACCCACTCTTCGGTCCCCTTGTGGTCCCACCACGTGAAGCGGGGGACCGTGCGGTCGTTCGAGGCCTTGGGGGCGATGCCGTCGCTCAGGGCGTCGATCTCGTCGAACTTGTGCGAGGCCTGGTGCTTCGCCGGCGGCGGCACGACCCAGTCGTGCGCCTTCGGCCCCTTGCCGATCCACGGGAAGGCCGAGATCCGCAGCCGCGCGCAGCCCATCGGGATCAGGGTGATCGGTTCCTGCGGCTCGTCCGACCTGGCCGGGCTGGCCTGCAGGAGCCCCACGAGCCCCAGCTCATCCATCTGCCACGCGGGGATCCGCCGGCCCTGCGCCCGCAGCTGGATCGGGGCGGCGTCCGGTGTGAACGGCTGGTCCGGCAGCGGGCCCGGCCGGCGAACGACCTGGAACGACGTCGCGGGGTTCGCGAGGTTCACCACGAGCCCGTAGTTCCAGGGCGTCGTCGGGAAGACCTCGAAGTCCGGCCAGCGGTCCGATCCGCCGCAGCGCACCCATTTCTCGCCGATCCTGAGCGAGTACGTCAGCGGGCCGCGGTTGACGGAGACGGAATCCGCGTTCGTCTGCCACCGCGTTGTCGTGATTCGCATCGGAAGCTCGAGCACCACCGTGTCGCCGTTGGCCCACGTCCGGCGCAGCTCGACGTACATCAGCGGCTTCGCCTTCGCCTCGACCGGCTCGTCGTTGATGCGGATCTTCGCGCCCTCGCACCAGCGCGGGATGCGCAGGTAGAAGGCAAAGGCCACCGGCCTGGCCGTCGAAAGCGTAAACGTGACGGTTTCGTCGAAGGGGTAATCCGTGGCCTCCGCGATGGTCACTTCGGCGCCGTCGGCCACCCTGGCCTTGACCTCGGAAGCGGCATAGAGCACGGCGGCGAGGCCGTTATCCCGCGTTGCCGTCCACAGGTGTTCGGCGTAGTAGGGCCAGCCCATCGCGACGTTGTGCTGGCAGCAGCGGTAGCGCGCATCCGCGCTGTAGGCGAGCATGCAGCCGGCGTTCTGGAGGCCGGGCGCCTTGTTGCCCTGGTCGAGCTGGACGGCGTTCGGCGACGTGATGTAGTGCAGGGCCTTCAGATCCGGCGTCATCGACGGGGGGAACGAGTTGAACGCGATCTCTTCGCAGCGGTCGGCGTACGTGCCGTCACCGGTGATCTTCAGCAGCATCTCGTTGCTGTGCATGGCCTCGACGATGGAGCACGTCTCGGCGCCCTGGCGCGGACTGACGTAGCCCGGCCGGCAGTTCTCGTCGGCGCCGAACATTCCGCCGGGGACCTGTCCGTACATCGTCATCACGGTCTGGTAGTTCCGCTCGGCGGCGTCGAGGTACTTGCGGTCCTTCGCCTGCACGTAGTAGACGGCGGGCTCGCGGAAGCCCTGGCAGATGTTCACGCCGTGCCAACTGGCGATTCCGTCGTCCCAGCGGGCCGTGCGTTCATGGATCACTTTGCCGAGGTCGAGCAGCCAGGACTCGCCGGTCCGGTTGTAGAGCCAGTGGACGGTTTCGAGGTTGTCGCCGGCGCGGACCTTCTGCCAGCTCTCGGAGAGGAATTCCTCGCGCGGCACGCTCATCTGATAGCGGAAGTACCGGGTGAGGAAGGGCAGCACGCGTTCATCGCCGGTCGCCTCGTAAAACGACTGGAGAGCGTTCATCATGGGCATGTTGGGCCAGAGGTCCGGCTTGCCCTTCAGCCCGGTCTTGTTCGTTCGGGGGCCGAAGTAGCCGTCAGGTTCCTGGCCGGACAGGACGGCGTCGAGCCATTTCCTCGCCTCGGCGATGATCCGCTGGTCCTTGAGCACGTAGCCGAGGTCGCCGAAGCCCTTGAGCCAGTACGGCAGTTCTTCCCAGCCGTTCTTGCCCTCGCCCCGGGGGCTCATCCAGGCGCTGTCGTCGGCCTGACACCACTGGCTGATCTCGGTAAGCCGGCCGCTCATGCCCTCGGTTTCGAGCAGGAGCTGGTGCCGCAGCCAGCCCTTCGGCGCGATGCTGCCGATCGGGAGCTTGATCAGCGGGTTGGGTACGAGCGGGGGCCGGTTGCCCACGTAGTGCTGGTTCGCCCCGGAGACGGGCGGGGCCTTGACCAGGGCGACCTTCACGCCCGAAGGGCCTGCCGGATCGGTATCCGCCGCCATGACCGCACCTGCCAACGATCCCATGACGCAAAACGCCGCCGCGACCGCTTTCATGACACAGGCCTCCTCGCCACGCGCCGACCCCGGCCCCCCGCGGGCCACCGGGAAGCGGTCGTTTTATACGCTTTCCCCCGAAACGGCAACCCATGACGGCGGAAGGCACGCGGCCGGAGGAAACCGGCGTCTTGGGGCATGACGAATGACGAAGCGACGGGTTTGCGAGCGCGTGCGTTCCGATCGCGGCTCACGGGGTCTTCAGGTTCCGGGCGCGATGTGCAAGCCCGAACCGATGCGCGATCGGCCATCGCCGGCTACCGACAATCCATTGGCACCTTTTCGTTGGGGCCGTTGAAGCAAGCGCTGAACCGGACGAAGTCGGCGAGGTCCACGTCGGCGTCGCGGTCGAAGTCCACCGGGGCGCAGGACGAATCCGGAAGCGGTTGGTTGGGCCCGTTGAAACACCCGACCCACCGCGAGAAGTCGTTCAGATCGACGTCCATATCACGGTCGAAGTCGCCGTAGATCGGCAGGCCGCTTGGAGACTTGTCGCAGACGTCGCCGATGCCGTCGCCGTCCATGTCCGACTGGTTGGGGTTCGGGGTGTGCGGGCAGTTGTCCACATCGCCGCACACGCCGTCGCCGTCCTCGTCGTTGCGCGCGTCGTTCGGACAGGGATCGCAGGCGTCGCCCAGCCCGTCGTTGTCCGCGTCCGCCTGGTTTGTGTTCGCCACGGTCGGGCAGTTGTCGCAGACGTCGCCGACGCCGTCGCCGTCGATGTCCGACTGGTTGGGGTTCGAACGGTGTGGACAGTTGTCGCAGGCGTCCCCGACGCCGTCCTCGTCATCGTCGGTCTGTTCTGAATTGGCGGTCGTGGGGCAGTTGTCGCACACGTCGCCGAGGCCGTCGGTGTCGGTATCCTGCTGGTCCGCATTGGGGGCGTATGCGCAGTTGTCGAGGTTGTCGCACACGCCGTCCAGATCGGTGTCGTTGCCGGGGGCATTCGGGCAGAAGTCACAGGCGTCACCGACTCCGTCAAGGTCCGAATCGGCCTGGTCCGGGTTGGCGGTCGTGGGGCAGTTGTCACAGGCGCTGCCGATCCCGTCGAGGTCCGGATCGGCCTGATTCGGGTTGTAGACCGCAGGGCAATTGTCGCAGGCATCGGGACGGCCGTCGCGGTCGCTGTCCTTCTGGTCGGGATTGAACGCGAACGGACAGTTATCACACGCGTCGCCGATGCCGTCGCCGTCGCTGTCGCTCTGGTCGGGGTTCGATACAAACGGGCAGTTGTCCACCGGGCAGTCGCAGCCGTCGCCGTCGTCGTAGCCGCCGCCGGGGACCTCGCGGATCCGGTAGTACCAGGCGGGCGTGTTGTCCACGATCCGCAACTCGCCGTACGGGCCGACCCGCGGAACACTTGTGCACGGCGACCAGGGACCGTCGCCGGAGATATCGGACTCTTCAATCGTCGCGCAGGGGCTGAACTCCTTGAGCGCCCAATCGGCCGGCCTGGAGCGATCATAGACCCTGAGCACGGCTTCGGGGTACTGATAGCGGACAACTGTGTAGGCATTGGCGGCGAGGATCTTCTGATTGGCGTACGGCGGGATCACGTAGTCGCGGTACTGGCCCGGGTCGCCGGTCATGCCGGCCTCCGCGGCCTTGATGATGTTGTACATCTCCCGCGCGCTGACGTAGTGGAGCTTCCAGTTCACGCCGTCGTTGTACTTGGCCTCGATGTCGGAGTAGAAGCGCTCGGCGGTCGGGCCGAAGAAGGCGTCCCAGGCGGGATAGTAGCTGAGCGGCTGTGCGCACCCGTGCGTGTATACTTTCACGAAGACCCAGTTGTCCTGTCCGACCACGCGGATGTTTCTGGAGACCCAGGCGTCCATCCGCGCGAGCGAAGGCGGATTGTCGTATCCGCCGGGGCCGATCCGGATGCCCCAGTTGTCGATATCCTGGGCCGACGTGACCGAGGGGCCTTCGATGATCATGAGGTCGCCGAAGGGCGGTTGTCCGACCTGCACCAGCCGTGTGTTGTCCGGGTTTCTGTAGGAGCCCGGACCGTCGTCGTCCCGGGCGTAGAAGATGCTGTCCTTGAGGAGCGGGTTCATCGGCGAATTCTTGCCGGCCGGGAACGTAAAGTCGGCATAGCAGCCCAGTTGCCGCAGCAGACTCAGTTCGTGGTTCACGCCGCAGGATTGCGGGTACGGCGGGTTACCGGACCACCGTGAGTTGTCGAGCGCCCAGTTCCCATGGATAAACCCGAAGAATCTGCGCGGCGCGGGCTCGGCGGTGATGCATGCCCCGTACCTCGCCCAGAGACTCATCGATAGATTGGTCACGCCGACGACTTCGGCAATGGCCACATCCTCGGTTCGAGTCCGCTCGTCCGCGACCCCATGGTGCAAGTGGTACTCCACCTCACCGCAGCCGGCGTAGGTCACCTTGTTCAGCCAGGGCAGCACAACGGTCTGCATGGCGGTGCCCGGCGACTGGGACGCGAGCAGAAAGTAGCCGTGATTCGGATGCCGCCCGTCGGCATCGGTGTGCCGAAGGGCCAGTGCCATGTAGTCATTCACCCATGCGATGACGTCCGGCCCGGGGGTTGCCCAGCCGGGTTGATAGGGGGGCTCGAAATGATCGACGAACGCAAACATGACATGCTTGGGGCTCTGCCCGAATGCCGCCGTGCCTGCGAACACAATCACACAAAGAGACCGGAACGCGATTCTTGCCGACATCTCCGTAGCCCTTAGCCGCGCTTCGCGCTGCCCGACCTGCCACGCCCATCTTACACGCCGACCGCAGAGGCTATGCATCTCCGAGGCATTCGTCCCCGAACACGGCCGACCGTCTCTTATGCTTCGCCAACTCGAAGCAACTCACCCCCTCGGGTGTGGCGGGCCATGCCCTTCCTGCCACCCTCCGTCTAGCATTCATTATATCACATTGCCTTGAAAAGGGACTCAAATCGACATGAAACCCCGTAGTATGCGAAAAAAGAAGGCTTAATTTCGGATTAGGATTCCTTATATCGGGTCTGTCCCTCTGTTTCTGGCATACCGTAACACGACTGTGGCCGTGGTCGAAGCCCTCGTTTTCGCGCGTTCGAATGCTCGCCGGAGACTCGCGGGCTCGTTTCAGCCCTCGATGATCTTCGTCATTCGCGTGCTCACCTCGCGCAGGTACTTCTCGTCGCCACCGCCGAGTTCAGCCGTGATCCAGCCGGCGTAGCCGACCTCGAGCAGGGCGGCGCGGACCTCTTTCCAGTCGACCGAGCCTTCAAGCAGCGGCTTCCACTGGTGTTTGCCGGCGTCGAAGTCCTTTACGTGGATCTTGGCGATCCGGTCGCCGAGCGTACGGATCCAGTCCTGCGGGAAGCCGTAGGCGACGATGTTGCCGCAGTCGAAGTACGCCCGCAGGCACTTGCTCTTGAACTGGTCCACGTACGAGGCGAACTCGATCGGGCTGAGCAGGAACTTGTTCCACACGTTCTCGACGGCGATCACGATGCCGAGCTTTTCCGCCACGGGCAGAAGCCGCTCGCGGATGACCGCGGTGGATCGCTTGTAGGCGTCGGCGTAGCGGGTCTGCGGGTTGACGACGGCGGGGACGAGGAGGACCGTGTCGGCCCCGAACGCCTTGGCGTTGTTGAGCGACGTGATCATGCCGGCGACGCTCTTCTCCACGACCGCCGGATCGCTGCTGGACAGCGGGTTGGCCCAGTGGGCCATGTTCATGACCGAGTGGATGCAGACGCCGGCCTTGTCCGCCGCGTCGCGCAACCGGGCGACCGTCTTGTCGTCGTCGGTCGTCGGCGCCTCGACCCCTTCGAAGCCGACGTCGCGGGCGAGCTTGAAGCGGTCGTCGATGCTCAGGTCGTCGGGGAGCATGCCCCATCCGAGGGCCTTCCGCAGCTTGCCCTTCTTCCCGCCGGCGGCCGGCTGGGCCGCCGCGCGCGGTACGGCGGAACCGGCGATCGCCGCCGTAGCCGCCGTCGTGGCCATGGACTTCACCAGGAACTCACGTCTGCTCAACGGGCTCGACATCGCTTTCATCCTTTCGTGTTCGCGGACGGCCCGGCTGTCGCCTCGCCGCCGTCGGGGTCGCGTGGATTCTATCCTGCCGCCGGCAGGGCCGGAAGCGGCGGCCGCTCAGTCCTGGAACTGGAACGCGTACAGGTCACAATTGGTCAGCGAGAATCGCAGGCGTACGGGCTTTCCGGCGAGTTTGCCGACGTCGGCAGCGCCCTGCCACTTCACGACGCGGTTGATCTCGTTGGCCGTGTGGATGAGGCCACAGTCCTTCCGGGTGAATCCGTCGATCGGCGAGCCCTTCTCGTCGAGGATCTCGACGCGGGCAATGCCGGTCGCCGACGTGTCGATGTTCAGCACGAGCTTCGTGCCGCGGAAGGTCAGCGGGGGCGTGGTGAATTCGCCGCCGGTGTAGGCCGCCCGTACGGAGACGAAGCCGTCACGCCGGGAAACGAGCCGGCTGAGCACGGCGATGTTCTGATCCGCGCCAAGCCCCGCGCCGGTCAGGATGCGCTTGTTGCTGTCGTTTCGGTCCCATCCGTGCAGCCAGTCGCTTGCGCGGTAATAGAGGTACATCTCGCGGCCCGACACATCCGGCACGAGGCCCCAGATCGTTCGCGCGGAGGCCCAGTCGAACTCGCCCTTCATGCCCAGCGGCACGAAGGACCGCCGGTCGTACCGCTCCCATGTGACGCCGTCGCGGCTGGCGGCGAACTGCGTGTCGAGCGGGCCGGCGTTGACCGGTACGTTCCGGCCGAACTCGGCGAGTTCGCCCCCGACGTAGTGATAGTAGGCGGTGGGAAACATGAAGTAGGCGTCTTCGGCCCAGGGATATTTGATGGCCGCGCTCATGTAGAAGTCGACGACGGGCGTCTCGCCGTGGAACAGGTCGTTCCGGTCCGGCCCGAAGACGATCGGCAGGTCCTGCACGGCCGGGAAGTCCCCCAGCCGCTCCGATTCGCCGCGGGCGATGCAGCGGCCCTGCGAGCCGGGTTCCATGCGGTTCTTCCGCACGTAGGTGACGTACTTGTGGATCCGGTCGTCCCAGAACATGACGTTCTGCGAATCGAGGTGGTGGCCCTTCTCCTGCGGGCGCGCCGTGACGACCGACTTGTGCGTGAGCTTCCAGCGGATGCCGTCGCCGGAGGAGAAGATGTGGATGGCCTGGCCTTCCTCGACCTCGACGCCGAATCGCCCGAGCAGGCGGAACCGTTCATCCGGCGGGGCTTCCGGGTCGAGGAACACCATGCCCCCGTCCTGGCCCATCTCGACGCCGGCCGCGCCGTGCCCGATGACAATGTTGTTCTTCCGGCTGCCCTTGTATTCGATAAGACCGAGGTCGGGCTTTTCCCAGCGGATGCCGTCTTTCGACGTCGCCAGGCAGATGCAGCCGTTCCGGTGTCCGGCGTCCCACTGCACGCTGTCCATGCAGTGGTACCACATGTAGTACTGGTCGCCGACCTTCAGGGCGCTGCTGTACGGCCCGATGCCGCCGCTTTCCCATTCGCGGTCGGTGTTGATCGTCCGCTCGCCCGTCTTCCGCGGCGGATGGACGCACAGTTCAACGCCGCGGGAGTCGGCGATGAAACGGCGGTCGATGAAGAGCTGACGGCGGTTCCCGACGTCCAGCGGCCCGCCGGTCTGTGCAGCGGCAATCCCGGCGAACGGCGCAAGGAGAATGGCCATGAACAAAGCGCAACGCAAGCTCAACGAACGGGGCATCGTCTACCTCCTGTGCGCAGGCCTTCGCGCCAGCGAACGCCCGCCGGCGCGAGGCTGCAGGACAGCCAGTATGCCATCATTTCCCCTGCGTATCCAACTGCCGATCAGGGCACAACACGCGACGGGCCATGATCGCCACTCAAGGCATTCGATTTTCGTAATCACCTGTGCCTGTGCGTGCAGCAGTATCGGCGAAGGCAAAGTCCCAGTCGGGCGGAGGTAGCCCTCGCCGCATGCGGGGCAGATGTCCGACGGGAAACCACGGACGGAGTCGCCGCAGCAGGGTTACAGCGGGGTGTCCGGCTCGGGCGACATCGCACGCATCACTCGAACTGAAGCGTCCCGAACGACGTCGGTACGTGGAAGTCGGGTTTCGGGCGGTCCACGTACGACCACGTCAGCCAGTGCGGGTGCGAGGTATTGTCGCCGCACTTGAAGAAGTTCGCCTTCCATGTGACGCCGGGCGCGGGCTTCTTCGCGCCGGGGTAGTACTTGCCCAGAAGATCGAACGGCACGCGGTACTCGACCGTCCACGTCGTCGGCTCGGTGATCTCGGGATCGACGGTTTTCGGCAGGCTGTGCGCGATCTGGACGCGGGCGAGTTCCTCCGGCGTGAGCGGTACCTGGTTCTTCCGCGGCACGACCTGGAAGTGGAAGAGCATGGTCCCGCCGCAGTTCATCTCGATGTTGAAATAGCCCTTCGACACGTCCGTGCCGGGCGCGAAGAAGAACTCGGCGCAACTGTCGCGGCAGACGGGGTCCTGGTGCTGCTTCGCGACGGCCCGCACGTAGCGGTCCTCGACGCGGAAGATCACGTACAGGGCTTCGTCGTCGTAGAGCAGCTTCGCCTGCACCCTCGGCTGGTGTGCCGGCCGCTCGCCCATGTAGTACGTCAGTTCGAGCGGCGCGGCGGCCTTCCACGCGGGCTTGTCCCAGTTCGCGTCGATGGTCAACGTCCCCGAAAGCCGTGCGACGGCGTAGGTCCTGGGCGGGTTCTGGCTCACGGGTCCTCCTTTCGGCGCCGACGCGCAACCACAAGCCCCGGCGACTGCGACGAGCAAGCTGACACGCAGATTCAAGGGCAGGCCTGTCATGAAAACACGCTCCTTT
Organism: uncultured Planctomycetales bacterium; assembly: GCA_964617875.1. Classification (GTDB taxonomy): domain Bacteria; phylum Planctomycetota; class Phycisphaerae; order UBA1845; family PWPN01; genus CAZMVY01. Next base: position 6,054 of record CAZUAI010000062.1, on the reverse strand, counting down.
GCGGCGACTGCGCCCGCGGAACACTCACGGACGATGAGCATAGCCGGCTTCGGACGCGCATACAAGGGCGTTCGCCGCTCTCCGGCAGAGAACGACCGGTGGCGAACCCGCGGAGTGCCGGGGAACCGCCCACCTTGCCGGTTTCTTCTGCGTGCTTCGGGTGTCTCGCGGCTCGGGTATCCGGGCGCGGGCCGAGTCAAACCACGAAACACGCGAAACACGCGAAGTGAGAACAGGGTGGGAGGCTCGCACGCGGCTCCGTGCGCGGGTGTTCGCCGTCACGCGCATCCAGCACGAGGACCACGTTATACCCGTCGTACACGAAACGCCAGTCCTCCGTCGGCGTCGCCAAGCACCCCTCTCCCATTCCAGGGAGAGGGACGGGGTGAGGGTGACCAGCTCTCTGCCTCCCACCCATGGAAAGAAGACCGGGCGAAGGTCTCCAACCAGCGGTAGGGTGGGCGGTTCTCCGGGGCCGCGTCCTCGCGGCCCCGGGGGTTCGCCCACCTGTTGCGTCCCTCCGGCGAATCCGGAGCGTCCGCGGTTCCGCGGTATTGCGCGGGTTCGCCCACCAGCTTGTCGGCCCCCTCTCCCTCCCAGCCAGACGGCCAAGGTAAGCGCCAGGGTGAGCGGTGAGGTCGTTGAGGGCAAGCGGCTCTCTGTTTCCCACCCAAGGAAAGAAGACCAGGCGAGCCCGTCCAACCAGCGGTACGGTGGGCGGTTCTCCGGGGCCGCGTCCTCGCGGCCCCGGGGGTTCGCCCACCTGTTGCGTCCCTCCGGCAAATCAGGAGCGTCCGCGGTACTCCGCGGATTCGCCCACCATCTTCTCTCCCCCTCTCCCCCCAGCGAGACGCCCGGCGTGAGGGCCTCCGTCCCCTGACGCATCACACCCGACGCGAAGCACGTGCGGTGATATTCCCATGGGAGGTCTTGCATGCCGACGATTTCGCACGAGATATGCCGATCCTCACCCGGCGTCGGACGGCCATTTCCCCGACCCACCCCCGCCGCTCTCCACGACGATCAGCCGCCCCGTTTGCCGCCCACCCCGTTACGTCGCTGCCCCGCAGGCACCTTCCGTTCTCGTGTTTCTGCGGGTTCCACATGCATATTTGACGAAACGAAGCCATCGCAACAATCCCCGCCATTGCAAGACCCTCTTGCGCCGCAAGCACTTACGTACGCCTCCCTTCCGAACGCCCCCACACGCCACGACCAAACGAACCCACCGCCCCGCCCGCCCTGTGCGGCAGTCCCCGGGGCCGCGCCGCGGCTTCGACGCTCCCACCCTCTGCGGCCCGTCGCTTATCCTGCCGCACGACGTTCTGCCGGACGAAGCCACAGTCGGCCCCCACTGGCAATTGCCGCTTCACCGGCTACACTCCCTTCCGTCGCGGAGGACGCACCGATGTTCGAGCGATTCACAGACCGGGCCCGCGCAGTCATGGCCCTGGCAAACCAGGAGGCCCAGCGGTTCAACCACGACCACATCGGGACGGAGCACATCCTCCTGGGGCTGGTCATGGAAGGCTCCGGCGTCGGGGCCAACGTGCTGAAGGACCTCGATGTGGATCTTCGCAGGATCCGCGGCGAGATCGACAAGCTCAGCAGGCCCGTCAGGCCGGATGCGGCCCCCGCGGCGCTGGGCAAGCTGCCCCAGACGCCCGAGGCGAGGAACGTCATCGCATACGCCATCGAGGAGGCCCGCAATCTGGACCACAACTACGTGGGGACGGAACACCTGCTCCTTGGCCTGCTTCGGGACGAAAAGACGGTGGCCGCGCGCGCCCTCACATGCCTGGGACTGCGGCTGGACGCGGTCCGCGAGGAGGTGCTCGACATGCTCGCCGTCGAAGCGGACGCCGACAATGCCCTCCACCAGCACGCCCCGATGCCCGCCCCCGTTCTCGCCGCCAGCCGCGAAACCCGAAGCGAATCCGACAGCATGGGATCCATGAACGTCCCGGCCAACGCCTACTGGGGCGCGCAGACACAGAGGGCCGTCGAGAACTTCCCGATCAGCGGCTACCGCTTCGGCCGCCGATTCATCCGGGCGATCGGCCTCATCAAGCAGGCGGCGGCGAGGGTCAACCACGAACTCGGCAAGCTCGACGGCCAACGGGCCGCCTGGATCGCGCAGGCCGCACAAGAGGTCATCGACGGCAGGCTCGATGAACACTTCGTGCTCGACGTCTTCCAGACCGGCTCCGGCACCAGCACGAACATGAACGCCAACGAGGTCATCGCCAACCGGGCCATCGAGCAGGCCGGCGGCAGGCTCGGCTCCCGCGACCCCGTCCACCCCAACGACCACGTGAACATGGGCCAGTCGAGCAACGACGTGATCCCGACGGCGATCCACGTCGCCGCCGCCGAGGCCCTGAGGCACGACCTCGTGCCCGCGCTCCGGGCCATGAAGGCCGCCCTCGAAGCCAAGGCCGTCGCCTTCGACTCGATCGTGAAGATCGGCCGCACGCACCTCCAGGACGCCACGCCGATCCGGCTCGGGCAGGTCTTCTCCGGCTATGCCGCCCAGGCGCACCTGGCGGGCAACCGCGCCGAACGTGCCATTCGAGCCCTGCGCGAACTCCCCATCGGCGGCACCGCCGTCGGCACCGGCATCAACACCCACCCCGAGTTCGGCGAGCGGATGGCCGCCGAGCTGGCCCGGCTCACCGGCATCGAGTTCGCCGAAGCGGCCAACCACTTCGAGGCCCAGGCCGCCAGGAACGCCCTTTGCGAGGCAAGCGGCCAGCTCCGAACCGTCGCCGTCGGCCTCACCAAGATCGCCAACGACATCCGGTGGCTCGCCAGCGGGCCCCGCTGCGGCCTCGCCGAGATCCGCATCCCCGCGACGCAGCCGGGATCCTCGATCATGCCCGGCAAGGTCAACCCGGTGATGAGCGAAATGCTCATCCAGGTCGCCGCGCAGGTCATCGCCAACGACACGGCCGTCATGCTCGGCGACCGCGACAGCGTCTTCGAACTGAACATGATGATGCCGCTCATCGCCCACAACCTGCTCGAGTCGATCCGCCTTCTGTCCGCGGCGGTGCGGGTGTTCACCGAGCGATGCATCGAGGGCATGGAGGCCGACGCGAAGCGGTGCGGCCAGATGATCGAACAGTCGCTCGCGATGTGTACGAGCCTCGCGCCGAGGATCGGCTACGACGCCGCCGCCGCCATCGCCAAGGAGGCCTATGCCACCGGCAGGACGGTCCGCCAGGTGGCCGAGGAGAGGGGCATCCTGCCGAAGGCGGAGCTGGACGCCCTGCTCGATGCGCGGGCCATGACCGAGCCCGGTGCCGAAGGCGGTGGTGGCGGTTGAGCATGGGGTTCGCAAAGCCGACCGAGTCCGAATCGCCGCCGGCAAGCCGGCCGACGCCGCCGTCCTGGCCGTTCGCCACGACGCTGGCCTTCGCCGTCGTCCTGGCCGTGGCCACGCACTGCGTCGCGGCGTGGATCCTGCACCTCAACGCGGTCCGCGCCGTCGCCGAGGTCTTGACGGCGTCGATGGCCCGCAACGACGCCGCCGCCCGCGCCGGACGCGAGCGCCGCCCGCTGGTCGATCCCCTCAACCCGAACACCTGGACGCTCGAATCGCCGAAAGACAACTGGATGGCCCCGCAAGAGCGCGCGCGGCTCGACCAGGCCAGGAACCAGCTCGTCTTCGTCGAGATCGGCGTGCTCGTCTGGAGGTGGGTGATGTACGGCATCAGCGTCACGATCGCCCTGGCCGCCCTCGCGGGGCTGAAGATCAGGGCATGGCGCCGTGGCCTGCTGCTCGTCGCCGCCGCGTCGGTCCTGTTCGCGACAACCCAGACGGTCGTCGGCATGCGGTTGCTGACGGTCTACGGCGGCTTCGAGCCCCGACCGCTGCATCACTACGTCGCGGTGGCCGTCGCGGCGTCCGCGTACGGCTGGTTGCTGCTCGCCCTCGCCACGGTACGGCGCAATCGAAGCACGCGTGCGTGATGCCCTCGCACCCCGTCCGGACGGAACGCTCTCTGTGCTGCGGGCTTCCTTCGACCCGTCGCGCCCCCGCTTGTGATTTCCGGGCGATCCGCCCTATAATCTGCCGGACCGGAGCCCGGTTGAATCGGAACCGTTTGCCCGACTGGAGAACGACTCGATGGCACACGTCATCGCGCAGCCCTGTATCGGAACGAAGGACACCGCCTGCGTAACCGTCTGCCCCGTGGACTGCATCCACCCCACGAAGGACGAGCCCGGCTTCGCGTCCGAGGAGATGCTCTACATCGACCCCGAAACGTGCATCGACTGCGGCCTGTGCATCGATGAATGCCCCGTCAAGGCCATCTTCCCGGAAGACGATCTGCCGGCCGAATGGCACGATTTCATCGCGAGGAACGCGGCGTACTACAAGAAGTAGGCCGGCACACCGCATGGCCAACGGCCCGCGCATGAGACGGCGGAGGCGCCCGCCGGGACGCCACCGCCGCTCGTGCTTTTGCCCGCGCCGGCCGCAACCGCCTTACGGCAGGATCGCGTAGCCCAGCTTCGTGTTCGTGCCGGCGCTCGTGTTGGTACCGGTCTTGAAGCCCAGCGTGTTGCTGCTGCACGCCACGTCGGTCGCGGGGATGCCGTACGAATCCCCGCCCGTCGAGTCCGCCGGTACGGCGAAACTCGCGCTGCCCGCGCTGACCTGCAGATACTCGCCCGCGCCGATGTCCGCGGTTCCGGCGATGAAGATGTAGCCGCTCCCGGGATGAACGGCCACGGTCTGGCCGAAGCCGACCAGGCCGTTGTTGCCGGTTGAGCCGTCGATGTACTGATTCAGCGCCGCCTTCGTCGAGCCCGGGCCTGGAACGGTGCCAACGGCCGCACGGAACGTCGCGCCGTGCGAATCGTCCGACGTCGCGTACGCGAAGTACAGGAACTTCGTGCCCCCGATGCCCAGCCAGCTCGTCGACGCATACGCATAACCGTTGTCCGCGTCCGCGTCCGTCAGCCGCGTGATCGCGCCCGTGCCCAGGTTGACCAGGATCGTCTCGGGATACGCCTGATCGTCAAGCGCAATCAGATAGTCGCCCGCCATCTTCATCTGCACGCTGCCGTTGATGCCGTTGTCCGCCACCGCGACCATCGGCGCCGCCAACGGCTGAGCGATGTCATAGATGAAGAACTTGTCCACGCCGTCGTTGTTGTCGTACGCCGCCACGACGACCTTCCTCGTGACTCCGTCGATCGCTACCTGTTTGATCAGGTTGGCGTTGTCCACGGGATTCGCACCGAACGTGATGAGTGTCGGCGTGGAGGTGGTGGCGTCGATGACCTTGAACACCGCTTCGTCGGCGACTTCATTCGGGTCGCAGATGACGGCGCAATAGTCGCCGCTGGCCTGGATGTTGCCGGGGTCCGACTGATTGATCGGGATGCTGGCCAGCCGGATGTCCGTTGCGGCGAACGTTGTCAGAACGGCGCCGCTCACCGTGTCGAACACGCTGACCTGGAAGGCCAGGTTGCCGGTGTTGCTGCCGACCAGGAAGATCTTCTTGCCGCCAACGGCGAAATCGGAGCTGCTGTAGAGCGTCGTGTTCGTCACCGGCGTCCCCGAGGTCGGGCCCAGCGACGGCACGATGTAGGACACGCCGGTCACCGCGCCCGTTCCGAACGCGATCAGGTCATTGCCGCAAAGCAGCCCCGCATCATGCCGAACCGAGATGTTCGACTTCACATACGTGAGGCCGCCCGAACCACCGCCCCCGCCTCCGCCACCTCCGCCGCCCCCACCCCCACCGCCGCCGCCACCTCCGCCGTCGCCACCTCCGCCGTCGCCGTCACCGCCGCCACCGAGCGGCGTGACGTCCGTCGGGTCGCTGCCGCAACCCGCGACGCTCGAGCTGACCAGAACACCCACCGAAGCCACCAGTAACAATGCGAGAACCTTCCTGAACATGAACACGGACCTCCTTTCAACGGGCCATACGGAATCCAGGCATCGACTTATCCCTGGATCGTCAATCAGGCGATCTGTCCTTAGCCCAACCTTCGCACGCGGCCGGCGTCAAAGCGGCTGGCGATAGCGCCAGG
>CAZUAI010000061.1:0-32838 GCA_964617875.1 uncultured Planctomycetales bacterium | reverse complement strand
GAATCACCTACCCCAAGACGGCGCCGACCCAAAGCTGGTGAGAAATGCGGGTTAAGGATCGAGCCCCCCTGCCCCTCTGCACGCGGAAGCGATGCCGGGCAACTCGGCTACCGAGCAACCGGCTTTCGGACTGACGGAACAGCACACCGACGAACCCTGCGCAAGCCCTCAAGGCTTGCCCGATGCCTTGCCGGTCCGGCCCGGCTGCCTGTTTGCCGTGGCCGGCTTGCCCTTGGGTTGTGTCAAGGCCTCCAGAGAGGACCGCATGGCGGCGCGACCGCCGCCGTGATAGTCGTATCCGCCCAGCACGTTCGGGCGGCTTGAGCCGGAGGGGTTCCCGGCATCGCCGGTGTACTGCAGCCCGCCGAAGATGTTCGGCCGTGCCGACCCCAACCAGCCTGTCCTGCCGCGAACGTCGTACCCACCGACGCCGTTGGGCCGGGCGGACGCCGAGCCGCCACCCTTCCACGAGTAGTCAAGCCCGCCGAAGATGTTCTTGCGGCTGTAGCCCGCGTATCCGTGTCTGGCGTCGTAGTAGTCGTAGCCGCCGAGTATGTTTGCCCGACTGTAACCGGCGTACCGGCCGCCCTCGTAGTAGTCATAGCCGCCAAGGATGTTCTTGCGGCTGCAGGCATTCTGGGCTGAAGCCGATTCAACGGCGGCGAGCACCGCGATCACCAGGAACGTGACCCCATACGTTCGACCTGACATGCTGAACCTCTTCTATTCGGATCGCCTTCGGTACCTGGCCGACCGTTCACGACTACCGCGCGAACCAGCCCCTGTCAATATAGACAGGCATCAGCGGGGTAAGGTTGGGCCCGGAAACCAGCCGTCTCTGATCGACAGGAATGGTTGGGCACTCGGCATGTTCCCGGTCGCGCCGACGTCCTCGCGACCTGCGGCATCCGGAGTTTTCGTCGTCCGCGGCCGCCCCACGACTTGAAGCAGAACCATGAGTTCCGAGCCCCCTGGGCCAGGAAGAACCAGAACGGCGCCATTCGGACGAAGAGCACAACACTCAACCATGCACGGACAGATGGGGTCGCCCGTTGCCGGGGGGAGCGGCTCACCGACCGGAGGAGTCGCGTGCCTCCGCACCGCGTCACGGCCCATATTGACATGACAAACGGACATTATATTCTATGGGGAATGGAGGACACCATGAAGATCGGGATTGCCGTCATCGGATCCGGGCGCGCGGGGCTGATCCACGCCCGTAACATCGCCACCCGGATCCGGGATGCGGAACTGGTCGCCGTCTGCGATCCGAACGCCAAGGCGGCCCGGCAAGCCCAGGCGGAGTTGGGATGTCCCCTCGGTACCGGCGACCACCGCGAGGTCTGCGGCCGGAAGGACGTTCAGGCGGTGGTGATTGCCGCACCGACGGGGGTCCATTGTGAAATCGCCTGCGAGGTCGCCCGCCACGGCAAACACATCTTTCTGGAGAAGCCCATGGCGACGTGCCTGGCGGAATGCCGGGAGATCCTGGCCGCCGTCGCGGACGCCGGAGTAAAGCTGCAAATGGGCTTCATGCGGCGGTTTGACGCGGGCTTCCGGCGAGCCCATGAGATCCTCGCGTCGGGCGAGATGGGCCGCCCGACGCTCATCAAGTCCACCGGCCGCGGCCCCAGCCGGCCGGCCGAATGGATGTACGATGTCTCCAAGAGCAACGGGCTCCTGGCCGAGGTGAACAGCCACGACTGGGACTCGCTCCGGTGGCTCGCGGGGAGCGACATCCGGCGGGTGTACGCCGAGGCGGGCAATTTCAAGTGCCGCGACATCGCCGATCGGTGGCCCGACTACTACGACAATGTGGCCGTGACCCTGCGGTTCACGAACGGCGCCATCGGCATGCTCGACGGGGCCATGAAGTGCGAGTACGGCTACGACGCCCGCATGGAAATCCTTTGCGAAAAAGGAGTTCTGCACATCGGGAGCATCATCGAGCCCGGGCTGACCGTGGTGACGATTCACAACGGCGCGCGGAGCGATACGGTCAGGAGTTGGCGTCACCTGTTCCGCGAGGCCTATCTGACGGAAATGGAGCATTTCGTCGCATGCATTCGCGACGACAAGGCGCCGAGCGTCACCGGCCTGGACGGGATGAAGTCGCTTGAGGCGGTCATCGCGGCCAACCGGTCCATTCGCACCGGGCACGTGGTCGAGATCGGAGGCGATGCGTGATCGCCGCAACGTACGTGCAGGGCGGACCGTTCTCGGTCGAGGACATCCCGCGTCCGTCGATCGGCCGCGACGAGATCCTCCTGCGCGTCCGGGCTTCGTCGATCTGCGGCACCGATGTCCGCATCATCCGCAACGGGCATCGCAAGCTGCGGCCGGGGCAGAAGATCGTCCTCGGCCACGAGTTTGCGGGCACGATCGAGGAGGCGGGCAAGGACGTGACCGGCTATTCGCCGGGCGTTCGCGTGGGCGTCGTGCCGAACATGGGTTGCGGCCGGTGCGACATGTGCGCCCGCGGACTGGCGAACATGTGCCCGGACTACGTTGCATTCGGGATCACGATGGACGGCTGCCACGCGGAATACGTGCGGCTGCCGGCGTCCACCGTTCAGCAGGGAAACGTGGTCCCCCTGCCGGACTCGCTGTCCTGGATCGAGGCATCGCTGATCGAGCCGTTCTCGTGCGTCGTCAACGGGCAGAGGGCGGTCCGCATTGCGCCCGGCGATTCGGTGGTGATTTTCGGCGCCGGACCGATCGGGCTCATGCACCTGCTGCTGGCGAGGAACACGGGAGCGTCGCAGGTGATCCTGATCGACCCGGATGAACGCCGCCTGACCCGCGGGCGGGAACTGGGGGCATCGGCCGTCGTCTCCGCGCCGGGCGACACCGCCCGAACCGCCGTCATGGACCTGACGAACGGCCGTGGCGCGGATGTTGCGATCACCGCCTGCGCCTCGCGCGAGGCCCCGGAAGTGGCGCAGGACATGCTGGCGCCGTTCGGCCGGCTGTGCCTGTTCGGCGGCCTGCCCGCCGATGATGCCCGCATCCCGTTGAACGTGAACAAGGTCCATTACTGCAACCTCGTCATCACGGGGACCACGGGCGGGCCGCCGCTCGATTTCCGCCGGGCGATGCGGCTGATCGCGGGGGGCACGGTCGACTTGAAACCGCTTGTATCGAACGTGTTCGTCCGGTCGCGGATGAGCGAAGCGTTCGAGACGGCCATGAACGGACAGTCGCTGAAGGTCGTCATCACGGGTGAACCATGACGCGGACGCTGATCGGCATCGACATCGGCACCCAGGGCACGAAGGGCGTGCTGTTCACGACGGCCGGCAAGCGGCTCGCCGCCGCGTTCGAGCCGTCCCGCCTGAATCGGCCGGATGCGGCCACGGTGGAAGAGGACCCCGAACGTCAGGTCGCTTCGGTGTGTCGTGTGATTCAGACATGCGTACGGCAGGCCCGCGTCGGGGCCGGGTCGGTCGCGGCCATCGCGATGGCAGGCCAGATGGCCGGACTCATCGGCGTCGGGCGCAACGGAAGAAACGTAACGCCGTACGACTCGTGGCTCGATATGCGCTGTACGCCGAACATCGAACGGATGACACGCAAGGCCGGCGACGCGGTCCTCGCCCGGACGGGCTGCCCGCCGAGCTTCAACCACGGGCCGAAGATCCTCTGGTGGAAACACGAACGACCGCGGGTGTACCGCTCGGTTCGCGCTTTCGTGCAGCCGGCGGGCTACGCGGCGATGCGGCTCTGCGGGCTGGACGGCTCCGCGGCGTTTCTGGACAAGACCTACCTGCACTTCTCCGGATTCGCGGACAACCGGCGCGGCCGTTGGGACCCGTCCCTGTGCGGGCTGTTCGGCGTCGATCCGGGCAAGCTGCCGCGCATCGTGGATTCGACCGACGTGGTCGGCGAACTCTGCCCGACCCTGGCAAAACGGTGCGGGCTTCGCACCGGCGTGCCGATCGTGGCGGGCTGCGGCGACACGGCGGCCTCGTTCCTGTCGTGCGGGGCGACGCGGGAAGGCGTATGCGTCGACGTTGCGGGCACGGCGTCCGTCTTCGCGGCCACGACGTCGTCGTTTCGGCCGGATCTTCCGCACCGGATGATCGGGTGCGGGCAGTCGGCCGTGCCGGGGCTCTGGCACCCGTATGCGTACATCAACGGCGGCGGGCTGAACCTCGAATGGTTCCGGCGACAGATCGCGCCCGCGGCCGGCAGCCGACAAGACGGCGTTTCGCTGGAGACGCTGGACCGGCTGGCTGACCGCCTTGTGATTGACGACGACTCGCCGATGTTCGTGCCGCACCTGAGCGGACGGGTCTGTCCGAGCCAGCCGCAGATGCGCGGTGCGTGGGTCAACCTCTCGCGGCAGCACACGCTGGCGCACCTGTATGCCGCCGTGCTCGAGGGTGTCGCACTCGAATACGGCGTATACGTCGGCGTGATCCGGCAGCTCTACCCGACGCTGAAGCTGCGGGAGCTTCGCGTCACCGGAGGCGGCGAGCGAAGCAGGCTGTGGAATCGGATCAAGGCGGAGACGCTCGACATTCCCATCGCACGAATCCGGCGGCCGGAGGGAGCGCCGATGGGCGCGGCGATCCTTGCCGGCGTCGGCGCGGGCCTGCTTGAGGGCGTCCGCGAGACGGCGGACCGATGGATCGGCTGCGAGAGACCCGTCCGGCCCGAGCAGTCGGCGGCGGCCCGGCGCCGCGGGCGCATCGCGGCCTACAGGGCGGTTCTGGCGCACCTGGCCGCGTTCGGCCAGGAGATCGCGCGGAGGCGATTGTGAGCATGATTCCCGACCAGTTGCGGCCGGCCACGGTCCCGACGTTCTACTTTGTCGGCGTCACGACCGCCAGGTCGTCGATCATGCGGGTCTTCCCGCAGTGGGCACAGTACCTCCGGCTTGGCGAATGCGTCATCGAGGGGATCGACTGCCGCATTCACGACTCGCCGGACGCGTACCGGAAGGTCGTGTCGTTCCTCAAGACCGACCCCCTGTCGCTCGGCGCGCTGGTGACGACGCACAAGATCGACCTGCTCAAGGCCGCCCGCGACCTCTTCGACGAACTGGACCCGTACGCCAACCTGATGGGCGAGATCAGTTGCATCTCGAAGCGGGACGGGCGGCTGCGCGGCCACGCCAAAGACCCGATTACGGCCGGCCTGTCGCTGGAGGCGTTCCTGCCGGACGGCCACTGGCGGCGCACCGGCGCCGAGGCCCTGGTGCTGGGCGCCGGCGGTTCCTCGATCGCGATCACGTCGTACCTGATGAAGCCCGAGCACGGCGACAACCGCCCGTCGCGGATCGTCGTGACGAACCGATCGGCCGGACGGCTGGAGGAAATCCGGCGAATCCACGAACGGCTCAACAGCGGCATACGCTGCGAGTACCACCACTGCCCGGAACCGGGGCAGAACGACGATCTGGTCAACGGGCTGAAGCCGGCCTCGCTCGTCATGAACGCGACCGGGCTGGGCAAGGATGCACCCGGTTCGCCGCTGACGAATGCGGCACGGTTCCCGGAGCAGGGGATCGCCTGGGATTTCAACTATCGCGGGGAACTCGTGTTTCTCGACCAGGCCCGCGCCCAGCAGAAGGAACGCGGCCTGCGCATCGAGGACGGGTGGGTCTATTTCATACACGGGTGGACGCATGTGATCGCGGAGGTGTTCAACGTGGCGATTTCGCCGCGCGGACCGCAGTTTGACGAACTGTCGCGGATCGCGGCGGCGTGCCGCTGAACCGCTCGACCGAGAGCCGGAGAACGACGTGAGTACGAAGATCATGCAACCGTTCGGAATCGACCTCGACATGATCGAGGGGACGATCCGCGAGCCCGAGCGCCACAACATCCGCCGCGCGTCCGCCATGAGGGGCTACTACCGGGACGAGGCCGCGCTGGAGCGGCTGATTCGCGAGCACAACGACCCGCTGCACTACGAGACGTTTGAGAAGCCGCTGCCCGAGGAGTACGGGCACCTGCTGTTCTGCGTCAGCCGCATCCGGCCGGGCGTGATCGGCGACGAGTGCTTCATGACCAAGGGGCACTACCACACCGTCGCGCAAACCGCGGAGGTTTACCTCTGCCTGACGGGCGAGGGCTGCATGATGATGAAGACGAGCGACGGACAATGCGCGTGGGAAATGATGACGCCGGGCCGGATGGTCTACGTTCCGCCGTACTGGGCGCATCGATCGGTCAACACGGGCCGCGTGCCGCTGTCGATGTTCTGCATCTGGCCGGCGGACGCGGGCCACAACTACGGCGACATCGCGAAGGAGGGCTTCCCGAAGCGCGTGTTCCTGCGAAACGGGAAGGTGATCGTGGAATAGCGGCCCGACGGCCGCGCGGAGACGTGCGCATGATCACGTGGACGGCACATCCGAGCCGGGGCGTGGGAAAGCTCGAGTCGCCCCTCGGACACAACGACATCGCCCTGTGGTGGCTCGGCCAGGCCGGCTTCGCGCTGCGGTTCCGTGACCGCTTCATGATGATCGATCCGTACCTGTCGGACTCTCTGGCCGTCAAGTATGCCGGCACGGAGTTCCCGCACGTCCGCATGATGCCGCCGCCGATCGTGCCGGCGAAGGTAAAGCACCTCGACTGGTGTCTGTGCACGCACCGGCACTCCGATCACATGGACCCCGGCACGCTGCCGGAACTGGCGCGACAGAATCCCGGCTGCCGTTTCGTCCTGCCGCGCGCGGACGGCCGGCATGCGGTGGAGATCGGGGTGCCGGCCACACACCGGATCCTGCTTAACGACGGCGACCGCTACGAACCGGAGGCCGACGTATCGATGCTCGCGGTGGCATCCGCACACGAGACCGTGGAACGCAACCCGGACGGCTCCTGCCGTTGGCTGGGTTATGTCATCCGCCTCGGGCGGGTCACGCTGTATCACTCGGGGGATTGCGTGCCGTACGACGGCCTGGCCAAACGGCTTGCGGCGATCGGCGTGGACGCGGCCCTGCTCCCGGTCAACGGCCGCGACGAGCGGCGGCGACGCAGGGGCATTCCGGGCAATTTCACCCTGAACGAGGCTCTGGCCCTGAAGAAGACGGCGCGCATACAGTACGTCGTCGTACATCACTTCGGAATGTTCGACTTCAACACGGTGGATCCGCAGGTTCTGCGGTCGCGGATCCGGAAGATGAAACTGGAGGATGTCTGCTTCGTGCCGGAGGTCGGCCGCGTGCTGCGCTTCAGCGCGTCGCCGGCCCCGCACGCCATAAATGCCCGGAGGATTACATGAACAAGGTCGGCATCTACTATGCATACTGGACTCGCGACTGGGACGCGGACTTCGTGCCGTTCGTCTCGAAGGTCGCCGCATTGGGATTCGACATCCTGGAGGTGAACTCCGGGACGGTCACGCACATGCCGAACGCCGAGCGTGACCGCCTCAAGGCCGCCGCCGCGAAACACGGCATCGAGCTGACATTCTGCATCGGCCTGCCGCCCGCGTACGACGTGGCGGCCGAAGACGGAGCCGTCCGGCGGAAGGGAGTCGATTTTCTGAAGCGGCAGGCCGAGATGCTCCGGTACATGGGCGCGAAGGAACTGGGCGGCATCCTTTACGGCTGCTGGCCGGGCAGGCTGCCGGCGGGCGTTACGGATCGCCGCCCGTTCGTCGATCGCAGCATCGAAAGCATGAAGGAGGTCGTGAAAGTCGTCGAGGACTGCGGCGTTCTGTTCAACGTCGAGGTCGTCAACCGGTTCGAACAGTTCATCATGAACACGGCGGCGGAGGCGGTGGAATACGTGCGTCGCGTCGGCAGCCCGAATCTCAAGATTCTGCTCGACAGCTTCCACATGAACATCGAAGAGGACAGCTTCCGCGAGGCGATCAGGACGGCGGGCGACCTGCTTGGACACCTCCACATCGGCGAGACGAACCGCCGGGCGCCGGGCCGCGGGCGGATCCCGTGGCACGAGATCGCGGCGGCCCTGAAGGAGATCGGTTACCGGGGCTCGATCGTGATGGAGCCGTTTCTCCAGCCCGGCGGCGAGGTGGGACGCGACATCAGCGTATTCCGCGATCTGGCCGACGGCCTTGATCTCGATGCAGAGGCCAGGAGGGCACTGGCTTTCGTTCGAAGCACTTTGAGGGCGGCCTGATGACCACGAACAGGATCAAAGTCGGCATTCTGACGTTCTCCGACGGACGGGAGTACATCCACAAGAGCCTGGTCGAAACGAACCTTCGCTATCAGCGGCGGCTCGCGGAGACGCTGGAGAAGACCGGACGGATCGAGGCGATCCAGGGGCGCGAGATCGTCTGGAACTCGCGCATGGCTCAGAAGGAAGGAGATCGCCTGACCGCGGAGGGCGTCGAGGTCACGATCTTCAACTACGCCATCTGGTGCTATCCGCACCTTTCGGCCATGGCGGCGCAGTTCGCCCCGAAGCCTCTCCTGCTGTTCAGCAACCTGCACCCGTCCGAGCCGGGCATGGTCGGGATGCTGGCTGCCGCCGGCACGATGGACCAGGTCGGCCATCCGTACACGCGCGTCTGGGGCGATATCGCCGATCCCGCCGTGCTCGCGAAGGTGATGTCCTACCTGCGTGCGGCCGCCGCGCTCAAACGACTGCGCGGCCAGACCTACGGCGTGTTCGGCGGACGGCCGCTGGGCATGTACACCGCCGTGGCCAACCTCGACCAGTGGAACGCGATGTTCGGCCTCGACATCGAGCACGTCGAGCAGTACGACATCATGCGGCTTTCGCCCGAAGTGGACGACCGGAAGGTGGTCAACGCGAGACAATGGCTCGAAGCGCGGGTGGGCAACATCGCCTACGACGGCAAGGCCCTCACACCCGAGAAGCTGGAGCTGCAGATCCGCTCCTATTACGCCGTGCGGCGGATCATGGAGGAGCGGTTTCTCGATTTCGTCGGCTTCAAGTCGCACGGCGACCTGACGGACCACTTTGTCACGATGGATATCACCGAGGCCTTCCTGAACGACCCCTACGACTGGGACGGCCCCAAGGAGACCACGGTCGCCGCCACCGAGGCCGACATGGACGCCGCCCTGACGATGCAGATCTTCAAGCATCTGACCGGCGAGCCGGTTCTGTTCAGCGACGTACGCCACTATGACGTCGAAGACGACGTGTGGTACTTCTCCAACTCCGGCACGCACGCCACCTGGTTCGCCGGACGATCGGCGAAGCCCGAGGACAATCTCAAGCATGTGACGTTCTATCCCGAGTGCTCGTACTACCCGGCGGGCGGCGCCTCGGTTCATCACTTCGCCGCCGCCGGCAAGGTGACGCTCGCGCGTCTGGCTCGCCGACAGGGCAGGTACTGGATGGCCATCGTGCCGGGCGAGTTCGTCGAGTTTCCGCGGGACAAGGCGCTGGCCAAAGGTGCGACCGTTACGCCTGAGTGGCCGATCGCCTTCACGCGGTTAAAGGCTTCGCCGGAATACTTCCTGACGCACTTCCCCTGCAATCACATTCACGGCTGCTATGGCGATTGGGTCGCCGAACTGTCACACGTCTGTGGGATTCTCGGCATCGAAGCCCGGGTCTTTCGACAACAACAGGAGCACGCGCGATGACCGCTCACACGCCTCCAGGGCCATCGCCGGACGGCAGGGTTCACAAACAGGGCAGCATGACCTTCCTGACGTTCGTGTGCGTCGTCTCCGCTTTGGGCGGGCTGCTCTTCGGGTACGACACCGTCGTGATCTCCGGCACGGTGACGGCCGTTACCCGGCAATTCGGGCTGACGGACTGGCTCAAGGGGTTGTTCGTCGCCTCGGCGCTGGTCGGCTGTATGGTCGGCTCCGCCGTCGCCGGGCCGCTGAGCGACGCGTTCGGACGAAAGAAGGTATTGATCCTGTCGTCCGTACTCTTCCTGGCCACGGCGATCGGCTGCGCGACGGCCTGGGATCAGTGGTCGCTGCTGACGTTCCGGCTGATCGGCGGTCTCGGCATCGGGGTGGCCTCCATGGTCTGCCCGCTGTACATCTCCGAGATCAGCCCCCCGAACGTCCGCGGCCGCATGGTGACGCTCTTTCAGTTCGCGATCACGATCGGCATCTGCCTTTCCTTGTTCGCCAACGCCGCCGTCGAGCACCTGTCGCGCCAGGGCGCGAGCGGCGAAGGTCTCTATCGATGGATGGTCGTCGAGCAGGTCTGGCGGTCGATGTTCCTGATGGCAACGTTGCCGTCCGTCGCCTTCGCGGTCCTGACGCTGTTCATTCCGGAGAGCCCGCGATGGCTGGCCAAGAGCGGCCGCGAGGCCGAGGCGCAGGCCATTCTCGCCCGCGTCGGCGGCGCCGAGGCGGCCGGCCGTGCCATGAACGACATCCGCACAGCCCTTGCCGAGGAGGTCGGGCGACTGAGCGAGCTGTTCATGCCCGGTCTGAGGCGTGCGCTGTTCGTCGCCATCTTCCTGGCGATGGTGTCGGAGTTCTCGGGCGTGACCGTCGTGCTTTACTACGGACCGGACATCCTGAACAATGCCGGCGTGAAGCTCGGCGACGCGCTCGGCGGGTTCGTCGTGATCGGCGTTGTCAACATGGTATTCACGATCATCGCGCTGTGGCTGATGGACCGGGCCGGCCGGCGCCCGCTGCTGTTCTGGGGAAACCTCGGCTGCTGCCTGGCGCTGGGCAGCATCGGTGCGCTGTTTGTGACGGGTCGCAGCACCGGCGTTGCGCTCGTGGCGCTGATCTGCCTGTTCATGGCCTGCTTCGCCTTTTCCATCGGGCCGATCAAGTGGGTGGTGATGTCCGAGATCTTCCCGACGCGCATCCGCGGCCGTGCGGTGGCCATCGCGACGGTCGCCGTCTGGCTGGCGGACACGATCTACAACCTGGTCTATCCCAGGGTCGAAGGGGCCATCGGAACGGCCGCATGCTTCTTCGTGTTTGCCGCCGTGCTGGTTCCGCAGTTCTTCTTCGTCTGGAAGATCATGCCGGAAACCAAGGGTCGCACGCTTGAGGAGATTGAACGATCCTGGACGAAACACTGACAAGGATTTGAGCAAGCACCGATGTACAGACTCTGCATTACGGACTACCTGGAACCGCCGGCCACGTTCGAAGAGGCGGAATTGAAGGACCTGGCCGAGGTGGCATGCCTTCGAGCCAGGACGGCCAACGAACTGATCGGCCGTGTCGCCGACGCCGACGCGCTGCTGGTCTTTCACGAAGTGACCGTTCCCGCTGCCGTGATCGACACGCTGACGCGATGCCGGATCATCGCCCGGACCGGTGTCGGCGTGGATAACGTGGATGTTGCCGCCGCCAGCGCCAGGGGCATCGTCGTGACGAACGTGCCCGATTACGGCGTCGATGAAGTGGCCGACCACGCGATGGCACTCATGCTCGCCTGCAACCGCGGGCTGCTCCGCGCGGACCGGATGCTCAGACCCGGCCTCAAGCCGTGGGATTACCGCGCGATCCATCCCACGATGCGCCTGGCCGGCGCGACGATGGGCATCGTCGGCCTGGGCCGCATCGGCACCGCCACGGCGCTTCGCGCTCAGGCGTTCCGCATGCGTGTGATCGCGTGCGACCCCTACATTGCACCGGGCATCGACAAGGCGGTCGGCGTCCAGATGGTCGACCTGCCGACGCTGATGAGCGAAAGCGACGTGGTGTCGCTGCATGTGCCCCTGACCGACGAGACGCGAGGGATGATCGATGCGGCAGCCCTCGCGCGGATGAAACCGAACGCCATTCTCGTCAACACGGCGCGCGGAGCGGTGGTCGATTGCGTGGCGCTGGCAGGAGCGCTCCGGCAGGGCAAGATCGGCGGCGTGGGCATCGACGTGTTGCCGACGGAGCCGCCCCACCCCGATGAGGCGATTGTCCGGCTCTGGCTCGCGCGAGAGGAGCCGCCGGCAAACCTTGTCATTACCCCGCACAGCGCGTTCTACTCGGAGGCGGGCATGATCGAGATGCGGGTGAAGGCCGCACGGGAGGTGGCGAGGGTCTTGCGCGGCGAGCGCCCGCGATACTGCGTGAACGCGCAGCAACTGAAATGCGTACCGTGGAAGACGTGACCAGGACCTGTGCAGGAGCGAAAGCCCCATGGCAACGGACAAGTTGGAGACTGTGTTCGATCCCGGCGAGCGATTCCGGCTCGACGCCTCGTCGCCGGTGCCGCTTTATCACCAGATGACGCAGATCCTGCTCGAACGGATCTCACGGCCCGAAATGGTCGGCCGCATGGTGCCGCCCGAGTTCGACCTGATCGAGATGTTCGGCGTCAGCCGGGCGACGGTGAAGAAGACGCTGGACGACCTGGTGGCCAAGGGTCTGCTCGAACGTCGCCGGGGCGTCGGCACGCGCGTGATCCAGAACAAGATCGTCGAGGACCTCGCGCGGCTCAAGGGTTACACCGAGGAGATGGCCAGCAAGGGTCTCAGGATCCGCACCGAGGTGCTCGGCGTGGATGAACACCTGCCGGGCGACGAGGTCCGCGCCCGGCTGCAACTGCCCGCGCGGGCGAAAACAGTCCGCATCCGCCGGCTTCGCGGCACGAACAAGGTATTTCCCGTCGTTCTGCTGTGCTCCGAGATACCGGCCGGATACGGCATCCGCTCCGACGAGGATTTCACCCGTTCGCTGTATGAGCTGATCGAGCGCAAGCACCGCATTCCGATCGTCTGGGGCGAGGAAACCATCGAAGCATCGACCGCCACGGCCGAGCAGGCCGGCCACCTGAGACTCAAGGCCGGCGACACCGTGCTGATCATGGAGCGCCTGACGTACACGCACGGCAACCGGCCGGTCGAGTTCGTCAGGGCCGTTTACCGGCCCGATCGGTACAAGTTCTCGATCCGATTGAGTCGGTAGCAACAGACGAGAGGCAACGGAGAACATGATCGCGATTCGAAAGCTCTGGACCATTCTCGTGATCAGCGCGTGTCCGCCGGCGTCAGACGGGGCCGACGCTGCGTCGCCGTCCACCGTGCCCGCTTCCATCATACGCTCGCTCGATGAGATCGACCGTGAGAGCTACAAGCCCGGCCCGTCGCCGTGGGATTCTCCGTTCGAGACCGTATCCCTGCGCGAAGGCCCGGCCGACCATCCTCAAGGCCCGCGCGACCTGACGCTCGACGGCACTTGGCAGATGGCCGAAGAGGGCGACGGGGCGGCGCGCACGGCTGGCGAATGGAAGGACGCCATCCCCGCCAAGGTTCCGGGCAGCGTCCATGCGGCGATGTTTGCCGCGGGCAGGATGCCCGATCCGCGCGTCGGGCGGAACGACGCCTTCGCCCGCGAGAAGAGCTTCAAGACGTGGTGGTTCCGCCACGAGTTCGCCGCGACGGTGGATCTCGTCTCGCCGCGACTGGTTTTCGACGGGGTGGCGATCCGATGCACCGTCTGGATGAACGGCAAGCGACTCGGCGAGCACGAGGGCATGTTCGGTGGGCCGAGCTTCGACGTAGCCGACACGATCAAAGACCGCAACGTGCTGATCGTCAAGATCGATCCCGCGCCCTACGAAAAAGGCACCGACTTCCCGAACGGCTTCTTCAACGGCATGAACGTCGGCTGGACGCGAACGGTTGTCTTCAACAACGTCTACGGCTGGCACTATTGTAACATTCCGGCGCTGGGCATCTGGCGGTCGGTGCGGATCGAAGGATCGCCCGCCGTGCGTGTTGAGCATCCCTTCGTGGCCACGCGTGATGCACAGAACGGCGAGATTGGCCTCGCCCTCACCCTTCGCGGCCGGAAGAAACCTTGGTCGGGCACTCTCCTTGGCACGATCAAGCCCGACAACTTCGACGGCACTCCCTTTCGCTTCGAGCATGCCGTGCGATGCGACGGCGGCGCAAAGTCGCTGCATGTGGGATTCTCGATTCCGGAGCCGCGACCGTGGTGGCCGAACGACCTCGGCGAGCAGAACCTCTATCGCCTGACGCTGTCCTTTGTGCCGGACGGCGGCGGCCCGCCCGACACCCGTACGACGACGTTCGGCATCCGCACAGTGGAGATGGCCCCGTTGCCCGGCGGGCCGTATCCCGACAAATACAACTGGATCTTCGTCATCAATCGGCGTCCGATCTTCGTCAAGGGCGCCGGCTGGTGCACGATGGACCCGCTGATGGACTTCTCGCGCGGGCGTATCGACCGGCTGGTCACGCTGGCGAAGGACCAGCACGTGCAGATGTTCCGGTGCTGGGGCAGCGGTATGCCGGAGACCGACGACTTCTACGACGCCTGCGACCGCGCCGGCATCCTGGTGCTTCAGGAGTGGCCGACCGCGTGGAACAGCCACGAGCGCCAGCCGTACGACGTCCTGGAGGAGACCGTGCGGCTCAACACGCTGCGCCTGCGGAACCACCCGTCGCTGGTCATGTGGGGCGGCGGCAACGAGTCGGACCGGCCCTTCGGCAAGGCGATCGACATGATGGGGCGATACGCCATCGAACTGGACGGCACGAGGACGTTCCATCGCGGCGAGGGCTGGGGCGGCAGCGTCCACAACTACGCCTGCTGGTGGGGCCGCGAGCCGCTATCGCACAATCTGACGATCACGGCGGACTTCTTCGGCGAGTTCGGATTGGCGAGCGTGCCGGTGCTTGAATCGGTCAGGCGATATTTGCCCGAGGCCGAGCGCGACGCCTGGCCGCCGCCGAAGGACGGCAGCTTCGCCTACCACACGCCGGTCTTCAACACGATGCAGGACATGGATCGCCTCAGGCAGTACGCCGGCGGGTTTACGGCGGGCCGGACGATGGCCGAGTTCATCACAGGCTCCCAACTTGCACAAGCCGTCGGCGTGCGACACACGCTCGAACGGGCCCGGACGCGCTGGCCGGAGTGCGCCGGCTCATTGTATTACAAGATGAACGACAACTATCCCGGCGCGTCGTGGGCGTGCGTCGACTGGTACGGGGCCCCGAAGATCGGCCACTACTGGTTCCAGGACGCTTTCGCGCCGCTGCACGCTTGTGTGCTGCTGGACGATCTCAACTACATCGGTCGCTCGGCGTCGCTGCCGGTATTCCTCCTTGACGACGCCGACGTCCTGCGCGACGCGGCGTGGGCCGTCACGGTTCGAGCCTTTGATAACCGGTTGCGCGAGATCCACCGCGGGACATACAACGGCCGTGGCGCCATCGACCGCGTCCGCCAGGTCGGCAAGTTCTCGCTCACGTCCGAGCAGACGGACGCGATGCCGTTGTTCGTTGTGGTGGACCTTCAGCGGGATTCGCGGCCCGTTGGTCGAACGTTCTACTTCCTCAACTACGAGCCGATGCCGGACAGTCTGTTTCAATTGCCCGCCACGAAGGCCAGCCTCCGTGCGGACAACGGCCGGTTGATCATTCGTAACGAGGGGGACCTGCCTGCCGTTGCCGTGAACGTCTCACGGCCCGGCCACGCCGATACCTTCCGCATCGAGGACAACTACTTCTGGCTCGACGCGGGCGAGTCGAGAACGCTTGCGGCGAGCGAGACAGAAGGAACCACAGTGGATTGCTGGAACGGCCCCAACCGTTCGGTGCGGCCGGCCGACCGCGAACCGCCCCGCGTCGCCGTGGTCGATGGCCAGAGCGGGCCGGACACCGTGTATGTGCGGTTCAGCAAGCTGATCGCCCGCGCCACCGCCGTCGATCCCGCGAACTACAGCCTCGATGGCGGCGCCACGGTTCAAGCCGCCGCGCTGGAAAGCGACGCCAGAACGGTCCGGCTTACCGTTTCCCCGCTGGTCGCTGAGCGCACCTATACGCTGAGCGTCCGCGGGATCACCGACCGTTCGCCGGAGCCGAACCGCATGACGAGCGAGGCGTCGGTGCGGTTTGTGTCTCAGCCAAGCTTCGTCGGCCATTGGGCCTTCGACGAGGGTGACGGCTTGACGGCAAGGGACTCATCGCCGGCCCGCGCCGACGGCACGATTCATGGGGCCCGGCGCACGCCCGGCCCGGTCGGCGGCGCGCTCGAATTCGATGGGGTGGATGCCCACGTTGTGGTCAACAGCAACGCGCCGAACGTCGGACCTCGTTTCACGTTGGCCGCCTGGGTTCGCCCGAATCGCACCGGCGTCTATCACATGATTCTCGCCAAAGGCCAGAAGACCACCGGTCACTACGAAATCTATGTCGCGCCGGACAGCCGTTTTCGTTTCTATGCGCATGCGATGGAGGACATCGACGGCGGATTCGCCGTGCCAATCGGGCAGTGGACGCATGTGGCCGTGACGTGCGACGGGCAGCGGATGCGGTTCTTCCGCGATGGCCGGCTGACCAACGAGGTCGCGGTTCAGGCCCGAATCAGCGATGTCAACGCTCCGCTGACAATCGGATCGTTGGTGGACAAGGGGTTTCCGTTCGCCGGCGCCATCGATGAGGTGGTCGTTTATCGCCGCGCGTTGTCGGACGGGGAGATCGCAGCGCTGGCAAGGCCGCCGCGCCAGGAATAGATGAAACAGTCATGACACGGCCTGTCGTCGGCAGACGCACCATGCGTGTTGCCGCCGCGGCGAAAGGGATCAAGAGCAGTCAATCATGAAGAACGCCACCGGCGTTTGCGGCGGTGCGATGACACGGGCGAGGCGCCCGTTGTGCCATCGCGGGTTGGTCGTGTTTGCGGGAATGTCTGTGGGTCTGATGGGATGCGAGAGTTCGGCGTCTCGACCGGCTGGCATCGCGATCGTACCCGCGCCGGAACTGGCCGGCGATACGCGCTGGCCCGTGCCGACGATGCGCCTTCCCGTGCAGGACCATGGCGTGGTCATGCGGCACGGCGACGGCCCCGACCGTTGCGACTACCTCGGCGCCCGCGATGTCTGGGTATGGGAACATCGTGGCACATACTACATGCACTACGACGGCGCGGGGCCGAAGGGCTGGCTCGTCTGCCTGGCGACCAGCAAGGACCTGACGCATTGGGACAAGAAAGGCGCCGTGATCGACCTCGGTCCGCCCGGTTCAGAGGATTCGGCCACCGCCTCCTACGGCACAACGTACTTCGACGGCCGCAAGTGGCACATGTTCTACCTCGGATCGCCCCAAGCGTCCGATCCGCCGGACCGCGTTCCGATCGGGCCGTACTTCACGATGAAGGCGGAGGCCGATTCGCCGGCCGGCCCGTGGCGCAAGCGATCCGACTTTGTCACGCTCCGACCGTCGGATGAGACCGGCGCCAACGCCTCGCCTGGCCACGTCATTCGATCCGGCGACGAATACCTCATGTTCTTCTCGGGTCTCGGCGTGGCCCGCGCGAAAGACCTCGACGGACCGTGGACAATCGACAAGTCCGTGGTGTTTCCACCGGAGCGATGCGAGAACGCCAGCCTGTACTATGAGTCGACGAACCGGACGTGGTTTCTGTTCACCAACCACATTGGCGACGGCTATACCGACGCGATCTGGGTCTACTGGACGACGGACCTGAACCGGTGGGAAGCGAAGAATAAGGCGGTCGTTCTGGATGGTCAGACATGCTCGTGGTCGAAGACCATCGTCGGCCTGCCAAGCGTCCTGCGCGTGGGCAATCGACTGGCGATGTTCTACGACGGCAACAAGGATCCCAACGACAAGTGGCACATAAAGCGCGACGTGGGGCTTGCCTGGATCGACCGGCCGATTCGGCTGCCCCGTGAATGAGCGGAAAGAGTCTCGGTAGCAGAAACGCCGCCGATGCAAGCGAGGATTGAAACGATTAACCATTCAGACAAGGAGCGAGTGATGCAACGAACAATTCTGACGATCATCGTGGCGATCATGCCTGTTCTGCTCGGCACCCAGAGCCGCGCTGCCGCTCCCCCGAGTCCTCTGACGGCGGGCAAATTCGGCCAGGCCATCTCGCTCAAGGGAAGCCGCAAGATGATTCTTCCCGTCGGCAACATGTCCCGAACCTTTCCGCTGACGTTCGAGTTCTGGTGCCGGATCGACAGCACGGCGAGCTACAACATCCTGCTGTCGCAGGCGCCGAAGTACGGCGCGCACTGGGAGCTGTTCGCCGCGCCGGGCGGCGGCGCGATGATCCTTTACGTGCCGCAGATCTCGACGGCGGAAAACTTCGGCGGCGGTCCTTCCTGCGCCGACGGCCGGTGGCATTACGTCGCGCTGCGGTTCCATGAGCGGGCGTTCGAGATCTACGTCGATGGGCAGCTCGCCGTGAAAAAGGAAACGAAGTCGCCGCTGGTTTTCGACAGCTCGCCTCTCTATCTCGGCGGCATCGCCAGCGACGCCTTCGTCTGCGACGGCGCGATGGACGAGTTGCACATCAGCCGGCGGGCCGATGACCTGACGGGAGTTGTTCCGACGGGCCCGGCCCAGCCGATCCCGACCACACTGCACCTGTTCCGCTTCGAGCGGGTCGTGGACGGCATCGTCCCGGACGAGGCGCCGGGGGCCGCTGGCGGCGGCCAGATCATCGACCGCTACACGCGGCCGATCGGGGGACGGTTCCTGGACGAGGTGCAGGAGGAACGGTTCGCCGAGTCGAGCCTGTACGGCGACCAGAACGTCGAAGACGAGAGCCGTCTGCCCGTGCGCCATGTGACGGCGGAAGCAGGCAAGCCGGCTGACGCGGTCGCGGCAGCGACGATCTCGCTCGCCGGCGAGTGGTTGATGAAAGAGTGCGACCCACGGATCGACAAGATCGGCGTGTTGCAGACCACCGTCGAAAGCCCCGGCGTGAAGGCCGGATGGTATCGTCCGACCTTCGATCGAAGCGACTGGGACAAGGTACAGGTGCCCACGTCCGTGCAGACCGCGCTCATCAGGCTCGGCAAGCTGAAAGACCCCCACTGGGGCAGCAACACCTACGATGAACTCGACCAGCACGGCCTGCCGAAGGATGTTGGCTGGATGAACCGCCACACCCGCGTCGAGCAGAAGGACTGGTGGTTCGCCCGCAAGTTCACGGTCCCCGCCGACTGGAAAGACAGGACCGTTCGCCTGCACTTCGACGGCATCGACTACGGCGGATCGGTGTACCTCAACGGCAGGGCGCTCGGCTACCATGTCGGCATGTTCGGCGGCCCCACGCGCGAAGTCGGACCCCTGCTGAACTACGGCGGCGAGAACCACCTCGTCGTACGCGTCGACAAGGCGCCCGACCACTGGAACGGCCGGCTCAAGGGTTCACCCGGCTGGGGCTGGCACTACGGCCACCTGATCTCCATCGGCATCTGGCGAGACGTGACCTTGAGCGTGATCCCGGACGTCGAAATCGACAGTCCCTCTGTCGTGACGCGGTTGATCGGTGCGAACTCGGCCGAACTCCAGATCGAGTACTACGTGGACAGTCGCTGCGCCGAGCCGACGGAGGTGCTTGTCACCGGCCGCATTGCGGGCGCGAACTGCGCGGCCGTGCCGGTCGCCTTCACGAACAAGGTGCAGGTTTCCCATGGCCGAAGTCGCTGGCGGACGACGGTAACGGTGCCCGACGCGAAGCCGTGGTGGCCGATGAACTACGGCGAGCAGAACCTGTACAGGCTCGAGCTGACGGCCGCCGTCGCCGGCACACCGGTGGACACAAAGTCCGCCCGATTCGGCATCCGCACGGTCGAGATGAAGCCGGCGACTGGCGCGATGCCCGAGACCGACTACCGCTGGCAGTTCGTCATCAACGGCCGGCCGATGTTCATCAAGGGCGCCAACTGGTGCTGGTCGGACCCGATGCTGGAGTGCGATCCGGCGAAGTACGAGAAGATCCTCGAGCTGGCGCGTCGCGGCGGCATCCAGATGTTCCGCGCGTGGGGCGGCGGCATCATTGAGACGGACATCTTCTATGACAAGTGCGATGAGAAGGGCCTGCTGGTCTACCAGGAGTTTCCGTTCTGCTGGGGGCCGCCGGACTTCCCGGGCACCAACCCCGTGATGGTCGATCAGCAGGTCACGACGGTCGTCAAGCGTCTTCGCAACCATCCGTCGCTGGTGATGTGGGGCGGCGGCAACGAGAACGTCTCGCCCGAGGGGACCGACGACGGCCTGTTCCTTACCGGCCGTCGCTGCCGGCAGTACGATTCGAGCCGCCCCTTCCACCGCACCGATCCGTGGGGCGGCAGCGCGCACAACTGGTCCGTGTTCCACAACGGCCAGCCGATGGACGTCAACTACTACAGTTTCAACTCCGTATTCTACGGCGAGTACGGCCTGCCAAGCATGACCAACGTGTCGAGTTGCCTGAAGTACCTGCCGCCGGAGGAGCTGGAGAAGTGGCCGATGGACGATTCGCGTCACGTGATGATCCAGCACATGAACCAGTTCAGCAGCCGCGATCCGATCAAGGTACTCAAGTACTGCGACTACGGCCCGATCAGGGACTGGCGGACGTACATTGAGTACTCGCAGATGGCGCAGGGCGACTGGCTGCGGCTGGCCGCCGAGGGCCAGCGATCGTGCAGCGGTCAGGACAAGACCGGCTTCTGGTTCTACAAGTTCACGGACCTGTTTCCCGGCCACTCGTGGGCTGTGGTCGACTACTATGGCAGCCCGAAGATCTCGTACTACCGCGCGAAGCAGACCTGTCTGCCGCGTTGCGCCTTTGCGGTGTATCCAAAGCTCGAATGGCCCGACGGCGAAGCGTTCACCGCCGCCATCCACGTCGCGAACGACACGGCGAAGACCTTTGCCGGCGCGAAGGTCAAGGCGACCGTCTTCGGCAGCGATCTGACTGAAGTCTGGACGAAGGACTACAACGCGCCGCAACTGGGTCCGGATGAACGCGCGGAGTTGGACGCCATCTCGGTCGCGGTACCGGCGGCGAAGGCCAAGCCCTTCCTGCTTGCCGTGACGATGCGCGGCATCGATGGCGGGCTCGTGTCCGACCAGTGGTACTGGTTCAACTTCAAAGCCAAGACCGAGAAGGTCAAGGAAATCGAAAAGCTCGATTCGTGGCAGTTCCCGGAGAATCGGTTCAAGGACGCTTACGAGGCGTACGCGGAAATCCCGTCGGCCCCACTGCTGGGTCTGCCGAAGACCGAGTTGGCGGTACGCGTGAAGGCCGAGGGCCGGAAAGGCTCGCTCGTGATTCGCAACACGGGCGGCGTGCCGGCCTTCAACGTCCTGATAGACGGCTTCCCCGACGGTTACGACGATTATCTCGACGACAACAGCTTCTTCCTGCGCCCGGGCGGGGAGCGTGTCGTTACGTTCCAGCTCGGCGAGAAGAGCACGCTGTCGGATGTGACCGTGCGTGCGTGGAATGCTTCGGCGACGAGGCTGCCATAACGAAAGGCGGTGGTCCCATGATGAGTGGCAATTCCGGTGCGATGCGACGCATCTTTAGCAGAGCCTCGTTCATCATGCTCGCAGCCGGCACGGCGTGGGCCGCGCCCTTTTCGGTATTGGAGGAGGCGTTCGTTTGCCCTCCTGACTCGGCGAAGCCGTGGGTCTACTGGTTCTGGTCCGACGGCAACATGACGAAGGAGGGCGTCACCGCCGACCTCGAGGCCATGAAGCGCGTCGGCATCGGCGGCGTGCTGATCATGGAGGTGGACCAGGGCATCCCCGCCGGCCCCGTTCGCTTCATGAGCAGCCAGTGGCGCGACCTGTTCCGCCTCGTCCTCGCCGAGGCCGATCGTCTCGGTCTCGAAGTCAACATGAACAACGACGGCGGCTGGACCGGCAGCGGCGGGCCGTGGGTCAAGGCCGAGCACGCGATGCAGATGCTCGTATTCAGCGAAACGCACGTCCACGGCCCCGCGAAGGTCGACCGGACGCTTGCCCAGCCGAAAACCGTCGAGGGCTTCTACCGCGACGTTGCCGTGCTGGCGTACCCGACGCCAGCGGCGGAAGGAGAGCGGATGGCAGACGCCAAGCCCACGTTGACCTGCAGCAGCGCTAAGGATTTCGACGCCGCGAGACTGCTGGACGGCACGCTCAATACGGGCGTGAGCGTGAAGAGCCCCGACCCCAAACAGCCCGTCCATCTCCGGATTGAGTTTGAAAAGCCGTTCCCAGCCACGGCCCTGACGCTCAGCTGCGACGAGTGGCGGCCCGGCTGGATCGCGCCCTTCGAGGCGGCGATCGAGGCCTCGGACAACGGCACCGACTATCGACTGCTCCACAAGTTCACTGTCGGCTGGCCGACCACCTGCGTCAATTTCGACCGAACCAGCGCACGCCACTACCGCCTCGCGATGACCGGCGTTTCTTCCGCCGTCACCCTTACCGAGATCGATCTGGCGGCCGCACCGCGTATACCCGAACTGTCAGGACGTGCCGCCTATCTGCGTCAGGACCACCTGGGGGCCGTCGTCGCCACCGTCGGCGCCAACGTGGCCATCGAGCGAGCGAAGATCCTCGATATCAGCTCGCAGTTGGACAAGAGCGGACGGTTGACATGGGACGCTCCGGCCGGCGCCTGGACAATCCTGCGTATCGGTCACACGCCGACCGGCCGAAAGAACGCCCCCGCTCCGAAGGAATCCATCGGCCACGAGTGCGACAAGCTCAGCCGCGAGGCGGTCGAGGCACACTTCGACGGCATGATCGGCAAGCTCGTTGCTGACCAGAAGGCGCTTGGCGGCAAAGCTCTCCGGTACACACACATCGACAGTTGGGAGGTCGGCTCGCAGAACTGGACGCCCCGCTTCCGCGAGGAGTTCCGCACGCGGCGCGGCTACGATCCGCTGGCGTACCTTCCGACCGTCGCCGGTCGGTTCGTGGAGAGCCGGGAAGTTACCGATCGGTTCCTGTGGGACTTCCGTCGCACGATCGGCGATCTCGTCGCCGACTGTTATGCCGGCTGCATGCGTGAGGTCGCCAACCGGCACGGCCTGCAGTTGTCCATCGAGGCCTACGGCGACTGCGTGTTCGACAACCTGACATACGCCGGCCGATGTGACATCCCCATGAGCGAGTTCTGGGTCGGCGGCGGCGCGTTGACGCTCGGCAAGGCCATGTCGTCCGCCGCGCATACCTACGGCCGCCCGCTCGTGCAGGCCGAGGCGTTCACGGCGTTCCCCGACGTCGGCAAATGGCAGGACCACCCCGAGGCCCTCAAGGCACTCGGCGACCGTGCGTTCTGTATGGGCATCAACCGGTTCGTAGTCCACCGCTACGCGATGCAGCCCTGGATGAACCGCTGGCCCGGCATGACGATGGGGCCCTGGGGCATCCACTTTGAGCGGACCAGCACGTGGTGGGACAAGTCGCCCGCGTGGCTGCGCTACCTCGCGCGATGCCAGCACATCCTGCAGAGCGGCCGCTTCGTGGCCGACATCGCGTACCTTTACGGCGAGGGCGCACCGAACGACCTGCCCCCGCGTGAGAACCTGCAGCCGCCGATCCCCGACGGATATGACTACGACGGCTGCTCGCCCGAAATCGTGCTGACCCGAATGAGCGTGCGGGACGGGCGCCTCGTGCTGCCGGACGGCATGAGCTACGCGGTGCTCGTGCTGCCGCCGGGCGACACCATGACGCCGGCGCTTCTGCGGAAGCTCAAGACGCTCGTCGAAGCCGGCGCGACGGTCGTCGGCCCAAGGCCGACGCGCTCGCCAAGCCTGGCGAACTACCCGGCGTGCGACGATGAAGTCCGCACGCTCGCCGCAGAACTGTGGGGCGACTGCAACGGCGCGACGGTCCTCGAACACCGACTCGGAAAAGGCCGCATCGTCTGGGGCAAGCCGCTCGAGAAGGTGCTGGGCGAGATGAACGTGCCGCCCGACCTGAGCACACAAGCCGACCTCGTGTACCTCCACCGCGTTGTGGACGGCGCAGACCTGTACTTCGTTGCCAACCCCCGATCGAACGCCGCGCAGGCGGCTTGCACCTTCCGTGTCGTTGGCAGGCGGCCCGAGTTCTGGGACGCCGAGACCGGCCGCATCGAACCCGCCGCCGTATACGCGCACGGCGAAGCGGGAACGCGAGTCCTTCTGACGCTGCCGCAGAACGGCTCGGTATTCGTTGTGTTCCGCAGGGAAGACAGGCACGCCGATCCTGTCGTCGCGATCGCCCGCGACGGGAAGACCCTCGCGAACGTCGCCGCCGCCAGGCCGCCCCGAATCGTCATCGACAAGGCCGTGTACGGCGTCCTCGACGACCCCGCCCGCACGCAGGATGTGCGCGAAGCCGTGCAGCAGCGTGTGGACGCGGGCGAGCGACGATTCAACGTGGCCGAACTGGCCAAGGCCGACGATCCCGCCCCCAGCATGCTCAAGACGCTGATCGTTGAATACACCGCCGGCGAACGGAAGCTGCGCGTGTGCGCCACCGACAACGACGCGATCCACCTTCGCGACGACGTCGCCCGGGTCGTCGTAAAGACGGCCGTCTACGGCGTGCTCGACGACCCGGCCCGCCGCCGCGACGTGACGCGCAAGGTGCAGCAAATCATCGACACCGGCGAGACGAGCTTCCCGGTCGCCCGGCTGGCTCACGGCGACGATCCGGCCTTCGGCGTCCCCAAGACGCTGATGATCGAATGCACGATCAACGGCAAACCTGCCGCGCTTCGCGGTTCCGACGGCGAGTTCATCCGGCTGATCGTGCCGGCTGCATTCGAGCGCGCGATCGACATCCGCGCCGGCGAGGACGGCCGCCTTTCCGTGGAAGCGTGGCAGCCCGGCCCGTACGAATTGAGGTTCGCGTCGGGTCGAATGCGTCGTATCGATGTGCCGCAGACGCCGGCGACAGCGGAGGTGGCGGGGCCGTGGCAGGTCCGCTTTCCGGCGGGCTGGGGCGCCCCGGAGCGGATCACGCTCGACACGCTTGTTTCGCTGAGCCGGCACACGGAACCGGGCGTGAAGTACTTCTCCGGCACGGCGACCTACGCTCGCAGCCTTCATGTGTCCGCCGACATGCTCGGCAAAGACCGCCGGCTTTACCTCGACCTCGGCCGTGTCTGCGTGATGGCCGACGTGAAGCTCAACGGCAAGGCGCTGGGGCTTGTCTGGAAGACGCCGTTCCTCGTGGACATCACCGACGCCGTGAAACCGGGTGCGAACGCGCTGGAGGTTGAAACGACGAACCTCTGGCCGAACCGGCTGATTGGCGACGAGCAGTTGCCCGACGACTGCGAGCGGAACGGTCAGCAAATCAAGGCATGGCCGCCGTGGCTGCTGGACGGCAGGCCCAGCCCGACCGGCCGCGTGACCTTCGCAACGTGGAAGCACTACGACAAGGACTCGCCGCTGCAGGAAGCGGGCCTGATCGGCCCCGTACAACTGCGTTCGACGCTTATCAGAGCCTTCGAACCGTGAACCGTCGTCGAACCCGGCGAGAACGTTACTCTCGACGCGGACGACGGCGCGGGCCTGACGCCGATGAGGAGACAACAACCATGACTTGGTTATCAATGCGGGTACAAATGGAACTCGCAGATCGTCGGTCCGCCGATCGACTTGACGACGTTCAATCGGACAGAACGCGCGGTGACGGGCGGGAAACGGATGACGAACTCCGCCCCGATTGTCGTGCCGCGGGCCCATGTAAGCCACTCGTCACCGTCCCTGTACTGGAGTTCGAATTCCTGTACGCGATCGTAGGCCTCCTGGATCAGTGCCCGGCCGAAAGTGGCCGGCTGGTCGAGATCCACCTCCAGCCAGGCGGACGTAACATCGGCGTCCGTGGCCCAGCGCGAGCTGTTGTCCCCGTCAACCGCCATGGCCGGCCCCACCTCCTTCATCTGCATGTAGACGTTGGAGCCCGTCGCCTGCCTGCCCCGCGTCAGCGACGTTTGCTCGTGGCCCACGCGAATGGGCGGCATCGCGGGCAGCGGGCCTTCCAATTCCAGCACGATAATGGTATCCAGCGCGTGGCGGTCGGCCGGGTCGAGACGGATGCGGATGGCGTCCGCATCCTGCGTTACGGTCGGTTTACCGCCTGTCATGGCCGAGCTGCGGACGACCTTGCGCGGGAGCGGTGGCAGGGTCAGCACATCCTCGTCCCATCGAAAGAGGTGGAGATACACCTTGTTGCCTTTGTACGTGCTCCCGCCCCACCATCGCAGGATGTAAGGGCCGCCCCGAGTGCCGTAGATGCTGTCCCCGAAACGGCCCGTCCATTCGCCCATTTGTTTCAGACGCTCCACGTTGCGGGGATCGATCTCGCCCGTGGGCATCGGGCCGACGTTCAGCAGGAGATTCCCGCCGTTCACAGCACACCGGATGAGCGCGCGGAGCAGGCTTTCGTACGGCTTCACATGGTCCGTGGGCCCGCCCCATGCCCAGATGCTCCCGATGGTCATGCACGTTTCCCAGGGCCGGTCGGTCTGGAACTTGCCGACCACCTGCTCCGGCGTGTCGAAGTCGCCCGGCAGGTAGAGCCGGTTGTTGATCAACACCCCCGGCTGCAACCGGCGGATCATCCTGAACAGGCCGGGGGCGTCGTACCGGTTCACGTCGGCCTCCGAATCATACGCGTCGAACCAGATGATGCTCACCGGGCCGTAGTTCGTGCACAGCTCGCGCAACTGGTTGTGCATGTATTCGACGTACCGGGCGTGATGGACCGTGAAACGGTCGGGGTTGTACCAGTCGGACGGCTGGTAATAGAACCCCAGCCGCAGGCCTGCTTCATGGCATGCCTTTGCGAGCTCGGCGGCCACGTCCCGGCCGAACGGCGAGTTCGTGATCTTGTAGTCGGTGTGCCGGCTGTCGAACATGCAGAAGCCGTCGAGGTGCTTGGCCACGAACACGACGTACTTCATTCCCGCGTTCTTGGCGATGGCGACCCACTGCTTCGCGTCGAACCTGACCGGGTTGAATCGCTTATAGAGGTTGTCGTATTCGGCGGCGGGGATGGGGCCGGGCTCGCCGGGGCTGCCGCGGTGCTCGCCCGCGCGGGAGAACCCGATCTCGCTCGCGGTCAGGCTGACGGGACCCCAGTGTATGAACAGCCCGAACTTCGCATCGCGAAACCACTGGAGGTCCTTCTCGGCGGCGGACAGGCCGTCATCCGCCGGCGCAGTCGCCGACGTCGCCGTTGGATCGCTTACTGCGGCGGTCGCACAGAGAACGATGGTGAGGCAGGCCAGTAAGCCGGTTGTACGGTCTTGCATCGATGAATCTCCAGGTTCGCACAGTATCCGTCTGCCGCGGAAGCCGTTGTCCTACGCCTCCTCCACCACCTTCATCTTCAACGCCCGGGCCAGTTCCTTCACCGGTTCCTTGAGGTCGCCGTAGAAGGTGACCCGGTGCCAGCTCCACTCGTCCCACTCGTACAAGAGTTTCTCGATATCGCCCTTGACCTCCACCGCCAGTTTGTTGCGGCAGGCCCGGTCGGTCTCGTCGTTCGCAACCGTCTTGCCCTGGTGCAGAAGCACCTCCTTCGCGAAGTCTTTGCGGCAGGTGTTGAACTCGACGGTCGTGGTCATGTAGCCGATGGGCATGATCGACTGGGCGGTCGAACCCGCTCGCGGTTCGGCGTTCGTCCGGATGCGGTAGGGATTCGCCGGCCCCTGGGGGCCGAAGACCCTGCTCGGGGCGACGCAGTGGGCGTAGATGATCCGGTTCGTGGCCGTGTCGATCACCGGATCGGAGACGAACCCCGGCCGGTCGATCAGGTAGCGCATCATGAGCATCGTCGGCGCGCAGAGCAGGTCGGCCTCGCACACGGCGACCAGCCCCTCGTTGTTCAGTTGATGGAATCCGAGGCAGACATAGGCGGGAATGTGGGCGCCCCAGTTGGCGTAGATGCAGTTGACGCCGATGGCGTCCGCATGGTGCTGCGTCATCAGGGCGCGCATGGCCAGGTAGATCCGGGCGGCCTTTTCGATCGTCTCACGCGTCGGTTCGACGACCTTCTCGGCCTCCTCGATCCAGCGATTCGCGACCTGCCGGGCCTCGTCCCGATCCACCTTCTCGTAAAGTGGAAGCAATTCCTCCACGGGCTTCGAGACCGTGCGAATTCCATAGGACCGCTCGATGTTCTCGAATATGGCGGGCTGATCGTTGCTCAGGATCAGCATCGTGGACTGTTTGAGGCGTTTGAGGCACTCGGATAGGTCGGTTGCCTTGATCGGATCCGGCTTGCAGGCCATGTCGCCCGGCGGCCTGGTATTTCGTTTCCGCGCCGCGTCACAGGCTGCCACGAACGCGGCGGGCGATCCCCCCGGCTTCTTGAGGATCTCGAAACATCGGGCCGCTTCCACAATATCCGAATCCCGGGAGGACGAGACGCAGGAGACAGGAAGCGCCCGGCGTCGCGCCGCGGCATAGGTCATGAGAAACTCACCCGAGCCCCCCAACAGATAATCCACCATCAGCGTGGGCCGCCCGGTCGATGGAATGGGCATCAGGCCCGTGTTCCAGAGCGACATGAAGTAGAGCAGGTAGCCGTCGATGTCCTTATTGTCGGCCGCCACCTTACTCGCCTCCTCCGGCGTCTTGATCGTCACCGGCAGGAACTCCACGTTCGGGCAGCCCTGGCGGAGCATCGCGACGACTTCCCGTTTGCGAGGTTCGAAGTCGAAGCCCGTGTACGGCCACGTCGGCTGCGGCATCGGCACCTCCGAAAAGACCAGGCGAACCTTGGGCCGCCCCGGCCCGGTCGTGTCAGCGCGGGTGACCGGGCTGGTCAGCAATCCTGCCCCGCCCGCCGCGCACACCAAGCACCGCCTGAGGAAGCTGCGGCGATTCAGCCCGCAACCGCCACAACCCGACGTCGCCGCCTCGATTCGCTGAGTCATGATTCGCTCCGTCGGCCTGCCCTTATTCCATCGGGGCTTGGGGGAGTCCGCAAGGCGGCCCCAGGCCGACGGGCCGGCCGTTGCACCACCGACGGCCACAGCATATAATGACCGATTGACATGTCAAACCACTGGAGAACGAAACCATGACCACATCCAGAACGGTCGCGACCGCCATGTTGTGCGTGGCCGGATTCCGCCCAGTCAG
Organism: uncultured Planctomycetales bacterium; assembly: GCA_964617875.1. Taxonomy (GTDB): domain Bacteria; phylum Planctomycetota; class Phycisphaerae; order UBA1845; family PWPN01; genus CAZMVY01. The sequence continues at coordinate 4,087 of CAZUAI010000061.1, read as the reverse complement.
CGCCGCGGAGGTCGAGCAGCGAACGATCGAGACGCCCCCGAGCCCCCCCTACCGCGTGTGGCCGTCCACGCCGCCGGCCGACTGCCCCTTCCCGAAGTCCGACCGGATCACCGGCATTGCCTTCACCGGCAGGCACGCCGAGTACACCGGCGCGGACACGTGGTATCCCTCCTGGGCGTCGGACGGTTATCTTTACTCGCCCTGGACGGACGGCGTTGTCAACGGGCTGACCAGCAATTCCGCCGGTCCGGACGCCACGACGGGTTCCGCCAAGATCGTCGGAGATGACCCCCTTCGATTGCAGGTGGTGGACCAGCGCGTGTACAAGTCCGACCCTGCTCCCTTCCAAAGCCGCTATCCTTGCGGCAGCCTCGTCCATAACGGCGTCTGGTACTACGGCACGTATTGCCTCGGAGGCGGCCAGATTACCCGACACGAGGGCATCGACTACAACTGGCCCTGGCTGGGCGCTTTTGTGGGTTTTCGCACCTCGACCGATTTCGGGAAGACCTGGACGCAGACGCCCTGCACGCCGGCCAAACCGCTCTTCGGCGAGAGCGGACTGCATGGCGATCCGGTGAAGATCGGCGCCCCGCATTTTGTGGATTTCGGAAAGAACATGGAACATTCGCCCGACGGCAAAGCGTACCTGGTCGCCCACGGCGCGAGCGACGGCCGCAATCGCCGGTTCGGCTATAACAGTTGGATTACCGGGGATGAGATTCACCTGCTGCGCGTCACGCCCTCTGTTGAGAACATCAACGACGCAAAGCAATACGAATTCTGGGATGGGCGTTCATGGACGCGCCATTTCAACCGGATCAAACCCATCGCCGCCTGGCGCGACAACATGGGCTGCGTGACCATGACCTACAACGCGCCTCTGAAGACCTTCTTGATGTGCGTCACCGACGGCGGCACTACCGGCGGCTACTTCAACAGCTACCTGTTGGAGTCCCGCAGCATCACCGGACCGTTCAAGCTCGTGCACTATCTTCGCCATTTCGGCGAACAGGGCTACTTTCTGAACATCCCCTCCAAGTTCATCTCCAGTGACGGCCGGACCCTCTGGCTCTGCTATTCGGCCAATTTTGCAGCCGACTGGAACGGGCTGAAGATTCAGTCCAAACCGCCCGGCAGCCGCTACGCCATGTGCCTTCAGCACGTCCGGCTGCTGGCGCCCGGCGATGAGGTTCCGGCCTCCGCCCTCTTCCAGGAAGACAACATCGCGAGCAGCGCGATCGTCACCACGAGTTCCACCTTCGCCGGCTACGCACCCTCTGCTGCGGTAGACGGTCTTGTGGACGGGTTCCCCGGCGGCGAATCGCACGAGTGGGCCAGCGCGGGCGAACGAGAGACGGCGATGATCCGGCTGACATGGGAGAGCGAGCGGGTCGTCAGACGCGTGTGGCTGTTCGACCGCCCGAACCCACTCGACCAGGTGACGTCGGGCATGCTCGTCTTCAGCGACGGCACGACAATCGCCACGGGCGCTTTGCCGGACGACGGCAAGAAGGGCCTCGAGGTCAGCTTCCCCGAGAAGAAGGTCAGGTGGATGATCTTCGCGGTGACGGGCACGAAGGCCGGCACCGCAAACATCGGCCTTTCCGAGATCGCCGTCTGGAGCCGATAGAGGCCGCCGACGCAACGACCGGTTCTGGCCGCGCGTCATGCGGCCGTGCGGCGGTCGCTCACCGTTCGGCGGCGCAGCCCGGCGGAGTTCCCGCTATGGGACGTCTCGGAGCAGACAGAGGAAACCCGCGTGCCCTGGGGGCCATCGGAGCGTAAGAAAATGGACGACACATCGAATACCGCCGTCCTGATAATTGCACTGATTCTGCTCTTGCTTTGCGGTGCCGCGGCCCGGGCGGCCGGCGAGGCCTCGCCTGCGAACCAGCAGTCGATGGCCGACGCCATCGAGCACGCCAACATCGTCGCCCGGATCGGACCGGATCATGTCAAGAACCTCGCCTGGTTGCGCCAGGCCAAGTTCGGCATGTTCATCCATTGGGGGCCGGCCACGCTTAGCGGCGGCGAGATCAGTTTCGCCCGCATCGGCGAGCGGCGCGGCTTCAACGCCGACATCCCCGGTGTCATGCCCGCCGCGGAATACGACCGGCTGTACGAAAAGTTCAACCCCGTTCTCTTTAACCCCGACGAGTGGGTCAAGCTGGCCCGGGACGCCGGCATGCGCTATATGGTGTTCACGGCGAAGCACTGCGACGGCTTCTGCATGTGGGACACCCGGACCACCACCTACTCGATTACCCACACCCCATTCAAGCGCGACGTCTCTAAGGAGCTGGCCGAGGCCGCCCGCAAGGCCGGCATCCCGTTCAATTTCTATTATTCGCCCGCCGACTGGCGCGACCCGAACTACCTGACGGAACGCAACGATCTCTATGTCAAGGACATGCACGAGCAGGTCCGCGAGTTGCTGACCCTTTACGGACCGCAACGGGTCTTCTGGTTCGACGCCACCCCGAGCGGCGTGGATTTCCGGCTGGGCGAACTCTACGAGATGTTGCAGAAGCTTCAGCCGGGCATCCTGATCAACGACCGGGGCGGAATGCCCGGCGATTTCTACACGCCGGAGTTGCGCGTGGGAAGGTTCGACGTGGAGCGCCCCTGGGAAAGCTGCATCACGCTGGCCGGCAGTTGGGCCTGGACCCCCGGCTGTCGCCCGCGGCCGCTCCATGAATGCATCCGCCTGCTGGTGCTGACGGCCGGGCGCGGCGGCAATCTGCTGCTGAATGTGGGCCCCCGGGCCGACGGCGCAATCGAGCCGGACCAGGTCCAGCGCCTGCGCGAGATCGGGGCGTGGCTGAAGAAAAACGGCGAGAGCATCTACGGCACCACCGCCGGGCCCTGGGACATGGGGCCCTACGCCTCCAGCACCCGGCGCGGCAGGACCGCCTACGTCCACATCATCGGCTGGAGCGAGCCGGTGCTGCTCAAGGAACTGGGCATCAAGATAGAGAAGGCCGAACTGCTGACGGGACCGGGCAAGGTGACGCTCAAACCGACCTCGCGAGGGCGGGAGATCCTTGTGGCGGAGGCCGACCGCGATTCGCTGGACACCATCATCAAGTTGACGTTCGAACGTTCGGTAGACGAGGTCAAACCGACGCGGTGGTCCTCCGGTTCGCTGGCCTTCGGCAAGAAGACGGCCGTTTCAAGCGTCTTCCACGGTTACGAAGGGGCGGCCGAGGGCAAGCAGGCCGTCGACGACGACTACGAGTGGGGCTGGTTGTCGGGCCGGGGCGAGAAGAATCCCTGGATGACGGTGGACCTGGGCCGGCCGGAGACGTTCGACCGCGCGTGCCTGATCGAGGCTCCGGACGATCCGTCGGTCAGGGGCTTCGTGATCGAGGCGAGCGACGACGGCCGGACGTGGCGCGAGATCGTCAAGGGCACGACGATCGGCGGCCGCAGGGACTTCAAGTTCGAGCCGGTCACCGCCCGGCACGCACGCCTGCGCATTACCGAGACGAACGAGAATCTCTGGACCGTTCGCATCAACGAGTTCCAGCTTTTCGCGCCGGAGAAAGACAACAGCCGGTAAGACTGGCCGTCTCCGTCTCGCGCGCGACATGGCCAACGAGGCAAGCCGATGCCGGGAGCCCCACACCCGCCCGGCAGATCCCCTGAAGCCGGCCGAACTCGACGACGATTGACCCAAGGCACGAGCGTTGCGAATATGACCGACCGCGCCCATGCTCATGCACGAAAGGATTGCCGTGACCCGATACGAACTGCCGCAATGCGCCCGCGGTAGCCAGGCACGCCTTGCCGTGTTGTTGCTGGCCCTGCGGGGCGGCGCGACAACGCTGAAGGCCGGCATGCGCATCGGGTTCATCCATCCGTCGTCGCCGGGGCGTCGGGTGTACGGGCGGCGGCGGAAGTCCCGTCGAGGCTGCCCGGAGGCGCCAAGCGCCGACCCGTCCGGCGACGCGGCCGCGTCGGGCCTCCTCACCGATCTCAACGGGCATCCGCGCGTCGTCCGCGGCACGGTGGATATGGGCGCGTGCGAGTTTACCCCAGCGTTGCATATTTCGACAGGCTTACGCGGCGGATCGTAGGGTTC
>CAZUAI010000060.1:0-33100 GCA_964617875.1 uncultured Planctomycetales bacterium | reverse complement strand
CATCATCCGTCCAAGACGAGGACTGTAGTTGTATATGTTATGTATTGACGGCGCCCAAGTGGTACGTTCAATTCGCTTTCGGCGACCGCGCGCCGACGGTGGCCGGTTTCACCGACAAGCGCGCGACCGAGGAGCTTGGCCGCAATGTGGAGAGGCTGGCCGCTTATCATGCCGCATCCGGCGGGCAGGTGGACCCTGCGCTGGTGGCTTGGTTGGCTACGCTCCCCCGCCGTATCGTCCACCGGCTGGTGGAGATCGGGCTGCTACCGCCGGAGCGGGCAGGGATCAACAAGGGCCTGCGCGAACACCTCGACGACTACGAAAAGGCCCTGCTTCACAAGGGCAACACGGCTACCCACGCCGCCAAGACCAAGGCGAGGATCATTAAGGTGCTGGACGCCATTAAGGCCCGCGGTGCATCCGACGTGAAGGCGTCCGCCGTGTCGGCCTATCTCGCCGATCGTCGTGCGGCGGGAATGAGTATCAACACATCGAACCACTACGCAACCGCCATCAAGGCGTTCTTCCGCTGGATGCTTCGCGACCGCCGGATACACGAGTCGCCGGTAGCCCACTTGTCCAAGCTGAACGAAAAGACCGACCGCCGCCTGGTTCGGCGCGCGTTCACGGTGGATGAAATGAGAATGCTGCTTGCCTCAACGGAGCAAGCGCCGACCCGGCACGGCATGACCGGTCCGGCCCGCTCCATGCTCTACAGAATTGGAGTGGAGACGGGGCTGAGGGCATCCGAGCTTCGCAGCCTGACGGCCGGGAGCTTCGATCTCGACGGCGACGAGCCCACGGTGACGGTCCAGGCGGCGTATGCCAAGAACCGCCGGGATGACAGCCTTCCGCTGATGCCGGGCACGGTCAAGGCCCTCCGTGGTTTCCTGGCGAACAAAGTGCCGACGGCGAAGGCGTTCAACGTTCCGCCATCGCACAACACGGCGGACATGCTTCGGCAGGACATGTACCTTGGGAGGGCCTGGTACATTCAGGCAGGCCAGACCCCGGCAGAACGCCGACGCCGCAAACGCTCTGACTTTCTTGCACCAAAGAGCGCGGCGGGCGAGGTGCTGGACTTCCATGCCCTGCGGCACACTACGGGGTCATGGCTGGCGGCCGCTGGCGTTCATCCGAAGGTTATCCAGCGGATCTTGCGGCACTCGACTATCACGCTCACGATGGACCGCTATACGCACCTGTCCGTAGGCGATGAGGCGGCCGCGCTGGCCGCGCTGCCGAGCCTGGACATCAAGGCGATGGAATTGAAGGCCGAGGCGACCAACGATGCCCCGGTGGATGTAGGCAGTTTCCCTGCGACTGCGAGCGATCGGCCGTCCCCCGCGCGTGCGCGCGAGGCCGGTTCTGTCTCGCTGCCCTGCTCGCCGTTTTCGGGTAGGCAGGATGCTACTGTCGTGGACGGTATGAGGCGCGACGCCGTATCGGGTGCCAGATCCCGAAAACGCGGAAACACGCCGAAAACGAACGATTTTCGGAGACTGTAGCATCGTTACAGAGTGATCCCGTGGTATTCCGGCCGGCTTTCGCGTATTCCGCGTGTTTCGCGGTTCGATTCTGTTTGGGGACCGCGAAATACGCGAACCACGCGAAAAGCGGCTCGATATCCGCCGATCGCGACGGCGAGAACTCTGTAATGTTGCTACACTCTCGATTTTCGGCGTGTTTCGTCACTGGGCGAGACGGGAGTCGAACCCGTACCTCCTTTCGGAGAGGGGATTTTAAGTCCCCAGCGTCTGCCGTTCCGCCACTCGCCCGGATGCTGGTCCGGCAAGCGGGCCGCGGGGCTTGCGGCCCCCGGACCCGGTTGCGCGAGGCCGACATCCCGTCAGGATAGCGCGTGGCGCCGGGGGCTGCAATCCCCTGGCTTCGAAGCTTCGCTGACTTCGGTGAACTCGGTCGCGCCGGGCCCCGGATTCGTGGAACCCGCCGCAGGCACTATTCGACCGTGACGCTCTTGGCCAGATTCCGCGGCTTGTCCACGTTGCAGCCGCGGAGGACCGCAGCGTGGTACGCCAGCAGCTGCAGCGGCACGACCGTCAGCATCGGCTGCAGCGGCTCGGGGCAGTCCGGGACATAGAACACGTGGCGGGCCAGGCGCCGGATGTCCGTGTCGCCCTTCGTGGCGACGGCGATCACGTGGCCGCCGCGGCTGCGGACTTCCTCGATGTTGCCGATCACCTTGTCGTACTGGCTGCCGCGCGTCGCGATGAAGACCGCCGGCATCCCCTCGTTGATCAGGGCGATCGGGCCGTGCTTCATTTCGGCCGCCGGCATGCCCTCGGCGTGGATGTAGCTGATCTCCTTGAGTTTCAGCGCGCCCTCGAGCGCGATCGGATAATGGAACCCGCGGCCGAGGAACAGCCAGTTCTCGCGCTCGACCAGTTCCTCGCACACGCGGCGGATCTCGTCGGACTGGTCCAGCACCTCGCGAATCTGGTCCGGCACGCGGTTCAGGGCCTCGATGAGCCGGTGCGCCTCGTGCTGCGAGACGAACTTCCGCCGTCCGAGGTAGATCGCGATCATCGCCAGGACGGCAAGCTGGCTCGTGAACGCTTTCGTGCTGGCGACGCCGATCTCCGGCCCGCAGTGCAGGTAGATGCCCGCGTCGGTCTCCCGCGCGATCGTGCTGCCGACGACGTTCACGACGCCCAGCGCCAGGGCCCCCCGCTCCCGCGCCTCGCGGAGCGCGGCGAGCGTGTCGGCCGTTTCGCCCGACTGGCTGATCGCGATGACGACGCTGCCGAACTCGATCACCGGGTTCCGATAGCGGAACTCGCTCGCGTATTCGGTCTCGGCGGGGATCTTCGCGATGTCCTCGAGGAGGTACTCGCCGACGAGGCCGGCGTGCCACGCCGTTCCCTGCGCCGTGTAGATGAACCGCCGCGCCCGGACCAGCTCCCGCGTGTACTTCTCGATGCCGCCGAGGTGGATCGACCCGTCGCGCAGGTTGATCCGCCCCCGGAGCGTGTTCGCCAGCGACTGGGGCTGTTCGAAGATCTCCTTCTGCATGAAGTGCTCGTGCCCGGCCAGCTCGATCTGCTCGAGGGACCATTCCACCTCCTGCACGTCCTTCGTCACGGGCACGGCGTCGAGCGTCGTCGTGCGGAAGCCGTCGCGGGTGACGACGCCCATCTCGCCGTCGGACAGGTACACGACCTGCGTCGTGTGCTCGATGATCGCCGAGGCGTCGGACGCGATGACGTACTCCCCGTCGCCCACGCCGACGATCAGCGGGCTGCCCTTGCGGGCGGCGACGAGGCGGTCGGGCTCGTCCGCGCAGAGCACGGCGATGCCGTACGTGCCCTGCACCTCGTGCAGCGCCGACCGGACGGCCTTCTCGATGTCGCCGTCGTAGAAGTGGCCGATCAGGTGCGCGAGGACCTCCGTATCGGTCTCGCTGCGGAAGACGACGCCCTGCGCGTCGAGGAATTTCCTGAGCGAGAGGTAGTTTTCGATGATGCCGTTGTGGACGAGGGCGATCCGCCCGTCGAGGGCGAGGTGCGGGTGGGCGTTGGTCTCGCTCGGGGCCCCGTGCGTGGCCCAGCGGGTGTGGGCGATGCCGATCGTGGCGCGGCTCTCGCGGCCGACGATCCGGGCCTCCAGTTCGCTGATGCGGCCCTTGGCGCGGGCCAGGTCGATGCGTCCGCCGTCGAGCACGGCCACGCCGGCCGAGTCATACCCGCGGTATTCGAGCCGCTTGAGCCCCTCGATCAGGATCGGCCGTGCCGGCTTGTGTCCGATATAACCGACGATACCACACATAAGAGCGCTTCTCCGGTCCGAAAACGCGGGACCTGCCCCGCGCCGATACGATTATACAGGCACCCGGGGAATATCGGCTTGCGCGGGGACGGAATCCATCGGGTTCCAGGGATTCAGGCCTCAGCCCTTTCGCGGTGCAGGATTCCCATATCTCCGATGTCGCGATCGGCGGATCGGGGACGACGAGGCCCCCCCCGAGCCGCAGGACGACGGATGCGGTCACGGCCGCGTGGTCTGCGTTGTGGCGGCGGTCGTGGCGGCCGAGCCGCCCGGCGGGAAGAGCTGGAACTCCCAGAGGGTGGGTCCGTCCTTCGCCTTGCGGATGTTGAGCCGGACGTGCCGGGTGGTGACCGGCTGGAACTCCAGGACGGCGACGGCGCCCAGCTGCGTCCCGGTGTGGAGGGTCTTCCACTCGCCGTCCACTCTGGCCTGCAGGTCGAACTCCTGCACGCGATGGCCGCAGGCCTCGCTGATCTCGGCTCGCCCGACGGCGCACGGGGCACCGAGATCGACCTCAAGGACGGCTTCCTTCGTTCCGGCGTCCGTGGCCCAGCGCGTCGTCATGTCGTCGTCGAACGCCTTGTCCGCTCCGAACGTGGCGGACTGGCCGTACACGTTCGAGGCGCTCGCCTCCCTGCCGCGTGCCAGCGAGCCGGAGGGCAGGCCGACCGGCTGGATGTCCGCGGCGGGGCCGTCGAGTTCGAGGCCGACGATGGTGTCGGGCTCGCGGCGGTATTCAGGGGGGACGGTGAGCAGGATGCCCTGTTCGCTCTGGCGGACGCGGACCTGGCCGCCGGTGACGAGCCAGCTCGCGACCACATTCTTTCCGAGCGGCGGCAGCGCGACGGCGTCGTCGGGCCATTCCAGAATGTGGATGTAGACGGTGTTGCCCCTGTGCGTGGAGACGTGCGGGGCCGGGACGCACCGGTTCCACTTCACCGGCCCGCCGCGCGTGGCGTAGATCGTGTGGCCGCAGGAGCGGAGCCACTGGCCCATCTCGCGAAGGCGGTCCGCCTGGCGGGGCTCGATCCGGCCGTCGGGCATCGGGCCGACGTTGAAGAGGAAGTTGCCGTCCGCCCCGACGACGCGGACGAGTGTGTGGATGCATTGGGTGAGGGACTTGATCTCATCGCCGGGTTTCCAGGCCCATTGGCCGCCGATGGTCATGCAGGTTTCCCAGGGCAGCTCCTTCTGGAAGGTGCCGATCGTCTGTTCGGGCGTGCGGAAGTCGCCGTCGAGGCCGCAGCGGTTGTTGATCAGGACGCCGGGCTGGAGCTGGCGGATCATCGCGCAGAGGTTCTCGGCGTCCCAGTCCTGCGCCGTGCCGCCGAGGCCGTCGAACCAGATGATGTCCACCTTGCCGTAGTTCGTGCAGAGTTCGCGCAACTGGCCGTGCATGTAGCGGATGTAGGCGGCGTGGTTGGCGGTGCGGTAGTCCGGGTGGTGCCAGTCGGGCTGCGAATAGTAGAAGCCGAGGCCGATGCCGCCCTTGTGGCAGGCGTCAGCGAGCTGGCGGACGATGTCGCGGCGGTAGGGGGATTGCCAGCTGGTGATCTTGTAGTCGGTGAGCCTGGAGTCGAAGTTGACGAAGCCGTCGTGGTGCTTGGTGGTGAAGACGAGGTATTTCATGCCGGCGTCGCGGGCGATCCGGACCCACTCGTCGGCGTTGAACCGCACGGGGTTGAAGTGCCTGTAGAGGTTGTCGTAGATCTCGACGGGGACGGTGCCGCGTTCGTGGCTGGTGCCCCGGCGCTCGCCGCCGCGCGACCAGCCGATCTCCGTGCCGCGGAGGCTGACCGGCCCCCAGTGAACGAAGAGGCCGAACCGGGCGTCGCGCCACCACTTCATGCGGAAGTCGCGCTGCTCGGACGTCTCGGCGACGGCCGGGCGCGCCGCCGGCGCCGCACAGCCGGCGAGCCAGAAGGACAGGCATCCGCCTCCGACGGCCGTAAGCAACCGGCGGGCGGACGTCGTTCGAATCCTGCGATCGCTCGAGTTCGTCATGAGAAGCAGCCTCACAAGTACGTTTTCCGCTCTCCCGCGTTTCCGCGTACGCGGCCGAAGCGGGCCGCGCTGCGGGCAACCGCAACGCAGCGGCAGGTTACACGCCGCCGGCATCCGCTGCAACGGCACAGAGGGGGTGCGGAAGACCGCGTGGTTGCGTACAACGTACAGCCGCGTGGAGACGGGCGCCATGCCGTCTCCAGCGGTCCTGCCCCGTTTCGCGCATACGGCCATGCCCCCACGGTGTCCCGTGAGATGGCTGCCGATCGACGGACGTGGTATAATCAGTATTGCACGGGCAGGAGCAGACCATGGTCGCGGCCATTCGACAAACGGTGACGATCCAGTCCGGGGGAACGGTTGAGGTGCGCTCGCCGGCGCTGCGCGCGGGAGCCAAAGCCGAGGTGATCGTACTGATCGAAGGGGCGGAGAACCGGCCCGCCAACTCCCCCCTGGAGGCGTTGAATGCCCTGCAGGCGAGTCTTCAACTCACGGCGCCGGCTGCCGCCGAGTGGACCCAGCGAACCCGAGCGGAGCGTCAGGCGTTTGGTCAACGCTCATGATCGTCCTCGATACGAATTTCCTGATCATGGGGCTGGTGGCCGGCAGCCCACAAGACAGTCAACTGCGGCGCTGGCTGGAGGCCGGCGAAACCCTTGCGGTGAACGTGATCGTGTGGGCGGAGTTCCTGTGCGGTCCCGTGACGGCCGACCAGGTCCGTCTGGCTTCGCAGTTGGTTCCGCGCCCTGAAGTCCTGCTGCCGGAAGATGCCGCGCGCGGTGCGGAGTTGTACAACCTGATCGGTCGCCGACGTGGAAGCCTGGCAGATTGTCTGATCGCCGCAACGTGCCTCCGGCTGAACGCGGCTATTGCTACTGACAACGTCGGTGACTTTCGCTTGTTCGAGCCGGCCGGGCTCCGGGTAGTGTCTGCCACGTAGGGATGCCGCGGCGACGGCAATGCGAATCGCCCGCGCCCGTGACCGCTCTCGAATCCTTCATACGCCGTCCGTCCGTTCCGCCGCCGCCGGCGGTCCGAGAAAGCGCTGCGACCAGATCACCAGCGCGCTGCCGATCGCGGCGAGGACGCCGCCGGCCCACTGCTCCCACGAGAGGATTTCGTGGAAGAGGAAGCTCGACCCCGCCGCCGTGATGAACGGCGTCAGCGTCGTGATCGTCGAGGGGATCGAGGCGCCGAGCCGCTGGACCGCGATGTAGTACAGGCCGTGGGCCGCGGCGATACCGATCGCCGCCGACAACAGCAGGATTCCGGCGTCGAAGCCGTTCAGCTTCAGCAGCGACGAGGGCCGGCCGAGCGGCGCCAGGGCGAGGCACCCGATCGAGGTATACAGGCTGACGATGGCGAACGCCCGCAGGGGGTTCATCCCCGCGATGGTCGCCCGCACGCTGCACACGTACGCCCCCCAGAAGACCGCGCAGCCGAGGGCGATCAACACGCCCATGACCGTCACGCCGCCCGTGCCCGGGCACGCGCGCAGCACGACGGTCAGGAAGCCGGTCACGTTCATCGCCAGACCGGTCCAGAAGTGCCCGCTGCGGAGGAGGCGTCTTTCGTCCGGAAAGAGAATCACCGCGCCGATGATCGCGAAGACGACCGAGACCCGCACAATGAACATCAGGAGCCCCGGGTCGATGTAATAGGGCGACCATGCCCAGCACGTCTGCCCGACGATGTTCGGCAGGGTCGGGATGACGGCGAGGGCCCACAGGCGTCGGTTTGCCCGGTCCCGCGCCGCCGCGACGAGCCACGGCAGATACAGCGCCGCCGAGAGGGGGTAGCGGACCGCGTTGCTGGTCCAGCCGTCGGGCACGCTGGCCGTCAGGTATCTCAGCATCAGCGGCACGACGCACCAGCACAGCAGGGCGGCGGCAAGCGCGACGGTTCCCCGGATGTCGATGCCACGTTGCGTCATGCCGGGGCAGCAGCATACCCGGTCGGCGGGCGGCTGTCGCCCCGCGTGTCGATCTCCGGCGGTCGGGTTATCATGCCCGGCGTTCGGGAGCGACCGTGAGCGTGTCGATGGCGGCGGCCCCGGCCGTGGGGGGGTCGCGCGGATCACGGTCGGAGAGCCGTATCCGGCAGGAGGCCGACGCCCGATTGCGGGGCCGGTTTCCGGCCTGCTTCGATACGCAGGCAGGATGCCTGCACCACAACCGGAGACGGCGTGCGATCGAGGAGGCTTGTCATGGCGGCATCGCGAACGCAAGACGACATGCCGGAAACCCGGCGTCAGTTCGCCAGCGACAACAACGCGGGCATCTGTCCGGAGGCATGGGAGGCGATGGCGGCGGCGAACGTGGGACATGCGCCCGCGTACGGCGACGATGCGTGGACCCGCCGGGCGTGCGACCTCCTGCGCGAGGTCTTCGAGACGGACTGCGAGGTCTTCTTCACGTTCAACGGGACGGCGGCCAACTCGCTGGCGATCGGCACACTGTGCCGCTCGTATCACAGCATTCTCTGCCACGAGAAGGCCCACATGGAGACCGACGAATGCGGCGCGCCGGAGTTCTTCTCGAACGGCACGAAGGTGCTCCTCGTGTCCGGGGCCGACGGCAAGGTCGATCCGGCGGCCGTCGAGCACGCCGTCACCCGCCGTTCGGACATTCACTACCCGAAGCCGCGCGCCGTGAGCATCACGCAGGCGACGGAACTCGGCACGACCTACACGGTGGAGGAGGTGCGCACGATCGGCACCCTGGCGCGCCGGCTCGGCCTTCGCGTCCACATGGACGGGGCGCGGCTGGCGAACGCCCTGGCGACGCTCGGCGTGCCGCCGAAGCGGGTCACGTGGGAAGCGGGCGTGGACGTGCTGTGCCTCGGCGGGACAAAGAACGGGATGGCGGCCGGCGAGGCCGTCGTATTCTTCGACCGGGAGCTGGCGAGCGAGTTCGACTACCGCTGCAAACAGGCCGGGCAGCTCGGGGCGAAGATGCGGTTCGTGGCCGCGCCGTGGATCGCGATGCTGCGCGACGGGGCGTGGCTGCGTTACGCGGCGCATGCGAACGGCTGCGCCGCGCGTCTCGAGGAACAGCTGCGCACCGTTCCCGGCGTCACGGTTCTGCATCCGCGGGGGGCGAACAGCGTGTTCGTGACCATGCCGCCGGCGATGGCCGAGGGGCTGCGCGAAAAGGGCTGGCGGTTCTACACGTTCATCGGCTCCGGCATCCGCCTGATGTGTTCGTGGGATACGCGCGAGGAGGACATCGCCGCGTTCGTGCGGGATGCGCGCGGATTCGCGGCGTCGGCCGGCCGGGCATAGGCGCGATCACCCCGTCCCGTTCCGGGCGCGGGGCAACCAGACGCGGAAGGTCGAGCCCTTGCCCGGTTGCGTGGTCAGCGAAATGGCCCCGCCGTGGCTCTTGACGATGCCCCATGCCGCCGCGAGCCCCATGCCGTACCCGTTGGGCTTGGTCGTGAAGAACGGTTCGAAAACGCGGGCGGCCGTGTCCGGAGACATGCCGACGCCGGTGTCCTGCACGGCGAGGCAGACGTAATCGCCCGGCGCGAGCAAGGGGTGGGCATCCTTCAACGGCTGCGTGAGGCTTGCGTTCTCCGCGCAGAGGACAAGGTGTCCGCCGTCGGGCATGGCATCGACCGCGTTGCGGCAGAGGTTCACGATGACCTGCTCGACCTGCGTCGTGTCGCACTCGATCCGGCCGAGGCCGCCGTCCACGCGGCAGTCGAAGCGGATCGTCTCGGGCAGGGCGGGCCGGAGCGCGTCCACGACTCGCCGGATGATGTCGGCGAAGTCTGCCAGGCGAGGAAGGATCTTGCCTCCCCTGGCGTAGACCAGGAGCTGGTGGGCGAGGCGGCCGGCCGTTTCGGCGGCGCCTTCGATCGCGACGAGATCGGCGTAGTCCGGGTGTTCCCGCAATCGTCGCGCTTTCAGCCGCGAGGCGCGGCCGAGGACGGTGGCCATCAGGTTGTTGAAATCATGCGCGATGCCGCCGGCGATGCGCCCGATGACCTCCATTTCCCGGGCCTCGTTGAGCTGGTCGTCGAGCCGCGCCCGCTCCTGCTCCGCCATCCGGCGGTCGGTAATGTCCCGGCACAGCGTGACGATCCGGGTGCCTTCCGCCACCTGGAGGACCCTCGCGTTGATCTCGATCGGGGTGAACCGTCCCTCCGTGTCCACGTAGTCGATCTCGAGTCCGTAGACGTAGCCCTTCGCCGCGCACTTTCGCACTTCCTCGGCGTTTCGGGCGATATCGTGCTCCGCCGTCCAGTCGGTGACCGGCCGGCCCAGGATGTCCGTCAGCGTCTTGCGCCCGGTCAGCCGCACGTACTCGGCGTTCGCGTCGAGGACCCTTCCTTCGGAATCCACGATCACGAATCCCGTGTTCGTCGTTTCGACCAGCGTTCTGTACTTGGCTTCACTGACTCGAAGCGCGTCTTCCGCATTCGTTCGTTCGGCGATCTCTCGCCGCAGGCGCTCGTTGGCCGTTCGGAGTTCGGCCGTACGCTCCTCGATACGCCGGTTCAGCTCGTCGCGTGCCTGTTGCAGCGATTCCCTGGACCGGACTCGATCAACCGCCGCGCCGGCCTGCGCGGCGACGGCCTCCAGCGCGCGCCGCGAGTCCATCGGGATCGAAGGGCAGCTCCTCGATCCGACATTGACCACCACGCTCAGCCGCCCCTCGTGCTGCAGAGGGACGGCGCCGATCGCGCGGATCCCCTCGGGGCCGCACGCCGGGTGTGCCAGGCCGAACTCGTTTTCCGCCAGGTACAGAGGCTTCGCCGTGGTGACCTGCCGTGCCTGGGGAGAGTCGGCGTCCAGGTGGGAGACCGCATCCAGAAACCGTGACGAGAGGTTCCGGTGGGCAACCAGGTGGAGTTCGCCGGTGGTTCCGTCCACAAGGTAAATGCCGCCGCAATCGATGCCGTCGATCCGCAACACGGCATCGAGGATGCACCCCAGAGCGCCCGAGAGGGTGGTCTCCGCCGTCAGAGCGAGGCTGAGATCGTACTGCAGACGGAGCAGTTTTTCGGCCTGGCGGCGCTCGTCTTCCGCATGCACGCGTTCCATGGCGGGGGTAAGGGCGTCGGCGATCCGCCCGAGAAGGTCGAGATCGGCCTGGCCGTAGCGGTCGGGCGTATACGATTGGACGCTCAGGGCGCCGATGACGTGTTCGCCGCATCGCACGGGCGTGAACATCAGACTGGCCGACAGGCGACCGGTCCCGAAGGGATTCGTGCCCGATACGGGTTCACCGGGCTTCCGGTTGATGAGAACGGGCCGGCCGGCGAGTGCCCGCCGGAGCATGTCGCCGGTGTTGGCGGGCGTCAGGTCCTCGCCGGGGTACGGCTTCTTGCGGCCGTCTTCCGTGTCCACAAAGCATACGATACGCATGGGCCCGTGTCCCGGGCGCCGGTGGACCAGGTAGCAGCAGTCCCAGCCCAGCAGGCGGTCGCTCTCTTCGCGGACGGCGTCCATCAGATCGGCCGCGGTAACGGCCTCCGCCACACGATGCGTCAGCCGGGACAGGGCTTCGGCGGTCTGCGCCGCCTGCTCCAGTCGCGCCACGCGTTCGCGCAGCATGGCGGCTTCGCAGGCGGGATCGGATTCGTTGTTCACGGGCTCACGCACGGTCACGCCCATCACACTGCGCCATTCGCCTTTCCCTCAGAAGCGGATGCGGACGACGATGCTCGCCCCCGTGGCCCTATCATACCAGACCTGCGGCCGGGGCGAGAAGTACCTGGCATGCCGCGGATGCGGGATCGCCTGCGGAAAAGGGGGGCGGGAAAGGGCCTTTCCCGCCGACGGCGGGGGTTTCGGCTTGTCCGCGTTCGATTGCCGGG
Source organism: uncultured Planctomycetales bacterium (assembly GCA_964617875.1). GTDB lineage: Bacteria > Planctomycetota > Phycisphaerae > UBA1845 > PWPN01 > CAZMVY01. The sequence goes on along the minus strand of CAZUAI010000060.1, from coordinate 21,484 downwards.
TATACTTACGTAGGGACGAAGGATGGCGTCCATGTATGGCCAAAGCCCACGTTGATCCTACGGAGTTGCGCCGGTTCGCCCAGGATCTCAACCGGTTCAACGGCGAGCTGGAGGGCCTCCTGGCCGGGCTCCACGCGCGGCTGCGCGGTCTCGAGAACACGTGGCGCGACCAGGAGCACCGCAAGTTCGCCGAGGCGTTCGAGCAGACGGTGAAGGCGCTCGCGGGGTTTCTCGAGGCCTCGCACGAGCACGTGTCGTTCCTCACGAAGAAGGCCGCCCTGATCGAAGACTACCTGAAGCAGCGCTAGGCGGCGGACCGCCCGCGGCGAGCGACGATCCATGAACCGCGCGAATGTCCAGTCGATCGATGCGATCAAGGCGTTCCGCCTCACGCTGCTGAAGTTCGGCGAGGTGGCCGCCCGGATCCTGAACGACGCCGACGGGGAGATCCAGCGGGTGCTGATCTGGCTCGAGACGGAGCAGAACTCGTACTGGCGCGGGCAGGTCATCAAACGGAGCGAGCTGGCGACGCGGGCGAAGAACGCCGTGCTGTCGAAGAAGCTCTACAAGAACGTGGACGGCACGCCGGGCTCGGCCATCGAGGAGGAGAAGGCCCTGAAGCTCGCCCTGCAGCGGGTCGAGGAGGCCCAGGAAAAGACGGTCAACGTCCGGAAGTACACTCAGCGGCTGCAGAAGGAGACGCTGATCTACCGGGGCCTCGTGCAGCGGCTCGCCAACCTCCTGCAGACCGACATCCCGGCGGCGGCGGACCACCTGGACAGTCTGGCGGCGTCGCTGGAGGCGTATGTCGGGCTGGCGGGGGCGAAGGAGGCTCCGGCGACGGTGTCCGGGCCGGCGGAATGGCCGGAGGCGGCCGCGACGGAGCCCGCGGTCTCCATGGCGCGGCCGGAACCTCCGGCGGCCCCGCCGGGCGCGACGGCGGCGGCCGCTCCGGCCCCCGAGACCTCCGAGGAGACCCGCAATGGCCGTCCATGAAGGAGCCGGACATCTGGCGAAGGCCTTCAAGGAGCTGCTCGGCGCCTGGGAGGAAACCCGGCTGTCGTGGGATGACGCCATGAGCAGCCGGTTCGAGGACCGGTACATGGCCCCGTTGCGGGTTGAGGTCCGGAAGGCGGCGGAGGCCATGAGCGCGATGGCGGCGTTGCTGGAGCAGATTCGGCAGGAATGCGGTTGATGGGATGTCCATGCGGAATTCGGGCGACATGAGCGGTTCTCCCGGCCGGGCTTCGTCGGGCACCGCGGCGGAGGCGCGGACGGACCTCCAGCGTGTCGCGCTGCGCGACCTGGTGACGCTCTCCGAGGAGTGCGCGGCGGCCGAAATGGAGATTGAGCGGGCGTACCAGGCCGCGATGGAGTCGAGCCGCAAGCAGCGTGATGCGGCGCTGGAGGACATCGAGCAGCGCTATCAGGCGCTCAAGGCCGACATCCAGCAGAAGTACGACGGTTATCTGGCGCGCATCCGCGAGCAGTACGAGGCCGATCTGAGCCGGCTGAACACGTCGCAGCAGGCGGCCGTCGAACGGATCCGCCACGACGCCGCAACGGTCGAGCAGGAGATCCAGTACAAGCACGGCCAGGAGGTGTGGCTCGCGGACAGCGTGCTCGAAGGCGCGCGGGCGCAGCTCGTCGAGGAGGCGAGGCAGGCGGCGGAAGGGCACGCATCACAGCTTCAGCTCGTCAATGCGATTGAGGAGCAGGCCGCCTTCCTGGCACGGAGCTACGGGTATGCGTGGCCGGAACCGGGCGCCGGTGACGCCGGGGGCGCCGCCCCGGAACCGCAGGGCGACGACGTTCCCTTCGCCGCGAGCTATGAGGCCACCGAGCGGAATCTCGAACGGCTGGCCGCTCTGTGGACGCCGCGGTGGTCCGCCGGCGCGCTTCCGTTCGCGATGACGCTCCTGCTGTGCCTTCTGGCGGCCGGCGCGACGCAGATCGCGATCAGCACGACGGTCGTTCAGTGGCGGGCGATGCTCGTCGCCGTCGGCGCGACGATCCCGCTGGTGGCGGTGGCGGTGGGCGTTCTCCGCGCGGTGGCGAAGGCCCAGGTGGGCGAGGTGTGTGAATCGCTGCGGCGGTCGCTCGCCGCGGCCCGGCGCGCGGCGGACGCCGAGTTCGCCGCCGGCGAGAAGCGGCGTGCGGAGCGGGGGGCCGAGGCCCAGAAGAAGCGGGACGCGGAGGTGGCGGACGCCCATCGTCGATTCTCGCCGATCCTGGCGCGGGCCGTGCAGAACCGGGAAGGCTCGCTCCGGGCGGTGCAGGAGGAGCGCGAGCGGTTGCTTCCGAAAATCGAGAGCCAGCGCGAACTCGGCCTGCGGGAAACGGAGGACTGGCACCATCGCGCGGTCAGCGACCTCGAGCAGGGGCACGACCGGGAACTCGAAGCGGCCCGGCGCAAGTACGAGGCCCAGGTCGCCGAGATCGAGCGCCGCCACGATCACGACTTCGCGTCGCTGGAACAGTCGTGGCACGAGGGGCTCACCTGCGTTCAGCAGCCCGTCCGCGAAGGGCAGGACGCGAACGTCCGGTTGTTCCACGGCTGGGACGACCCCGTCTGGCAGACGTGGACGCCGCCGCGCCGGTTTTCGCCGGTCGTGCGGTTCGGCGAGTTCCGCTGCGACCTGACGCAGGTGACGGACAGGATCCCCCGGCGGTTGCGCCTGCCCGAGACGTTTTCGGTGCCGGCGCTGCTGGCGTTCCCCAACCGGGCCTCGCTGCTGATCCACGCCGACGCGCGCGGCCGCGGCGCGGCGATCCGGGCGCTGCAGGCGGTCATGATGCGCCTGCTGACGTCGATGCCGGCCGGGCAGGTCCGGTTCACGATCATCGACCCGGTGGGGCTCGGGCAGAGCTTCGCCGGCTTCATGCACCTGGCCGACCACGACGAGGCGCTCGTCGGCAGCCGGATCTGGACCGAGAGCGAACACATCGAGCAGCGGCTGGCCGACCTGACCGAGCACATGGAAACAGTCATTCAGAAATACCTGCGCAACGAGTTCGCGACGATCGACGACTACAACGCCCAGGCGGGCGAACTGGCCGAGCCGTACCGCTATCTCGTGATCGCGGACTTTCCGACCAACCTGAGCGACGTGGCGGTACACCGGCTGAACAGCATCGCGAGCAGCGGGGCCCGATGCGGCGTCTACACGCTGATCGCCCGCGACACGCGGCTGCCGCTGCCGTCCGGTTCCCATCTCGACGATCTCGAGTCGCACAGCGTCAACCTCGTGTGGGAGGACGAGCGGTTCGTCTGGCGGGACGACGTGTTCCGGCGATTCCCGCTCGCGCTTGACGGCCCGCCGTCCGAGGAGTTTCTGACGCGGATCCTCCACGTCGTCGGACGGCACGCGAAGGAGTCGCGGCGGGTCGAGGTGCCGTTCACGAGCATCGCGCCGTCGGACGGGAAGCTCTGGTCGCGAGACAGCCGCGAGGACATCGAGGTCCCGATCGGACGGATGGGCGCGACGCGGCTGCAGATGATGCGGCTGGGCCGCGGCGTGGCGCAGCACGCGCTGATCGCCGGCAAGACGGGCTCGGGCAAGTCCACGCTGCTGCACGTGCTCGTGACGAACCTCGCGATGTGGTACAGCCCGGACGAGGTCGAGTTCTACCTCGTGGACTTCAAGAAAGGCGTCGAGTTCAAGACGTACGCAACGCACGTCCTCCCGCACGCGCGGGCGATCGCCGTCGAGAGCGACCGCGAGTTCGGCCTGAGCGTGCTGCAGCGGGTCGATGCCGAGCTGGGACGCCGCGGGGCGGTCTTCCGCAAGGCGGGCGTGCAGGACCTGCCTTCGTACCGGCAGGCGACGGGCGCGGCGATGCCGCGCATCCTGCTCATGATCGATGAGTTTCAGGAGTTCTTCTCCGAGGACGACAAGCTGGCACAGGACGCGGGCCTGCTGCTCGACCGCCTCGTGCGCCAGGGCCGCGCGTTCGGCATCCACGTGCTGCTCGGCTCGCAGACGATCGGCGGGACGTCGGGCCTGGCGCGAAGCACGATGGGGCAGATGGCCGTCCGCGTGGCGCTGCAGACGAGCGAGGCCGACTCGCAGATCATCCTCGGCGACGGCAACTCCGCGGCGCGGCTCCTGTCACGGCCGGGCGAGGCGATCTACAACGACGCGGGCGGCCTGGTCGAGGGCAACAGCCCGTTCCAGGTGGCCTGGCTGCCGGACGACGAACGCGAGAACTGCCTGGCGCGCGTCCAGGCCCGGGCGGCGGAACTCGGCGTCCGGCGGGAGGCGGCGGTCGTGTTCGAGGGCAACGTGCCCGCCGACATCACAAAGAACAGGGCGCTCGAATCGGCTCTGAACGCGGCGGCGCCGCCGGCGGCGGCGGGGGCGGTTCGCGTGTGGCTGGGCGAACCGGTGGCGATCAAGGAGCCGACGGCCGTCGTCCTGCGACGGCAGAGCGGGTCCAACGTGCTGATCGTCGGCCAGCAGGAGGAGGCCGCGATGGCGATGCTGGCCGGCGGGGCGATCGCCCTGGCCGCACAGCACGCACCGGACGCGGCGTCGTTCCACGTCTTCGACGGGAGCCCGGCCGATTCGCCGCTGGCGAGCGTGTTCGGACGGATTCGGGCGGCGATCCCGCACAGAATGAACATCGTCGAGTACCGGTCCGCCGCCGAAGCGATGGCCGAGCTGGCGGAGGAGTTGTCGCGGCGCCAGGCGAGCGGGCAGACGAACGCGCCCGCCGTTTACGTGCTGGTCTACGGGATGCAGCGTTACCGCATCCTGCGGAAGCAGGAGGACGCCTTCAGCTTCTCGATGGGCGGCGAGGAAAAGAATCCGACGCCCGATCGGCAGTTCGCCGACCTGCTCCGCGAGGGGCCGCCGCTCGGCATGCACGTGCTGGCGTGGTCGGACACGCCGGCGACGGTCGAACGCACGCTCGACCGCGGGAGCCTGCGGGAGTTCGACCACCGCGTGCTGTTCCAGATGAGCGCCGCGGATTCGAGCAACCTGATCGACTCGCCGCTGGCGAACAAGCTGGGGGCGTACCGGGCGCTGGCGTACAGCGAGGAGCAGGGGGTGACCGAGAAGTTCCGGCCGTACGCGCTGCCGTCGGCGGAATGGCTCGATCATGTCCGGGCGCAGCTGAGCCGGCCGAGAGCGGAGAGAAGATGAGACAGCGCGAGAGCGAAGAACGACAACCGGCGGGCGCACCTGCGAAGCGCCGGGGAGCCGCCCGTCCTACAGGTGCAACAATCGCTCGAGGTTTCCGCCGAGGATGAGGCGTTTGGCGTCTTCGCTGATTTCGGCGCCCTGCACCTTCGCGAGCTGGACCCACGGATCCAGCAGCGGCATGTCGGTGCCGAAGAGGATCCGCTCCGGGCCGAGCCTTTCGACCGCGTGCTCGAGCATGCCGTCGTCCATCTGCGACGTGGCCGTGTCGAGGTAGAGGCTGGGGTGCCGGCCGGCGACCTCGACGGCCAGGTGCCAGTTCCCGTGGGCGTAGGGCTGGCCGGCCATGTGGGCCATGACGAGCATCACGTCGGGCACGTGCCGCATCAGGTCGTCGCACTCCGCGGGCGTCAGGTGCCCGAGGACCGTGAGCTTCAGCTCCGCCGCGACCTCGAGCAGGGGGTACGTCCACGACTCGGTGATGGGCGCCTCGGGGTGCGAGTAGAGCTTCACGCCGCGCATGCCGTACGTCTCGACGCAACGGCGGATCTCGTCGAGGGCGGCGTCGCCGTACCGCGGCGAGGGAATCGTCACGTAGCCGAGGAGCCGGTCGGCGTGGCGGACCAGGTCGCGCCCCAGGGCGTCGTTGCCCTCGCGCATGTCGGACCAGAGGGCGTTGACGTGCGTGCAGAAGAGGCGGTCGAAGCCCAGTTCGTCGGCACGGCGGAGGAGGAAGTCCGCATCGGCGTCGATCTGCAGGAACTGCGAGGTGCCGATGTGTACGTGGCCGTCGATGATCATGTTCCGCATGTCCGTGGTGGCAAGGTGTCAGGCAATCCCCGCAGGCCGACTGGATACCGGTTTGGCGCGCCCGCATGTCGAGTGTCGAAGCCGGAATGACGAAGGAAGGACGAACGTCGAACCCCGGAGGATGACGGACGGTCGCGCCGCGGCGCGGGCTTCGTCATTCGGATTTCGGGCTTCTTTCGACATTCCGGTTTCGTCCTTCGGCATTCGCGGAACCCGCCGCCTGCGTCACTTCGTTGCCGCCGGTGGCATCACTTCCACGCCGATCGGGTTGCGGAACCGCACGGCGAGGTACTTCAGCTCCCTGTGCCAGTTCTCGATCGTCGGGCAGCGCGGGTATCGCCGGCCGCGGAGCCAGTCGCCGACGATCAGGTACGTCGTCTCCCGGCCGACCTGCGCCCGGAGCCTGATCTTGTGCTCCGCGGGCGTCTCGACAAGGCCGGCGAACGCCTGCGGGTCGAAGACCAGGCCGAAGCCGACGGTGCCGATCACCGTCGTCTGCGAGCCCCACGTCGCGAAGACGCCGGCGGCATCGTCCACGATCATCCGCTCGACGTCGAGGCGGGTGAAGCCCGGTGCGATGCACACCGGCTCGTTCGTCGCCGGGCCGGTCACGAGTGCGCTGATCTGCGTTTCCTGCCGGCCGGCGATCGCAACGCAGCGGATCTGCACCTTGTACGGGCCGACCTTGTCGCCGACGATCTCGACGGTCGTGCGGACGGGACCGGAGGCGACGGCCCGCTTTGCAAACTCGACGGTGCCCTTGCCCTCCGGGTTCTGGACGAGGTACTCCCTGTCGCCCACATACAGCGTGATGCCGCCGAGGCCGGACGTGCTTTTCACGTTGAGGGCGTCGATGCCCCACTCCACCTCGTCATGGTAGCTCTTGTTCCCGATGGTCGGGAGGATCAGCCGTTCCACCTTTTTGCCGAAGAAGTCGAACTGGCCCCAGTAGGCGCGGTAGCAGATCTGCTCCGACTCCCAGCCGATGTTCGGCGGGACCCAATCCTGCGCTGTGGCGGTGCGGTCGGCGAACGGCGGCTTCGACTCGCCCTTCGGGGCGGCGGCAAGCCAGTAGGTCCGCGCGGCGCGCGGGTCCACCGAGGCGATGAAACACAACTCCTCGCGCCCGCCGGGTCCGGCGGCATCGACCTGGTGCGGAATGCGCCGCCAGTCGAGCACGCGATTGCCGTCCACGACAGCCACGCGGCGCGGGTCGAAGTCGGGAGCAACCTTGCGGATCTGCTCGACGGGCACGACGATCAGTTCATTCTCGCGCAGGAGTCCCCGTGCGTTGCGGAGGCGAATCCCGGGCCGGCCCCGGACGTCGCCGCCGGGCGGTTCGGGGCCGGCGGGCGGCGGCGGGAGCGAAGAGGCAAACATCTTGTGCAGCAGCTTCGACGCCGCGGCAAACTGGCCGGCGGCGTAAAGCTCGTGAAGCGTCGCGGCCTCTTGGCCGTCCGGGAGGATCTTGCGGAGGCGGACGTAGTAGCGGTCGCGAACGAGGTCCTGGTAATACCGCCCTGCCGTCTGGCTCGCCCGCATGCGCTCGCCCACCCGCTGCTCGGGGAGCCAGCCGCCGAGTTTCTCGGCGTAGAACGTCTCGACCGCGTCCGGGGTGAAGCCGGCGTCCCTGGCCATCAGCACGGCCTTCATCCCGTCGATGATCGCCTGGTTCTCCGCGACGGCCGCGTCCAGCGCGGGACGATAGACATCGGCGATCATCCCCCAGTTCAGCGGGATGCCTTCGACGGCCGGCCTGGCGCATTTCAGGACGAGGTCCTCCTTGCCGTCGGCGTCGATGTCGATCTCCCGCGTGTCCAGCACGCCGTCGCCGTCGGTGTCGCGGTACGTGTACCGCATGTCCGCCTTGCGGTCCTGGTTGTAGTCCACGTCGATCCAGGCCTCGTCCGCGTCGCGCAGATGGATCCGCCGGTCGGCCGGATCGTAGTACAATCGCATCGGGCCGGCGGGGGCGAGGTCGATCTCGTTCCGCTTGTTGAACGGCCCGCACGTCGGCCCGCCGATCTGCGGAAAGTTCTTCGACGGGTGGGCGATGACGCCCTCCCAGCGCAGGTGCGAGTCCTTTTCCCACTGATTGTCCGTGTTGAGGTCGTTTTCGTCCCACGTCAGCAGCACGCGGGCCCACCGCGTCGTGTTGCAGAACTCGGCCGCGCGGTCGTGGGCGGCGAAGGGGCCGGTGGGGATGCCGCGGATGGTGGTCGTGGTGCAGTACCGCGGCGGGAGCCGCAGGTCGGATTGGCCCGGCACGTGGTCCTTCGTGCCGAGCGTACAGCCGGGCGCCAGGGCCGAGAGCGAGCCGTCGTAGTGGTGCGGCACGGCGGGGCTGCTGCGGTTGTCGGCGTCGAAGCTGTAGCGGAGGCACTCGATCTGGTCGCCCTTGCCGCTGAGGCGGATGACGACCTCGGACTCGCCGTCGCGGTCGGTGTCGTAGAAGAGGAACGGGTTCTCGAAGACCGGCTCCCACCGCTCGGCACCCTGCGTGAGGGCGAACTGGCAGAACATCTCGTCGCCGCCGAAGTGCGTCCGCCACTGGCAGTCCGGCTGCTGGTACGTCCAGTTGACGTCGTACCACAGGCGGTTGTCGTCGCCGATGTCGATGCCCCACCACACGCAGAGGGCGTCCTTGCCCATGTAGCGGTGGTTGGGCTGGAAGAAGAAGAGGCCCATGGCGTCGGCATCGCCGTCGCCGTCGTCGTCCCGGTAATCGACGGCGGCATCGACGGTCCCGTCGGCCCGCCAGTCGGCGAGGTAGAGGTCGTTGTCGCAGTCCGGGTCGCCGCCGTTGGCGAGGTTGCCGTCCTCGTCGATCACGCGAACGAGGATCGGCTGGAACGCCTTCTGGTGGCGCTGGTCGGTGTCGATAAACCACATTTCGGCCGGCCGGCCGGGCGCGCGGTCCACGTAGTAGCGGGTGCCCGGCTTGAGGGCCTTGACCCGCGCCACGATCGCCGGGTCAAACCGTGCGTACGAGCCGAAGGCCCGCTCGAACAAGGCCTGCTTCGACGCCGTCTCGGCCTTCAGCGCGGCAACCGCCGCCACGCCGATGACGAGGACAACTCCCAGCGCGACGATACGAGACATCGGTATCTCTTTTTGGTTTTCCTAACTTTCCTGCTTTTTCGCCTTCGGACGGCGCTGCGTTGCGGCACGGGCTTCCGCCCTGCCTTCGAGTGCGGGCACGATGCCTGCACCACAGCGACCGCATCCAACCGAAGGCGACACTACGCCATGCCCTTCGCCGCGTCCGCCACGGCCGCGAGCGTCTCCTCCACATCGGCGTCCGTGTGCGCCGTCGACACGAACCAGATGCCTTCCGGCACCACGCGAACCCCGTGGTCCTGAAGCGCGACGGCGAACCGCCTGTACGTCTCGACGTCGCGGGACACAAAAGTCCGGTAGTCCCGCGCGTTGGGATCGCCGCCGAACGACACGTGGAAGACCGGCGGCAGCCCGCGAACGACCGCGCCGGGGACGGAACGGCGGATGCCCTCCATCAGCTTTGTGCCGTGGATCCGCAGCCGCTCGTAGGCGGCACCCTCGTCGGCCGTCAGTTCCTCCAGGGCGGCCATTGCCGCGGCCATGCACGGCGGGTTCGAGTTGTACGTCCCCGCGTGCGAGACGCTCATGTCGCCGAAGTGCCGCATCAGGTCGCGGCGGCCGGCGATCGCGCTGACGGGGAAGCCCGCCGCAAGCCCCTTGGCGAAGACGGCGAGGTCCGGCGTCACGCCGAAATACGCCTGCCCGCCGCCCGGCGCCAGGCGGAAGCCCGTGATGACCTCGTCGAAGATCAGCACGACGCCGTGCTTCGTACACAGCTCGCGCATGCCCTGCAGGTAGCCCCGAAGCGGCAGGAGGCTGCCCATGTTGCACATCATCGGCTCGGTGATGACGGCGGCGATCTCGCCGCGGTTGGCCGTGAGCGTCTGCTTGAGCAGGTCGAGGTCGTTCCACGGAAGGACGACGAGGTTCCCGGCGTCGCTCGGGGGCAGGCCTTTCGTGGCCGGGACGGGTACGGGCGCCTCGCGGGGGCCGGCGGCGTCGAGCGGCGGCGCGTAGCTCCACATCGCGGGGTCGAACCAGCCGTGGTACTGCCCCTCGAACCGCAGGACCTTCGTCCGGCCGGTGACGGCGCGGGCCAGGCGGATCGCTCCGTGGACGGCCTCGGAGCCGCTGTTCGAGAAGCGGACCATCTCGGCGCAGGGGACCAGCTCGCAGACCTTCTCGGCGACGCGGATCTCCAGTTCGTGCTGGCCGGCGTACATGAGGCCGGTGTCGATCTGGCGGTGCACGGCGTCGAGCACGCGCTGCGGCGAGTGGCCGAGGAGCAGCGGCCCGCGGGCGAGCACGTAGTCGATGAACTCGTTGCCGTCGGCGTCCCAGATCCGCGAGCCCTTGCCGCGTTCGTAGAACATCGGGTGCGGCGACCAGCTCGCCCGCACGTTGCTGCAGATGCCGCCGGGGATGACCTTGCACGCCTGTTCGTAAAGCTGTCTGGAACGATCGAATACCACGTCCGTGTCACTCCGGTCCGGGCGCCTTGCCGCGTCGCGCGCCCGCGAGGAAAGGATATCATAACCCCGTCTTTGCGCCCAAGACGGTCACGTGTACCGCCCGAACTCCCGCGCTGCGTCGAACATCGCCACCACGTTCTCGACCGGCGTCTCCTCGAGGATGTAGTCGTGGCTCGCCCCGACAACATACCCGCCGCCGGGCTTCATGATGTCGAGCACCTCGCGCGTCTGCGCCCGCACGAAATCCGGCGTGCCGTTGATCAGCACGTGGTGCGAGTCGATGCCGCCGTTGAAGACGATGTGCCGGCCGTACCCCGCCTTGAGCGCCGCCAGGTCCATGCCGTAGCAGCAGGGCTGGATGGCGTGCAGGGCGTCGAGCCCGGCGTCGATCATCGACGGAATCAGCGGGGCGAACCCGCCGCAGCAGTGCAGCATGACCTTCAGCCCGTACTCGTGGCCGAGGTCGATCAGGCGCCGGAGGTGGGGCAGGATGAATCGGCTGAACAGGTCCGGGCCCAGCAGCGGACCGGTCTGGCTGCCGAAGTCGTTGCCGATGAAGAAGATGTCGATCGCGCCGTCCGCCGCCTCGAAGATCCTCCGGCTGACCTCCGCGTAATAGTCCACGATGTGGGCCAGGACCGCGTCCACGATCTGCGGCGCCTCGTACATCGTGACGAGCAGCTCCTCCATGCCGAGCAGATCGACGGCGTCGTGCCAGAAGGGCGACCAGTCGCCGCCGAGGATCGCATAACGGCCGCCGTGACGCATGGCGTCCGCGCGGATCGAGGACACATCCATCCATGCCGGATCGGGCCAGGGGTACTTTTCCACGGCGCGGAGCGTCGCGTCCGCCAGCGGGCAGCGCATCGGCTGCCCGTAGCCGTAGCCGTGCCGTTCGACGCCGAACGGCGTGCGATAGGTTGCGCCGTGCGACAGGGGAAACTCCGGCCCGGCGTATCGCGCGTGGACGCGCCGGAAGTCGTCGCCGAATCGCTCACGGAGGGCCTCGTCTTCGAGGCCGAGCGCGCGCCTGGCCTTCTCCCAGAACTCGGGCGAGGCCCCGCACCACGCCGGCACACGGTCCGGTTCCCTGTGGGCAAACGCCGTCAGAACCCGTTCGCGCGAAGTCATGAGATCTCACCGCATTCTGCCGCCCGCGTGCCGATGCCCGGACCGGCCTACAGGAGGACGATGCCTTTCCGCTTCAGCTCCGTGCGGAGATCGTCGGGCCAGACGCTGCACTGAACCTCGCCGACGTGCGCCTTGCGCAGAAAGAACATGCACAGGCGCGACTGACCGATGCCTCCGCCGATCGTCTGCGGCAGCTGGCCGGCCAGCAGCCGCCGGTGGAACGGCAGGCTCGCCCGCTCCTCCGCCTTGCGGATCGCGAGCTGCTGCCTCAGGGTCTCGGCGTTCACGCGGATGCCCATCGACGACAGCTCGAAGCCGCGGCCCAGCACCGGGTTCCACACGAAGATGTCGCCGTTGAGCCCCGGGCCGCGCTCCGTCGGCACGATCCAGTCGTCATAGTCCGGCGCCCGGCCGTCGTGCGGCTGCCCGTTCGAGAGCGCCGCGCCGATCCCGATGATGAACACCGCCTTGCACTCCTCGGCGATCCGGTCTTCGCGCTGTCGGGGCGTCAGGTCCGGCCAGCGCTTCTCCAGCTCCGTCGTGTGGACGAACTCGATCTTCGGCGGCAGGAACGGCGTGATGTCCGGGTACGTCACGGCGACGCGGTGCTCGGTCGCCCGGATGACGTCGTAGATCCGCCCGACGACCCAGTAGAGAAAAGACAGGCTCCGTTCCTCGGGCTTCATCACCCGCTCCCAATCCCACTGGTCCACGTAGACCGAGTGCGTCTCGTCCACCAACTCGTCCGGGCGAATGGCGTTCATGTCGGTGTAGATGCCCTCGCCGGGGGCGAAGCCGTACTCAGCCAGGGCCATGCGCTTCCACTTGGCGAGCGACTGCACGATCTCGGCCCGGCGGCCGCCCTGGTTCGTGATCGCGAACGAGATCGGCAGTTCGACGCCGTTGAGGTTGTCGTTGAGGCCCGTGTCCGCGGGGACGAACAACGGGGCGCTGACACGCAGCAGGTTCAACGCCTCCGCGAGGTTTGTCTGAAAGAACTCCTTGATCATCCGGATCGCGCGTGCGGTCTGTCTCAGGTCGAGCAGGGGCTGGTACGACATAATTCCTCCACCGCAATACGGCCGTCACCGGTCGGCGGCGAGCCGCGATTCCGTTTGGGCCGTGGCCCGCGCCGGCACTTCAGACTCGGCGGATTGTTTCGGACCTCGCAGGCCGGATTGCCCAAACCAACGGCGACGATATCCGATCGCACCAGCCAGCACAAATCCGCGCCGTACGCACCTCGACCAGCATCAGCTATCAGAAAGAACGGCTGGACCGCAGGCAATGCCGGGATCCAACGCCCACCTGCAGACCCGCAAAAGAAGCCGTGCTGCAAAACTTGGTTCTTTGGCATCAGAAAAACGTGCAACTGGCGTCGTGCTAGTGCGTACGGGACTGCTCGCAATCCACGAAGCCACGGCCAGGATGGCCGTGCCGCCATTGGGGTCAGAAACGGGGCGTTCGGCAAGCACATTCCCGTTCAAGCTCCATTTCTGTTCGCGCCGCCGGCCTCCTCTCGCTTCTTGCGCTTCACACCCTGTAACGTCGCGCCTGCTCTTGACGGCCGGGCGGAGAATCCGATATCCTACAGATCCGATGGGTGTGGTGGTCGCCGATGCCAGTTCTTGGCGGCGATTGCCTGATGGGTCAGGCGGTTTTGAAAACGGCGGCGGCATGGATTCTGTGACGCGCACAACGGCATGATCTTCTCCGACCCGGCACAACCGGATGCGGAGCGCCTGTGCGTCGCTGAGTCGATGCCGCTTTTTCTTTGCACGTGACTATGGCGGACGTAACCGTAACGCTTCCCGACGGATCACGGATCCCCATGGCCGAGGGTTCGACCTTCGGGGACCTCGCCGCGCGGATCGGGCCGAAGCTGGCGAAGGCGGCCATCGCGGCCGTCGCCGACGGCCGGACGGTGGACCTCGCCCGGCCGATCCCCGGCAACTGCACCGTGCGCATCCTGACGGCGAAGGCGGACGACGAGGCGAGCCTCGAGGTGCTCCGTCACAGTTGCGCCCACGTGATGGCCGAGGCGATCTGCCGTCGTTTCCCCGGGGCGAAGCTCGTCTACGGGCCGCCCGTGGAGAACGGCTTCTACTACGACATCGACTGCGACAAACCGATCACGCCGGAAGAATTCGCCGCGATCGAAGAGACGATGCAGCAGATCGTCCGCGAGGACAAGCCGTTCACGCGGATCGATATGCCGCGTGAGCAGGGGATGGCCAAGCTCCGCAGCGAGGGCAACCGGTACAAGATCGACAACGCCGAGCGGGCCGACGGCGACGTGCTGAGCTTCTACGTCACGGGCCGCGAGCCGGGGAAGGACTTCGAGGACCTCTGCCGCGGGCCGCATGTGCCGAGCACGGGCCGGATCGGCGCGTTCAAGATCATGCAGGTCAGCGGGGCCTTCTACCGCGGCGACGAGAAGGAGAAGCAGCTCCAGCGGGTCTACGGCACCGCCTGGCCGGACAAGAAGTCGCTCGACGACTATCTGACCCGCCTGGAGGAGGCGAAACGCCGCGACCACCGCAAGCTGGGCGCGGAACTCGGGCTGTTCGTGATCGATCCGCTGGTCGGGCCGGGCATGGTGCTGTGGAAGCCGAAGGGCGCCGTCGTCCGGCGCGAACTCGAGGAGTTCCTGCGGGGCGAACTGATCAAGCTCGGGTATTCGCCGGTCTACTGCCCGCACATCGGGCGGCTGGACCTGTACCGGACCAGCGGGCACTACCCGTACTACAAGGACTCGCAGTACGCTCCGATCCAGATGGAGGACGGCGAGGAGTTCCTCCTCAAGCCGATGAACTGCCCGCACCACATCAAGATCTACCAGTCGGACCCGCACAGCTACCGGGACCTGCCCGTGCGGCTGGCGGAGTTCGGCACGGTGTACCGCTATGAGCAGTCGGGCGAGCTGACGGGCATGACCCGCGTGCGGAGCTTCACGCAGGATGACGCGCACATCTTCTGCACGCCCGAGCAGCTTTCGGACGAGCTGGACAAGTGCCTCGGCCTGGTGCGCAAGGCGCTCGACACGCTGGGGCTGACCGATTTCCGCGTGCGCCTGGGGATGCGCGACCCGTCCAGCGACAAGTACGTCGGCAGCCCGGAGGTCTGGGCCAGGGCCGAGGAGGCGGTGCGTTCGGCGGCGCAGAAGAGCGGCCTCAAGGCGACGGAGGAGAAGGGCGAGGCGGCGTTCTACGGTCCCAAGATCGACTTTGTCGTCCGCGACTGCATCGGGCGCGAGTGGCAGCTCGGCACCGTCCAGGTGGACTACAACCTGCCCGAGCGGTTCGGGCTCGAGTATGTCGGCGCGGACAACGCGCCGCATCGGCCGGTGATGATCCACCGGGCGCCGTTCGGGAGCCTGGAGCGGTTCGTCGGGATCCTCATCGAGCATTTTGCCGGGGCGTTCCCGCTGTGGCTGGCGCCGGTCCAGGTGGCGGTCGCGTCCGTGAGCGAGAAGAGCGAGGAGTACGCCCGGCGCGTGCAGCGCGTCCTGGCCGAGGCCGGCCTGCGGAGCGAGCTGGACGTGTCGCCGGACAAGATCGGGCCGAAGAAGCACAAGGCCCGCCAGCAGAAAATCCCGTACATCCTGGTCGTCGGCGAAAAGGAGGCGGCCGCGGAGGCCGTCAACGTCAACGACCGCGATGGCAAAACGATCGGCACCCTCCCGCTTCAGCAGTTCGTGGAGAACTGCCGGGACGAGATCCGGTCGAAACGACTGGCCTGATGCAAAGGAAGGTGATCGCCTATCTCCCAGAACCTGCGATGCAACGAGCAGATCCGGATTTCGCCGATCCGCGTCGTTGACGAAAACAACGAGCAGCTCGGCGTGCTGCCGACCGACGAGGCACTTCGAAGGGCCCGGGAGGCCGGACTCGACCTCGTCGAAGTGGCGCCGACCGAGCGGCCGCCCGTTTGCCGGATCATGGATTACGGCAAATGGAAGTACCAGCAGAAGAAGAAACACAAGAAGCACCACGAGCAGCAGCTCAAAGAAGTGCGCATGTCGCCGAAGACGGATGATCATGATCGCGAGATCAAGATGAACCGGGCGAAGGAGTTCCTCGCCGACGGCGACAAGGTGCAGTTTACGATGATTTTCCGCGGGCGCGAGCGGTTTCATCAGGACCGCGGCTACAGCATCTTCGGCGAGATCGTCGAGCAGCTGAGCCAGGTGGCGAAGGTCGAGCGGCCTGCCCGGACAGAGGGCCGCCGCATGACGATGGTGCTCGCGCCGGACAAGAGCGGCGGGACGAAGCCCGCCGTGCGCAAGCCGGAAACGTCGTCACCTACCGCCAAGGTCACCGCGAGGCTTGCCGCCGCTGCGTCGGGGGCGAACCCGGCGCCGCCGATACCGCCCGCGACGCCGCCCGTCCGTCCCGCGGAGCCTGCGCCGCCGGCCGGCGGTCCTGCGTGAACACCGGCATGGAACGCCCGCCCCGAGATGTGGTGAGCGCGATCGCCGCGTCGCGACGGCCGCTTCTCGTCGGTCACGTCCGGCCGGATGGCGATTGTCTCGGAGCCGTCTTCGCGCTGGCGGCCGGGGCCGAATCGAGCAACCGGGATCCCCGCGTTTTCTATCTGGAAGATCAGGTCTCGCAGCGGCTTGCGTTTCTCTGCGGCCTGTCGCCACGGGCCGTCGCGCCGGTCGAGGCCCGGCGGTCGTGCGACGCCGTCATCGTGTTGGATACGGCGCAGGCGGGGCGGGCGGCCGTCGATCCGCCGCTGGCCGATCTTGCGGGCGGCGTGCCGCCCGTGCCGATCATCAACATCGATCACCACGTGGACAACCCGCGGTTCGGCACAATCCACTGGGTCGTGCCCGGGGCGAGCAGCACGTGCGAGCTGGTGTTTCGGCTGCTGAAGGCCCTGGAGTGGCCGGTGACGCCGGCCGTCGCCTCGCTGCTGTATGCGGGGATCCACACGGACACACTCGGTTTCTCGCTGCCGAACACGACGGAGGGGAGCCTGCACACGGCCGCGGAGCTTGTGCGGGCCGGGGCCGACGTGGCCGACCTGTGCGAGCGCCTTTGTCGTTCGCAGGGCCGGAGCGAATTCGACCTCCTTCGCGTGATTTATGACAACACCCGCCTGACGGCGGACGGGCGGATCGCCTACAGCACGGCGACCTACGAGGAGATCGCCGCGACGGGCTGCACCGCCGCGGACATCGACGACCAGGTGATGATCCCCCGTTCGCTGAGGGGCATCCGCGTCGCCATCCTGTTCACGGAGGGCAAGCGCGGCCGGATCCGGATGAACTTTCGCGGCGAGGGGGGCACGAGCGTGCTGGGTCTGGCACGGGCCCTGGGCGGAGGCGGCCACGAGTCGGCCGCCGGCGCGATCGTGGAGGGGAGCATGAGCGCCGTGGTCGCAGACGTGTTGCAACGCACGCAAGCGGCGCTTGCCGGCGGGAATCCCGATCCCGCCGATGCCGCGTCAGGTTGAGCCCGAGACCCGCGAGTGCCCGGACCGGATCCTCGGCCGTTAACGCGAATCGGCCGTATCCGTCCTTCGGATCAGGAGCGTCAGCCCCGCGGCGATCGTCAGCGCGGCTGCGTCGGCCAGCAGGCCGGGACGATAGCTTTGCGTGCGGTCCTTCAGCACGCCCATCAGCGTCGGGCCGAGAAAACCGCCGCCGAGGTTGCCGATCGAGTTGATCATCGCGATGCCTGCGGCCGCCGCCGTGCCGCTCAGGAAGACCGGCGGCAACGCCCAGAACGGCCCGAGCGTCGACCAGATGCCTGCGGCGGCGATCGACAACGAAGCGATTGCCAGTACCGGCGAATGGGCCAGGGCGCCCCCGATCAGGCCCGCCGCACCAACGAGCGAGCAGATGGCGACGTGCCGGCGGCGCTCGCCGGTCCGGTCGGACCGGCGGCCCACGATCACCATCGCGACCATCGCGCAGAGGAACGGGATGGCCGTGAGCAAGCCGACGTGCAGGTTGCTTTCAAGACCCGTGACCTGTTTGACGACCGTCGCGAGCCAGAAGTTGATGCCCTGGAAGCCGAACATGATCGCGCAGTAGGTGATGTTCAGGAGCCACACCCGCCGGTCCGCCAGGCCCGCCAGGGCCGACGTCCGCCCGTGGCTTTGCCGCTGTTTCCGTTCGGCGGCGAGCCGCGCAGTCAGCCATTCGCGCTCACAAGGCGAGAGCCATCGCGCGTGCTCCGGCCGGTCCGTCAGGAACAGCAGGATGCTGAACCCGCCGACCACGCTCGGGACGCCCTCGAGCAGGAAGAGCCACTGCCACCCGGCCAGCGGCCACCCGGCCAGCGAGCACCCGTGCAGCCCGAGCAGGAGCCCTGCCAGCGGCGAGCCCACGAGCCCCGCCAGTGCCGTCGAGGTGAGAAACCACGCGACCGCCCGCGCCTGCTGCCGGACCGGGATCCAGTACGTCAGGTAAAGAAGGACGCCCGGCGCAAAGCCCGCTTCCGCCGCCCCAAGCAGGAACCGCAGTATGTAGAAGCTGATCGGACCCTTCACGAACATCATCGCAGACGAGATGAGTCCCCACGAAATCATGATCCGCGCGAGCCACAGCCGCGCCCCGACACGCTCCAGGATGAGGTTGCTGGGGATCTCGAAGAGGAAATAGCTGATGAAGAAAACGCTCGCCCCGAGGCCGTACACCGACTCGCTGAAGCCGAGATCGGCGTTCATCGTCAGCTTGGCGAAGGAGACGTTTACGCGGTCGAGGTAGTTCAGCACGTACAACGCGACGATGAACGGGATGAGCCGGAGCATCACCTTGCTGACCGTTCGTGACTCGAAATGGGCGTCGATGCCTTCCATCGGGATCGTGTCCTGCCTCACCATCGGTTACGGCGTCAGTATATCGGCATGATCGCGAATAACGAGTTGTGTCGTCCGATTGGTGGGCCGGGTGCCGCCAAGCGGGCGTCCGATAATGGGATTAAGCCGCAATCTTACCCAAATCCACGCTTGCTCTGCGTGGCCCACGCGACAGGTGGCGTTTCGGATAGTATACTGGTATAGGCTACCGTCCACCGAAGGTGAACGGTTTGCGCTCAGGTGCCGATAATTCCGGATGACGCGGAGAGATGACTCATGAGGCAGCGTTGCAGTCTGATCGCGGCAATCGGGATCCTTCTGGTGGCGGCGGCGGTCGCCCGGTCGGCGACGGTCACCTTTGATGTCCGTCCCGTCGGCAAGGCGGCCGGCAGCGAGGTGGTTGTTCGCCCGGGTACTCAGGTTGCTTATGAACTCGTCGTCGAGGTGGCCTCGGACACCCCCGTGGCGGATAACGCGGGCTTGAGCCTGTTTCAGGAGGTCCATATCCAGACCGGGACGGGCGTCACGCAGGCGCCGCTGGATGCGTTTTCCAGCGTCATCGTTCAGTATTTCACGTTCGGCCAGTCCGCCGGCACCGCCACGGAAGATAAGATCACGGGAATTGCCGCCGCTCAGCTGGGACTGGGCAACCCGCTCTTTGAAGGCGTCGGCGTCGGGCAGGCCACGGTGATCGGTACCGGCAAGATCAATACGCCGACCACGGAAGGGACGTTCACGATCAAGAACATGGGCGGAGCCAGTGCTTCGGTCGTCGGCGTGGGCTCGGCCTCCGGAAGACCGGTCGCCGCCAAGACGGTCGCCGCCGGTCCCGGGTTTACGATCCGCACGAGCAATACGGCCCCAAGCGACGGCGGCTCCACCGACGGACAGACGCAGTCTTCCACCTCGATGCAGGCGCTCGGCATCGCGGGCGCGGCACTCCTGGCGCTGATGGCGGCGTTCTGGCTGGGCGGCCCGTTGGGGTTGTTGATCGCCCTGATCCTGGTGCCTTTGCTCGGCATCCTGGCGCTGTTGAACATCTGACACGCCGCGACGACCAACCCGTACCGGCCGGCGGAATTGCGCAGCAAGAGAGCCCGACGCGCCGGCGAGGCTCCCGCACGCGGGCCGCCGCGGGCATGTCGGGCTCGACGAAACCCTGTGGTCTGAGGGAAAAAGCTACACGCACACGACCTCGGCGACCTCGGGCACCTTTTCTTTCAGGTGCCGCGTGATCCCGCCGGCCAGGGTCATGGTCGCCGATGGGCAGCCGACGCACGCCCCGTGGAGCCGCAGCGAAACGACGCCCTGCGCATCCACGTCCACCAGTTCGATATCGCCGCCGTCGCCCTGCACCGCCGGCCGGATCTGGTTGATGATCTCCGCCACGCGTTCCTTCAATGAGCGGTTCGCCGGGCCGCATCCGCACCCGCATCCACCTGCCGGTTCTGCCATAGTATGCCTCCAGACCCTGCGAACCCCTCGCAGGAACGGCGTATTATATGCAGCCCGCCGACGCCGGGCAAAGAACGGGCGCGAACCCTCTCGGCGAGCGCCGCTACATCTGCTCGACGAACAGCGACCGCTTCATCCGGATCGCGCGGCTGTGCTGCCGCACGTGTTCGGCCACCGCCGCGGGATCGGCGACGCCGACCAGCCGTATCGTGGGCTGCGTCGCCTCCGAGGGCGCCATGATTTCGACGTCGCCCACCGACAGGATTCGATCGAACGGCCCCTGGTGCGTGCGGACATCGTCCACGCGGTACAGTTCCGTCTGCTCCGTCGTCCGGCTGAGGATGCCGATCTCGATGAACAGCCGTTGCGTGGTCAGCCGATAGCGACGGCTGTACACGGTCATCGCCGACTTCACGAGCAGGCCCGCGCCGGAGCCGAGAATCACCAGGAGCACGATGCGCCACAGCCACGGGGAGGAGTCCGGCTGGTGGAAATGCACCCCCAGCCACACGATCAGGATCATGGCGATGGCCCACAGCACCCAATGTCCGGCGACGTGTTTCCAGCTCATCCGGCCGCGCCAGACCTCTTTCTCCTCGCCCAGAACGCCGGCGAGGTCGCCCGCGGCGGCGGCGGCCGCCGTGATGCGATCGGGCGCACCGCGTGCCGCCCCATCATCAGGCCCCGATGCCCCTCCGCCAGGGGCCTTCTCGACCGGCGCGCGTTCGGCGGGGTCTGGTTTTTGCTGTTCCGGGGACGGCGAGGACGTCATGGCAGGGCTCCTTGAACGAGGGCGCGGCAACCGCCGGCGTTGTGTGCCGTAACGCCGGCGGGCGACCGCATTCTAATGCGGCTTCGCGAGGCGGCAAAGCGCCCGGCCGGGTTTCGCGGTTCCTCGCGTTGTTGGAATCGGCCGTGATGACGGGCTTGGAGTGCGGTCCGCTTTCTTTCCCAGGCCGGAGCAGTGGTGCGATGGTGTGGCCTCAATGCACCGATCGCCGTATCGGAAACGGAGGCAGGCGTCATCAGCAGCACGCTGTTGATAAACGAATGGGTGTCGCGGGCGAAGTTCGCGCTGAATACACCGGCCGTCCGTAAGCCTCGATTGAGAAACCGGTTACAGGAAGGGCGTGCGCGTAAGTCGATACGCGAGACTGTGTCGGGAATGTGCGATTCGGTTTTCTCGTTGCTTGAGGCAGAAAGCCGGTATAATAGCGTCGAGCATCGGGGCAGGCGGTCTGTTCTGACGGCCTGCCCACCGCGCCGGTCGGTGGACCGGGGCGGCATGGCAGACAGCCCACGGACGGGGCAACCGGCGAATCAGCTATCCTGCGAGGAACGCGAGACATGAAAACGGTACTGTTTCTCGGTCCCGCCAATTCGACCCGCACCCAAATGGCAGAGGCGATCCTTCGTCATCGAGCCGGAGGGCACTTCGCGGCATGCAGCGCGGGAGTGAAGCCGTCGGGTGTTCATCCCATGACGAGGCAGGTTCTCGAGGAGATCGACATCGACACCGAGGGACTGGAATCCAAGGGTCTGGGACGAATGGCACTGCCGTCCCAAGTGGTTTAGTGCCGGGCGGTTACGTTTTCA
>CAZUAI010000059.1:0-33277 GCA_964617875.1 uncultured Planctomycetales bacterium | reverse complement strand
CTTATCGCACAGAGGCCAGCCTTTTTCCATAGGGGGGGTGAGAAATGCGGGCTAAGGGTGGTGGAGGTGGTGGAGGTGAGTTTCGGAACCTCCAAGCGCCCCGATGGAGGTGACTTGGAGGTGATGGAGGTAACATCATCGGCGGGCACAAACCTCGCGCCACGACCGCCCCCAACCTGTCGCACTAACTTCGCCCGAATAAGCTCTTTACGTGCTCTCAGAAACGTGCTTTCTGATAGCTCCGACGCCTCGCGCCACTGCGTGTAGGTGATTCCGTCTTCTGTGGAGGTTTTGTGGAGGTTATCCAGGGCAGCCCTCGCCGGGCTCGAAATCTCGCGATCACCTCCAAACTCGTTTTTGGAGGTAAGTATGCACGACGTCGAGTCTCCGACGGCCACCGTCTGCCTTTCGAGGTAGATCGGCTCAAACTCGGCCATGTCGCGGGCGTCCTCGCAGGTGACCTCGATGCCCCGCTTGCCGCTCCGCTTGACCTGAATCCGCACGTCCACGGCGGCACGCAGGCAGGATGAACCCCGCTCGCCGTTCTCGGCCTGCTTGCCGGTGTGGTGGACGGCCACGACCGCCGCGCCGAAGTGCTCGCGGAGTCGATCGACAGCCGCGACAAAGCCGCCCATATCCTTGACGGAGTTCTCGTCGCAGCCGGGAATCGCTCTCGCCACGGTATCCACGAAGATGAGCCCCGGCCGGAAGCCCCCGAGCCCGGCTATCGTGGCGTCGGCGTCCTCCACGCACCGCAGCGGCACGGGCCGACGCTTGAACCGGATCATGTCCGGGTCGATCTTCGCGTCGCCAGATTCGACCCACGCCCGCAGCCGCTTCTGTAGCCCCTTGCCGCCCTCCATCGCCAGATAGAGGACCGGCGTTGGGCGGATCGCGTGGCCCCTCCAACTCGACAGCCTGGACGCGACGGCGAGCGCGAGGTCGATGCACACGAACGACTTCCCGGCCTTCGCCGGGCCGAATAGCAGGACCGAGCCGCCATCGGGAATGATGCCGTCGACAACGTAGGATTCTCCAGGGTCTCCAAGTATCTGATCGACGGTCCAGAGGTCTTGCGGTCCGGCCCCGCCGTCCACAACGTCCCGCCGTCGCCGCAGGTCGGCAAGCTCGGCGTCGATGGCGTCGCGGGTCTTGCGGTCGGACCGATCGACTATGGCGTCCCACTTCCGTTTGAGGAGCCGCATTTCCTGGCGCTCCAGATGGAGCCGCAGGATGATGCGGGCGTAGTGCTCGGCGTTTGCGACGTCGCAAAAGGCCGTCGCAAGCTCGGTCGCAAGGTCTGTCGCGCTGTCGACGCCGATCTTGCCGGGCAGCCCGAGCCGCTCGGCCTCGTCGCGGAAGATGACGAGGTCAACCGGCCGTCCGGCCTCGTGCAGGCTGCGGACGATTTGGAAGACCTCGCGGTGTCCGCTTCCTGTCCATGGATCTGCGTCGCCGATGACGGCGAGCACCTTCGCTCGTGCCTGTTCGTCGACGAGCGCGGCACCGAGCGCGGCCTGCTCGGCTTCGAGATTCTGCGGAGGAAGTGTGAGGTCTTTTTCTCGACCAGCACGAACGGATACAGTAGAATGTCTCATACCTCGACTTTCGCCCGGTGGAGTGAATGCCCATTCCCGCCACCGGGCACTTTCTTTTTACCATCGCGCTCCCCGCTGGCCCGGTTTTTGCGCCAGCGCAAAGGGCATCGCGTGCAGACCGACGTCGACGAGGCGACGGCATCGCCTCGCGTACACTCCCCGGCCGGTTCCGTTGCTGGTTGGTATCCCGAATCTACTGCGACCGGTGGACCGCGTCAAAGTCACTTCCTGGCATCGTGGGGCCGTCGCCGAGCCCCTCCCGCCGCATGGATGGGGCATGGGTTACTTCCCCAGCCCACAGGTTTTGACTGCGCAAAATATGCGCAGTCGCTCCGGCGCGCGATCAGCCGACCAACCGGCCGGACGTGTCCGTGCGTCCGCCCCGGGCCGTACTCCGCCGCGTAATCGCCAGCCGACGCCCACAAGTCGCGGTTCCTGCGCAAGATATGGCGTTCAGCACCGGACCAAGCATCCGATGCGGGAAAAAAAATACCTCGCCGCCCGCGTCGGTAACGCACCAACCGGACGGCGAGGCGTGTCCCAAGCAGGCTGGGCTGCCCAGAGCACGTGCAGAGTTACTGGTTTGCCCGAACCCAGACGATGCGGCCGTCCACAGGATGCTTCGTTGGTCGAACGCGGACGCGCTCGCCGGTCTCGACGTGCTTCGCTGTCGCTTCCGGCAGATCCGCGTCGTTGCAGTAGTCGAACTCGATGACGCCGATCTGGCCGCCCGCGTCATCGACAAGCTCGCCGACCAGACCCACAGACGCGGGAACGACTTGTAGAAACTGGTGTTCGGCATCGACCGCGAGCGCGAGGACGCAGGCGTCGCGGGCCACTTCATCCCGCGAGAACGCGAAGCCCCCGTGACTGACGCGCGCCCCGGGAAACGGCAGATACAGCCCGGGCCCTGCCGACGTGTCGCAGAAGATTCCGACGCGGACGGCAAGCTCGTGCTGCAAGCGCTCGGTGCCCGCGTCGCCGTAGTCGTCGGCCTCGATCGAGGCGGGCTCTGGATACATCAGACGCGGCGGGAGCATCTTCACAAACGAGCGAGACCCGACCCGCTTCGCAAGCTCGCCGACGAGCAGCTTGTTTGTTCGGTCGGCCTTCTCGAAGTCCCTCCGAAACGCCGTCAATTGAGCCGCGAGCGTCGCCTTGCCCCGCACGTCGCCCAGCCGGGATTCAATGGCGCGCATCCTGCCTCGGATAGTCACGATTCGGTCTCCCGCAGCAACGCTTCGATCGCGTCGACGCGACGCTCAAGAGTAATCGTTTGACGGAGCCCGTTCGCGAGTTCGATGAGCCGCCCCGCCGCTGAGACGCGGACAGACGGCTTCACCTTCTGGTTGCTCATGATCGACACCAGCACCTCGACGGCCTGCACGGACCGAGACGCCAACGTCGCCGCCGTCGTCTCGAACGCCTCCGTCCTGGCGTCGTCAAGCGCCGCTCGGAACGCCGGATCGGCCGCGATCCTCTTCGCCGTCGTGTACGGTATGCGGGCCGCTCCTGCCGCCTCCGATATGGACGAAGACGCGAGCATCGCGCTCAGAAGCCGCGTCGCCTTCGGGCTCAGCTTGTGATTCCCCGGGTCCATCTTGGTTCACTTCGTGTCGCTGGTCTGATGACTGCGCAAAAAATGCGCAGTCGATTATTCCTCGTTGTCCTCAGTACTTTCGCGGATTTCCGCAAGCGAGCGCCGATCGACCTTCACGTCCTTCAAGCTCTTCACGTCGCCCTTGACCTGTTTGAGCGTCTTGACGCCTGACATCCGCGTGACCGCCTGCTCTGGCTTGAGTCGGCCGCTCTTGATGAGTGCCGCGATCGTCCGACCGCCGAAGACCCGCTCAAGCTCGAAGACCGACGCCCCCCTAACGAACTTCTTTAGCCGGTCGTATGGTTGCGAGGGCTTTTCGAGCTTGGCGTCGGGCGTCCAGAATGCGTAGTCGTGAAAGCTGAGGTCGACCTCCGGGGTCCGGGTACAGTTGCACCCTACGTGCAAGGGCGGATACGGCCCGGTGCCGTCCTCGAACGACGTGTTGTGGTACATGAGGCATTCGGCGCAGACCACCCACGACACTTCGGGATGCGTGAGGAAACGGGAGTGCCCGACCTTCGGCCGCACCAGCTTCCCGGCCTTCGTGATCTTCACGGCCATCCCCGTCACTCCGTCGGTTTGAAGGCTGGATCTCGCATACGCCGGTTCTGGTAGTCCTCCCACGCCTTCGCGTGTCCGGCCGGGTCCGTCCGCATCCACTTGCTGTCGTAGCTCGCGTCGCGGACCGCCTTCGCCATCGAGAACTTCTCGGAGGTCTGTTGCTGTGCGTCGCCCGCCGCCTCGCTCGCGAAAGGCCGGGCGAGTTCGACAGCGCGCCTGAGAACCTCGTCGACGCGGCCCGTGAGCTCCATGCCGCCCGCGAGTTCGATCGCCTTCGCCGCCGGACAGCCAGCCCCGACCATCGCGATGCCGACCGCCGCAGCGCGCATCGTTCGCGCTTCCTGGTCATTTGCCATAGGCGATTTCCTCCGCCTCGATTCGGCCGCTCGGGACCGCCGTCGTCTCCGGCCGATGGGCGGCGAGCTTCGTCCGCCGCGAGCCGTCGTCCGTTGCGTGGGCGTCCGCCCGCAGATGATCCATCGTGTCGCGGAGCACGGTCTCGCTGCGGAACGCGACGGCCATCCGGTCGAGCGCGTCCTCAACGATCCGGCGCGTCTCTTCCCGCTGCCGCAGGTAGGCGTCTTTAAGTTCGCCTCGCTGGAGTTCGACGAGAGCCCGGTACTGAGCAAGCGCCGCGTCCTGAAGTCCACGGACGCGCGCCTCGCCGTGCCCGATTCGCGCGAGTAGCTCCTCCCGGCGAACGCCGATGGAGCCTAGTTCCTTGCGGATTGACGCTGCCCGCTTGCTGTCGTGCTCTTCGCCGAGTTCGGCGGACAACGAGAGCGCGCCCAGTTCGTTCAAGAGCCGCCGCTCGCGGTCCTCGCTGGTGTCGAGTTCGGCCCGATCGTTCGCGACGATCGCCGCGACGTCGGCCGCTCCGTCGTGGAACCGAATGCGCTCAGCAAGGTGCCGCTCAATAAGCTCCAGCGCTTCCGGTGACGCGCTCGCCGCTCGCCGCATCGCGATATCGCGCACACGGGCCACAGTCATTTCATGCAACATGTCTCTACCTCCGTGCCGGATTTCCCGGCGGTTATGCAATCAAAAGCTCGTCGATCGTTCGCGGGTCTGCCGTGTCGCCTTCCATCGCGGTGACGACATCGGCTACCACGTCTTCAAGGTCCGACCATTCGTACCCGTCCGCCTCGCGCCCGGCGAATCGCAACAGGAGCACGCCCCTGTCAGCGACCGCGTTCGCGATCTGGGTCCGCATCGCGGCGATGTCGGACGCCTCTACTGCCGGGAGCACCGGAGCATGGGGTAGCGTCACGGGTGGCATGCCGTCCGCCAGCCGGATCGAATCGCATGCCGAGCCCGATACAGAATCCTCTAGTGCCCTGTTCCACTCGCTCGTGCCCCCCGGCACCGCGTAGTGCCGAGCCCCGGCCGTGAATCCGTTGCTGGCCAGCCATGCTGCGGCTTGCTCTATGTCTCCCTTCAACCCTCGCTCGGTCAGCCCGTCGCCGATCGGCTGGAGCCCCTCGTATCCGCCGTTGGCGATCAGGTGCCCCGTTTGCGACAGAATCCGCAGGTCGGCGAGAGAGAGCATGCCTTCGCCGTCCACAAGGCTCGGCGTGACGTACAGCGTCGCCCTGATGCCGTTCTGTGCCCAGTAGGCAAGCTCTTCGCGGAGGTCCGGGCTCGTGCCGTCATACGTGACCGCGATGCGTGCGACGTCCATATCGGGAGCGGGCAAAAACTCGACGCCGCCCACCGTGAAGGCGAACGTCTCATCATTGTCGCCGTCGCTCCGGCCGTAGGCTGTCAACGACACAGTGTGTATCGACGTCCAATCGAACGTGCCCCCGGCCTGCGTCCCGGACGTCGGAGACACCGTAAAGCAGTTCCAGCCCGCCCGCAGGGCGTAGCCGTCGATTGTCCAGTACAACGACGGCGTGCCACTGCTGAGCGTAACCCGAAGCTCTCTTATGTGCGTCCACGAGGATGCCCCCTCGCCCTCGTGCAAGTAGACGTGGAAACGCAGGAAGCAGCCGGTCGGGCCATCGTTCCACGCCCATGTATTCGGTCGCGGGTCCAGCGCTGCCACGGGCTCGTGGACGGCCGTCACGGCGTCGTTGCCGGTCTCCTTCGTCACCTTGTACCCTACCGGCGATTCACCGTACCCGAAGACGTACCTGCCGGGGTCTTCCTCTGCGGTCCCGCCAGTGCATGACCAGCACGAGGCAAGCGACGGCTCCGCACCGGGGTATGCCAGCACCACGCCCGGTTTAGCAAAGTAGCCCCGCCCCGGCCTCGGCGTGGTGAACAACGCCCGCTTGGCGGAGTTGCCAGCCCTGCGGATGCCCCGGCCGACCAGCAGCCCATCAATGGTTTGTGTCACGGATTCCCCTCGCCCTTCATCGCCTCGACAGCCGGGCAGGTCGCGTACTTCCGCATGCGCCTACACGCATCGACGATCCGCCGCACGCCGTCTGCATCGAACAGAAGCGCGTGCCCCAGCCCTTCGGCCCGCCCTACTGGCCGGACGCTGTTGACCCACGCGGCGCGCCATAGATCCTTCGCGTCGAGCCCGCTCTCGGCCGCGATCTGAGCGAACGTCCGCAAGTCCGAAGGCTTCTTGCCCGTCATGGCGTGCCCCCGCTCGCTGCGGCCGCGACGAGCTTCCGCCGCTTGCACGGCCGCGTCCTCCGTCGCGCCGCGAGGATTCGCCCCACGTCATCGACCGAGTAGAGCCAGACGAACCCGGCCCGGGCGACGGGCAAGATCCCGTCGCGCTTCGCCGCATACCGAAGAAGCTCGACGGGCTCGTTGTGCATCGCCGCGATCTCGGCCATCGACGTCACGTTCGGTTTGCTCGCGTTCATGTCGACCATCGTATCGCAGTCGACCCGATCCGGGCCGATTTTGTTCTGGGCATAAGAAGAGCGGCACCCGATCGCCGGATGCCGCTCGCTGGGGTCGTGTCTGCTACGGTACGGTTACGCGCCTACACGCGCACATAATGGTCTACACCGCTCACAGTGCTCACACTCCCGACCACGCTGGCGCTGCCGAAAACGCGGTTTTGCTGAGGAAAAGCGCATATTTCTTAGACTGTCGATCCGGTGGTTGCGGGTTCGAATCCCGTCGGCCTCGCGTTTTGTAAACAACAGCCCCGCAAAGACTTACGAGTCTTCGCGGGGTTTTCTTTGCGCCGCAAAAGTGGCGGTGTCGGCGTAACGCCGCGTGCCATGCGATTCTTCATCCGGCCATCTTCGCGAACGGTCTCAGCCCGGCGATCCCGCGGCCTTTTGTGTCGCGTCAGGCGCTCGTTAGAATGAGAGGGAGTGGAGAAGCTCATGCCCGTCATCTCGATCATTTTACGGCATCGTCGTCCTCATGTACTTCTTCGACGACAAGCAGCACCATCAGCCGCACATCCACGTCGAGTACGGTGAGGAGACTGCGGTGGTGGCGATTCCTTCTGGAGAGGTGCTTGCCGGAGCGATTCGCCCGTCCCGATTGAAGCTTGTGCAGGCATGGATCGAGATCCACCAGGAAGAGCTGTTGGCAAATTGGCGACTGGCGCTGAACGGCGAAAAGGTCTTCCGCATTGAACCGCTGAGATAGGAGGCATGATGGCAGACACCGTCAGGGTCACGGGCGTCCGGGCGCTGGAGGATTACCATCTGGAGTTGACTTTCACGACCGGCGAGACTCGTCTGTTCGACGCGCGCCCGTATCTGGACAAAGGCATCTTCGTGGAGCTGAGGGACCCGTCCTGTTTTCGCTCCGTGCGGCTGGCCTTCGGCAGCATCGCCTGGCCCCACGAGCAGGACTTCGGGCCGGAGTCGCTCTACGCGGAGTCCAAACCCGCGCCGGCCCGCACGCTGCTCCGGCAATAGGCTTCCATCGTCCCCGCCCCTCGGATTCCTCCTGATCCATCCTGTCCCCCGATTTCATGGACCTGATCGCCGTCTGCAAGGCCCTCGACGCCGATCGGGGGGCTGATCCGAAGACGCAAATTGCCGCAGGCCACCAGATGAGGATGCGGAATTGCGCATGGACGGAGCGAGAGCAGGCGCCTGGCGCAGTATTCTTCGCGATCAGGTCCGGTTCGTGTCGCGAGACAGAGCAGCGCGGGGGCGGGTCATGCACGAGACTCCTTCAACCGTGGCGCATTCACGACATTGCACGATCAACCCACGGCCATCCACTCGCGGCGTGCGGCGGAGGCGTACGCCGTTTCCATGAGGCGCTGGAGTTCGGCGGCCTCGGCGAAGTCGGGGTGGGCCCTGGTCTTGCCGGCGATCGCCGACAGGAAGTGGAACAGGCACGCCACATGCCCGCGGATCCAGCCGACGCTGAACTGCCCGCCGGGGAACTTGTCGCCCGGGGCGGGGTAGCGGCTGACCGTCTCGATCCGCCGGAAGCCGCGCATGCCGCCGATCGGCTCGGCCGCGTCGCGCGTGTCGTAGACGTCGAGCCAGTTCGGGTCCATCAGGTTGAAGCGCATTGCGCCCTTCTCGCCGTGGATCTCGAAGCGGAGTTCGTCGTTCACGCCGGTGGCGAGCTTGGACGCCTCGACGGTGCCCATCGCCCCGTCCTTCGTGCGGAGCAGCAGCGTGGTGATGTCGTCGGTCACGACATCGACCATCTCGCCCGTGTCGGCCCGCGGCCGCTGCCGGATGAACGTCTCGGAGTCGGCGATGAGCCGGTCGAACGGCCCGAGCAGCCAGCCGAGCAGGTCGAGGATGTGCGAGCCGATGTCGAACAGCACACCGCCGCCGCCCTGCGTCTTGTCGAGCTTCCACGTAACGGGCTTCTTCGGATTGATCGAGCTGCTGTGCAGGTAGCACGCGCGGAAGCTCCAGATCCGGCCGAGGAACCCCTCGTCGATGAGCTGCCTGGCCCGCATCGTGGCCGGAAGGAATCGGTATTGGAGGGCGACCTGCGTCACCACCGCCGGCCCCCGCGCCCGGACCGCCTCGACGACCTCGCGGCATTCGGCGTAGCTGGCGGCAAGCGGCTTGTCGCAGTAGACGTGCTTGCCCGCGCGGATCGCGTCGAGGATGACCGGCTTGTGCATCACGTTCGGCGTGCAGACGTGGATGATGTGTATGTCGTCGCGCTCGATGAGCTTGCGGTAGTCGGTGACGCCGACGTCGAAGCCGCCGGCCTCGACCGCGCGGTCGAGCGCCCCGGGCACGCTGTCGCAGACGCCGACGAGCCGGTAGCGGATCGGCACCTCCGAGTAGTAGAACGGGATCGTGCGGTAGCCGTACGTGTGCGTGCGGCCCATGAAGCCGTACCCGACGATCCCGACGCCATACGTCTTGTCGTTCATGAGAGTCCTCTCAGGGCATGTCCAGCCAGTTCCGCGGCAGGGCGATCACCTTCAGCCCGATGCGGTCCTTCGATTCACGGAAGGCATACGAAACGATCGCCCGGTCCTGCACGAATGTGATCGAGGTGTAGCAGTACCAGCCGCCGGGGTTCCCCTCGATCACGCGGCTCTTGCCCCAGGTCCGCCCGTCGTCCCTGCTGATCGCCGCACAGAGGGGCGTCCGCTTCTCCTTCGCGAAGGCGTGCCAGCCGGAGTGATCGTTCCAGATGCAGAGCAGATCGCCGCTCCACGGCAGCCGCGCGATCGTCGCCGGGCTGCACGGCGAGGCCAGGCCGCCCGCCTTCGGCTCCGACCAGTGGACGCCGCCGTCGGACGAGAACGATTCATACTGGCATCCCTGACGTGTCCGCATCCACATCCACAGGCGGCCGTCCTTCAGCTCCAGAACGCCCGGCTCCTGGAGGGTCGCGTCACGCTGCGGCGGCGGCGAGACAACTGTCGCGTCGGCCCGCCAGGTGCGGCCGTCGTCGTCCGAGAGAAAGGCCCGCGGGACGGCCTTCTCCGACCATGTCTTCGGCGTGCCGTCCGGGCAGGGGTGCAGGGCGGCCGGCACAACGATCCGCCCGCTCGCCAGTTGAATGACGCGGGCGTTGTTCACGACGTGGTAGCCGGCATCCACGGTGACGCGAACCGGCGCGCCCAGCGTGGCGAACTCATCATCCGAACGGCGAACGTACAGCGGGCAGTCATTCCAGGCGTCCTTGCGGAGGTAGAACAGCAGCAGGCCGCCGCCGCGGAGCCGCAGGATGCTGACGGACATGATGTTGTCCCTGCCCTCGTTCTCCACGAGGGTGCGGCCGGCCGTCCAGGTCCTGCCGCCGTCGCCCGATGTCCGCGCGACAAGGTCCGCCGCCGCGTCATCCCGGCTGCCGCCGCGGAACCGCGTGTAGACAAGGCACAGCCGGCCGCCCTTCAGCTCGACGACATCGCCCTCGGAGTGCCGCGGATACTCGGTCGACGGCGCGATCGTCAGGAGCGTCTGCACGTTCGGAACCTCGCGCGGCGCTGCCGGGGCGTCGGCGGCGCCCGCGCCGTTCGGCGCCAACGCCAGCGCCGCCACCACCGCCCATCGCCGACATCGGCCCACGCCCTCCGCCGTTCCGCGCGGTCGCCGCAGATGCCTTTCGTGCTCTTTCACTTCGTCACGTTCCGCTTTCCGGCGTTTCCGTCCTGTCGCACTCCCGATCGCCTCGTCCGTCGCCGCGCCGTTGCCCGGCCCCTTGGGCGGCGGCGCGGCAATGCGTATTATGTCCGCATGGACACCGCAAAGACAATTGCCGAGGCTCGTGCGGCGGTGCGCCGGGCGCGGGCCGCGGGAGCGTCGATTCATTTCGTGCCGACGATGGGGGCGCTGCACGAGGGGCACTACTCGCTCATCCGCGCGGCCCGGGGGCCGGGACGGTTCGTCGTCGTCAGCATCTTTGTCAATCCCACGCAGTTCGGCCCGAACGAGGACTTCGCCCGTTACCCGCGGCCGGTCGAACAGGATCTCGCCGGCTGCGGGCGCGAGGGCACGGACCTTGTCTTCCTGCCGTCGACGGAAGAACTCTATCCGCGTCCCGGCGTCACGACCGTTCACGTCGCCGGCGTGACCGAGACGCTCTGCGGCCCGCACCGCCCCGGGCATTTCGACGGCGTCGCCACGGTGGTCGCCAAGTTGTTCAACATCGTGCTGCCGGACGTCGCCTACTTCGGCCAGAAGGATGCGCAGCAGGCGGTCGTCATCCGCCGGATGGTCGCCGATCTGGACATGCCGGTCGAGGTCGTCGTCTGCCCGATCGTGCGCGACGCCGACGGCGTGGCGCTCTCGAGCCGCAACGCCTACCTGTCGCCCGCCCAGCGCGAGCAGGCGCGGTGCCTCGTCGAGTCGCTGCGGATCGGCGAGCGGATGATCCGCGACGGCGAACACCGGACCGACGAGGTCATCCTCGCGATGCGCCGGCACATCACGGCGGCCGGGCCGTGTGCGATCGACTACGTCGAGGCCGTCGATCCGGAGACCCTCCAACGGCCGCCGACGATCGGCCGTCGCACGCTGCTGGCCCTGGCCGTGCGGATCGGCTCGACCCGCCTGATCGACAACGTTGTCGTCGAGACAACGTGACCACGCGACTACCGCAACGCTTCCGGATTGACGAGGTTGGGCGGGCGTACGCCGCGGAGGGCGGCGACGAGGTTCTCCGCCGCCATGACCGCCATCCGGCTGCGTGTCGCCTGCGTCGCCGAGCCCAGGTGCGGGATGCAGACGACGTTGTCCAGGTCGGCGAGCCCGGGCGTCAGGTGCGGCTCGTTTTCGTACACGTCCAGGGCGGCCCCTGCGATCCGCCTCTCCCGCAGCATCGTGACCAGCGCCGCCTCATCCACGATCGGGCCGCGGGCCGTGTTGATCAGGTACGCCGTCGGCTTCATCAGCGAAAGCTCTCTCGGGCCGATCAGGTGCCGCGTCGAATCGTCGAGCGGGACGTGGATCGAGACAAAGTCGCTTTCGCGGAGCAGCGCATCCAGCGGGACACGGCACGCGCCGAGCCGGGCGAGTTCCGGCTTGTCCACGGCGTCCGCGTAAAGCACGCGCATGCGGAACCCGACGCTCCGCGCCGCGACGGCGGCGCCGATCCGCCCGCCGCCGACGATGCCGAGCGTCGCCCCGTGTACGTCGTGTCCGAGGAGCTGCATCGGCCCCCAGCCTGCCCAGCGGCCGGCGCGGACGAGCCGATCGCCCTCCGCGATCCGCCGGGCGACGGCGAACAGGGCGGCCCAGGCGAGGTCGGCGGTCGTCTCGGTCAGGACACCCGGCGTGTTCGTCACGAGGATGCGCCGCCGCGTGGCGGCGGCGATGTCGATGTTGTTGTAGCCGACCGCGTAGTTGGCAAAGACCCGGCAGCGCGGACCGGCGGCCGCCAGCACCTCATCATCAATCGTATCGGTGAGGATGCACAGCACGCCGTCACGCCCGCGGACTCCGGCAAGCAGCTCCTCGCGCGTCAGCACGCGATCGTGCGGGCTGACGTCCACGACGGCACATTCCCGCCGCAGGAGATCCAGCCCGGCGTCGGGGATCCGGCGCGTGATGTAGACGCTGTCGTTCATGCGCGGCCGTCCGGCAACGAAGCCGCCCCAGTATAGGTCCGAAACGAAGGACGGGGAAGCCGGGCGGGGGAAGGAGTCGTGATGAGCATGGAGCACGGAGGAACCGGGCAACCGAGCAGCGGAGCGATCGAGTCGCCGAGCCGCCGTCGGGCATCGACGTCCCGTCGGCCATCGGGTACGGTGTTCCCGCATGGAGACGCCCCGTGAGTTGAAGGCGGCCCCGCCGGTCACCCGCCGGGAAATCTTCGGCTGGTGCATGTACGACGTGGCCGATTCGTCGTTCACGACCGTCATCGTAACGGCGGTCTTCGCGCTCTACTTCGGGACGATCGTCGTGGGCGACGCGAGCCGCGCGGATTTCCTCTGGGGGCTCGCGGCGTCGGTGTCGGAGATCGCCGTGGCGATCGCCGCGCCGGTTCTCGGCGCGATCGCGGACTTCTCCGGCAGCCGCAAGAAGTTCCTCGCGGCGTGCGCGGCGATGATCGTCCTCTTCACCGCGGCGCTCTGGTTTGTCGGGCCGGGCATGGCCGCGCTCGGGCTGACGCTGTACATCGCGGCCAACATCGGCTTTGCCGGCGGCGGGATCTTCATCGACAGCTTCCTGCCGGGCATCTCGAACGCGGGCAACGCCGGGCGGATCTCGGGTCTGAAGTGGGCGATGGGGTACGCGGGCGGGCTGGTGAGCCTGGCCCTGTGCTATCCCCTCGCGAAGAACATCGTGGAGAACCCGACGCCCGCGCAACTCGCGAGCGCGCGGCTCGTGCCCGTCGTGATCGCGGTCTATTATGCCGTCGCCGTGATCCCGACGTTCCTCTTCCTCCGCGAGCGGAGCCGACCGCAGCCGCTCCCGCCGGGGCAGGGTTATCTCACCGTCGGCTTCCGCCAGCTGGCGGACACCCTGCGAAACGTGCGGCGCTACCGGGAACTCGTCAAGCTCATGATCGCGTTCCTCGTGTACAACGACGGCGTCGTGACGGTCATCTACTTCGCCGCCCGCTACGCGAAAGAGACCATCGGCTTCACGGCGGACGAGGTGACGCTGCTCTTCCTCGCGATGAACGTGGTCGCCGTCGTCGGGGCGCTTTCGTTCGGCTGGCTGGCCGACCGGATCGGGCAGAAGCGCACGATCCTCCTGGCTCTCGCGATCTGGGTGGCGGCGGTCGTGCTGGCCTACTTCTCCCATGCGAAGACGAGCTTCTACGTCGTGGCGACGCTCGCCGGGATCGGCATGGGCTCCTGCCAGTCCGTCACGCGCAGCCTGGTGGCCCTCTTCACGCCGAAGGAGCACGCGGCCCAGTTCTACGGCTTTCTCGGCGTTGCGGGCAAGGCGTTGGCGTTTCTCGGCCCGCTGGTGTTTGGAACGCTTTCCCGGGCCACCGGCAGCCAGCGTCCGGCGATCCTCGCGATCGGGGCGTTCTTCGTCGTCGGGATGGTCCTGCTGGCGTTCGTGAACGAGCAGCGCGGGAAAGAAGCGGCAACCTCGGTTGCGCCGGCCTGACCCGCCCGGCCCCTGTCCTCCGAGTCCCCGAGTCACCGGTGCGGAGTTGCGCGCTGCGGGCTCCGGGATCCACAGGCAGGCGAACCTCCGCGACCGCGGGCATGCGGCCCCGAAGAGCCGCTCGCCCTACGGTCCACCCGGGGCGGACGTCACCGGGGCGGGCCCTGGCGCCGCGGGCGGAGGCGGTGTCGGTTGCGTGCCCGGCTCGGCCGGGGCGCCCGGCTCGCGGTCGCGGCTGATGAGGTCCGAGACGAAGCCGCGCACGATCTGCTCGAACTTGCGCGCGGCCAGCCAGTGGGCGTCCCTGTGGCGATCGTCGCCGTCCGGCCGGTCGGCCGGACGCTCGATCCTGGCCTTGGGATCGACCACTTCTTCCGCAAAAGCGGTGCCGATCAGTTCACTCGTGTCCGCGTCGTAGACGGCACCCAGCAACTGCGACGCGCTGTCGGCCACATCGTTCTGGGCGTAGATGACGCAGATGCGGCAGCGGAGCCGGCGGGACGACTCCAGGAGCATCGGGATCGTCACATAGCGCTGCGGCACCGACTGCGGGTCGATGACGAGGACCTCGCGGACCCGGGGGATGCTGTCGAACAGCTCGTTCCAGTACAGGGCCTCGGGGTCCAGCAGCCTGTCGATCGCCATCGCGGCCCTGCCGCCGGAGACGGCGTCCTCGATCATCACGCGGGCCACCGAGACGCCGGCCGGGAACCGTCCGATGGAGGCCTGCGTCTCGACGAGCGCGAACGTGTTCACGTCCGGGTTCGCACCGGTCGCGCCCAGGTCGGCGAGCTGGACGAGCGTCCGCCGGACGGCGGGCCTGGTGGATTCGCAGCCCGCCGCGCCGATCACCAGGGCCAGCACCAGACCGGCCCGCCCGGACGCCGAACGGCCGAACCCCCGACCTGCCGCAAGACACTTTGTGAATCCGCACATCGCTGACACTCCATACGCCGGGCAAACGAACTGCCGCGTCGGCCGACCGGCCGCGCACGAACCTCGCTCACGGGGAAAATAGCGACCGAGGCGGCTTTTCGCAAGGCTCGCGCCGGGTGCGCCCTGTTCCTCAGCCCCCCCGCTTTGTTTGACGGCGGCGGCCTGCCTGCGCACAATCCTCTCCGATTCCGCGGAAAGCCGGGAGGGCTCGGTCATGCCGACGGCGTTGGAGCGATCGCGGGCGTTGTTCATCCGGCGATGGGGCGAGATGGGCGGGTACTGGGGCATCAGCCGTACGATGGCTGAGTTGCACGCCCTGCTGTACATCTCGGCCGAGCCGCTGTGTACCGACGACATCATGGAACAGCTCCAGATCTCCCGCGGCAACGCAAGCATGAGCCTCCGCCAGCTCGTCGACTGGGGGCTGATCCGTCGGGTACACAAGAAAGGCGACCGGAAGGAGTACTTCATCTCCGAGGCGGACGTGTGGGAGATGTTCCAGGAGATCGCCCGCGAGCGCAAACGGCGGGAGGTCGAGCCCATTATCGAGACGATCGACCGCTGCCGCGAGATGGTTGCCCCGGAACTGACCGGTCTGAAGCCGGCGGATGCGGCCGCCGTCAAGGTGTATCTCGAACGCCTCGACGCCATGCAGGGCTTCCTGCGGACCATGATCGACCTGCTGAACCTGATGCTCCGCGGCAACCCGAAGCGCCTCCGCCTGGTGACCCGGACGATCGCGAAGCTGCTGCCGGCGGGCGACTAGGCAACGAAGATCGCCCGGAATCTCCACGGGTCGGGATGATTCGGGGCGCGGGCAGGATGCCTGCATCCCAATCGACTGCGGCCGAATCCGCCCTGCGGGACAAGCTCCCGCCCTCACGCGCCGCCGGCATTGACCCGCCGGCGCGGGGCCGTAAAATGCCGCCGATGGAGCAGTTGGCCTTCATCCGGCGGGGCGACGGGTCGTTTGAGACGAGCCACTCGATCATCGACTGCGCGAAGGCCCTGCGCACGCCGGACACGCGTCTCTGGCTCGACCTGGACCAGCCGGACGAATGGACGCTCGCCCTGCTGGGCGAGGCGTTCGACTTCCACCCCCTGGCGATCGAGGACTGCCTCCACGGCGAGCAGCGCGTGCGGATCGACCCCTACCCGGACTACTTTTTCCTGGTCCTGTACGTGCCCTTCCGCAGCGGCAGCGAGCCGGGGATCCAGACACGCGAGCTGGCCCTGTTCTGCTCGCCGCGCTACGTGGTCACCGTCCACCACCAGCCGATCGACAGCATCGCGGCGCTCATCAGCCGGTGCGAGCGCGACCCGGCCACGTTTCTCTCGCGCGGCACGGACCACCTGCTGTACGTCATCACCGACTCCGCCGTGGACCAGTACAGCCCCATCCTGGACCACCTCGAGGATGAGACGACCGAGCTGGAAGACGCAGCCCTCAGTGAGCCGGTGCCGGAGGTGCTCGAACGCCTGACCATGGCGCGGAACGAGCTGCTCCAGCTGCGCCGCTCGATCATCCCCGTCCGCGACGTGGTGGCCCAGCTCGCCCGGGGCGAACTCAGCTTCGTCGGCTCGAACATGCAGCTGTACTTCCGCGACGTGCTCGACCACCTCATGCGGACGCTCGAGACGATCGAGATCTACCGCGACCAGATCGCGGGGGCCCGTGATATCTACCTGTCGAGCATCTCGCAGCGGCTGAGCGAGGTGATGAAGGTGCTCACGATCTTCTCGACGATCATGCTGCCCCTGTCGCTGATCGCGGGCATCTACGGGATGAACGTCAAGTTCTGGCCGCCTCCGGAGCACCCCTACAGCTTCTTCATCATCATCGTCATCATGCTGGCGGTCAGCGGCGGGCTGCTCTATTTCTTCCGGCGCCGGCGCTGGATTTGAGCAAAGAAGCGACGTCGCCCGCGCGGTCCTCCTGTGCGCATGCACGAGCCGGCGGGATGGGATATAATCCAGGGTCCGCGCGACGCCGCGCGCGACCAGACAGGACGGGAGGCGCATGCGAATTTCGAAGGTTGCGATGGGATGGCGGGGCGGCCTCGTTATGATCCTGGCCGTGGCGGTGCTCGCCACGGCCGCCGGCTGCAGCGACGCACCGTACGCTTTCTACGCCGTGGTGGGTCAGCTCGATCTGGTCTGCCGGACCCGGCCGCTCGACCAGGTGCTCTCCGACGGAACGCTGAACGAGGCACAGCGGGCCAAGGTCCGGGAGATCCTCGCCATCCGCGATTTCGCGGCGAACCGGCTCGGCCTCCACGTCAACGACAGCTACACCGCCTACCTCGACACCGGCGGCCAGCCGGTGGCCTGGAACCTCTCGGCCTCGGCGAAGGACTCGCTCACGCCCGTCCTGTGGACGTTCCCGTTGGCGGGCGCGATTCCGTACCTGGGCTTTTTCGATCGCCAGACGGCGGCGGACTACCAGCTCGGCCTCGTCGCGCAGGGATACGACACGGTCCTCTATCCCGTCGAGGCCTACAGCACGCTCGGCCTCTTTGCCGACCCCATCACGACCACGATGCTCGAACGATCGGAGGCCTTCCTGGCCGACCTGCTCATCCACGAATCGACGCACAACACCGTCTGGCGCCACGGCAGCACCGACTTCAACGAGAACGCGGCCACGTTCGTCGGCCGCATCGGGGCGATCCTCTACCTGAGCGAAAAATACGGGGCCGATTCGGACGTCGTGACCGAGACGAGGCAGAAGAACCACGACGAGGACCTCTACAACCGGTCGCTCAGCGACCTGCTCGTCCGGCTGACCGACTACTACGCGAGCGATCTGCCCTCGGCCGACAAGATCGCCGGCCGCGCGGCCGTGTTCGAGGAGTCCAAGCGGCGGTTCATCGAAGAGATCCGGCCGCAGATGCACTACCCGGAGAACTACGATTTCGTCCTGACGCTCAATTACAACAACGCCTGGGTACTCGTGAACGCCCGCTACAGCAGCGACCTCTCGGCCTTCCAGGCCGTATACGATGCCGTCGGCCAGGACTTCGCCCGCGCCCTGGAGATCTTCCTCGCCGCCGCCGGCACGGACGACCCCTTCGCCTACCTCCGCGCGCAGGTCGCCCGGTGACAGGCCGGGACGAGCCCGAAGCGTAAGCGACGGTCGCGGCATGAGGCAACGGATCACTCATGACCGACAAGCCGACCACGAACGAGCATCCCTCCGTCGTGGCGCCTCGACGCCGCACGCCGACCGTCCTGCGCTGTGCCCTGGCCCTGGGGATTCTCTACCTCCTGATCGCCTACGCGGCGCTGCCGCTCTGGTGGCGTCACCACGAGAAGCGCCACCCCGCCCTCGCCGACGCCCCCGTGATCACGTACACCGCCGACGGCATCCCCGGCGACCCGCTGAACGTCGCCCTCGTGGGCGGCGAGGAGGACCTCCACCGCGCGATGCTCGCCGCCGGCTGGCATCCCGCCGACCCGATCACGCTGAAGACCGCCATGCGGATCGCCGAGGGCGTCGTGCTGAGCCGCCGTTACGACGACGCCCCGGTGAGCAGCCTGTACCTCTGGGGTCGAAAGGAAGACCTGGCCTTCGAGCAGCCCGTGGGCAACGACCCGCGAAGCCGCCACCACGTCCGCTTCTGGCGGTCCGTCCCGACCGATGAGCAGGGCCGGCCGCTCTGGATCGGCGCGGCGACGTTCGATACCGGCGTCGGGCTGAGCCATACCACGGGGCAGATCACGCACCACGTCGCCGCCGACGTGGACCGCGAGCGGGACAAACTCATCGAGGACATCCGGCGGGCCGGCCGGCTGTCCGGCGTCGAGTGGATCGACGGCTTCCACAAGGTTCTGTCCGGCCACAACGGCGGCGGCGATCCCTGGCACACCGACGGCCGCCTCGCCGTCGCCACAATCGCCCCCCAACCGACAACGCAACCCGCGGGCCGCTGAGCGGCCAGCCCCGCGAGTCACCGTCTCCCATCGTGGCGCGGGCTTCCTGCCTGTTGACGGAGGGCTTCGGTCGACCTCGCCTGCGCGGGAACGACCGATGACGTTCGATTGAACGCAAGTGGAGCGTCGCCTATCATGTCGGCAGGGTTCGGCCGGGACCACCGGCGGGAGGAGAGCGGGCGGAGGGGCATCGCCTGCGTCCAGCCGGGCGCCGGCTGGAGCGTGAGACGCATGACGCGGCTGATCGTTCCCGTTACGGCACCGACGTTTGAACAGGCCCGGACCGATCTGCTCCGTGCCCGCGGCGCCGGGGCGGACATGGTCGAGTTGCGGCTGGATCGCATGGACGCCCTGCACCGGGCCGATTTCGAGGCCCTGCGGTCCGCGGCCGAGGGCCTGCCGCTGCTGTGTACGCCGCGCAGTCCTGCGGAGGGCGGTGCGTGGGACGTGGACGACGGGCACCGGCTCGAACGCGTCGCCGAGCTTCGCGGCTGCGCGGACTGGTGGGATCTGGAGCTGGCGACCTGGGACCGCTGCGTCGCGAAGCTGCCGGAGGACGTCCGCGAGGTGGTCGGGCGGCTCTGGGGCGAGGGCGGGGCGTCGCTCATCCTCTCCGCGCACGACTTCCGGCAGCGCCCGCACGATTTGTGCCGGCTCGTCGAGCGGATGAACGAGATCGCCGAGTGCGGCGTCGCCAAGATCGTCTTTCAGGCCCGGCACATCTCCGAGTGCTTCGAGCTGTTCGACCTGATGCGGTCCAACCCCAAACCGGTGATCGCGATCGCGATGGGCGAGGCGGGCGTCATCACGCGGATCCTCGCGAAGAAGTTCGGGGCGTTCGGCACGTTCGCCGCGCTCGAACGGGGCAGGGAATCGGCCCCTGGCCAGGTGATGATCGACGACATGAAGGGCCTGTACCGCTGGGACGCGATCGCTGCCGACACCGATGTCTACGGCGTCATCGGCAATCCCATCGGCCACTCGATGAGCCCGGCGATCTTCAACGCGGCGTTCGAGCAGTGCGGCGTCAACGCCGTCTACGTGCCGCTGCTCGTCGAGCCCGCGTACGACTACTTCGAGGACTTCCTGCGGCAGGCGATGGTGCGGCCGTGGTTCGGCCTGCGCGGGTGCAGCGTGACGATCCCGCACAAGGCGAACGCCCTGCGGTTCGTCCGCGAGGACGGCGGGTTCATCGAGCCGCTCGCCGAGCGGATCGGCGCCGTCAACACGCTGACGTTCGACGCCGGCAGGGTCAGCGCCCACAACACCGACTACGCCGGGGCGCTCGACGCCCTGGCCGGCGCCCTCGGGTGCGAGCGCGGCGATCTTCGCGGCACGGAGGCGGCCGTCCTGGGCGCCGGCGGGGCGAGCCGGGCGGTCGTCGCCGGCCTGCGCGACTGCGGCTGCCGCGTGACGATCTACAACCGCACCGCCGAACGCGCGAAGCAGCTCGCCGACGAGTTCGGCTGCACGGCGGCGCCGAACGAGGAGCGCGTCCGATCCGGCACGCGGATCGTCGTGAACTGCACGAGCATCGGGATGCACCCGAACCCCGCCGAAACGCCCCTGCCCGCCGACCGCCTGCGGGCCGAGATGACCGTCTTCGACACGGTCTACAACCCGATCGAGACACGGCTGCTGCGCGAGGCCCGGCAGGTCGGTTGCCGCACAGTGGACGGCGTCGCGATGTTCGCCAACCAGGCCGCCGCCCAGTACGAGCGCTGGACCGGCCGCCCCGCCCCGCGCGAGCTGATGCGCGAGGTCGTAGTCCGCCGCCTCACCGGCACAACGCGATAGCCGCGATGGCGCGGGACCTGTCGCAACCCCAGGCTTGCCGCGCGCCGGCGGGCCGGGCTTGAACCTCAAGCCCGATCCGACTCCGCTGGAAGACACGCGAGGAAGACAACCGGAATGCCTGAGCTTTGTCGATTCCCGGGTATCGTGCTGTATATGCTGGATGTAAGAAGTGCCAAGTATGTCGGTGGCTACAAAGTCTGGATCGAGTTGGGCAACGGCGAGTCGGGCGTGGTGGACCTCGAGCCGGATCTCTGGGGCCCGGTGTTCGAACCGCTGCGAGACCCCGAGAAGTTTCGCCGATTCAGGATCTCCGACGTTCTGCACACGCTGGTCTGGGAAGATGGCGCCGATCTTGCGCCGGAGCATCTCTACGAGAGGCTGCCGAACCGCGCACTTCAGCCGGCCAAGGGCAGCTCATTCTGACGCTGCCGTACGGTGGACGGCGTCGCGATGTTCGCCAACCAGGCCGCCGCTCAGTACGAGCGCTGGACCGACCGGCGGTGCTGATTCCGGCATATCGGCCGGACCCCGCGAAATGGACGAGCGGTTTCAAAGTGAGGCAGCCATGAGTCGGCGGACGAGCAAGCCGATTCGGGAAGGCGAGTACGTGACTGAGGTGGAAGTCGAGCTGAGCGATTCACCAGAGGGTTGGGGGCCGTATTTGTCGCTGGCGGACGCCACGCGTCTGGACGAGGCGCGGGCCGCGCTGCGGCGCGGCGACTTGGCGGAGGCTGCCCGGATCGGGCGAGTCTCTCGGCTGACGCCGGTCAGGGCGAGCGCATAGGCGCCGGCTTCCGCGGTCACGGTTCCGAGATCGCCGCCCGCAAGCGCTCCGCCGTCGCGCGATCGAGTTGGGCGGAGAACGCCAGCCAGTTCTCGGTCTTCTTCTTGTCCTTCTCGCCCAGGATCGGCGTGACCACCAGGAATGCCAGAACGGCCGCAACCGTCGTCCTGCCGGATGGCTTGTAGGCGCTCTCCACCTCGGGCAGGGCTTGCTTCGCCTCGCCGAGGGCCGCCTCCAGCTTCTCGCTCGTCGGATACGCGGCCGTGCCGACAAAGGCTCGCTTCCGCCGCGACGAAAGACACGGGTCGGCCTCCGGCGACGACTCAGGCCATTCCGCGCCCGCGGCCTCCGGCAGCGCCAGACCGGCCAGTGAACATCTTCGCGTCGGTGTGCTCCGGATCGAGCGACAGGCAGCGGCCCAGGGCCTCGCGCACCTGGTCGTCGCGCCCGAGATACCGGAGGCACACCGCCTCACCGTACGCGCCTTCCGCACCACCCGCCCGGCGGTACGCCTCCAGGGCGTCGTCGTATCGCTGTTCCGCGCAGAGTTGGTGAGCCAGTCTCAGATCATCGCCGTTCATCGCGACCTCCGTGCAGAGACGCCATGCACGCCGCCTTCCGCATGCAGGATAATCAGGATGTGCCGAACCGCAAATCCGCGGCCGGAGTGCCCCGGGTCACGACTGCCTCGTTGTGGCGGGTCTGGTCGCCGGC
This sequence comes from uncultured Planctomycetales bacterium, assembly GCA_964617875.1. Lineage (GTDB taxonomy): Bacteria > Planctomycetota > Phycisphaerae > UBA1845 > PWPN01 > CAZMVY01. The sequence goes on along the minus strand of CAZUAI010000059.1, from coordinate 11,422 downwards.
TTGGTCCTCACTCCGCGGCGTTCGGCGTCCAACCGCTGCTCATGGGTCGGGATTGTGTCGAGGCGTTGCCTGAGTTCCTCGAACAGGGGCACCGTCTTCGCGTCGATTGCCGCCATCGCCTTCGGCCGGCCGGCCGGCGCCGTAGAGACAACCGCTTGGCGTCCATTCTTGACAATGGCCTCTCGCTGAGCGTCAAGCTCGCGCAGCATCGACCACGCAGACTTCTGCTGTTTGTCGTCGAGCCGGTAGATCCTGATGAACAGCTCGACGTACCACGCCCACGGCATGCTGTTCCTGACGATCGCGAGGCTACTCTGGTCGGCCTCCCTGGATCCGACCAGGGTCTCGTGCAACTGCCTGCTCTCCGCAACGGCCAACGCCGCACGGTCATGGTACGCTTTGACCTTCTCGGGCGGAATCGCCTTCTCGACCTCCGGCCGCGCGAGACGATGGTGCGCAGGCATCTCGACGAGAAACTTCTGGCGGACGTTGAACAGGGTGGTCCAGATCTCCTTGGCCTCCTTGTCGGTCCTGATTCTGGCCACGTACTTGTCCATTTCCTGAAAGAGCGACTGGATCTCGTCGCCGTTCTTCTCCCAGTATTCATGGGCCTTGCGGCGGACGTCGTCCATCTTCGCCCTGGCCTTCTCGGCCTCGGCCGGCGTGAGCTGGTAGTCCGCGATGAACCGCGACGCGAGCATATCGCAGCCATCGTCGAGCCACTTGTGGACTCGCTCCTTCGGCCAGTAGCCGATACCCGTCTGCTCCCGGTCGGCTCCCGGCCTCTCTCGGACCGGCCTGTATTGCGCGTGCGAACTCGAACACGACAGCACCAGCAGGGTACAACCGACTACCGCACAAGAGTGAAACATGTGCCTTCTCCCGGGCGACAAATCGAACGGGCCATGATGGAAACGAACACCCGAACAAGCCCTCCGCCGAACGGGATTGACCAGCGTATAGATGCGCTTCTATGGGACCGAACGCGCTCGATGTCAAGCCGCCATCACGAGCAGTCGGGGCAGATCAACTCGTTGCAGGGCGGCGACTCCGTGTACCCCTCGGCAATGTGATGATGCCCGATCTCGCAGAATCCGTAATCGCCGGTGCAATGCCAGTAGTCGAGAAGCGCTCCCCATACGCCCCACGCGTCGGCGTCTATCAGGGCCGAGACGCCGATGATTTCTGCGGAGCTGATTCTGCTTGTGATCAGGTCGTACCGTGACAACTCGGACACATGCGAGGCGCAGTAAGTGTGGTACTGGTCCTTCCAGTCAACCACTGAACAACTGTAGTGTCCGGCCGAGTAGTCGATCATCAGAGTAGTCAGATCCCAGAAGCCGAATGCGTTGTGGCCGAAACCTAGAAGGTCGTTCTCCCAGAACACGTACAACGCGCAGAGGCTGTTTCCGCCGCCAGGGTCAAGATAATGCGCGACGAAGCTGTAGGCGCCGGTGCCGGATTCGGGCTCACCGTTCGACTGCATCCCCGTATAGTTGGAGTGATTGGAGCATGGGGTGTACCGGTAGACCGGTTGTGCGCTTACGCTTGTCGCCGTGCAGGCGACGGCAACAAGGAGTAGTGGGACGAACGTCAACCAACGAGCCATGAGAGCCTCCGGATCAAGCAACCGTTGTAAGCGTTCAGACCCCATCGGTCTGATCTACCGATAATCTACCCCCCCCAAGAAAATGCAATGGGATTCTCTCACGTTCCTCGCTTCTCTGTCGGTTTTGTTGGCGTCGTCCGATAAAAGCGTTATGGGCGACCCGATCCCAGCACCTGCTCCCGGTTGACCCCAATATGCCAAGCTGGCCGAACTTGTGAGACAGTTGCTTGCGCGGGTCTCTCGACTCGAAGCCGAAGTCCGCGCGCTTCGAGTCCGCCTCAACACCCACTCGGGCAACTCGTCGATTTCGCCTTCGACCAATCCGCCGTCGGCGCCGAAGTACCCGCCGAAGACGCCGACGGGATGAAGGCCCGGCGGGCAGCCGGAACACGCTGGACATCATCGCTTTCGTCCGCCGCCGGAGCGGGTGAACCGTGTGTCTTGGCACATGCAGCTACGGCCACGCACCCCGCCGACGGCCCCCCTTTTCGTCCGTACGCCAAACCGGTATACTGCTCCGTCTTTCGATCGCCGGGTTCGCGATAAGCTGGCGTCGATCCGGGCCTTGCGGCCGCGTCGGTGCGCGGATCGTCGGGAACGGCCCAGGAACTGGAATCGGAACCAGGTGGAGCTGGTTCCACTGCCGAAGCAGGAGACCTGTACTCATGAAACGTCGTTTCTCACCGCTGATGGGATTGTTGTTGCTGGCCGTCGTGGGCTCGGCGGCGTACCTGTTCGCCCAGACGCCGGGCGAGGCCGCTCCGGTCGCCCATGCCGCAACCGAGCACGGCGCCGCCTTCAAGTACTTCTCGTTCCTTTCGGATGAGAAGTTCTCGACCGGCGAGCGCGCCGCCCTCTTCGGTTCGCTTGGCGTGGCGATCTGCGCCCTGTTGTACGCGGGGATGCTGGTCGGCCAGGTGATCCGGGCCGACCAGGGCACGAAGAAGATGAAGGACATCGCCGACGCCGTCCGCGAGGGGGCCAATGCGTACCTGGCCCGGCAACTCCGGGTCGTCGCGGTCCTGATCGTCGTGCTGGTGTTCGTCCTCTTCTTTAGCAAGTACAGCGCGGCCAAGGACAACCCGATCACGATCCACTACGCCTTCGGACGCGCCTGGGCGTTCCTCATGGGCGCCGTCTTCTCGGCGACCGTCGGCTTCGTCGGGATGCGGATGGCCACGATCGGCAACCTGCGCGTGGCGGCGGCGGCCCCGGTCGGCTTCGGCAAGGCCCTCATGTTCGGCTACCGGTCGGGCACGATCACGGGCATGCTCACCGACGGGCTTGGCCTGCTCGGCGGCACGCTGATCTTTATGACCTACGGCGAACATGCCTATGAGGCCCTGCTCGGCTTCGGCTTCGGCGGGACGCTGCTGGCGTTGTTCATGCGTGTCGGCGGCGGCATCTACACGAAGGCGGCGGACGTCGGCGCCGACCTCGTCGGCAAGATCGAGAAGGACATCCCCGAGGACGACCCGCGCAACGCGGCGACGATCGCCGACAACGTCGGTGACAACGTCGGCGACTGTGCCGGTATGGCGGCCGATATCTTTGAGAGCTACGAAGTGACGATCGTGGCGGCGATGATCCTGGGCTGGGCGTCGTTCGGCCACAAGGGCGTCATGTTCCCGATCCTCGTCCGGGCGATCGGCGTCATCGGCTCGATCATCTCGACCTACACCGTGCGGGCCGGCGACAAGGGCGACGTCGCCGCGGCCATGAAGCAGATCAACAAGGGCTTCATCATCGGGTCGGCGATCTCGGTCATCGGCTTCATTGTGCTCGGTCTGTTCTACCTCCGCTTCACCGAGTTGAACGCGAGCAAGGAGGTGCTGGCAAACGTGGCCGCTCTGCCGTTCTGGGCCAACCTCGGCATTCAGGGCCTCGACATGCGGCCGGCGTGGACCTGCTTCGTCGGCATCCTCCTCTGCATCGCTCTGAACCGGACGACCGAGTACTTCACCGGCACCGAGTACAGCCCGGTCCGCGGCATCAAACGCAACTGCGAAACCGGCCACGGCACGACGATCATCGAGGGCTTCGCCGTCGGGTACGAGTCGGCCTTCTGGACCGCGATCGTGCTCTGCGTCGCGATCTTCTCCTCCGTCATCATCTACACCAGCACCATGACCACCGTGAACCCGATCTTCATCGCGTACGGCGTGGCCATGTGCGGCATCGGCATGCTGACGCTGACCGGCAACACGGTGTCGATGGACGTCTTCGGCCCGATCGCCGACAACGCCAACGGCATCGCCGAGATGGGCTTCGAGGTGGACGGCAAGGTCATCACGAGCAAGGAGCAGCTGAAGGCGTCGCGCCAGATCCTGGCCGACCTCGACGCCGTGGGCAACACCACCAAGGCGGTGACCAAGGGCGTCGCCATCGGCTCGGCGGTCATCGCGGCCGTCTCGCTCTATGCGTCGTTCATCACGGTCATCGGCTCGGGCGGCGGCGGCGAGGAGAAGCCCCTGCCGCTGCCGGTCTTCACGACGGTCGCCGGCCTGCTGACGGTGTCGTCGCCGAAGCTGCTGATCGGCATGTTGATCGGCGGCGCGGTGCCGTTCCTGTTCAGCTCGATGCTGATCCGGGCGGTCGGCCGTGCGGCCTACCTGATCGTGAATGAGTGCCGCGCGCAGTTCCGCGACAAGGAGATCTGGGCCGGCACAAAGAAGCCCAACTACGGCCGCGTGGTGGACCTGTGTACGGCGGCGGCCCAGAAGGAACTGATCGGCCCGGCGGTGCTGGGCGTGCTCACGCCGATCCTGGTCGGCTACTTTCTCGGCCCCATCGGCCTCGCGGGCTTCCTCGGCGGCGCGATCGTCGCGGGCCAGCTCCTGGCCAGCTTCATGTGCAACGCGGGCGGCGCGTGGGATAACGCCAAGAAGATGGTTGAGGACGAGCCGCGCGATCTCGACAAGAACACCGGCAAGGGCTCCGAGAAGCACAAGGCGTCGGTCACCGGCGACACCGTCGGCGACCCGCTGAAGGACACGGCCGGCCCGGCGATCAACCCGCTGCTCAAGGTGATGAACATGGTGGCGGTGCTCGGCGTGCCGCTCATGCTGGCCTACGACCCGCAGGTGGTCGAGACGGTGAACAAGGCCGCCGCGGACAACCGGTTCGAGTTGTCCCGGAGGCTCTCCTTCGTCGGCTGGGACACCGCACGCTTCGTCGCGATCATCGTGTGCGTGATCCTCGTCGTCTGGGCGATCTGGCAGTCGAAGCGCGAGACGGGCCGCAAGGCCGCCGAGTAGGCGGAAGCCGGTCCAGCCCGAAACGCGAGCGAGCGCCCGGCTGAGCCCGAAGCGCCAGCGAGGGGCCGGCAGTCCGGCCCCCGCGAACGCCTCGGGCTCTTTCCTTGGCGGCGGGGCGGGTATAATGCGCCCGCGGCCGCACGCCGGCGGTGCGATGCGGCGCAAGCACGGCGGCCCGACCGCCGGGATTGGAGGCACCATCGCAACGAGCAGATCCGCATCGAAGGCGCGGCAGTTCGCGATCGAGGCCGCGCGCATCGCCGGCGACAGCCACGCCGAAGACGTCGTCGTGCTCGACGTCCGCGAGCTGACGAGCATCGCCGACTACTTCGTCATCGGCACGGGAACGTCCGACCGCCAGATGCGGGCGATCATCGACGACATCGACGACTACGCCGCCGGGGAAGGGCAGAAGCGGTTCGGTCTCGCCGGCTACGACACGGCCCACTGGGTCCTGGCCGACTACGTGGACGTCGTGATCCACCTCTTCGACGCCGAAAGCCGCGGCTTCTACGACCTGGAACTCCTCTGGGGCGACGCCCCGCGCATCGAGTGGCAGAAGGGCGAAACGGCGTGAACGGCCGCACGGTCACGGCACGGCCGACGTCGATGTCTCCCGGCAGGATCGGCCCATGCGGAAGCGATTGATCGTCACGGGCGCATCGGGGTTCGTCGCCGGCAGCGTGATCCGGCAGGCCGGCGAGGCGTGGGAAACCCACGCCCTCTCCAGCCGGCAGCCGCCAGCGATGCTGCCCGGCGTTTGCTGGCATGTCCTCGACGCCCTCGAAGCCGGGCAAGCCGGGCGGATCTTCCGCGAGGTCCGCCCCGACGCCGTGATCCACACCGCCGCCGTGGCCAATATCGACTACTGCGAGGCCCACCGCGAGGAGGCCGCGCGCGCCAACGTCGTCCTGACGGAGACCGTTGCAACGCTCTGCCGTGAATGCGGGAGCCGACTCGTGCACTGCTCGACCGACACGGTCTTCGACGGCGAGCGCGGAAACTACCGCGAGTGCGACACGCCGAGGGCCGTCAACTTCTACGCCGAGACCAAGATTGCGGCCGAACGGATCGTCTCCGCGGCACTGGAAACCGCCGTCGTCGCCCGGCTCGCGCTGGTGGTCGGGCTGCCGATGCTGGGCGCCGGGAACGCATTTCTGCCGAAGATGCTTGCGCAGTTGGAGCGTGGCGAGGAGATCGGCGTCACCGACAACGAGTTCCGCACGCCCATCGACGTGGTTACGCTGGGCCGGGCGCTGCTGGAGCTTGCGGGAAACGACTTCCGCGGCTGCATCCACCTGGCCGGGAGCGAACGTGTCAATCGGTTCGACCTGACCCGGCGGATCGCCGCGCGCTTCGGCTGCCCGACGGACCGCATCGTCGTTCGACATGCCGCCGACCCCAGGCGGGCGCCGCGGCCGCGCGACGTCTCGCTGGACGTCACCCTCGCCCGCGCCACGCTCCGCACGCCGCTACCGGCCCTCGACGCCGCCCTGGACCTCATCGTCGCCACGGCGGCGCGCGCCACACCGCCACTCCTGTAGAACCGCGGCGGGGTCCCCGGTATCATACGCGTCATGTTCACACCTCCAATCATCGCACTGGGACTTTGCGGCGTATGTCTTGCCGCGGCTCCCCCGGCATCTCGGCCGGCCAGTCACCCGGCTTTGCTCGCCGCCCGCCCGGTCATCCGCAAGCTCGGCGCCATCGACTGCGACCTGGTGGAAACGACTCCCATCGTTTTTCGCAAACGTCTTTATCGCGTTGAGTCCGTGCGCGAACAGTACACGCGCAAAGCCGCGGACGAGAGCGGATCGTATCTCCGCCTGGTGGATGTGGCGACCGGGACGCCGACTTCGCCGTTCGGGCGGGGGCATCACCTCTGCAGTGCGTATGTCGAGGGTGATACGGTTTTCGTATTCGCCGTCGACAAGTGTGGAGCAACCCGCGTCGATGGCTATGCCTCCACGGACTTGAAGAACTGGCGAACCTTCAAGGCGCTCGACCTGCCCGGCTGGTCCATCTTCAACAACTCCGTTTGCAAAGGGGAGGAACGGTACGTGATGGCGTTGGAGATCGATGCGCCTCGGGAGGAATGCGGCGTGCCATTCACCATCCGCTTCGCCGAGTCCAGAGACCTCGAGCACTGGACGCTGACACCTCCGGCTTGCGTATACGCCAAGGACCGCTACACGTCGTGCCCAACGCTTCGCTTTCTGGAGGGTCGCTACTACCTGATGTACTGCGAAGCTCTGCCCGGGCCGACGTATCTCACCTATCTCCTGCGCAGCAAGGATCTGGTTCACTGGGAGTCGAGTCCGCTCGCCCCCGTGATGAACATCTCGAGTGAGGACCATCAGGTCAGTCCCGGCGCGAAGGGGCTCAAGCCTGAAGAACGGGCACGCATCGCCAGCGGTGTCAACGTGTGTAACACGGACATCGATCTGTGCGAGTTCGAGGGCAAGGTGGTCCTGTACTACTGCTGGGGAAACCAGACCGGCATCGAGTTCCTGGCCGAAGCTCGCTACGATGGGACACTCTCCGAGTTCCTGACGGGGTTCTTTTCTTCACCGGCGACGCAACCCGCGGCTGGACAAAGTTGTCCGGCGACGGCTGCCCCGGAATGAGGCGACTGCAACGGCATATTCTCGCTCCTGTGGCAGTTGAAAGGCTTTAGCCCTTCAATGTCCGTCACAGCCGGCGGAACCTCGGACGCCGATCCGCAACGCATCGTGTCTACCTCGTGGCCGTAGGTCGGTCATCGGCTTCCGCGAGCCCGAGCGCCAACAGGTCGCCGTTCTTCAAGACCAACCGGATTCGTGTTCCGCAAGGATCGCTTTTCGGCATGCGGGCCCCGCATGCCCAGCGGAGTTCGGATTCGACGGCGTCCCCGGTGAATGCAATGCATTCCTCGCAGGTATAACCCGGCAGGGCCCGACCGGTTGGGTCAACCAGCTCTGCCTTGACATAGCCGCCCTGTCGCGTCAATGCATTCAGCAGGAGGCGTCCGCCGTTGAAACTCAGCGGCCGCGTGATCAGTCTGCCCTTGCGATCTCCAGCCCGCATCGCAATGAATCCGTCGCGGCGAATCGTTGCCAGGCCGATCAGGCCGCTCCGGCGATGACACTCCTTCGAGACAGTCGCGCTGACGGCATGTGCCGCATCCTTCTGATTGGACATCAGTCCGAACGGTTGTCGGACGGCCGAAGCACAGTCACAAGCGGCCACAATCGGCCTCATCCGCATCGTCGTAATCGACACGAAACGAGGCGCCGCTCGCCCACACCAAATAGGGTAGGCGTGTTGCGCTCGAATGTCCACGTGGAGTCGGAGAGGATCCGCCGGGTCGAAGACCGGGGGTAGTGGTCGATGCGTCGAACGCATCATCATTTCCAGGTCATGAATGAAATACAACCTCGTCAGGGCTTGTGGTATGCTGGGCGCTTGGGGATCTCGAAAGGAGTGTTTTGGAGTGTGCCCAACAGTTGTCGCCGCAGCCGTGGTCTTGTCCGCGATTAGCAGCACCGAAGCCACCGGCAACCTCCGTGGAATATTGTTGCTGATCGATAAGTCCGTGGTGGAATCAACCAGGGGCGTGACCTTCTCACTGAATCCGCCGAAGAAACACGCCGCCAGTCCGGTGCTGCTGCCGGGCGACACAAGCAGGTGGGACAGTCTTCAGGTGAGCTGGCCCGCGACCGTACTCTACAGCTCCGTCGACAAGGTGTTCCGATGCTGGTACGCGGGTCTTGATGCTGTTCAAAGCACAGGCCGGTTCTGGAAGACCGGTTACGCCGAGAGCAATGACGGCATCCACTGGACCAAACCTGATCTTGGACAGGAGACCTACCTGGACCGGCCCACCAATCGGATCGTCCTGCCGTGGGTCGCGGGCAACGGTTTCCTCCGGTGCGTTTTTGAAAACCGCGACCGAGGCAATCCAGGCAGGCGGTTCGGGGCCATGTATCTCGATTCGGTTCCAGGCGTTCACACGCTCTACGGCATTTGCTGGTCCGCTGACGGCAAGGTCTGGCAGAAAGGAGATGCCGTCTACGATTACGGCAGGTTTCGTCAGGATGTCTGCCAGGTGCTTTACGATGAACTCGCTCCTGACGCCGACTTCCGGATCCTCGCTTATTCCCAATTGCAGTGCGGGAGAGACTGGGACGGCCGGCAAGGCATCAGGCAGATCGGTCTCGCCCACGGCCCGGGCGTTGAAGCCCTGACGCCTTTCAAGGAACCGTTGATCCTGAAACCGCAGAAAGGCATCGACGAGGAACTCCACGGGTGCAGTGTCTATCCGGTCGGCGGGAACTACATCATGCTGTTCGAGTCCGACAGGCTGTCGTCGATCCCGCTGCACGGCGACCTCAGGTTGGCCGTAAGCTCCGATGGGCGGTCCTTTCGCCGCGTCTATCCGAATCAGCCGTACATCCCCACCGGTCCCCGAGGCTCGTGGGATGAGAACCTGATCATCAACACGGCCGCATCGATCCAGGAGGTCGGAGACGAGTTGTTCATCTACTACATCGGCTGTCCCGGTGTCTACAACAACTGGCCGGGCACGTATGCGGTCAGCAACGACCGGCGCGGTTCGCTGTTCTACCCGACGTCCATGGGCCTGGCTGTACTGCCCCGGGACAGGTTCGCATACGCATCCGGCCCCGGCGAAATCATCACGCATCCGCTCCAGGTCGGGCAGCCGGGGGTCTGGATCAATGCCGATGGAGACGGAATCGCGGTGGAGGCGCTGAGCACAGAGGGCGCGTCCGTCGCGGCCGGCAGGCCCGACGCAAAGCGATGGCGTACCGTGTACCGCGGTATCGCCTGGGACGGGCCTTTGCCCGAAGGTCGCCTCCGACTGCGGTTCACGCTTGATGCTTCCGCGAAACTCTACAGCGTGAGGTATTGATGGATGACCTGCCGCTCTTTGCAAGCGATGACCGTGCTGGGATGTGCGATCGCCCTGGCCACAGGGTCGGCTGGCTGCGTTGATCCCTCCCCACACGCCCCCGTGGTCCTGCGTGACGGGCTGGGTACGCGGTTGGCAGTCTGGGGAGCGAGGCCCGCTTCGCCGGCCCCGACCGTCTTTGTGTTCGCGCTGGACTGCGAGTCCACCCTTCGGGAGCCCAAATATCCTCAGGTCGGCGCGATCCTGGCTTCACGGGGTTTCCTGTGCGTTTCGCTCGACATGCCCTGCCACGGCGAGGACGTCGAGCCGGGCGAGCCGAAGCAATTGGACGGCTGGCGTTTTCGTGCGGACGCAGGCAAGGACTTCGTTGGCGATTTTGTTTCCAGGGCCTCAGCCGTCCTCGACTACCTGATCGATAAGCGCTACACCGACGCCAAGCGCGTCGCTGTCTGTGGCACATCGCGCGGAGGCTTCCTGGCGCTGCATTTCGCGGCCGCAGATGGCAGAGTGGGGTGCGCTGTTGCTTTTTCACCGGTCACCGACCTTCTGGTGTTGCGGGAGTTCAGCGACTCGGACGAGCATGGCACGGCGGCGTCGCTTGCCCTTCGAAGATCGGCGTCACAGCTTGCTGGCAAGCCTGTTTGGATCTGCATAGGCAACAACGATCGGCGCGTCGGCACGGAATCAGCCATGTCTTTTGCCGGCAGCCTGGCAAGGGCGTCTGTCGATTCGGGCAGGCCGGTGGCCTTCGAGATCCACGTGATGCCGTCCGACGGGCATCATACGCCACCGGGCACGCACGAGATGGCGGCGAAGTGGATTCAAGAATGTATCCTCGCGAACAAGAGCGAACAATACCGTTGCCGCAAGGGGAGACGACGCGGGCTGCGACGCACCGGGAGCCCTTCTCCCTGTCCGCCCCGCCCCTGGCCACGACCGGACAAGTCCGTCCAGGGAGTTCGCGTCCATTGGTTCGCCGAACCCTTCGCCTACGCGTAAGAAGGGCAACACCACAGATTCCCACAAGCCGCAAACCTCTCCATCACAGAGTAGAGATATAGGCGTTTTCTCGCGCGCCGCCCACCCCACTCCGTAACAGGTTGCCGCCCCCTCTTGGGGTTCGGGCCCCAAGTTGCGGTCTGTCAGGCGCGCAACCATCGACGGCATAGGGCGTTATGACATCGACAGGAATCGTGCAGGAGGGGGCTTGACATGGCCGATGACAATGGTACACTGCTGTGCTGCATAGGGCCGTGGCAGATCCGGCACAGTCCTCGGGGCCGAGGCCGGGTTTCAGACAAGGAAGGCGCCTGTTGCACGAACGGATTGCGATTGAACTGTTGAGGCTTGACGAAGCTTAGCTGCGATCAGGTGGTCGTTCGTGAGATGTGCGAGCCACCAGCAGCGAGCTGGTGGCTTTTTTGTCGGTTGAGCCGGGCGGATTGAACGGCCGGCTGGGCGACGGGCCTGAGCGTAAGGGCGAAAGCGAGAAAACGAGAAAGCGAAAAAACGAAAAAGCGTCGCGCCGAAGGCGGCGTCACGAGGTTGTCTCCCGCTTTTTCGGTTTTCGCCTTTTTCGTCTTGGTTTGGGGCTCGTAGCTCAGTTGGTTAGAGCGCGTCCCTGATAAGGACGAGGTCAGAGGT
>CAZUAI010000058.1:0-33879 GCA_964617875.1 uncultured Planctomycetales bacterium | reverse complement strand
CGCCAACGCCGATTCTCGCTCGCGATTTCCATCGCCGTGCGAAGGTTGGGCTAGCCCGAGGGCACCCGGTTTGCGCAAAGTGAAAGGGATTGCAGACCCATGCTGGTACGCCTCCCTGCCTTACGCGCAGTGCCGCGGGCCGAACGAGGCCATCCGTAGCCCTTCGTCCCAGCGCAACGCTGTGAACCGTATATCGGCAGGGGCTCCCGTCTACCATGCGGCGAATACGTCAGGGATGCCGCCTGGGGGAGGTCGGGAGGCCGGCGCAGGTGTAACCTATTGTGCGACATTGGGTTATAGGCGCCTTTGGCCGTTCGCTCGGTGGCTTCGTTTGGTCGTGGCGCTTGTTACGCTTCGGTTGCCCCTGCCGCCGGCGGCGGGGGTGGATCGCCGACATTTTGTATTCCATTTCCACATAGCGCGGTCGATCGGGTATCGCGCCACCCGCTCCACGCGCGTGGCGTTTCGCAAGTCCCGCCGTGCGTGCGGGGGGCGTCACTGGGGCTTTTCGATCTGGATACGGTAGCGGCGGTCGAAGGCTTCGGCGAAGTCAAATACCCGGTCAAAATCGCGGAGAGAATCCGTCGGCTGCTTGGAGAGGATCTGGTTGTCCACCAGGGCGAAGACGATCCGGCCAAAGTCCAGCGTGCTGTAGACCCCCCAGTGTTCGAGGACGCTTCGGGCGAGGAGTCCCCAGCGTTCGATGGCGATGTCGCGGAGGGTGACGCACAACTGCTGGCCGGTGACGTGGCGGTTGAGGGCTTCGACGCCGCCGACTTCATCAATGGCCCGGCGGACGCCGGGCGGCAATTCGTCTTTTTCGTAGAGGCGTCGGACGGTCTCGAGCGAGAGGTTCTGCCTGGCCATCCACTTCATCAGTCGCCGTTCCGGCTTCGAGACCGGGCCGTGCACGCGCTCCGAAGCCGTGCTGATCGCGTTGTGCACGAACTGGAAGGCGTCGATGGAGTACTGCCCGATCTCCCGGGCGATCTGTTCGACGGTCTTGGTCTGTGTCGCGGGTGTCCTGGCCATATTTCCGCTCCGTCGTCAATCGCCGCGACGACGGAAACATGAGAAAGAGGGCGAACCGCGCCGGAATCCGGGTTTCCGAAGGCGTCGGCGGCGAGATCCGCAGATCCCCGCCGCATCGGACCGGTTTTTTCGTTCTCCCGCTTTCTCGCTCTTTCGCTATCCCAGCGTCGCACAAGGCCGCGCCGGCGTCAATCCGACCCCGGCGGACCCTGCGGGGCGTTGTCCGCCCCCGGCGACGGAGGCTGGCCGGCGGGTCCCGATCGCTCGCGTCCCGCACCTCCGCGGCGTCCCCGACGACGACGACCGCGGCGTTCGCCGTCCGGCTGCCGTATGGCGGCATCATCGGCGTCTGCCGCCGGCGGCGGCAGGTCGCCCTCGGCCTGCCCGGCCCCCGGCGGGATTCCGTTGGCACTCTCGGGCGGCCCGTTCCTGGGGCCGCGGTCTTCGCGCGGCCGGTCGCCGTTCCTCGGGCCGCCGCCCCGTCGTGCGGGCGGCTCTTCCACGACGGTTACCTGCTCGACGGGCACCGCCACGCGCTGGTTTTCGCCGGTCTGGACCAGCAGGACCTGGGCAAGGATCAGCCGATCGATCACGAAGCCCTCGCCCTCCGGTGTCGCCACGCGACAACCCATCCGCGGCAGGCGCCGGTCGAGTTCGTCGTAGGTGTCCTGCTCGTACCGCAGGCAACACTTGAGACGGCCGCAGCGGCCCGAGACCTTGGAGGGATCGAGCGTGGCCTTCTGCATCTTGGCCATCTTCATGTTGACGGGCTTGAGGGTCTTGAGGAAGTTCTTGCAGCAGCATTCCCGTCCGCAGGTTTCGAAGTCGGCGATGAGCCGGGCCTCGTCGCGTGCGCCGACCTGCCGCATTTCGATCCGGGTCTGGAACTCCCGGGCCAGGTCCCGCACGAGGTCGCGAAAGTCGATACGTCCCTCGGCCATGAAGTAGAAGATGATCCGCTCGCCGCCGAAGAGGTGCTCGCAGTCGACGATCTTCATCTGGATGCCGTGCTGTTCGACGAGTTCGGCGCACTTGCCGATCTTGTCGATCTCGGCGTCGCGGAGGTGGCGGGCCTCGGCGAGGTCGTCGTCGGTGGCCTGCCGGAGGATCCGGCCGGCGTTGAGGAAGAGATACTCGCTCCCGGAGTTTTTCGCGTAGAGGAGCATCTGATCGCGCGGGATGGGGTTGGCCGACGAGGGGCACGTCAGGTGGATGGGCTCGCCGAGTTCGATGCCGCGGTCGGTCTGCACAACGACCTTGGCACCCCAGGCGAAGCGTGCCTGCGGCGGATGGGTGAACTCGCCGACGTAGCCCATGCGTCCGTAGCGGACCATGGTCGCGGGCCGGGGCGGGCGCGGCGGCGCCGTCGTCTCGGCCGCCGGCGTTTCCACCGGGGCGGGCTGGGTTTCGTTGGCTTCGGGGCTCGCGTCCAATGCACGTCCACCGCGGACAGACGAAGGCCGGCGCCGATCGCCGGACAACCACCGTGCATGATACCATCGGGCGGCCCCCGGAGCCAAGCGGCAGGAGTGGCCCTGCTTTGCCTGCCGCGCGCTGCTATACTGAGGTGTTCGACGTGGGACGTTTTTCGCCGGGGAGGCTCAGTGCCGGATTTTCAGCTCGTCAGCCCGATGGAGCCGCGGGGCGATCAGCCGGCGGCGATCGAGAAGCTCACGCGGGCCTTCGAGCAGGGCGCGCGGCGGCAGTGTCTGCTCGGCGTCACCGGCAGCGGAAAGACGTTTACCATGGCCCACGTCATCCGCAACCTGAACCGGCCGACGCTGGTCATCTCGCACAACAAGACGCTCGCCGCCCAGCTCTACGAGGAGTTCCGCGAGCTGTTTCCCCACAACGCGGTGGAGTATTTCGTCAGCTACTACGACTACTACCAGCCCGAAGCCTACATTCCGCAGCGCGACATCTACATCGAGAAGGACGCCTCGCGCAACGACGACCTCGACCGGCTCCGCCTCAGCGCGACCAGCTCGCTCGTGAGCCGGCGCGACGTGATCATCGTCGCGAGCGTGTCGTGCATCTTCGGGCTGGGCTCGCCGGAGGACTACAAGGCCAGCGTGATCGCAATCCGCCGTGGCGGCCGGATCGAGCGCGACGCCTTTCTGCGCAAGCTGGTGGACCTCCAGTACCAGCGGAACGACCTCGGCTTCAAGCGGAGCACGTTCCGCGTGCGCGGGGACGTCGTGGAGCTGCACCCGTCGTACGAGGAGTTCGCCTACCGCATCGAGCTGTTCGGCGACGAGGTGGACAAGATCGAACTGATCAACCCGCTGACCGGCGAGACGCTGGCGACGGAGGATCAGCTGTTCATCTACCCGGCCGTCCACTACGTGATGCCCGAGGAGCGGATTCAGCGGGCCGTGGAGTCGATCCGGGCCGAGCTGGAGCAGCGGCTGATGGAACTGCGCCGGCACGGCAAGCTGCTCGAGGCCCAGCGGCTGGCCGCCCGCACCCGGTACGACATCGAGATGCTGCTCGAGGTCGGCTACTGCAGCGGGATCGAGAACTACTCGCGGCACCTCGCGGGCACGCCGCCGGGGGCGAAGCCGTACACACTGGTCGATTATTTCCCCAAGGACTTTCTGCTGATCCTCGACGAGTCGCACGTGACCGTTCCGCAGATCGGAGCGATGTACGCGGGCGACCGCAGCCGCAAGACGGTGCTCGTGGAGCACGGCTTCCGCCTGCCGAGCTGCCTCGACAACCGCCCGATGCGGTTCGAGGAGTTCGAGAGCATGTGGAACCAGGTGCTGTTCGTCTCGGCGACGCCGGCGCCGTTCGAGATCCGGGCATGCGGCGGGGAGGTCGTCGAGCAGATCATCCGTCCGACGGGCCTGGTCGATCCGAAGATCGACGTGCTGCCCGCCCGGGGCCAGGTGCCGGACCTGCTCCGGCGGATCGGCGAGCGTGCGGCGGCGGGCGAGCGGGTTCTGGTGACGACGCTGACGAAGCGCCTCGCCGAGGACCTGTCGAACTACATTCAGCAGGAGGGGCTCCGCGGGCGGTATCTGCACAGCGAAATCGACACGCTGGAGCGCGTCGAGATTCTGAAGGCGCTGCGGCAGGGCGAGTTCGACGTGCTGGTCGGGGTGAACCTGCTGCGCGAGGGGCTCGATCTGCCGGAGGTGTCGCTCGTGGCGATCCTCGACGCGGACAAGGAGGGGTTCCTGCGGAGCGAGACGTCGCTCGTGCAGACGATCGGCCGTACGGCCCGCAACGTGAACGCCGAGGTCATCCTCTACGCCGACAAGGTGACGCCGAGCATGCAGCGGGCGATCGACGAGACGAACCGCCGCCGGGAAATCCAGCTCAGGTACAACGAGGAGCACGGCATCACGCCCGAGACGATCAAGAAAGAGATCCGCGTCGGCATCGAGGCCGAGATGAGCGCCCGCCGGACGGCCCGCGAGGCGATCCACGCCAGCGAGGAGGAAATGGACAAGACCGAGCTGCTGGCGACGCTGGAGAAGGAAATGCTGGAGGCGGCGGAGGCCCTGGAATTCGAGAGGGCCGCGGCGCTGCGCGACCGGATCCGGCAACTCAAGGAAATGCCCGAACTGGCCTCGACGGGCGAATCACCGGCGGCGAACAAACCCGCGGGCGGCCCGGTCAAGAAGGACGACGGCCGCTGGAAGCCGAAACGCCAGCACCGGCGGAAGTAATCGCGTGCGCGTCAGCCCGCCCGGATCTGCCGGCGCTTCGCGTCGTAGACCTGCCGCCGGCCGGTGAAGAACGCCTCGGCGGCCATCACCGTGGCGACGGTGTGCTGGTGGCCGTACTCGATGTCGGCGTTCGGGCGACGGCGCGAGCGGATGCACTCCAGCCAGTTGCCCATGTGCGAATCGCTCGGGTCGGGCGCGATCTTCCGCGGCTCGGGCGCCGGCCGTTTCTCCCCGGTGGGGATGTCGTCGATCACCTCGCCCTTCTCGATGTCGAGCGTCGCCTTGACGCCGTTGACCGTCCAGTGCGTGCCGCTCGTGTTGGCCAGGCCCATGCCCCAGGAGAAGAGGAACCCCTGCGGGTAGTCGAGCAGGGCGTGGAACGTGTCGGCGTGCTCGCGGTCCTCCTTCCAGACGTACGTGCCGCCGTGGGCGACGGCGCTGCCGGGGTAGCTCGTGCCCATGATCATGTTGGTCGTGTCCACGTAGTGGACCATCCAGAGGCCCGACAGGCCGTTGGAGCACATCCTGTAGAGGTGCCAGCGGCGGAGGTATCGCGGGTTGAAGGGCACCCTGGGCCGGTTGAAGAGGTAGGCGTCCCAGTCCACGTCGGCGGCCCTGCAATTGTCGTACGGCCGTGCCCACCGCGGGTGGTTGACGTACTGCGCCGCCGAGACGCGGCTGACCGTGCCGAGCGCGCCGGACGCGACCACCCGGGCGTACGCCCTCATCCGTCCCTCGCTGCGGCGCTGCGTGCCGACCTGCACGACGCGGTCCTTCGCGCGGGCGAGGTCGAACGCCCGGTTTGCCTCGCCGAGGTCGATCGACATCGGCTTCTCGACGTAGACGTCCTTTCCGGCCTGCAGCGCGGCGATGAGGATGGAGCAGTGGGCGAAGTCCGGCGTCGCGATGACGACGGCATCGACGTCGTCGAGGTCGAGCAGGTCGCCGAACCGCGTGAACGTGCGCGGTTCCCGCCCGAACCACGTCTTGACGTTCGCGGCGGCGTTCCTGAGGTTGGGCTGCCACACGTCGCAGACGGCGGTGATCTCCGCGTTGTGCTCCCGGGCGTTCGCGCGGATCTCCGTCATCAGGTACGAGCCTCGTTCGCCGCTGCCGATGATGCCGATCGAGATCCGGTCGTTCGCCCCCGGGACGCGGCCGGGCCGGGCCCGGCTCCTCGGCCCGGTGGCGGCACAGCCGGCGAGGACCGCGCCGCCGATCGTGCCGGCGGCGGCCTGAGACAAGAACCCTCGACGAGTCAACGCATGTTCGGACATCGCATACCTCCGGGTCGGGCCCCATGATCGCCGTTTGCCGCTCGCCCGTCCACCGCAGCCCCGACGCGGCGTCGCTCGGTTGGCCGGTTGCATGGCTGCCCGGCTAGCGTCATCCCCGCGGAAAGGGGGGATCCAGGCCTTCGCCCGCTGTTCTGGACCCCCGCTTCCGCGGGGGTGACGACCTCAGTACTCAGCACCCAGCACTGGAGCACTCAGCACCCAGCACTGGAGCACTCAACGCCCAGTACTGTAGTCCTCGGCACCCAGTACTGTTCTTCGTCTGCGTCGCTCCGTCGCTCGGTCCCCTACTCCTCCGCCTTCTCCAGATGGACACAGTCGATCCCGACGACCGGGTTGCCCTCGATCGTGATCCGGATCGCACCGTTCGCCGGTCGGACGCGGCCAAGATCGATGAACGGGGTCTTGTGAGCCGGCTTGCCCTGCTTTTCGTACGTCCGTGCCGTGCCGTCCTGCGCGCGGATCGTCAACGGCCCGCTGACGAGGTGGTCCACCGGCTTGAGCGTCACCTGGTAGGGGCCGTCGGACGGAACCGGCACATCGAAGTCGATGCGGCCGTTCGGGGCTTCGATCTGAATCCAGCCGCCGTACTTGTAGCCCTCGTGCGGAAACGTCGTGACCACCCGCACGGCCAGCCCCCGCGCGCGGAGCTGCGGCTCCAGCTCCGCGCTGTCCACATCGAACGCAGGCGAAGCCGGTTGCGTCTCCGGGTGCAGGGGGTGGTTTTCGCTGCCGCACGGCAGCGGCTCGCGCTGGCGGACCGGCTCCCGCTGGTACCAGAACGCGACCGAGGCGTAATCGTTGGCCGTGCCCTTGCCGAACAGGTGCTCGAGGGTCACTTTGATGCGTTTGCGGAAGCGGATCGGATCGGCGATGTGCCAGCGGTAGACCGTGGTGAAGGACCCGCCGTCGGCCCGCTTCTCAACAAGCGGGGCGCCGTAGTACGGGTAGCTGAACGCCGTGTTGTAGCCCCAGGCGTTGCTGAAGTAATCCTCCGAGCCCGTGCCGATGATCGTGGGCTTCGTGGCGTCGTCCACGAAGATCATGTCGTCGCCCTCGCCCCACCAGCCGCCGGGCTGCGCATCGACGGAGAGGACGCAGCCGACGTACTGTCCCTCGCCGGTCGTTTCGAGGATCACGTAGTTCTCCGCCCCGGTCGTGTTGGCGTCGTGGCCCTGCGTCCGCAGTCTTTTTTCGCGGTGGAAGGCCGCGTGGAAGAGTCCCTGGTCCGGCGGGATGGGGCCGAGTTCGTAATCGACGTGGTAGTAGAGCCGGCGGATGGTCCGCTCGCCGGCGTTGGCGATCTCGATGCGGGCGTGACGGCGGAAGGGCATCGGCCAGTAGCAGTTCAGGGCGACGGGGTTCTGGCCGACGGCCACCGGCACGGACTGCACGGGGTATCGCTTGCCGTGCCCGAGCGCGAAGAAGTCGCCGAGCGGGACTTCGACCGACGGCACGGCGGAGTTCTCCCACCAGGCCCGCAGCACAAGGTCGCGGAGGAACGTCGCGTGGCCCGGGAAGACCGCGAGCGTCATCCAGAGGTGCGTGACGCAGCCGGGCCCGTCCACGTCGAGCATCGTATGCGCCGTACCCGGCGCGAAGCTGTCGAGAGAATCGGCGTTGCCGCCGCTGCGGTCGCAGCTGGACGAGCGGTGCGACGTCCGGGGTACGATCGTGGCGATGCTGCCGGTGTTGACGGCGTTCGGCCCGCAGGCGATCGAGGAACAACCGACCACGGCCGCCACAATGCTACCGATGAACCGCATGACCATCCTCCGGCCGCCGGCCCGGCTCCAGCCCCTTGCTTTCAGGGACGGGAGGGCGGCCTCGTCGTTCTCAGCAGGGAGAGGGAGGGCGCGGGCGAGCCCGCCCGTTGCGTTCGTCTCCCGCAGGCGCGAGGAGCGGCAGATCGTCCGGTGGAGCTGTCCCGCCGCCGCGCCAGGCCGGCGTCCAGCTTACAGAAGCTCGTGGGTCGAGGGAAGCGAGACGGCGCACAGGGTGCATGGCCGTACGTGCGAACGGGGTCAGGAACGAATGCCGGACAGGCAGAAGACCGTGTTCACGGGAAGTGGACGCCCTGCGCTCAACGCGTCAGGGCAAGAAAGGTTTCAGATCCCCTCCCTGCGTGTGCTGACCGGTTCGCCCATTTTCTCCCTCTTCGCGGGGTTCCGAGCATTCCGCGGATGAGCGCAATCCCCGATTTCGCATGGGGTTGATTCAGCCGGGCGAGGGGCTCAAGGATTTCGGTGTCGCGGCCCGATATGAAGCTTAGGTCTGCGAATCGAGCGAGGGCACTGCGCGCTTGAAATGCGCGCGCGATTCGCTAGGATTGTCGAAGCGAGTGAGGGGCGGCGGGCCCCGGGGCCGGTCGCCGGAAAGGGCGGACAAACATGGCGCATGGCGCACGGACGCGCCGCATTCCGCAAGGGGATGCGGCCCCGCCGAGGGTCGAGTCCCCAGCACGGGTAAATCTCGGTTCCAAGGATTTCCTCGGCAAACACGTACATCTGATCGGCATCGGCGGGTGCGGCATGCGCGGCGCCGCCCTGGTGCTGATGCGCCGGGGTGCGACGGTCAGCGGCTCGGATGCGGCTGCGTCTGCCGAACTCGCTCGCCTCGTGAAGGCGGGCGCCGCCGTCGCCATCGGCCAGTCGAAGGACAACCTGCCGGAGAACACGAACCTTGTCGTCTACTCGGCGGCGATCAGGCCGGAAAACCCGGAACTGGTCGAGGCCGGCCGGCGGGGCGTCGAGACGGTCAAGTACGCCGACCTGCTCGGGCGGCTGATGCAGGGCCGCGACGGGATCGCGATCGCCGGTACCCACGGCAAGAGCACCACGACCGCCATGACGGCCTACGTTCTTCGTCAGGCGGGGTGGGATCCTTCGTTCGTCGTGGGGGCCAACGTGGTTCAACTCGGCGGCGGCAGCGGTGTGGGCGACGGACCCCACTTCGTGGTCGAGGCGTGCGAATACGATCGGTCGTTCCTGCGGCTTGCGCCGAAGCACGCGACAATCCTCAACGTCGAGGAAGACCACCTTGATTGCTACAAGGACATTCAGGATATTATCGGAGCATTTTCGGACTTTGCCGCCCTGTTGCCGCCGAACGGCGTACTGGTCGTGAACGGCGAGAGCCGGGCGGCCATCGCGGCGGCGGAGCGTTCCGGCGGCCGGGTGGAGACCTTCGGCTTCGGTCCGGACGTGACCTGGCAGGCGGTCGAGCCTGTGGCGGAGCGCGGGTGTTTCCGGTTCGGCATTGCGCGGGACGGCGAGGTTCTGGCGGAGACGCAATTGCGGATTCCGGGTCGGCATCACGTGGCGAACGCGCTGGCGTGTGCGGCCTTGTGCTGGCATGGCGGGGTGTCGATGGACGTGATCGCGCGCATCCTGCCGGACTTCGCCGGGGCCGAGCGGCGGCTGACGCTTCGGGGCCAGGCCAAGGGGGTGACCGTGCTGGACGATTACGGTCATCATCCGACGGAGATCCAAGTGACGCTTCGCGCGGCGCGCGAGCTGTACCAGCCGAAGCGGCTGTGGGTTGTGTTTCAGCCGCACCAGCACTCGCGGACGCGGTTCCTGCTGGCCGACTTCGCCCGCAGCTTTGCCCAGGCGGACACGGTGGTCGTGCCGGACATCTACTTCGTTCGCGACAGCGAGTCCGAACGGGAACTGGTGACGGCCCGCGACCTGGTGGACCGGATCCACCTGAACGGGGGCGATGCGCGGTACGAGCCGGATTTCGACAGCATCGTGAGCCAGTTGGCGGGCTCGGTAGAGCCGGGCGACGTTGTGATGACGATGGGCGCCGGCGATGTCTGGCGGGTGGCGGACGCCCTCGTGGCGGAGTTGAACAGCTCGGATCCGCTCGGGGAGCTGGTCCGGGGCGCCGTGGCGGCAGGTGACGTGCGCGACCTGAGGAGTGCGGTGTAGGGATGTCCGGGTCTGATTCGTCGCCGAGGTACGTCGAGAACGCCCCGCTGGCGCCGCTCACGTCATTCGGGCTGGGCGGCAGGGCACGGGTCCTGGCGCAGGTGGAGTCTCCGGGTCAACTCGGGGCGGTGCTTTCGAAGGCCCGGGACGAGCAGTTGCCCGTTTACGTGCTGGGCGGGGGGGCGAATGTGCTGATCCGCGACGACGGCGTGGACGGCGTGGTCGTTCAGTTGAAGGGCGGCGAGTTCTCGCGCGTGATCTGGAACACGCCGCGCGTCGTGGTGGGCGCGGGCGTTGACATGGCCCGTCTGACGATCGAATCGGTGCGGCGGAACCTGTCGGGCCTGGAGTGCATGGCGGGCATTCCCGGCACGGTCGGGGGGTGCATTCGCATGAACGCGGGGGGGAAGTTCGGCCAGATTGGTGATGTCGTTCGGCGTGTATGGACCGTGGATCGGTCCGGATGCCGTCGTGAGTGGAAGCACGAGGAACTGGGGTTCGGGTATCGCCGGTGCGGGCTCGGGGACACGATCATCGAGCGTGCGGAACTGGCACTGTCTCCGAGCGCGCCCGGCGCGGCGATGCAGCGGTATCGGGAGGTGTGGGAGTTCAAGCGGAAGTCGCAGCCGCTCGCGGCGGACAGCGCCGGCTGCGTGTTCAAGAACCCGCCCGGGGCCTCCGCCGGGGCGTTGATCGACCGGGCGGGGATGAAAGGCGCGACCGTCGGCGGGGCGGTGGTTTCGCCGGAGCACGCGAACTTCATCGTGGCGTCGGACGGGGCATCGGCCTCGGATGTCCTTACGTTGATTGACGTGGTGCGCCGGCGCGTGGCCGACGAGTTCGGCGTGGACCTGGAACTGGAAGTCCAGGTCTGGGGCGGCGACGGGGAATGGGCGGCGCGGACGGACGGGCTGGCGAAATCGGAGTCGCGGTCATGAGTCAGACGGCAAGGATGCCAGGGAGCGGTTCGGGCGGGACGCCGGCGTGGTCGGCGTTCGGTCGCCCGTTGCGGATCACGGTGCTTTGCGGCGGGCCGAGTTCCGAGCGCGAGGTGAGCCTCAAGAGCGGCCGTGCGGTCGCGGCGGCCCTGCGTCTGCTCGGGCACGAGGTTCACGAGGCGGATATCGTGCCGCCGGACCTGAGCGCGCTCGATGTCCCGGCGGATGTCGTGTTCATCGCGCTGCACGGGACGTTCGGCGAGGATGGGCAGATCCAGGGCCTTCTCGAGAAGCGGGGGATTCCGTACTGCGGTTCGGGTCCGGCGGCCTCCGCGCTGGCGATGAACAAGGTGCGCACGAAGGCCCGCTGCATCGACGCCGGCATTCCGACGCCGCGGTTCGACATTGCCCGGCCGTCGCGGTGGCGGCAGGCGTGCTCGAACTGGACGCCGCCGGTCGTCGTCAAGCCCGTGGCCGAAGGCAGCAGCGTCGATTGCGAGATCATCCGCGACGCGACGGCGTTCATTCCGGCCGTCCGAAACCTCGTGCGGAAGTACGGCCAGTGTCTCATCGAGCAGTACGTCAAGGGGCTGGAGATTACCGTCGGGGTGGTGGACGATCAGGCGTTGCCGCCGATCTGGATCCGGACGGCGCGCGGCTTCTACGACTACCAGGCGAAATACATCGACGAGAATACCGAATACCTGTTTGACATTCCGCTGGCGCCGGCGGCGCTGCAGCGGTTGCGGGAGTGGAGCGTGTCGGCGTTCAAGGCGGTGGGCTGCCGGGACTTCGCCCGCGTGGACTGGATGGTCGAAGAGGAGACGGGCGAGCCGTACCTGCTGGAGATCAACACGATTCCGGGCTTTACGGACCACTCGCTCCTGCCGAAGGCGGCGGCGCAGGCGGGCATCGGCTTCGCCGAGCTGTGCCAGACGCTTGTCGGGCTGGCAATGAATCGGGCGGCGGGGGCCGTCCGGGGCCGCGTGGCCGGCTGACGGCGGGGCGTTGTGCCCTTGCGGTGCGTGACATGGGACGACGATCGCGACAGAACCAGGGACCGGGCGAGCCGGGCGTCATCCGGCGCACGGCGGCGCGCGTCGCGGCGTTCGTCGGGCGGCTGAGCCGTCAGCAATGGCTGACCGTGCTGGCCGTTGTCGCGCTGGTCGTTTCGGTGCGCTGGGCGCTGGGTCGGATGGAACAGACGGCCCGGCAACTGGAGGCGTGCAACCCGAAACCGCGCCTGATGCTCGCCGATCTGCCGGACTGGGCCGAGAAGGAGGGCTGGACGCCTCGATTGGCGTCCGCCGTCGCGCTCGACGCATCGGATGCGTGGCTGGACGACCAGCTGACAGTGCGCGTTGCCGAACGATTCCGACGCAGCGGGTGGGTGAAGGACGTGCACTGGGTCCGCAAATACCCGGACGGCTCGGTGCGGGTCAAGTGCGAGTACCGGCGTCCGATCGGCATGGTCCAGGTGAAGGACGAATATGTGCCCGTCGATATCGAAGGGTATCGGCTGCCGGAGGTTTACGATCGTCTGAGTCCCGGGTGGATCATGATCGCCGGGGTGTCGTCGCCGCCGCCGCCGGTGGGGCAGAAGTGGACAGGAAGCGATCTCCAGGCGGGGATCCGGCTGACGGCGATGTTCTTCGACCTGCCGTGGGCGAACCGGATCGCGTCGATCGACGTATCGAACTATCGCGGCCGGCGCGACGCGGGCCGGAGCCACATCGTGCTTGCGACGCAGCAGGGCACGCGGATCCGCTGGGGCTCGGCCCCCGGCGAAGAGATCGAGGAGCCGACGCCGGCGGAGAAGATTCGGAATATCGAGCACCAGTTGCGGGTCGATCCGGCCCGGGCGTATATCGACGTGAGCGTGTACAATAACGCGGTGATCGTGCCGCAACCGGGCGACAGCGGGACACGCGTTGCCAACGGCGGGGCCGGCCGCTGAGCAGTCGCCCGCGGGACGAGGGCCATGCCGGACTGGCTGACCCAGATTCAGGAGTTCATCCGCTACCACATGCCGTCGGGCGATGCGGCGATGCCGTTGTGGCCGGCGGCCGTGAGCATCGTCGTCGGCCTGGTCTTCTGCCTGGCCGGGGCGCGGCTCGTTCGCTCGGTGATCGTGCTGGGCTTCGCCGGGGCCGGGGCGGCGGTCGGCGCGCAGGTGGCGGGCCAACTCAACGTGAGCATCATCACGGCGATCCTCCTGGGCGTCGTGCTGGCCGGCCTGGTGGGCTACGCCTTCTTCCGCCTGTGGGTGGCGCTGCTCGCCGGGACGGTGGCGGTGCTGATCGCCGCGGGCGTGGCCATCGGGCCGACGGTGCCCGGGATCTGGCAGGAGTTCGAGGACGCCCGGATCGCCGGCGGGGCGACGGGCGAGGGCTTCGCCCTGATGAGCCCCGCCCAGCAGGTCGCGAGCCAGCAGATGCATCCGGCGGAGTACGGCCGGGCGTTCGTCGGCCACGTGTGGGCCAAGTATCCCGGCGACAGCCGGCGGCTGGTCGTCATCCTCGGTGCGGCGTTCCTCGTCGGCGCGGCCTTCGGGCTTCTGGCCTACCGCTGGGCGATCGTGATCGGTACGGCGGCGGTCGGCACGGCCTTGATTCTCGGCGGTGCCATTCCGCTGGTCAGCCGCTACTGGCCGCAGGGCATCGACCTCTGCCGTCAGCGTCCGAATGAAGCGCTCATCGTCCTTGGCGTCTGGGGCCTCATCGCCATTCTCGCCCAGCGTCGCGGTCTGCGGCCCGCGCCCTTGCCGGCCGCGTCCGCGCCGGCGCAACGCTGAAACGCTTACGCAACGCCAGACAGGGGCCCCTCGCGCAAGCGACGGCCGTGCAAGCGGGCAGGATCCGTCGCTTCCGCACGTCCGCGGCGATGACGGAAACCGATGCGCGAAGGACGGAAGAATGATGGCGTCCAAGCGGCGCGCCGGCGAGGCGGGCGGTTGCCCGCGGCTACGCATTCGCGGTCGCGGGGGTGTCGATGGCGGCGGGCGACGCCGGCCGGTCGCCGACCGATGCAAAGCGGAGGGCCAGGACCGTGATGTCGTCAGAGGGGGGTGCGTTGCGGCAGAAGACCTCCACCTCGCGGTAGGTGCGGTCCACCAGTTCGCGGGGTGACTCGGCGCGGCTCCGTGCGAGGAGGTCGCGAAGCCTCGCGTCGGTGAAGAGTTCCTCGTGTTCGTTCATGGCCTCCGTGACGCCGTCGGTGTAGAGGTACAGCGTGTCGCCCGGCCGGAGGTCGGTCTGTCGGCAGCCGTAGCGGGAGCCGGGGATGACGCCGACGACGGGGCCGTCGGGGTCGTCGATCGACTCGAGCCGTCCGTCGCTGCGGAGGATGAAGGGCGGGTTGTGCCCGGCGTTGGAGTACTCCAGGCGTCCGGTCCGCAGGTCGAGCACGCCGCAGAACACGGTGACGAACATCGCGGTCCGGTTTTCCTGGACCACATCGTCGTTCACCCGCGTGAGGGCCTCGGAGGGGCTTCGCGTCGTTCGGGCGGCGGCCTTGAGCAGCGTCTTTGTCACGGCCATGAACAGCGCCGCCGGCACGCCCTTGCCGGAGACGTCGCCGACGCAGAAGCACAGGTGGTCGTCGTCGAGCAGGAAGAAGTCGTAGAGATCGCCGCCGACCTCTTTGGCGGGCCGGAGCGTTGCGTAGATGTCGAAGTCCCGCCGGTCGGGGAAGGCCGGGAAGGTCTTCGGCAGGATGTTCATCTGGATTTCGTGCGCGATGCGGAGTTCGCCCTCGATGCGTTCCCTGGCGGCGGTCGTGGCCTTGAGCCGCTCGATGTGCCGCCTGAGCGAGTCCTTCATGTGGGCGAAGGATTCGGCGAGCCGGCCGACCTCGTCCCGCGTTCGGATCGCCGGCACGTCGAAGTCGAGGTTGCCCGCGGCGATTTCGCACGTGGCGTCCGCGAGGCTCCGCAGCGGGCGGGCGATCGAGCGGGCGATGAAGACGGTCGCGATCAACAGCCACGCGAACCCCGCGCAGCCGACGGCCAGGACGATCCGACCGAGATAGCGGATGTCCGCGAGCAGTTCGTCCTGCGGGAACACGACGCCGACCGACCAGCCCGTGGGCGTCAGCGGGTGATACGCCAGCCAGCATTCCTGCTCCGTCACGAGGCTTTTCCACGGGAGGATGCCTGCTTTTCCGGAGGTCATGTCGCGGGCGAGCGCTTCGAGTTTCGGGTCGTGCCGTTCGCGGGCGATCTCGAACAGCGTCCGGTTCATTACCAGGCCGGCGTCGGGGTGGGTGATGACCGTTCCCTTCGCCGAGATGAGGAAGCCGTAGCCGCTCCGGGCGATGCGGATCGACTTCATCAGGTCCTGCAGCCACGCCAGCGAGACGTCGGCCGTCACGACGCCGCGAAACGCGCGCTCGCCGCGGGCGGTTTGCCAGAGGGGCACCGAATACGTGGCCATCAGCACGCCGCCGCCGCCCCTGTCGAGGTAGGGCTCGGTCCAGGCGGGCTTCTGCGTTTCGCGGGGGACGGCGTACCACTCCCACTCGTGGTAGCGATAGTCGTCTCCGCCGAGATACTTCGTCTCGATGGCGCTGCCGTTGCGGTAGCAGTAGGGGGCGAAGTAGAACCGGGCCGGGTCAAAGGCGCGGGGCTCAAAGGCGACAGTCGAGCCGAACACCTCGGGGTTGTTGCGGACGGCGGAGAGCAGAAACCTGTTCAATTCGTTGGCGTTGTACGGCGCCTGTTCGAGCAGGCACGCGAGATCGCGCGGCACCCGCTCCACGGGCCGGAGGTCGGCCTCGATCTGGTGTGCGGTTGAGGCGGCGAGGTTGCGGGCGCTGTCCTGAATATGGCGAAAGACGATCCTGCGTGCCATGAAGTGGCTGTATCCGAATGCGATCGCGAACATCGCGGCGCAGGTCGGCACGATCAGGCCGACGAGCTTGAGGGCGATTCCGTGCCGGCCGGCCTTCGTCAGTTGCGAATGCCGCATCGGTGTGCTCCGGCCGGGTCGCGCGTGGCCAGGGTCTTGCGAAGGGTCAGGATGTTGCGGTTCCGCCTGCGGCGGTAGCTGACGTGGTCCATGAGCCGGCGGACAAAGTGGATGCCCAGCCCGCCGACGGGCCGTTCCTCGAGCGGCTGCTCGGTGTCCGGCGGAGGGACCTGCAGCGGGTTGAACGCCCGGGCGTCGTCCTCCACCTCCAGGCGCAGCTCCCCGTGCGCGAGGCAGCCGCGGACGACGATTTCGTGTTCGCGGTCGTCCTCGTAGCCGTATCGGATGATGTTGGTGATGACCTCTTCGAGGACGAGGTTGACGTCGTTTGCCGTGTCGCGCGAGAGGCCGTTCGCCCTGGCGAATGCGGCCACGGCTTCGGCGAGCCTGCCCAGTTCGTTCAGCCGGTTCCGCAGCGTGATCACGTGTGGCTCGGCATCGGCCGGATGTCGGCCGTTCTCACTCGATACGGATTTCCCGATCGAAGCCCGCAATCTTGAACACCTTCCGGATCTCCGGGCCGGCATGCCGCAGCGAGAACCGGGCGGGCCCGACCTGCTGCACGGCTTTCAGGCAGATCCGCAGGAACATCGAACTCACGTAGTCCACGCGGCTCAAGTCGAAGACGACCGGCCCCGCGGCCCCGCGCACCTGGCCGAGAATGCTCTCTTCGGCCGCGGTGCACGCCGCCGTGTCCATCCGGCCATTGAGCGCGACGACCAGTTCGTGGGTTTCCGTTGGTGTCTCGACCATGCGATTTCCTTTCGTCCGCGACCGGGCGGCTTCACCAGTTGCGGTTGTACGCTTCCTCGATCGCCCGCACGTCCAGCGACTCGTCCAGGTAGCGGGCCTTGTCGAATCTTTCGAACCGTTCGTTCATTCGCCGGCGGGTGATCCGCTGGATGTTCAGCAGGTGGCGGGCGGTGATGTTGTCCGTGGTGATGTTCTTGCCGCCGGTCCCGCAGCCCAGCGTGAAGGAGGGCCGGAGGCGGTTGTAGATGCCGCCGACGCCGCCCTGGCTCGAGGGCATGTTGACCACGATGCGGCCGGCGTTCATCAGGAGCGAGAACTCGCGGATCCGCGCCTCGTCGTTGGAGAACATGCTGACCGTATGGCCCATGCCGCCGTAGAAGTTCAGGTCGATGCACAGGGCGGCGGCGGCGTCGAAATCGTCGGCGGCGTAGAAGGCGATGATGGGGGCCAGGATTTCGCCGGAGAGGGGGTAGTCGCGGCCCACGCCGTCGAGGCGGGCGACGAGCAGCCGGGTGCCGGCGGGTACGGTGATGCCGGCCATGCGGGCGATCGCGTCCACCGGCTGGCCGATGATCTCCGTGGTCATGACGCCTTTGTCGCGGTCGAAGGCGACGGCCTCGACGCGCCGGGCCTGCTCGGCGTCGAGGAAATACGCCCCGTGGGCCTGGAGCGCATCGACGGTCTGGCCCAGCACGGCCTTCTCGACGACGATCGCCTGTTCGCTCGCGCAGACGGTGCCGTTGTCGAAGGTCTTCGATGCCATGATCTCGCCGACGGCGAACGGGATGTCGGCGGTGCGTTCGATGAAGACCGGGACGTTGCCGGCCCCCACGCCGAGGGCCGGCGTGCCCGAACTGTACGCGGCCTTGACCAGCGAGCTTCCGCCCGTGGCAAGGACGAGCGCGAGCCGCGGGTGGGCCATCATCGCCTGCGTCTCCTCGCGGCTGAGGTGGCTGACCCACTGGACGCAGTCCTCCGGCGCGTCCTGGGACAAGGCCGCCTCGTAGCAGATTCTTGCCGCCTCGATCGAGCAGTTCGTGGCGTTGCGGTGGGGGCGGATGATGAGGGGGTTGCGCGTCTTCAACGCGATGAGGATCTTGAACAGCACGGTTGAGGTAGGATTGGTCACCGGGATGATGGCGTAGATCGGGCCGAGCGGCTGGGCGATCTCGGTGATTCCGCGTTCGTCATCGTGGTGGATCACGCCGACGGTCTTCTCGTGCCGGATGTCCTCGTAGACCAGTTGCGTGGCCACGACGTTCTTGATGACCTTGTCCTGCCAGACGCCCAGCTTCGTCTCTTCGTGGGCGGCGTGTGCAAGCCGGACGCGGGCATTGAAACCCGCTTCGTAGACGGCCCGGACGATGCGGTCGGTTTGTTCCTGGTCGAGTTGATTGAAGACGGCGGCCGCGCGGACGGCCTTCGCCATAATGGCCTCGACGCCGGTGGTTTCCAGGGTTGCGGTGGCTGCGCCCATCAACGCCTCCTTAGGGCCGCCGTCGGCGGGGCGGGCCGGTCGTTCTGGTATCGTCATGTTTCGGGTGCGAGTTACTTTTCAGCCGGCGACAGCCCCGGCGTGCGTGGTTATACAGGTCCTGGGGGGGGGGCGGCGCACAAAACAATACTGATATGCCGCCGGGATATCCGTTCATCGTGCAGGCGAAGATCCGATAGTCGATCGCCGCGTGTAACCTTTTGCAGGCACGAAGGATGAAGCGGCTTATGGCATAAAAGGGCGGTCCGATCTGCGGCGGCGTGTCGGCCAGTGGGTACAAACATGAGCGGGGCTTCCTCGTGAGGCTTATGGGCTTGACGTACCGGCTTGGGAAAGAATCGGCTGTCCGTAAGCGTTTTCGTGATAAGAGGTAGTCACTGATGTGTTCTCGCGGGTGGCCCAAATATGGTCTATTGGCGGGTCCGCGGGTGTCGTGAAATCTTGTGCCCTGGCGTCCCATAAAGCCGATGGCGGTGGGCAGGCGAGGTAACCGGCAAGAATGCCTACGTTTACGTATCAAGCGCGAACGCTCGACGGCCAGACGGTGACCGGTGTGTTGACGGCGGAAAACCAGCAGGCCGCACTCCGGTCGCTGGATGAGAAGGCCCTGTTCCCCGTTGAGGTGGCCGAAGGGGGGCAGGCGGCCAAGTCGATTCTGCCGGGCCGCCGGCGGAAGCTGAAGTTGCGGGTGCTGGCGACGTTCTACAGCCAGTTCGCCGATCTGTTGCGGGCGGGCGTGCCGGTCATGCGGTCGCTGGACGTGCTGGCGAGGCAGAAGTCGCACCCGCTGCTCACGGAGATCGTCAACGAGGTCCGTGACGACGTGGCGGGCGGCGAGACGCTGGCCGACGCGATGGCCAAGCACTCGAATGCGTTTTCCGAACTGCACATCGCGATGATCCGCGCGGGCGAGCGGGGCGGGTTCCTCGAGGATGTGCTGGCCCGCGTGTCGAGCTTCACCGAGCGTCAGGACGAGCTGCGGAACAAGTTGCTGGGTTCCCTGATCTATCCGTGCATCCTCGTGACGGCGGGGGTCGGCGTCGTCGCGTTTCTGATGTCGTTCGTGGTGCCGAAGATCCGGCCCGTTCTGGAGCGCGGCGGGCGCCTGCCTTTCATGACACAAATGCTGTTCAGCATCTGCGACTTCTTCAGCGGGCCGGGCGGTCTGGTCGTCGGTGCGGGGCTGGTCCTGTCGATCGTGATCGCCGCTTCGTACGTGCGGACGGAGAACGGGCGACGAACGTACGATCGGCTGAGGCTGATGATCCCGGTGTTGGGACGGATCGTGTCGATGGTGGCAATTTGCCGTTTTTGCCGCATCCTGGGTACCATGCTGCAGAACGGCGTGCCGATCCTGCAGTCACTCCGGGTGGCGAAGGAGTCGGCGGGCAACCTGTGTCTGGCCGACGCCATTGAGAAGGCGACGGACAGCGTGACGAAGGGCGAGACGGTAGCGGCGCCGCTGGGCGCGAGCGGCCTGTTTCCGATCGACATCATCGACATGATTGCGGTGGCCGAGGAGAGCAACACGCTGGACACGGTGCTCGTCCAGATTGCCGATGCGAACGAGGCGCGGACGGCCCGGCAGATCGATCTGGGCGTGCGGTTGCTCGAGCCGTTGCTGCTGCTGGTCATGGCGGTGGTCGTGCTTTTCATCGCCCTGGCGCTGCTGGTACCGATCCTGACAAGCAGCAGTCGGGGGTATTAAGGATTTCCGACCGCGGGAATGGAGTCCCGAGTGAAACGGATTGACTCGAATCGGGTACAAGGGCGCGGGGGGCACGACGCATGGGCGTCAGCAGCGGGCTGACGCGGCCGGAGTGTGGTAGACCGGGCTGTATGGAGATTGCGGATATGCACAGGCGGATTTCTCGACGGTCGATCAGACGGGCCTTTTCGCTTCTTGAGGTGCTGCTGGTCGTGGTGATCCTGGGGATTCTGGCGGCGTTCGTCGTGCCCAACCTGATCGGGACGGGCGACAAGGCCAAGATCGACACGACCCGGTCGATGGTTCTGAAGGGCGGGACGCTCGGCCTGGCGCTGGATCTCTACCGAACGAACGTTGGCGAGTATCCGGAGACGCTGAAGGAGCTGTATGAGCCCCCGACCGACGAAGAGAAGAAGAAGAGATGGGGCAGCACGCCATACATCGACAATCCCTCGGCGATGAAGGATGCCTGGGGCCGTGACCTTCAGTACAAGAGGCCGGGCCAGCACAACGAGCAGTCGTACGACCTTTGGAGCCTTGGCCCGGACGGGCAGGATGCGACGGACGACGACATCGGCAACTGGGACGTCGCGAAATAGGCCGGCGCGCCGACCGTCGCGGGGATGCGACGGCGTTGCACGGCGATTTCTGATGGCGCGTCAGGACCGATCCTTCGGGATCGGTCTCCGCGCATCTGGCTGAGCGTGGTGCCGAGGCCGAGTGACCGGGTGACAGGCAGGCCGCATGAAGCCGCAGCGGACAAAACGGCGACAGGGCGAACGCGGGATGACGTTCCTCGAGATCATCCTCGTGCTGGTTCTGCTCGGCGTGCTGATGGCCTATGCGATGCCGTCGCTGACGAGCACGTTCGAGGCCCGGGCGATCCCGGAGTCGTGCGAGCGGCTGCGGTCGCTCATCCACCTGACGCGGACGGCGGCGATGCGGGACGGCGTGCGGTATCGGCTGGCGTTCCCCGGAGCGCCGAACCCGGACGACCCGTACGCGGAGAAGACGGTGCTGGCATCGGCGGAAACACAGCAGCCGTTTGTCGAGCGCGAGGTCGATCCGATCGCCCAGCCGGGCACGTTCGTCGGGGCGGACCTCTATTACGACGTGGGCCACGTGCTGATGCCGGGCGTGCGGTGCGTTTGCGTGCAGCGGCTGGGGCGGGCGATCGACGGGAGCTACTTCTTCGTGAACAACAAGTCGCCGTTCGCGGGGCCGGAAGTCAATGTGAAGGAGGCGCCCATGGACGTGATCGAGTTCCGGCCGGACGGCACGTCGGACTGGGCGGTGTTTACGCTGACGAACATGGGCATGGAGGAGGAGCCGCAGGAGAGCGACATCGGCCGTATCGTCAGCGTGATTCTCGACGGGCGGACGGGGCAGGTGTGGTTCCAGCGGCCCTGGCGAAACAGCGAAAAGGAACTGATGGACCGGTACAAGGCATCGCCGGTGCTGCACGTGGACTTCATGAAGACGGATGAGATCACGGAAGAGAACATCCTGCGGATCCAGATGCAGGTGAAACGCGCGGCGGCGAGCGAATAGGGAAGCAGCCGATGGAAGCGACGAAGCGACAAAGCGGCAGAGCGATGGGGGGGCGTGTGGCGCGGGTCGCGGTCGCGCGGGGCACGTCGGGTATCGCTCGGCGCGGGGTGGTTCTGCTCGAGGTGATCGTCGCGCTGGCGATTCTGATTTTGGGGATGGCGGCCGTCGGGATGCAGATGAACATCGGGCTGCGGATCGCCGGCGATTCTCAGACGGCGACCCGGGCCGTGATGCTTGCGGAGACGACGATGGCGCGGCTGGATGCGGGGGACATCCAGTTCGTGCCGAACGACGAGATCGAGGAGGATTTCAAGGAGTATCCGGGCTGGGCGTACCGGCTGTACATCGACCCGACGGACACGCCGGACTTCAACATGGTGACGCTCCAGATCCTCTACAAGCCCGGCGTGGCGTTCGAGGAGACGCCTGATTTCGAGAGCATGGACGTTGTGCACACCTCCTACACGCTGCGGGCGACGCCGGCCAGGCTGGACCTGCAGCGCGATGCCGGCCTGACGCAGGAGCAGTTGCAGCAGGCGACCGACGAGGTGCAACTGCCCGGCTTCGATCCGACGAACATCGATCCGACCATCCTCGCGTCGCTGGATGCGCAGATGCTTCAGGAGCTGTTGCCGCAACTGATGAAGTTGCTCGGGCCCTACGCGAGCCTTCTGAACTCGCTGCCGCAGGGCGTGCGGAAGCAGATCGAGCAGGCAATGCAGCAGGCCGGCGAAGGCAAGCGGGACGGCGCTCGCGGCGAAGAAGACGAGGGCCAGGACGGCGAGGGTTCCCGCGGCGGCCGGGGCGACGTGGAGGGCGACGGCGGCTTGCCGGCGCCGGGTGGATTCGCCGGCGATCCGGGCGGCGGTCCGAGGGACCGGCGGGGGCGTGACGGTCAGGGCGTCGGGCGTGGTCGCGAGCCGTTCGCCCCGGGCAATGCGGGGCCGGATCGCGGCGGCAGGGATCGAGGCGGAAATCGGTCCGACAGGGACGGTTTTCCGGGGCCGGGCGAGGCGGATAACGGACGACGTCCCGATCGTAACCGGGACCCGCGGTCCGATTCGCCTCGTGAGGATCGACCCGACCGTCGGCCGGACCGGACCCGCTTCGACCGCAACCCGGATCGGAATGCCGACGGTGGTGGGAACCGCTTCGATCGGCCTGATCGTGGGCGCGATTCGCGGACCGGTCCGCCCCGCGTGGATGAGCAGGGCGGCGGCAATGTCAATCGGCCGGGCTCGGTGCGGTCGGGGCGTGGCGGGAATGCTCTGCGGCCGCCGCAGGTTGACGGGCAGGGCGGATCGAATCGGTCGGGGCCGCCTCGCACCGCGGGCGGGCCTCGCGCCGGGAATCAGCGGTTGCCCAGCCGCGACGGCCTCAGCGACCCGTTCCGCGTGCCGACCGAGCAAGATCTGTACAACGCCACGGGCGGCCGATCCGGTGGCGGCAGGGGCGGAACCGGCGGGATGAGGCGATGATGATGGACCGACGAGCGAGGACAACGCGCGGCGTGGCGGGGGCGCGGCCGGGGTGCGTCCGCCGTACGCGCCGGGCGTTGACACTGCTCGAGGTGATCATCGCGCTGTCCCTGACGGGCGTGCTGCTGAGCGGCGTCTACCTGTTTTACTCGAACACGTTGCGGGCGCGCGAGATCGCCGACCGGTTGGTCGCCGATGCGCAGCTCTCCCGCATCACGCTCGCGCGGATCGCGGACGATCTCCGCAACGCGGGGGGCTACACGCCGGGCTTCGGCGTGGGCGTCACGGGCGAGATCGACAAATGGGGCAACGGCGTGGTCAAGATCTACCGGCAGGTGCTGCCGGAGAACGACTGCTACGCGGAGTACGACCTGCTGACGGACGTGTTGCCGCCGGCCAAGGCCGACGTGCGTTTGATCGAGTACCGCCTCATCGTGGACGAGGAGAACAAGGACGAGAACGGCGAGCCGCTCGTGCACGGGCTGTTCCGGTCGGAGCAGAAGACGCTGCTCCAGTGGGTTGTCATGCAGACCGAGGGCAGCGATTCGATGCCGGACAGCGCGCTGGACGAGGGCGGCGGCGAAGGGGACATGGGGGCGGATGCCGGACCGTCGGGCATCGAGGGCGAACTGATGGCGCCCGAGATCAAGTACCTGAAGTTCTCCTTCTTCGACGGGCGAGACTGGACGGACCAGTGGGTCGGCATGGACAACCAGGGGAACGCCCTTCCGCAGGCGGTCCGGATCACGATCGGCCGCTACCCCCTGACGGAGGAGGAGCGGGCGATGGAAGAGAGCATCATCAGCCAGCTCGACGACGAGAAGCGGCGGGAGATCGAGTACGAGCACCCGGATCGCGTTTCGATGATTGTTCGCCTGAAACAGGCGGACCGCTTCCTGAACTCGCGGCTGGCGAACGCGAAGAACCAGTTCGGCGACATGAAGAGCGAACTGCGCGACCAGAGCGAGGACTTCAAGCGTGAACTGCGCAGCACGGGCGGCGGCCTGGGGAGGCAGGGGCGATGAAGGCGAACGTGAAAAAGCAGTGCCGCGGAAACGTGGAAGACCGCGGGATGATCCTGCTGGTTGTGCTGGTGATCGTGTCGCTGCTCGCGCTGCTCGGGACGACGTTCGCGTACCGGATGCGGGCGGACCTGTCGGCCATCAACGCCACGTCCAACGAATTCCAGGCGAACCTCGCGGCCGAGGCCGGCGTCGAGCGGAGCAAGCTGCTGCTCCGCAAGGCCAAGCTGCCGCGCGGCGTCGAGCGGGCCGACAACGAGCGATGGGACGACAATCCGGATGCGCTTCGCCGGATCATCGTATGGACGCCGGGGCAGATCGGCGGCAAGACGAGCCTCGACCAGAACGTGCCCGCGGGCGAGCCGGCCTGGCGGTTCACCGTCGTGGCGCCGTTGATCGACGAGGGGCGGCGGACGACGGAGCAGACGCGGTTCCGCTACGGCATCGTGGACGAGGCGAGCAAGCTGAACCTCAACACCGCGACGCGGGACCAGCTCGTCGCGTTCTTCCGGGCGTGCCACGTCGAGCAGCTGCAGAGCAGGGACATCGCGTCGGACCTGCCGGAGCGGCTGGCCGACTGCCTGCTGGACTGGCGGGAGCCGGGCGAGGTTCCGCGGGAGCGCGGCGCGAAGACGTCCTACTACCAGACGCTGACGCCGAAGTACAAGTGCAAGGGCGGGCCGCTGGAGAGCGTCGAGGAACTGCTCCTGATCAAGAACTTCAACGGCCGGATCCTCTACGGGGAGGACTACAACCGAAACGGCCACCTCGACCCGAACGAGGACGACGGCAACGAGGGGCTGTTCCCGCCGGACAACCAGGACGGGATTCTGAATCGCGGGATCTATCCGTACGTGACCGTCTACTCCCGCGACACGGACACCGCGTGCGACAACCGGCCGCGGCTGAACATCAACAACCTGGATCTCAATCGGCTGCCCGAGGAACTCAAGGTGCAACTGGAGCAGGAGATCCGGCCGGAGGTCTTTGAGTTCATCCGGACGGCGAAGAGCAAGAAGCACACGTTCAAGAGCCTCGGCGAGCTGCTGCTGCCGCTTCGGATCGTCACGAAGAAGCCGCAGCCCGGCACGCAGCCGTCGGGCCGGCGGGAGGTGGCGCCGGGCGCAGAGGAGCCGGGCGGTCCGGGGACGGCCGACGACCGAACGGACGGCCCGGGGGAGCCGCCCGCCGACGCGCCGCAGAACTTTGATGGGGACGTCGATCTTCCGGTGCCGCCGTCCTCCTCCGGCGTTGGCCGCGGCGGGCGGCCGGGCCGTCAGGACGGCGGGCCGCGCGGAGGCCCGGACCGCGGCAACCAGGGCCCGCGTCAGGGGCGTCAGCCGAGCGGCGGTGGTTCCGAGGGAGAGATGCGGGGCGGGCAGCGCGTGCCGACGCTCGAGGACCTCGGCGTTGATGCCAACGGGAACAAAATCCAGCGTCGGCAGCAGTCGAATCGGGGCGGCGGCGAAATGCGTGGCGGGCAGCGCGTGCCGACAGTCGAAGATCTGCGGGCCTTGCGGCCGGACCTGTTCGACGGGACGCAGCCGGAGGAGCCCGCCGAAGCGCAGGGCGGCCCGCGCGGCGGCCCGGGCGGGGACCGGCGCGGGGATCGAACCGGGGGCGGCCGCGGTCAGGGCCGGGATTCGGGACGGTCCGGCGATCGCGAAGGCCGTGATGGCGGGGCGCCATCGGGCCCCGGCGGCCGGGACCGGTCCGGTTCGCGCGAGGATGGCGTCCTCGCGCCGCCGCGGGATACGGCAAGGCCGCCGGGAGGCTCGCCGCGAAACCAGGGCGGCGGCAAGGCGGGCGGCGAAGAGGAAGAGGAGGTGGTCGAGGAGATCCCGACGCCCGTGGAGCCGGGCGACATGCCGGCCATCATGGATCGGTTCACGGTGGCGAGTTCCCGGGACGGGCGCAACCCGATGCAGGGCCTGATCAACGTCAACACCGCGAGCCGGGAGGTTCTGCTTTCGCTGACGGAGCTGACGGAGCAGGATGTGGACGCGATCCTGGCGACGCGCCTGACGCTCGACGACGAATCCAAGAAGACGCCGGCGTGGCTGGCCACGCGCGAGGTGATTTCCCGGGAGAAGTTCGCGGCGATCGCACCGCGGATTACGGCGCGGTCGTTGCAGTACACGGTCGAATCGATCGGATTCGCGGACCATGTAGGTGCGTACAAGCGCCTGCAGGTCATCCTCGAGATGCGCGGGCAGGTGGAGCAGGTTCTCCTGTGGCGTGACATCAGTTCGCTCGGGGCCGGTTACCCCTTGCGCGAGGAAGACAAAGACGAGTTCAAGCATGGGACTTCTGGCGGGTCTTAGCGGCCGACGGGTTCTCTGTCTCGACTGGGACGCGAGGAACCTCCGCATCGTCGTGGCGGCGGTGGGCAAGGGCGATGCGCGCATCGTGGGCGTGGCGGAGGTGCCCGTGCCGCCGGACGTCGAGGTGGGGCAGGCCGGCTCGTTCGGGGCGTTCCTCAAGGCCGCGCTGCGGCAGAAGGGGCTCCGCGCCGATCGCGTCGTCATGTGCGTGCCGCGGCAGGATGCGGTGCTCAACCCCCTGACGCTGCCTCGCACGGCGGACGACGAGCTGGCCAGCATGGTGCGTTTCCAGGTCTCGAAGGAACTGCCCTTTACGCTGGATCAGGCGTCGGTCGATTTTGCCGTCATGCGCAAGGAAGGCGGCGAAGGCGGCGGGATGGACGTGCTCGTGGCCGCCGTGCGCAACCATGTGGTCGAGTACTACAAGGCCGTCGCGGACGTGGCCGGGTTGACGCTTGACCGTCTGGGGCTCCGGCCGTACGCGAACGCGGTGGCGATGACGCGGGATGCGGCCGGCCAGAAGGGGCGCGTTCTGGTCGTCGATGTCGGTCCGGCGATGACCGAGATCGACGTGGTCCGCGACGGGCGTCTCGTGTTCTCGCGTGCGGCGGCGGTGGCGGTGCGTGTGGCGCCGGGCGCGTCCGAGACGGCGGCGGAGCCTTCGCCGGCCGGGGCCGACGCGGGCGTGATCCCGTTCCTCGACACGACGGATCGTGCGAACTCGGCCGTCGATGAGTTGCTCGTCGAAGTGACCCGGACGCTGGCGGCGTACCGCGCGAGCGATCCGGCGGCGACGATCGACCGGGTCGTCGTGGCGGGGGCCTGCGGGATCGAGAACGATCTTTCCGAGGCGATGGCGAAACGGTTCGAGTCGCCGACGTCGATCTACCGGCCCGGCGAGTCGCTGATTCGCGGTCTGGGGCGTCGCACGGAGGTGGCCTGGAGCGGCTTCGGCGCGGTTCTGGGGCTGGCGTGGGGGTCGGTGTATTCGGGGACGGCCCATTTCGATTTCGTGCATCCCAAGCAGCCGGTGGACAAGCGGCGGGAGCAGATGCGCCGCGTGCCGGCCATCGCGGCCCTGGTGGGCGTGGTGCTGCTGGCGACGGGGACGGCCGTGGGGCTGAAGATGCACTCCAGGATCAAGACGATCAACGAACTTGACCGGCGTCTGAAGGCGGGCGAAGAGGAACTGAAGGATATCCGCGAGTTCAATGCGCGGGTCGACGCCACGGAGGCCTGGCGGCAGCGGAAGATCACGTGGCTGGACGAGTTGCGGGTGGTTGCGACGACGCTGCCCACGAACAAGGAAGCGTACCTTCGCGAACTGAGGATCACGGACGGGGGAGAGATTTCGCTGGAGCTGGTGGCGGCCGACGGCAAGGTCATCGAGCGGATCTGCGATTCGCTCGCGGGCCTGAAGACGGACAAGGGGGCGCCGCGGTACATCGTGACGCCCGGCGCCCGGACGCCGACGAAGGAGCCGAAGTACAAGGAGCAGACGAACATCCGCGTGCAGCTCGAGACGATGGCGCCGAAGCCGGTGACGCAGAAGAGCGGGAAGAGATGACGGAGCGACGATGAATCGCCGCGAAAAGATACTGCTGTTCCTGGTTGTGGGCACCCTCGGCCTCGGCATCGGCCTGAAGGTCGTTCGCGAGCAGGTCATCGAGCGGTTCCGGAGATGGGACCAGGACATCACGCGCAAGAAGAGCGAACTGCAGAACCTCGAGGGCCAGCGGCACCTGGTGAAGATCCAGAAGGAGCGCTGGGAGAGGCTGGCGCGGGAGACGCTGGCGTCGGACGTGCCCACGGCCCGCACGCGCTTCATCAACGAGCTGGATGCGTTGTCGCACCGGCACGGACTGGAGAACGTGTCGGTGCGACCGAGCGAGGCGGGGTCTTCGACCGGGCCGTTCACGTTGCTGAACTGCACGGTCGACGCCGAGGGCACGTTGGCGCAGATCGTGCCGTTCGTGCGGGACCTGCACAACCAGCCGTTCATGGTTCGGCTCCGGATGGTGACGCTCCTGCCGTTGACGGGCAAGCAGCAGGGCAAGCTGCGGGTGTCGCTCAAGGCGGAGACGGTCGTGCTGGCGTATCAGAAACTGGTGCCGCAGGTGGTCACGGCCGAGCTGGCCGAGGGGAAGCGGAAGGAAGTCCTGCGGGCCAGTGAGGATCCCAAGGCCTACATGGCGATCGTCGAGAAGAACCTCTTCGAGCCGTACAAGGAGCCGCCGGTGGTGACCCGGGTCGATCCGCCGCCGCCTCCGCCCGCGACCCAGGCGGCGCCGCCGCCTCCCGTGGCCGCGGCCCCGCCGCCGCCGGCGCGGAAGCGCGACCCCGGCTTCACCTCGACGCGGATCACGGCTCTGCTCAGCACGCCGGACACGCAGGAAGTGGTCGTGACCGACGGGGCCAAGAAACGGCGCGTGTACAAGGTTGGCGACGAGTTCGACGGGGGCACGCTCGTCTATGTGCATCCCGACGGGGCCGTGGTCGTGTACAAGCCGGAGGGGGCCCAGGAGGCCGAGAAGAACTTTTACCCGTTGGGCAAGTTGATGAGCGAAATGACGGTCCTGACGGAGAATGTTCCGGCGGATCATATACCGCCGGTGGTGCTGCACGAGGTGCTGCACGTGATCTCGCGGATGCAGCAGGCCGGCCGGTCGGAGTCGGCGTCAGGGAAGGGTTCCGGCAGTTAAGAGTGGAATCATGCGAATGAGCCTGGACGAATACGACAACTCGGTGGAGCGCAAGAGGCGCGGAGGACTACCAATGGCCCATCGGATGCTGATCGGCGTCTGCACGGGTTTGGGGGTTGCGCTGGCGTGGGTGATGACGTCGCCTTCCGCGATGGCGGCAGACGATCAGGAGATCGTCGAGTCCCTTGGGGACAAGTCCGTCGAGCAGCAGAAGGAAGAGATGATGCGCATGATGAAGGCGATGGAGGCCAGGACGGCCGAGCGTGCCGCCACCACGGCCCCCGCGAAAGCCGCACCGGCGAAGCGTTCTTCCCGCGCGCGGGATCGCCATGGCCCGGCCGCCGGCACGCAGCCGTCGGTTCACCCGCCGACGACCCGGCCGGCGAGGCCGGAGACACCTCCCCCCGCGCCGTCCGTTTCGCCGCCTGCCGCGCCGCCGGCTCCGGGCGTTGCCCCGACTTCTCCGCCGATTCCGGCGGCACCCGTGATGCCGGGGCCCTCCACCCGACCGAGTCCGGAGGACCTCCTGCGGGGCGGGAGTGCGGAGAGGCTGCCGAAGATCGAGGACGAGGATCTCCGGAAGCTGAAGGAGCGCGTTAAGCAGTCGGTCGCAACGAAGCTGGCCCAGACTCTGCCGTCCGTGTTTTCGCAACTGCGTCCGCCGGGCGCCGGGACGACGGCGCCGGCCGCGGTTGCGCCGCCGGTGACGCCGACCTCCTCGCACCCGCCGCTCCCGACACCCGTGACGACCCGGCCGGCTGCCCCGGCGACACCGCCGGTCGCCGCGGCCGGCGCACCGCCGATGCCCACGACGCAGCCGGCGGGTCTGCCGCCCTCGCCGCCGAGCCCGCCGCCGGTTGCCGCGGCACCGGGCTCCGAGGTCGGCAAGGAGAAAGACCGCTGGAAGATCCCGCCGGAGAAGCGAACGTATTTCTTCACGTGGCAGGATACGCCGCTTGCGCAGTGCTGCGAGGACTTCGGCCGGATGAGCGGGCTGATTCCGGTCGGCGTCGAGGTCATCCAGGGGGCGAAGAATGTTTCGCAGCGCAGCGCCGAGGTGATGGATTTCGACCAGGCGATGAACGAGTTCAACCTCATTCTGTCGCAGCAGCAGTACTGGGCGATCCGGCAGAACAAGCACCTCGTTCTGAAGAAGCTGACGGACTGGCATCGGCACATTCCGCAGGACCGGTACTACGGTTCCGTGGAGTCGTACCGGCAGGCGCAGTTGCCGGCGTGGGAGGTCGCGGGCCTGACGTTCGAGTGCCGGTACGCCTCGCCGCCCGACCTGGTTCAGCACGTGCTGGACCGGCTGCCGGACAACACGGTTCGCGTGGGCACCGTCGCGGGTTCGTCGCAGGTTTCGATGACGGGCCCGGTGTTCTTCCTCGAGCAGGCTCTCAAGCACGCGACGGACCTCGAACAGCTGGCGCAGAAGGACCCGCGCGAGATGCGGGTGTATCCGGTCGAGAACATGAGGCCGTCCGAGGCGATGAACATCATCCGCGCGATGATCGACACGAGCGGTGGGGGCGGGGGACGGGCGGCCGTCGCGCCCCGGCCTCCGGGGGCGCCGGGCATGCCGCCGGCGCCAAGCGAGTCGCGGGCCCACGACGTGGACATGCAGCCGCAGGACGATGCGAAGAAGCTGTTTGTCCGCGCCTCGCCGGAGAAGCACAAGAAGATCGAGGAGGCGCTCCAGAGGATCGACGCCAAGCGCGACGACGACAAGCGGACGATCCGGGAGATCGAGCTGAAGTACATCCGCCCGGATGATGCGATTAACCTCATCCGGCCGCTGATCGCGAAGCAGCGGCAGCCGGCCGCCATGCCGGTGATGCAGCCGCAGCCGGTTCCGCAGCCGCCGCCGCAGCCGCCGCAGCCCGGACAGCCGCCGCAGCCGCCGCGGCCCGTGATGCCCGTGATGACCGTGCAGGACCCGGACGGCCCGGAACTGTACGCGGACAACCGTCGCGGCGTCCTCATCGCGCGGTGCGTCGATGCGGATTTTGCCAGGATCCAGGAACTGGCCGGGAAGTTCGACAAGCCCGCGCAATCGAGCGACAACCGGATCGTCCAGGTCACGCACGTGGACGCGGGCCAGGTGTGCGAGGTCATCCGTCAGATCATGGGCAGCCAGTTCGGCGGCGGCTACCGCGGGCCGACCGGCAAGGCCCTGCAGGCGGTGGCCGACCCCAACGGAACGGCGGTCGTCCTGAGCGGCGAGCCCGACGAGATGACCAAGGCGGAGGCGCTCATCAAGCAGCTTGACGTCAAGCGCGACGAGCATGCCAAGGACTACGTCGTCAAGCTCAAGAACGCCGAGCCGGCGGGCATGGCGACGATTCTCCAGCAGAAGTTCGGCCCGCCCGGTTCCGGCGGGGGCTATTCGTCATACTCCTCGTACGGCGGCGGCTACCGACGGTACGGGGGCGGAGGGGGTGGCGGCGGCGCGCTGCCGCGGTTCATCGCGGACGACGACACGAAGATCCTGCTCGTGACCTCGACGGAGGAGCAGTGGCCGGAAATCGAGGCCTTGATCAAGCAGTTCGACGTGCAGAGCGAGGTCGAGCCGCGGAGCCAGGTGTACAAGCTGACGCACGCGTCGGCCCAGGACGTCGCGCAGATGCTTCAGCAGGCCACGATGTCACGCGGCGGGGGCCGGCGCGGCGGCGGCCCGTCGTCGCACTTCACCGCGGACGAACGCACGAACTCGATCCTCGCGGTGGCGTCCGAGGACGGCCACAGGATCGCGCAGGACATCATCAGGCAGATCGACCAGCCCGGCTATGACGATCTGAAGGAGATCACGCTCGAACGGGCGGACGCCGAGTACGTCGCCGATCGGCTGAAGGAGCTGCTGAACGTGTCGGACGGCGGCGGGGGCGGATACGGCTTCGGCCGGCGGTACGGCAACGTGGAGAGTTCCGTGCGGATCCTCGCCGAGCCGCTGAGCAACCGGCTTCTCGTCGCGGCCCCGCCGGAGAAGTTCGAGCAGGCGAAGAAGCTTGCGGCCCAGATCGACGCCGACTACGCCAAGAGCGGCTACGAGGAGCGGATCTTCTCGCTGCAGCGCGCGCAGACGCGCGAGGTCATGGCCGTGCTGCAGGCGCTGTACCTCGGCCAGGAAGGCGGGTACGGCTATCGCTTCTCGGGCGGTTCGCGGACGGGCGGCATCAGGATCACCGAGGCGGAGCGGTCGATCATCGTTCGCGCGCCGAAAGCCAAGCTGGACAAGATCGGCGAGATGATCAAGACGATCGACACGGACGCGGCGGGCGCGAACGAGGTGCGAAGCTGGCACCTGCCCGGCGTGGACGTGGGCGGCATCGCCCGGACGATCGAGCAGATGTTCCGCGGCGACTACCGCAGCGGCGTGCGGGTGGACTGCACGGCGGACGAGGCGTCGAACATGCTGTTCGTCTCGGCTCCGAAGGACCAGATCGAGAAGATTCAGAAGCAGATCGACGCGATCAAGACGAACTCGCCGAAGGAGTCGTCGTTCGTCGTCCGCTATTTTCCGGTGGCGCACGCCCGCCCGGAGGACGTGGCGAGTGCGCTGGAGCCGGTCCTGGAGGCCAAGCATACGGTCGAGATGAGCAAGGGCGGTCGGCGTTCGCGGTGGGACTCGTACGGGAGCCGGCCGATGGTGCAGGGCGACCCGAACGGGAAGCGGGTGATGGTGGCGGCGTCGGATGAACTGATTCCGCTGGCCGAGCAGCTCATCAAGGACCTGGACATCGCGCCGGAGGGCGGCGAGCAGGTCGTGCGGATCCTGCAGCTGAAGAAGGGCAGCGCGGAGGACCTGGCGCCGGTGGTGCAGGACGCCGTTTCGCGCAGCGGCCACGGCGGCGGCGGAAGCTACCGGAGCCGGAGTTTCTGGCGGCGCTCGTCAATGGGGTACGGCGGTTCCTCGTTCGCGAGCGGCGGTGCGTCGTCGGAGGCGGGCGAGGTGAGCGTGACGCCGATCCAGTCGTCGAACTCGCTGCTGATCCGCGGGCCGGAGATGAAGGTGGAGGAGGCGATCAAGTTCGCGGTGCAACTCGACTCCGACGCCCGGCCCGAGGGCCCGGTTCTCAAGACCTACGTGTTGAAGTATGCCGATCCGAGCGACGTGCAGGACACGA
Source organism: uncultured Planctomycetales bacterium (assembly GCA_964617875.1). Lineage (GTDB taxonomy): Bacteria > Planctomycetota > Phycisphaerae > UBA1845 > PWPN01 > CAZMVY01. Next base: position 878 of record CAZUAI010000058.1, on the reverse strand, counting down.
TCGAGGGTCTGCTCGGGGGCGTTTCGGTCGGGGCGGGCTCGGACGACTGGGACAGTTTCGGGAGCAGCTACGGTTCGCGTGGTTCGCGCGGCCGCCGGCGTGGCGGGGGTTCGGGCATCACGGTCAGCGCCGACCTGGCGAACAGCACGCTCCTCGTCGCGGCCGACTACGAGAAGATCCCGCAGGTCGACAACCTGGTCGACCTGAAGGAGACGCTCGCGAAGGCCGAGAAGGAGAAGGAGGGTACGGGCGAGAGCGGCGTTGTGATGGTCAAGGGCGGCGTCATGAAGACCTACCAGCTGGCGAAGGCCGACGCCGAAGATATCGCCGACCAGCTCGAGAAGATCCTCGAGGATCAGTTCGGTTACTTCGACGCCCCCGATGTCCGCGCGATGAAGTACACCAATTCGGTGGTCATCACGGCCAAGGCGGAGCAGCTGAAGATCGCCGAGAACTACCTGACGACGCTGGAGAAGAACTGGCAGCCGAAGACCATGCTGCTGGTCAAGCAGCTGGAGGGGATACCGCCGTCACGGATGGCCGGATTCCTCCAGCACTACGGCACCGGCGTGCTCACGGTGCCGCCCAACGTGAAGCCGCTTCGCGTGCTGCGCCCGGAAGACGATCCGCAGGAAATCCTTCGCCAGAGGGAGATCCTGTTCAATACCCCGATCAGCACGACCACGCAGCCGGGCCCGGACGTCACGAGCGCAAAGCCGTTCGTTCCCACAGGCGAGCTGGCGCGTCTCCGCGAGGAGCTGGCCTCGCTCGTGATCGCTCAGGCGGCGACGACGCAGCCTGCCGCGACCCAACCGGCGGCTGTCCCGGCCACCCGGCCGACGACCACCTCGCCCAGGTCCGCGTTGATGACGGACGGC
>CAZUAI010000057.1:0-34495 GCA_964617875.1 uncultured Planctomycetales bacterium | reverse complement strand
CAGCGTGCGACTGCCGTTAGCCGCCACGCGCCCGTGGGAATCAAGGCTAGTGCCGTCCACATCGCGTCGGGCGGGAGGACGTCCGCCTTTTCCATCTCGCGGACCGAGAAGGGGTGGAGCCGGAAGCTCAGGTGCCGGCCGAGCAGGCTGTCGCTGCCTTTCATGTACACGTTGAGCCGGGCGCCGCCCGTGACCAGGATGTCGCACGGGGTCTCGAGCGTGTCGTAAACTCCCTTGAGGTTCCGCTTCCACCGGCGGTCCTTGTGGATCTCGTCGAGAACGACGAGCGGGATTGCTGAGCCCCCGGTCGGCGGGACCAGGGCGGAGGGGTTCTTCGCCCAGGCACGGCGGAACTCGACCTCGTCCCAGTTCCGGTAGAGGCCGACCCTTCGCTGCTTCAGGAGCATCCGGGCCAGCGTCGTCTTGCCGCATTGGCGCGGCCCGGACACGAGGGCCATCTTGTGGCCGGCAAACGCCAAGGTCTCGATCGCCGAAGCAAGTGATCGCCGCTTCATGGGATCCAGCGTAACGGCCTCCGTGTTGCCGGTCAAGGGCGGCCTGACCAAACTAACGACTGACGTTAGTTTGGTCAGGATGCCCTGTGTCCCGACATGCGGACCCTCGCTTGCGTTTCGGGCTCAAACGGGATCCTCGCTCTCGCTTCGGGCTCAAACGACGGGCAACGGACAACAAACAACGAACTACGACGCGGCCTTTGTGGCCGTAGTCGTTGTGGTCGGCTGTGTCGTCGGCGGGGCCTTGAGCGCCGGCCACTCCACGAGGATCCGGCAGGCCTCGTCCTGCAGCTTCGTGTACGCGGACACATCGTCGTCATCGTCGGCCTTCTCGGGGATGTTGTTGTAGACCAGTGAGAACGCCAGCCATCGGCCGTCGCGGGTCTTGACGTAGCCGCTTGTCGAGGACACGCCGCCGATGTAGCCCGTTTTGCCGAAGACGTGGCCCTTCAGGTCGGTCATCCGGTCCTTGAGCGAGCCGTCGATGCCGGCGGCGGTGAGGCTCGCCTTGTAGACGTCGGCGTCCGGCCGTGCGTGCATGACGGCAAGAAGGTCGGTCAGCATCCGCGTGCTGAGCCTGTTCTTCGGGCTCAGGCCGGAGCCGTCCATCGGGACGAGGGCGCGGTCGTCGATGCCGTTCCGGCGGAGAAACGCCCGCAGGGCCTCGCCGCCGGCGGCCCACGAGCCGGGGACCGTCCGGCCCCGTTTCGCCTCGTATGCCTGGCCCGTGAGCTTGCACAGGCACTCGGCGAAGAGGTTCTGGCTGTTTTTGTTGATCCGCGAGAGCACGTCGGTGATCGGCGTCTCGTGGACGGCGATCACCCGCGCGGGCGGCGCGCCCAGCGGCTCGCCCTCGCGCGCCCGGCGGGTCCTGCCGTCGATGAGGATGCCCCTGGATGCGAGGTGCGTCCGCAGCGCGTCGGCGAAGAACGCACCGGGGTCCTCGACCGGCTTGCTCTTGAGTTCCTCCTGTCCGGCGCAGGTGCCGCCGAGCCTGTAGATGTTGCCGCCCTTGAGCTTGACGATCGTCGGCGTGCCCTTCGTCCCGGTCACGCACTCGTTGATGACCTGGATGTCCTGTACGGGCGGCATGACCTCGTAGCGCACGGGCCTGCCCTCCTCGGTCGGATAGACGGTGATGTCCACGGAGTTGTCGCAGAAGTTGAGGCCCGCCGTCGGCGCGGCGTACCAGTGGAGGAGCCAGTGCTCGGGCCACGTCGGGTGGACCCGGGGGCTGGCCTCGAGCGCGCCGTCGTAGAAGACGAGGTCGCCCCTGATCCGCCCGATGCCCTGCCGTTGAAGCTCCTTCGCCCAGGTTTCGAGCATCGTGACCGGCGTGCCGCCTTTTGCCCTGGCGAGGCGGGCGTCGCCGGTGCCGGGGTCGCCGGTGCCCACCAGAAGCAGGTCGTCGCCGCGCAGCAGGAGGAACGTCGCGAACTTGTGCTTCGGCCCGAACATGTCGAGCCCGGCCGCGCTGGTCAGGAGCTTGAAGTTGCTCGCGGGCGTGCAGGGCCTGTCGATGTTGCGGGCGTACAGCTCCCGCCGGCCCGGCAGCTCGATGACGCGCGCATGCACGACCGCGCCCGTCGAGGCGAGCCGGTCGAGCACCGGGTCGAGACGGGCCGCGAGCCGGGGATCATGCCCGAGGCCGGCGCAGCCCGCCGAGAGCAGCAATCCGCCCGTCAAAGCCAACAGACGCGTGCGAACCAGACTCGGCGTCCTCACGGTGTCCTCCATCCTGTTCATGACGAGACTCATTCCCGCCACCCCCCCTTCGTCGCTTTCTCACCGGAAAACCAGGTGGCAGATGGCCAGCGCCGCCAGGACGCCCGCCAGGTCCACGATCAGGCCGGCGGCCATCGCGTGCCGGATGCGCCGGATGCCGACCGAACCGAAGTAGACCGCGATGATGTAGAACGTCGTGTCGGCACTGCCGAAGATCGTCGAGGCCAGTTTCGCCTCGAAGGAGTCGGGCTTGCTCTGGATGATCTCGCTGGCGAGGCCGAGGGCGCCCGAGCCCGACAGCGGCTTGAGCAGGGCGACCGGCAGGACCTCCGGCGGCATGCCGATCTTCATCGTCAGCGGCGCGAGCAGCTCGGACAGATAGTCCAGCGCCCCGGAGACGCGGAACATGCCGATGGCCACGAAAATCGCCACGAGATACGGCAGGATCTGCGTGAAGACGTTGAAGCCTTCCTTGCCGCCGGCAATGAACGACTCGTACACCTTGACTCGCCGGGCCATCGCGTAGCCGACGATGACGAAGAACAGCAGCGGGACCATCAGCAGCGAGATCTGATCGACGAGCAGCCGGAAGACGCTCACGGTCTGGCCTCCTTTCCGGCGCCGGGGCCGCCGTCGGGAGATGCGGGGGCCTGCGCGGCGTCTTCCGCCAGGGCGGCCCGGACGGAGAAGAACGGCAGCCTTGCGAGCAGCCTCGCGACGACGATGGCCACGATCGAGGAGACCGTGCCGGCGATCAGGCACGTCCCGATGACCTCAAACGGGTCGCTGCAGCCGGCCGCCTTGCGGACGGCCAGCAGCGTCGTCGGCAGCAGGGCCAGACCGCCGGTGTTCCACGCGAGCAGCGAGACCTGGGCATCCGTGGCGACCCCGGGGTGCGGGTTCAGGCTGTCGAGTTCCTTCATCGCCTTGAGCCCGAAGGGCGTGGCCGCATTGCCCAGGCCCAGGATGCTTGTGGTGATGTTCATCAGCACGGCGCCGTTGGCCGGGTGGTCGCGCGGCACGCCGGGGAGGATGATGCGAATAACCGGGTGAAACACCTTCGCCACGAGCTGGACGATCCCGGCGTCCTCGCCGACCTTCATCAGGCCGAGGAAGAGCACCATGGACGCCACCAGGCCCAGGGCGATGTCGAAGCCCTTCTTCGCATAATCGAAGGCGGCGTCGGTCAGCGACTGGAGCGTCACGAGCCGGCCCCGGCCGGCGACGGTGCCGTTGACGGCAATCTCGTAGTCCCCGTAGCCGTCGTTGTCCCACTTGAGGGCGAAGCCGTTTCCGGCCGGTGCGATCGAGACGAGCCACGGGCGGTCCTTTCGCGGGGTCTGCTGGCCGGGCGCGATCGTCACGCCGTCCGGCCCGCGGCCGAGCGTGTAGTCGTAGGCCCGCGTCTCCTTCTTCGCGTCGGTCACCCGAATGGTCAGCGCATTCGCGCCGGGCCGCAGGCGGTCGGCGGCGATCACGGTCGTCGTGGGCAGGTAGTGCTGGGCCACGCAGAGGACGAAGGAGGCCAGGATCATTGCGCCCCAGACCGTGTTGATGTTGAGGATGGATCGAAGGAACCCGCCGATGATCCTCATGCGCATGCACCTCCGGGGCGATGGGAACGTACCGTCCGCGGCCGTCAAAGTCGAGCGGCCGACGTCCGGGTTGCCGCGCGGGCGGGCGCCGGCACGCCGCGGGTCAGCCCGCTCGGGCCGGGCCTCCGGCTCGCGGGTCTCGCATCGCCTGGCACGGTGACGCTATAATACGGGAAGGAGCGTGCCATGAGCGAACTCGTCATCAGCCCGCAGCCCACGCCGAATCCGAACTCGGTCAAGTTCGTCGCCAGCCGGCGGCTGCACGACGGGACCACGAAGACGTTCTACAACGCGGCCGCAGCGGCGGCAGACCCGGTGGCGTCGCGCCTCTTCGCGCTGCCGGGGGTCACGGGCGTGATGATCCTGAATGACTTCTGCAGCGTGAACCAGGACGGCTCGCAGCCGTGGGAGGTTCTGGCGCCGAAGGTCATCGCGATCCTGAACGAAGCGTACGGATCGTGAGCGGATGCCGCCCGGGGGACGGGTGTCAGGGACTCCTTTTCCGGGCGAACGGGTTTTGCAGGTCGAAGCCGCGGATCGGAACGGCGTGCACTTGCCGAATCGGAGGGTTCCTGACGCCTTCCTTGGGAAGTGACCGGCGCGCCCGGCCCCGGCGATCCGGAGGCAACTCATGTCGCAGACGGACCAGCTCCGCAAGGGAATGGTGATCCGCCATCAGGGCGAGCACTTCATCGTGCTCGATTTCAATGTGGCCCAGAGCGGCAAACAGAAGCCGACGTTGCACGTCCGGCTTCGCTCGCTCAAGAGCGGCCACATGGGCGAGCGAACGGGCGATCAACTCGGCCGCATCGAGGAAGTCCCCACGCAGATCCGCCCGATGCAGTATCTGTACTCGACCGGGAAGGAACGCGTCTTCATGGACACCGAGACCTTCGAGCAGTACCCGCTGAGCGAAGAAATCCTCGGCGAGGGGCTGCCGTTCCTCGTCGAACAGGAGACGTACCGGTTCCTGATGGTCGAGGACCGCGTGGTCGCGATGCAGGTGCCCCCGAGTCTCGTCCTCGAGATCGCCGATACGGCCCCGGTCGAGCACGCCGGCGGCGGGAGTTCCGTCCTGAAGGAGGCCCGGCTCGCCAGCGGCCTGATCATCAAGGTGCCCCTGTTCATCAAGAACGGCGACCGCGTCCGCGTCAGTACGGACAAGCACGAGTATCTGGGCAAGGAGCATTGAACCCGGTTCCGTTGTTTGACCCCGGAGCCCCCAAGCGGTATAACCGCCGACCGGCAGGACACTTGAGGTCCGCGCAGCGCGGGCGGGGGCCCTATGATCGTTGATTGTCACACCCATATCTGGGAACGGCCGGAGCAACTCGGGCGGTGCCGCCAGGGCATCGTCACCGACCGGGCCCTGGGACCACGGCGGACCTCGCCGGAGGCCGATCCGCAGCGGCACTTCGCCGCCGCCGAGCCGGTGGACAAGTGCATCGTGCTGGGGTTCCGCAGCCACTACCTCGGCGCCGACGTGCCCAATGACTACATCGCTCGCTATGTCCGGCAGCATCCCGATCGACTGGTGGGGTTCGCCGGCGTCGATCCGTCACGGCCGGGAGAGGCCGTCCGCGAAACGCTCCGCGCCCGCGAAGAACTCGGCATGGGCGGCATCACGATCTCGCCCGCGGCGCAGGACTTCCATCCGGCGAGCACGGCGGCCATGAGGCTCTACGCCGAGGCGGCCCGTTTGCGCCTGCCCGTGCTGTTCGATCAGAACGTGCTGACGGCTCCCGGGGCGAAGATGGAATACGCCCGGCCGTCTCTGCTGGACGAGGTTGCCCGGGAGTTTCCCGATCTGAAAATCGTCATATCGCAGATGGGGCATCCGTGGGTTGACGAGGCCGTACTGTTGCTGGCCAAGCACCCTCACGTGTACGCGGACGTCGGCGGCCTGCTGACGAACCACTGGCAGGCCTACAACGCGTTGCTCGCCGCCCACCACGCTGACGTGATGGACAAGCTGCTGTTCGCGAGCAACTTCCCCTTCACGGCGGCGGCGACGTGCATCGAGACGCTCTACAGCATCAACCAGTTCTGCCACGGGACGAACCTGCCGACGATCCCACGGGAGCAGCTTCGCCGGATCGTCGAGCGGAATACCCTGGAACTCCTCGGGATCGCCAGCGACGCCGCCGGCAGCGGCGCCGCGTCGTCTGCCGAGCCCAGAAAGCCGGCGTGAGGTCGTCGTGTCCGCCGCCATCCCCGCCGAACTCCCGATGAACCGGTCGCGACTCCTGTCGCTGGACGCGCTGCGCGGCTTCAACATGTTCTGGATCATCGGCGGCGAAGACATCTTCCACGCGCTGCACAAGATCAGCCACGCGGGCATCTTCGCGTTTCTTGTCCGCAGTCTGACGCACAAGGATTGGGAGGGGTTCGCCCCGTATGACCTGATCTTCCCGCTGTTCGTGTTCATCGTGGGCGTGTCGCTCGTCTTCTCGCTGAGCGGCAGCCTCGAGCGCGCCGGGCGGGCGGCGACCGTCCGCAAGATCATCCGCCGGGCGGTCCTGCTGTACCTGATCGGGATCGTCTACTACGGCGGGATCGCCGAGGGAATCGGGCACGTCCGCCTGCTGGGCGTCCTGCAACGGATTGCGATCGTCTACCTTTTCGCCGGCCTGCTCTTTGTGAGCGTGCGCCCGCGCACGCTGGTCATCGTCTGCCTCTCGCTGCTCGTCGGGTACTGGGCGCTGATGACGTTCGTGCCGGTGCCGGGCGTCGGCGCCGGCAACTTTGCGCAAGGCCAGAACCTCGCCAACTATCTTGACAAGCACTACCTTCCGCTCCGGAAGTGGGACGGCGACCACGACCCGGAGGGCCTGTTGAGCACGCTGCCCGCGATCGCGACGGGCCTGCTCGGTGTGTTCGCCGGATTGCTGCTCAGGAACGACGCCGTCACGAAGCCCAGGAAGGTGCTCTGGCTGCTGGCCGCAGGCATCGTTGCCGTGGCGCTCGGCTGGCTCTGGGCTCTGCAGTTCCCCGTCATCAAGAAGATCTGGACGTCGAGCTATGTGCTCGTGGCCGGCGGGTACAGCTTCCTGCTGCTGGCGGTCTTCTACCTGGTCATTGACGTGTGGAACGTCCGGCGGTGGGCGGTGCCGTTCGTGTGGATCGGCGTCAATCCGATCACGCTCTACCTCGCCGCCGAATTCGTGAACTTCCAGGGCATCGCGAAGCGTTTCGCCGGCAGCCCCGTGCAGACGGCGCTCGGCAACTACGGCCCGCTGCTCCTGGTGTGCATCGGCATGACGTTCGTCTTCGCCCTGGCCCGCTTCCTCTACCGCCGCCGGATCTTCGTACGGCTCTGATCCTGACCCTTCGCGGCCGTCAACGACGGGTTCCTTCCGGCCCGCTACCGGTTGACCGGCGGGTTGTTGGGGCCGTTGTAGCAGCGGATAAACGCCAGGAAGTCGTCCAGGTCCACATCGCCGTCATAGTCGTTGTCCGTGCGGCCGCAGTTCTCTTCCGCCGGCGGCCGGTTCGGACCGTTGTAGCAGTGAGCGAACCTCAGGAAGTCGTCGAGATCGACGTCGTAGTCGGCGTCGGCGTCCATTGGCCAGCCGACGCGGAAAACCAGCAGGCCGCCGCTCGCGTCGGCCACGAAGGCGTGGTACTCCCGCACGGCGACGTCGTACGCCAGGTCGCTCGTGGGAAGGCTCGCGACCCGCGTCGGCTGTGCGGGTGTCGAGACGTCAACCACGTGGAAACCGCCGTCTTCCGCCGCCACGCAGGCATACCTGCCCATGAGCGCCACCGACCAGGCGTGACCGTCGAGCGGGCAACCGCCGACGTGGACCGGCGGCGACGGGGGCACCGGCCACAACGGGGACGCATCGATCACCTGCAAACCGTCGCCGTAGTCGGCCACGTAGGCATACGGCGAAGCGACGGCCACGCCGAGCGCCCAGCCGCTCGTGTCAAAGATCCCCTTCCACTGCGGAGACTCGGGATTCGACACGTCGGCGACGCTGAGGCCCACATAGTCGTCGGCGACGTAGGCATACGCCCCGTCGACGGCCACGTCGTAGGAATAGCCCGTGGTGGCGAGACTGGCCACGCGGGTCGGCGCGGCCGGATTGGAGATATCGACGATCTCCAGGCCGGCCTGGCCCGACGCGACGTATGCGTACGAGCCTGCGATGGCGACCGCCGCGGCGTATCCTTGGGTGGGACATGTCCCGACGAGCGTCGGCCCTCCTGCGTCGGCCACGCGAACCACGTGGAAGCCGCCGTTGCCGCCCGCCACATAGGCGTAATCGCCGCTGACGGTTACCGCACGGGCGCCGCCGGGGATCGCGCACCGGCCGACACGATGCGGAGCCGGGATACTGGTGATGTCGATGACTTGAAGCCCGAGGTCCGCGGCGGCGACGTACGCATGGGAGTGGTCAACGGCCACGCCGTAGGCGTAGCCCCCCGTTTCGTAGCCACCCGTTCGCACGAGGGCCCCGGGCGCGGACACATCGACAACCTGAACGCCGGCGTCCGAATCGGCGACGTAGGCCCGGTCGGCGGCAACCGCCACGCCGACGGCGGTACCGGCCGTGCCGAGACTGCCGACGAGCACGGGCGAAGCCGGGTTCGCAACGCTGATCACCTGGAGCCCCGCACGGTCATCGGCCACATACGCATAATGGCCGACGACGGCAACGGCCCAGGCGGTGCCGCTCGTGTCGCATCGTCCCACGCTCGCCGGCGACGCCGGCGTGGAGACGTCAATTATCTCCAACCCGTTCTGCGAAATGGTCACGTACGCGTGGTTGCCAACGACGGCCACGCCGGTGGCGTAGCCCTGTGTGGCGCAGTACTTCACGCGCTCCGGCCCCGGCGGCGCGGGGAGGTTGATGACGGCCAGACCGGCCGCCCCGCTTGCCACATAGGCGTAGTTGCCGACGACGGCGACGCCGCCGGCGCGGCCCAGGGTCGCACACACTTCGACATGCGACGGTGACGCGGGATTGGAGACGTCGATGACTTCGAGACCTGCGTCGGCCGCCGCCACGAAGGCGTAGGGCGCCGACACGGCCACGCCCAGGGCCCGGCCGCTTGTGGCAAGCGACCCCACGACTGCGGGGGCGGCAGGGGAAGATACGTCGAGAATCTGGAGCCCGCCCGTTGCGTCAGCCACGTAAGCATGAGTGCCCGAAAGGGCGATCGCCTGCACGATGCCGGGCAGCGGCCGGCTCTGACCGACCGGGGAGAGCGGACCCGGTTGCGTGAGATCGAAGATCAGCAACCGCGGCCCCGCGCCGAGGTACATGGTGTTGCCAGAGACCGCCACCGCGAAGGCCGGCCCGCCCCACTGGCCGACCGCGTGGAGGGGAATGTCGGCGCGGCTTGCCGAGGCGGAGCCGATCAGCAGCACCGCCGACGCGAACGCCAGACCGGCCCCGCGCGAAAAACCCCGTCGCACACGGTCTGATGCATCCTGAACCCGACCGCGACACATCCATCGGCTTCTCATGTTCCACATCCTTTGTCCGCAGCCTCTGAACAACGGCTCCCGGGGCGCACCAACGGCCAGCTGATGCCGCCAATCGCCGTGCAGAAAGGAGGTCTCAGCCTCCCGTCCCATCAGCTAAGTGTTGTAGACCTCGAGGGCGTGGTCAAGCCTGTTCCAGCAGAAATCCGTTTTCTTTCACCCGATCCGCCCCGAGCGGGGCGTCCGATAACATGCGGTGGCTACGCCGGGGTGTTTCGTCGATGGTTTATGGGCATGCCGGCGGAGCGTTCGGGCCGTTAAAACAGGCCTGGAACCTGGAGAAATCCACGAGGTCCACGTCCCCGTCACCGTCGAGGTCGGCAGGGACGGAACAGCCCACGGCGGGCGGGGCGTTCGGCCCGTTGAAACACGCCTGGAAGGCGGCGAAGTCCTCCAGATCGACGTCGCCGTCCTGGTCGAAATCGGCCGGCTTCGCGGCGGGGACAAGCTGGGCGGCGACCGCGTACCAGCCCATCGCGATGCGTTGCCGGCCCGTCGTGTTCAGGTGTCCGCCGTCGCTCGTGTAGCCGCTGTAGAGCTTCTGGTACGTCTGGCCGCCGTAGGTGAACGTGTAGGGCACGCCGGCCGGGTCGTGCGCCTCCATGTCGGCGAGGTCGTAGAGCAGCCGGTTGTTGGCGGCGCAGTGGCTGCGGACGGCGGCGTTGTACTGGTTCCGCAGGACGTTGTTGGAGTCCTCGCTGGTCATGAGAGGCATGGTCATGTAGACGAAGACCGTGCCGGGGCAGGCGGCCTCGAGGGCCATCATCATGTTGATGTACGTGGCCGCGTTGGCGCCCTGGTCGATATAGCAGAGCTTGTCCATCGCGGCGTCTACGGCCGGAGCCTGCCAACCGGATGTGCGGACGGAGGCGTCGAAGAAGCTGACTTCTGCTGCCAGCCGGGGTTTCCCCGCGGACATTCGTAGACGGTGCCGCCGACGGTGGGCGAAGGCGGGCTGTTGGCCCGCGAGCTGCTGTAGCCGACGGAGGCGGTAACGAGTCTGTAGCGCGTCGGGTTGGCGGCGCGAAGATCGTTCATGCCGTCGATCATGTTGCTGCCGACGGAGGCGTGCGAGAAGAACCACTTCTGGCGCCCGATGGCGTCCATGGTCGCCTGCGGCAGCGCGGTCACGCCGTCGATGTCGAGATGATTCACGATGCGGGCCGGCGCGGGCGAGGCCAGGGCCAGAGACATTACGAGAGCGGAAATCGCACGGCGGGCCATCGTTTCATCCTCCATCGAAGGGCAGGCTCATCCGGGCCCGGCCAAGACGCCGAGCCGTACTACCTGTAATATACACACCTTGCAAAGGCAGGAACAACCGTATGCTTTCGATGGCAGTGATTTTGGCGGCCTGGGCGGCGACGAGCCGGCCGGGCGAGGCGCCGGTGGCCCTGGTGTTTTCCATTGACCAGGGCTTCGGCAACGGAGTCGTGGTGAACCGCGATCTGGCCGCCGTGCGCCGGATCGCCGAGGCCCTCCGCACGCTGCGGCCGCGATACGACGTGTTCGCGCTGCTCGAACCGCAGGTGGCAGACAAGGCCAGGCTCGATGCCGTGCTGGACGTCCTTGTGGCGGCGGATGTCCCGTTCTTCTTCGACGCGATCTCGTCGGATGCGATGACGCTCGGCACAAGCACGCCGCAGAACGCCCCCGCCGACGGCCCGCACGGCGTGGCGATTTCGATCGCCGAACTCGAACGGTACAAGCGGCGGTACGGGCACCACCTCGCGGGGTTGCGGTTCACGGAGGTCTTCAGCCAGGATTTCACGATCCGTGCCGTCCGCACGACGAACCCGGAGTGGAAGACGGCGGATTGGAAGCTGCCGCCGGACGAGTTCTTTCAGGCAGCCCCGGCCCGGGCGTTTCTGAAGTTCGCCCGGACCCACCGGATGCTCGTGCAGTGGTCGGACTGGCACTGGCACGCGTTCGCGTCGTGGGACGCGCCGCAGAAGGATCGCGAGGCGACTCTTCGCGGCCTGCTGGGCGAGTTCCCCGGCCTGGTGACCGTGACATACGCGAACAACGAACCGCAGGAGGCGTCGGTTGCGCGGCTGAAGACATGGCCGGAGGCGGTTGAGCCGTTCGTTGCGGCCGGGGCGCAGGGGATTGGTGTGTCGAACCAATCGTGGCTCCGGAAAGACGAGACCCGCTGTCCGATCGAGGATATCCTCGCGTGGACGCGCTCGGCGCTCGAGCGGAAAAGCCGGCTGATCCAGTTCGAGCCGGCGTGGTATTTCTTCGAGCTGCCACGCGGCAGCTTCCGGCTGGAGGACTACACGAAAGATCCGCGGTGGCGCAAGGCGGGGACGCCGACACCGGCGTTCGAGGCCCTCGCGCGGGAACTCCAACGGCCGGCGCCCGGTTCCGCGTCAACGCGCGCGGCGCACGTTCGCTGAGGCAGGACGCCCCACCGCCTCAGCGGTGGGGGCGCGAATTGCCTCTGTCGCGCCGTCGGCTCCGGCGGCCGCGTAGCCCTTTGCGATCTCCGCGCGGCACCGCTGCTCGGTCGTGTCCGGATCCTCGCCGATTTCTTTGACCAGGGCCGCATGCATCTGTTCGATCCGCGGCTTCTGCATCGGGTCTCGGGCGAGGTTCTTCAACTCGCCCGGATCGGCCTCGAGGTCATACAGTTCGCGCTCGGCCGGGTGCTTGTCGTCCGGCGGCGAGTGGTAGACGTATTTCCATCGCCCCATGCGGATCATCGCATACCCCGAGGCGATGTGGTGAGCGTAGTACTGGCTGACGGCGCGGTCCTTCCACTTCGCGTTCGCGTCGTCCAACCACGCGCAGAGAGACGTGCCGTCCCAGTCCGCCGGCGCCCTGGCCCCGCCGAGTTCGGCGATCGTCTGTACGACATCGACGAGCGAGCACGCCCCGCCCCGCCGCTGCCCGCCGGGCCAGCGCTTCGGCCAGCTCACGATCAGCGGCACGCGGGCGGCCGTGTCGAACAGGTTGTTCTTCCACCACAAGCCGTGCTCGCCCATGTTCTCGCCGTGGTCGGCCGTGTAGATGACGACGGTGTTCCCGGCGAGGCCGCTCCGCTCCAGCGCCTCGAGCACCTTGCCGATCTCCTCGTCCACCCACTGCGTCAGGCCGTAGTACAGCTCGCGGCCCTTGCGGACGGTGTCGGCGTCCACGTCGGTCATGTCGAAGCCCGCGCGGAGGTGCCTGTAATTCAGCGGCAGCGACTCCAGGTGGCCGGGCGGGATCGTCGGCATCGGCACCTTGCCCTTGTAGTTCGCCCAGTACTTCTCCGGCACGACGAGCGGAAAGTGCGGCGCCAGGTAGCCGGCGAGGAAGAAGAACGGCTTCTCGCCCGGCTTGCGCTTCGACAGGAACTCCACGGTCCCCGCGGTCACAAGCCGGTCGTGGCGCATGACGGACGAATCATTGCCCGTGCGGAACTCGGCGAAACGGCCGGACCGCCCGCCCTTCGGCGCAAGCTCATCCGCGCGACGGCGGTTGCCCTTGCCGTCCATGGTGTTCTGGTTCGTGCCGGCCGCGCCGATTTCGGTGAAGCCGTACCGGTGCGATTTGTCGTAGTGCATCTTGCCGCAGAGGTACGACTGATAGCCGGCGGCGTTCATGAGGCGGGCGATCGAGGGGTAGTCGTCGTTCGGCAGGCGGCAATTGTTGTTCCACGCCCCGATGCGGCTGATGTACTTGCCCGACGTGAACGACAGCCGGCACGGCACGCACAGCGGCGAGTTCGTATAGGCCGCGTCAAACGCGATGCCCCGCGCGGCGAGCCGATCGAGGTTCGGCGTGCGGGCGATCGGGTTGCCGTAGCACCCGGCCACGGACGCGTTGTGCTCGTCGGCCATGATGACGAGGATGTTCGGCCGGCCGGCCGGTGCATCAGCGGCCACGGCGGCCGCCGCGACGGCAAGCACGCCCGTCAGGCCACACGCGAGGATACGACACGTCGCACGGAATGATCGCCTGCTCATGGTCGTCTGCTCCTGGATACGCCCGTTCCACCACGGCGGCGCGCCGCGCCCGCCATGATGCCTTCGCCATTCTAACGAATCGCGGCGGCGGCGACACCGGCCGCTCGCCGGGCCGGTTTGGCCGGCGGCGCCGCACGCGATATGCTACGGCCAGAAACAGGAGGTACGCATGGCCGCTGAAACCGCGCAAGGCCGCCGCTTCATCAAGGACCTGGGCCCCGGGGAACGGATCGAGGACCAGGTCTTCCTGGTTGCGAGCAAGGACCTGCGGGCGACGTCGAACGGTTCGCTCTACATCCACGCGGTGCTGGCGGACCGGACGGGGCAGTTGCTCGGCCGGATGTGGCAGGCGACCGACGCGCAGTTCCAGCAGATCCCCGAGGGGGGGTTCCTCCGCCTCAAGGGGCGGACGGAGAGCTACAAGGGCACGCTGCAGTTCATCATCGAGGGCATGCGGGCGGCGGACGCGGCCGGGATCGATCTGGCGGACTTCCTGCGGACGACGGAAAAGGACGTCGAAGCGATGTGGCAGCGGGTGAAGGAGATCCTGCGGACGATCAAGAACCGCGACATCCTGATGCTGCTCAAGCAGTTCGTGGACGACGAGGAGATCGTGACGCGGTTCAAGCGGGCGCCGGCGGCGATGCAGCTCCACCATGCCTTCATCGGCGGGCTGCTCGAACACACGCTGAACGTGCTGGAGCTGGCGCTGCTCGTGATCCCGCGATATCCGGAACTCAGCCTCGACCTCGCGCTGGCGGGGGTCTTCCTGCACGACATCGGCAAGACGACGGAGCTGACGTACGACACGAACTTCCGCTACAGCGACGGCGGGCAGCTCGTCGGCCACATCGTGCAGGCGGCCGTCTGGGTCGAGCAGAAATGCCGCGAGGTCGAGAAGCAGACCGGCCGGCCGTTCCCGGAGGAGATCAAGCTGTCGCTCCAGCACATCATCGTGAGCCACCACGGGCAGTACGAGTTCGGCAGCCCCAAGCTGCCGGCGACGCCCGAGGCGATCGCCGTCCACCACCTCGACAACATCGACGCGAAGATCTTCACGTATCTCGACGAGATCCGGAAGGACGACAACCCGGACAACAACTTCACCGACTACGTCCGCAGCCTCGAAACGAAGGTGTACAAGAGGGATGTGATGGGGATACGCCGGAGACCGTAAAGACAGCGAACGGCGGGAGCGTCAGGGGCTTCGGACGCTGGAGACGGAGGCGATCTGCATGGTGACCTCGGCGAGGCCCTGCCAGGTGGCGGCGGCCTTGTCGATGAGGCCCATACCCTCGAGGGCGAGGGCGAGGTTGGCGCGGAACTCCGGGTTCTGAGGGTTGGAGGAGACGCACCGGTCGAAGTGCTCGACAGCCAGCTCGAAGTGGCGGCGTTCGGCGAAGAGGCAGCCGAGCCGGTAGTGCAGGTCCACGTATTCGGGCTTGAGGTCGAGCGCCTGCTGCAGGACGCGGATGGCCTCGTCGGTCTGGTCGAGTTCCTTGAGGGCGAGGCCGAGCTTGATCAGGGCCTTCACGTAGACGGGATTGATGGCGACGGCTTCGCGGAACTCCTGGACGGCCTCGTCGATGCGGCCCTGGTGGCGGAGCAGAAGGCCGAGGCGGTAGTGAAGGTCGGCGTGGCTCGGGTGCCGGCGGATCGCCTCTTCGTGACGCTCGATCTGGCGTTCGATGAGGTCGCCGACGGCCGAAGGCTTCGATTCCGCGGGCGGGGCGGCGTCCACGTCGGTGCCGATGCCGAGGTAGTCGTCGCATTCCTGCTGGACGGCGGCCTTCAGCTGCAGCCGGGCCATTTCGGAGAAGAGGAGCGTGGTGTTGGGCTCGATGCTGGACGCCAGCTCGAGCGTGGCAAAGGCGTCCTCGGACCGGCCGGCCTGGTACTGCGCGACGCCCAGGCCGACGTAGCCGATGAGCAGCCGGTCGTTGATCTCGACCGCGCGGTTGAACCACGTGGCGGCATCGAGGTAGCGCCCGGCGCGGAGGTAATGCGTGCCGACCTTGACGGTGGCCTCGAGGTAGCCGGGGTGGATGTCGAGGGCGCGCTTGTAGTGGTTCAGCGACGCCTCGGCGTTGCCGACCTTCGCGTAGAGGTCGCCGAGCTTCAGCTCGGTGTCGGCGAAGCCGGGCTCCTTGCGGGCGACCTCGTGAAGCTGTTCGATGGCCTCGCGGAAGAGGCCGGCCTTTTCGAGGGAGGCGACGACCTCGTTTCGGGCCTGCCAGTTGTCGGGTTCGAGGACGAGGGCGGTCTCGTAGGTCTCGACCGCCTTGTCCGGGCGGCCGGCGTGGAGATACAGGTTCGCCAGGAGGAGCAGGATATCGATTTCACCGGGCTCGGCCCGGCTCAGGCGTTCGTAACACTCGACGGCGCGGTCGATCTGGTTGCGGTGGGCGTGGATGGCGGCGAGCCGTTCGAGGGCGCCGCGGTACTCGTCGTTGACCTGGAGCGCCCGCTCGTAGCACTCGACGGCCGCGTCGGGCTGGGCCTGCCGCTCGTGGCAGAGGCCCCTGGCGAACCAGAGGACCGCGTCCTCGGGCTCGATTTCGGCGGCGGCGCGGAGTTCCTCGATGGCCTCCTCGGCGTGGCCGGACTCGTCGAGCGCGCAGGCGAGGGCGATGTGCGCGAGGAGGTCCGCGGGCTCGAGGCCCGCGGCGATCCGCAGCGATTCGCACGCGCGGCCGGGGTCGCCCTCGGTGAGGTACCGGATGCCGAGTTTCAGGCGCAGGTCCGCGCGGTCGGGCTCGCGCTGAACGGCCTCGACCAGCTTGCGGAGCGGAGGAAAGTGGCGGGTGCCGAGCTGCACCCGGAAGGCGTCGGAGAGCTTTCCGAGCCAGCCGCGCCCCAGCGTTTCCAGAAGATGCGACATCGCGTTTCGGTGCCCCCGTACTCCGGTCTCACGCGACGAGCGCCGACAGCGCCCGCCGTGCCGCGTCGAAGCGGCCGTTGAGATTCAGCGCGTGCTCGTACGCCCACCGCGCCTCCGCCACGCAGCCTCGCGACTGATACAGTTGCCCCAGCAGGTAATGCACGTCCGGGTAGTTGGCGCCGAGATCGATCGCGTGCTGCAGCCGCGCGATGGCCTCGTCCGCCCGGTCCGTGGTCTGATAGAGCTGGGCGATCTGGATCAGCGCGTTGACGTAATGCGGGTTGATCGCGAGGGCCTGCTCGGCCTGTGTCACGGCGTCGTTCACGCGGCCCAGCCGTGCCAGGATCTGGCCGCAGCGGAACCGCAGGTCGGCGTATTGCGGATGCTCCTCGATCGCCCGCTCCACGACGCGGAGCAGGGCGCCGAAGACCTCGCGGTCAACGTCGCTGGCCGGGAGCGAAAGAAACGCGTCCACGAACTCCGGCTCCTCCTGGATCATGGCCGCGAGGCGCTCGATCGCCCGGCGATCGTTCAGATCGAGGACCACCGGTTCCCGAAGGCGAAGATCGCCGCCGCGGGCACGCGCCGGCGCCTGCCCGGAAAGCAGGCTCAGCTGAAAGGCCGTCATCGCGTCGTTCGGATCGAGCCGCTGTGCGTGCCGGAGGTGCTCGAGGGCGTCCTCCGCACGGTTGATCGCGCCGAGACACTGCGCGAGCCGGGCGTGCGCCCGGCCGTGATTCGGGTTCCTGTCCAGGCACCGGCGCAGGAGGTCGATGGCCTCTTCGTATCGTTCCTCGCTGCCGACCATCGTCCCGAGCTGGTACAGCAGGTCCGGCTCATCCGGCAGCGTTTCGAGTCCCCGGCGAAGGATTTCGATCGCACGATCGACTTGCCCGCTCTTCCACGTCAGGAGCGCGAAGCGGATCCGCGTATCGACGTCGTCGGGGTGTTCGTCCACGGCCTTCGCCATCTCAAGAGCGGCGAGGTCATGTCGCCGCATCGCCATGTAGCAGGTGGCCAGATATCGGCAAAGTCCCCCCGCCGACGGATTGGCGGCCGCGGCACGCCGGAAGTGGTCGGCCGCCGCCGCGAATCGCTGCTCGCCGAATCGCCGCATGCCCAGTCGCAGGTGGGCCTGGCCGGCGTAGAAGCGGGCGAGCGTGGCCTTGGGCGACTGGTCGCCTCCGAGGGCCTCGAGGTGGACCAGGGCCTGCTCGTAGCGGCCGTCGCTGAACGCGGCCATTCCCGCTTCGTAATCGCCTCCGGGCTCCCGAACGGACGGCATAAGCGGATCCCCTTGGGAACGACGATTCGCTGACACGTCGTGTCGCACCTATCGGGTATCGGCTGTTCCAGCGGCTCGCATTATGCCGACGCCGCTTGCGATGCGCGGTGTCGCCGATAGGGGCGGAAGAAGCGGAGGAACGTATAAAGAGTCTGGGGGACAGAGGGACGGATCATCCGATAATCACAGGACATGGGAGGTCTTGGCATGCGCGGCGGGCTCGTTTATCAACGGTGTGGGGTGGTGCTGGCGGTGTTGGTGTGTCTGGGGTCGGGATGCGACAACGAGGCCCAACGGGAGGCACGCTCGCGGTATCGGCGGATCCCGCCGTCGGAAGGGTTCATTGCTTTCGTGGGGACCGGGCAGGATGACCCGCTGTGGCCCGTCCTGCGGGCGGGCGCGGAGCGGTTCGACCGCGAATTCGGTTGGATCCATGTGCGTTACGAGGCCCCGCGCATTGCGTCGGCCGAGCAGCAGATGGCGCTGATCCGTTCGCTCGCGGACTCGAAGCTCCGCGGCCTGTGCGTCCAGGCGATCGACCCGGAAGCAATGGTGCCTGTATTGGAGTACGTGGTCCGCAAGGGCGGACGGATCGTCACGATGATGCGAAAGGTGCCGTACGGGAAGATCGACGGCCATGTGGGTTGTGATGAGGCGGTTGTCGGGCGGAGCCTCGCCGACGCCGTCGTGCGGAGCCTCCGCTCGCAGGGGACGGTGATGGCCTTGCACGCCGGGGACCGGGACGCGGCGATGCGGACCCGCTACAACGCTTTCCGGGAGGCGATGCAGCCGTTTCGCAGCATCGAGCTGCTGGCGGAGAACGATTGCGGCGGCGACCCGTTCCGGGCGCGGCGGGAGATCGCGTCGCTCTCGGCGCGGTATCCGCGGCTGTCGGCGTGGGTGTCGCCGGCCCCGTGGCCGCTCGAGCACTGGACCTCGACCGGGCCGGACGACTCGCCGCTTCCGCCCGGCTGCCGGCTGATTACGTGCGGGGCCGAACCGCCGATGTGGAAATACATCGAGAACGGGACCTGTCCGGCCGTCGTCGGGATCGTCTGCCATGACCTGGGATTCAAGGCGCTCGAGTTCTGCCAGGGCGCGCTCGACGCTCCCAGCCCGGGCGGCCGGGAGTACCTGGCCCCGGTCCGCGTGATCACGATCGAAAACCTCGAACAGTACAAGCACGATTGGAGCGTCTGGACCGCATCGCCGGCAACCAGACCGTAGGATGGGCGGTCCTTCGCGGCGGCGGACCCGCGGCGGCGGAGATTCGCCCGACGGCCGATCCGATGTTCGTTGTCGAAGCGCGCCGGTCCGCGCGTTCGTCGTCGCGGGGTCGCAATCAGTCCTGGGGCGGGCGCGGCGTCCGGGCGGGAATCTGAATCGCGATCGTGAGGGCGTAGTAGGTCACGGGAATGCCGAGCAGCATTCCCCAGACGCCGAAGAGCCGGTGGGCGACCAGCAGGATGATCAGCGTGATGACCGGGTTGATGTGGAAGCGGGCGGCGTAGATCCGCGGGTTGAAGACGTAGGCCTCGGCCAGATGGACGAGGACGATGACGCCGAGCGCCCACAACCCCTTCGGAAGGCCGCCGGCGTTGAGCGCGATGAGGATGATCGGCACGGACGAGACAAAGACGCCCAGCACCGGTATGAAACCGAACAGGAACACGATCGCCGTCAGCAGCACGACGGGTTGGATGTCGAGCACCAGCAGGCCGATCAGCGTCAGCGTCGCGTTGAGCGTCGTGACGTAGAACTGGCACTGAAACGCCCGGCCGACGACGGTGGCGAAGTTGACGACGCCGACCGCCGTTTCCTCGAAGAAGGCGCCGACGGCGGAGTCGCGCCAGTGAGCGACCTCGGCGCGAATCCGCGCGAAGTCGAGCAGGATCAGAAAGCTGAGAAAGATGGCAAGGATGAACTGCAGCGTGAGGATCACGACCGTGCCGAGGAAGTTCAGGACCAGCTTGGGCAGAGGGCCGACATAGTCTTCGACGACGGAGAGAATGGCCTGCTTGTCGCGGCGCTCGGCGTAGGAATCGGCCACGGCCTGCGTGGCGGTCGCGTCCGCGGTCGTCGATCCGCCATGGACGGCCTCCGCCTTCTCCTCGATGAGCCGGTCCACGAAGGGGTACGAGACCTTGATCCTGGCCAGCTCGGCCACGAAGTCGTCCTGGAGCGTCGGGAGGCGGTTTTGCGCGAAGTCGCGTCCCTCGGCGAGCAGGCGGGGAATGGCGAACGTGAGGAAGACGCTCATGAACGCCACAAAGAGCACGTAGGGGATGATCACGGCCAGCCGGTACGAGACCCGCATGTGCCGGGTAATGACGTTCGCCGCCTGGCGGCCGGCGAACCCCAGAACGAACGTCAGGAAGATCAGCGTGAAGTACCCGCGCAGCAGGTACAGGAAAAAGAAGAACAACCCCCACATGAGGACGCGGCGGTTGATGCGGTAGAAGCGTTGAAGGTCGAACTCCACGGCGCGTACTCCCGGAACGCGGCGACACTATATGCCCGCGCGCCGCATCCTGCAACGCAGCGAGAGTGGGAAAACAGGAGGCTGACGAGCGAGGACGGCGCGCGCGTCCGGAGCCTGGACGGCCGGTTCGTGGCCGGGGCTTCGTACGTGCCGCCGCCGTGCCGGGGTCATGGAGGCAGCGTGGCCGCCAATCGGGGCAGCACATGCACGATGGATTCCTGCTCGGCGGTCCAGGTGCCGATGACGTATCGCCCGCGGCACTCGCCGAGGAGCATGCTGCGGTCGAGGTCGTCCTCGGGTTGTTCGACGCGGGCCCGGCAGCGTTCGGCGGCGGCGGTTGCGGCCTCGTCGCTCGGATACTCGGCGGCCCAGACGACGTTCGGCGGCTCGTCCGGGCCGGCGTCGTAGGCCGCGATCGCGAGGCTCGCGCTCCCGTCGAGGCCGAGCATCTCGTCCAGCGCCGCGGGATCGACGACCGGCAACCCCTCGGCGCCGAGAAGGCCCAGGGCGGCGGCGTGGCGAACCAGCCACTCGCGACCGGGCAATCGTTTCACGAGTGGCATCGCCCGCAGCAGGGTCGGCGGATCGGCCCGCGGGACGGAAAACAGAAGTCTCGCCCGCAGCGAGCGCGCCGCCCGGACGAACGTATCTTGCGCCTCGTCGGGCGGAACCGTCATCTGCAGGCACACGGAGCCCTGCCAGCCGAAGAGGCGAAACGACCCGTCGGACGCCCGGTGCTCGGCGGTCCGGCTGCCGTCGCCGTTGGCGCTGCGCGGGGGCGGGGCCATCACACTGAACAGCCCGAAGGCGTCGTCCGGCTCCGCCGCCTCGATCCAGAGCATGTCGAGGCGGTTTGGTTCGCCCTCGTCAGGGGGCGCGTAGCGGTAGACGCAGTGGGAGACCGCCGTGAGCCGGTACGACTCGATCGCCGTACGGGCGCCGGCGTCGGCGATCAGAGAGGCGAGCCCGCCGGGCCGCCGCACGCGGATGGGCTCGTCCTGGATCCAGCCGGGGATGTCATGGCTTCGCGGCAGAATGGCCGGGGCGCCGGGGTCGTCGAGGCCGATGGGGCAGTCCGCGACGCCGGCGGCGGGCGGGAGGGCGGCGTTGAGCGTCCGGGCGGGGTCC
This sequence comes from uncultured Planctomycetales bacterium, assembly GCA_964617875.1. Taxonomy (GTDB): domain Bacteria; phylum Planctomycetota; class Phycisphaerae; order UBA1845; family PWPN01; genus CAZMVY01. The sequence continues at coordinate 13,437 of CAZUAI010000057.1, read as the reverse complement.
GGCCGCGGCGGGGGCGAATCGCGTACGGCGGCCGAGGGCGGCGGCGCGACGGGTCGCGACGGGGATTTCTCACAGGCCGCGAGGGCCGACAGAAACACGGCCCCCGTGGCCCGCAAGGCAGGGCCGTGTCTCGGCCGCGGAATCCTTGTCGGCGTCGTGGTCATGCGCCCACCGGGCACACCCCGCGAATCTGCCGCGCCCGCCGTTGATTCTAGGCGTTTCGCCGCAGGACACAAGCCGCCCGTCGCCGATGTCGGACGAGTATCCTGGCAAACGGCGGTCCGTGCCGGCTTCCGCTGGCGAGACCGACGCGGATGCGCTATAAACACGTCCATGCGGATCGGGTTTCTGAGCGGGTTTGACCGTGAGCGAATCGACTTCGCGAAGCGGCACGGGTTTACGGCGGTCGAGCTGCTGGTCGGCGCGGCCTGCGATTTCTGCCCGCCGTGCGACGGTTGGCAGGACAGGGCGGCGGGCGTACAGGCGGCGTACGAGGCCGCCGGCATCGCGATCAGTTGCATCGGGGGCTTCTACGTCAACCACATGGACGCCGACGCCGCGAAGGCGCAGCAGCACCGGGACCACGTCCGCCACGTGATCCTGCTCGCGGAGGCGATGCGGGTGCCCGTCGTCGCCGGCTTTGCGGGGCGGATCGTCGATCGGCCGCTCGAGGACTCGCTGCCGCCGTTCCGCGCTCTCTGGGGCGAGCACGCGCGGTTCGCCGCCGACCGCGGCGTGCGCATCGCGTTCGAGCACTGCCCGATGGGGAGGTTCCACAGCCCGTTCGGCGGGATCAACTGCATCTGCACCGTGGCCATGTGGGAACGGTGCTTCAACGAAGTGCCGTCGGACGTCCTCGGCCTCGAATGGGACCCGTCGCACCTGCTGTGCCAGTTCGTCGATCCGGTGGTGAACCTTCGCACGTGGGGGCGCAAGGCGTACCACGTGCACGCCAAGGATGCGAAGGTCTACCGCGATGTCGTGGACCGCTACGGGATCTACCACGACGGGGCGATCGAGCACTGCTTCCCCGGCCTCGGCGACGGCGACTGGGCGGCGATCGTCAAGGAGTTGCGGCGGAGCGGCTACCACGGCGACCTGAACATCGAAGGGTGGCACGATGCCGTCTTTCGCGACCCGAAGCCGCCGGGCGGTCCGAACCTCGAGGACCTCGGCCTGCTGATCGCCAAGCGGCACCTGGCCCGGTACGTGGAATGAGGGCCGACACCGTGGCAAACGGGCGAACAATCCGCGCGGCCGCGATCCAGCCGGCGCTCGAGTGGCTCCGGCCGATGCCGAACATGGTCCTGCTCCGGCAGGCCGCCGAGCAGGCCGTACGACAGAACCCGGTGGACCTGCTCGTCCTGCCGGAGACGTTCACGGGCCAGCCGTCGGACTATGACGACGGGCAATCGGCGCGCCAGGCGCGGCAGTTCCTCGCGACGCTCGCGCGGGCCTGCCGGACAAACGTGGTCGGCGGGAGCATCGACTACCAGGACGACGACGGCGGACGGCGGAACGCGTGCTTCGTCGTGGACCGCGACGGCCGGGAGATCGGCCGCTACGACAAGCGGGTCCTGTTCGACCGCGAGATCGACACACGGCGGGCGGGCACCGGGCCCGGTGTGTTCACGATCGAGGGCGTGCGGGTCGGCGTCCTGATCTGCGCGGACCTGTGGGATCCGATGCTCGCGCGGGAGCTGCCCGGCCGGGCCGATCTGCTCTGCGTGCCCGCAAAGACGACGGTGCCGGGCGAAGCGTACGTCGAGTACGCACAGACGCTCTGGTGGAACCTGGCCCTCACACGGGCGATGGAGAACGCGCTGCCCGTCATCGTGAGCGACTGGGCGGCGGGCCGGCACGAGTCGCGTCGCCTGATCGAGGACACGGTGGTCCGCGACACGCACTTCACCTCGGGCGCCGGCACGATCTGCGACCCGTCGGGCCGGCCGGACGTGCGGAAGATCCGGCAGACGATCGCCCGCGGCGCGCCGGGCGTCCTGACCGCGACGATCGACCTCGACGCCGTCGCGCGATACCGCCGGCACCGGGAATCCGTCGGGCTGCTGCCGGCGACGGAGGATGCGTGACACGAATCGGCAGAGTCCGAAGCAGTCGATCCGCTTGCGCACAACCTTTCGCTTGCGCGGGACGGGCCCCTGCCCACCCCGGCGGCATGGCGGGCGGAAGTGTCGCGTCTCCCCGCGCCGGCCTCGATGGGCCACGGACCGCAAACCGCAGCGTCAGAGCCGGTAGCCCGCCCGCACGGCGTCTTCGCGGAACGCGCGCACGGTGTCGAGCGAGTACTCGGTGAGGTCCTTGCCGACGAGCTTGAGCTTCGCGAGGACGTCGTGCGAGACGGTGATGATGTGGCACCCGATCGCGTCGGCCTGGAAGATGTTGAACAGTTCCCGCGGGCTGGCCCAGATCAGCTCGGCGTTCGGGAACGGCGCCAGCAGCTCGACCGCGGCCGCCATCAGGGGGACCGGGTCGCGGCCGGTATCGGCGATGCGGCCGGCGAAGACCGACACGCACGCCGGCGGACCGCCGTCCAGGGCGGCGGCGACCTCGCGGACCTGCCCCAGCGTGAGCAGGGCGGTCACATTGACCTGAATGCCGTCCGCGACGAGATCGCGCACGAGCGGGAGCGACGACTCGCCGCGGGTGTTCATGACCGGGATCTTCACGAAGACGTTGGGGCCCCACGACGCGATCTCGCGCGCCTGCCGGCCCATCTCCTCGAAGTCGTCGGAGAATACCTCGAGCGAGATGTGCCGGTCGGGCACCGCCTTCAGAAGATCCTGCGCGAACGCTCTGTAGTCGCGAACCCCGGCCTTCCACATGAGGCTGGGGTTCGTGGTGAAGCCCTTGATGAGCGGGTCCTTGTAGAGCTTGAGGATGCCTTCCTTGTCCGCCCCGTCGCCGAAGATCTTGACCTGCAGGTCAGCCAGCGTCTTCATGGGTCTCCGCCTCTCCGCGTTGTGCCGCCGTCCGAAGGACCCAGTCGATGGCCTCCGACAGCGACCGGACCGTGTGATCGGGCGGTGCGACCGGCCAGTCCTCCCGGTAGCCGCAGTCGATCCAGATCGTCGTGCAACCGGCACGGCGGCCGGCTTCCACGTCGCGCCACCGGTCGCCGACCATGTAGCTCCGGCCGAGGTCGATGCCATACGCCGCCGCCGCCCGCGTCAGCATGCCCGGCAGCGGCTTGCGGCAATCGCAGCCGTCGCGATCATCGTGACAGCACACGAGGATGTCAAGCAGCGGCGTGCGTTCGAGGATACGGTGGTTGATCGCATCGACCGCCTCGCGCGGCGTGATTCCCCGCGCCACGTCCGGCTGGTTGCTCGCGCCGATGAGCAGAAAGCCGGCCGCGCGGGCGCGTTCGAGGGCCGGCGGCACGTCCGGGGGGATGTCGAGTTCCTCGACCGTGGCGGGCGGGTACGGCCGGCCGTCGCGCACGACGGAGCGGTTGATCACCCCGTCGCGGTCGAGAAAGATCGCCCGCCGCCGCGCCCCGCTCATCGCACCGACTCCCACTTCGTCTCGGCGGCCTTCAGCTTCGGGTGCGACACGAGCAGGTGCCAGACGACGGCCTGAAACGCCTCCGCGTGCGGCGTGGTGTGCGCGGCGTTGACCGTCGGGATGACGACGCAGGCGTCGGCGACCGTCGCGGTGAATCCGCCGTCGCGTCCGACGATGCCGACGACCTTCGCGCCGACCTGTTTCGCGTACTGCACGGCGGCGACGAGGTTCGGGCTGACGTTCTTCTCGATGTTCCCGCCGCCGACCGAAAGGACCAGCACCGCGTCTTCGGGACGCAGGCGGCTCGTCCGCAACCAACTGGCGAAGACGCCGGCCCAGCCCTCGTCGTTGGTGCGTGCCGTCAGCTCGGAGACGTTGTCCGTCGGGGCGTAGGCCTCGATGCCGCCGATCTTGCGGAAGTCGTTGACGGCGTGCGAGGCGTTGGCCGCGCTCCCGCCGACGCCGAGGATGAACAGCCGGCCGCCCCGTGCCCGCGTCTCGGCGAGCACGTCGGCCGTCCGGTCGATCGCCGCCGGGTCGAGCCGTCGGATCACGTCTGCGCACTCGGCGAGATACCGCTGCACGAAGTCATGGTGCACGGGGGGTCTCCTTTGCCGTGGGGACGGCCTTCTGCGAGAGGAGGCGGCGCAGTTCGTCGAGGCCCTCGCGCGAGCCGATCTCGTAGAACCGCTGCGTCACCTCGAACGCGGCGAGCTGGTCGCGCCGCAAGAGGTCTCCGTACAGCGCGGCGAGGTCGAACGGTTCGCCGTCCGGCACCGCCTCCATCGCCCTGGCGCTCAGCGCGCCGAGCCCGTAGTCGATGTGGCGCATGCGGTCGGTGCGGTTCTTCTTGTCGTAGGCGAGGATCCGGCCGTCGGCGTACTCGACGTTGCTCGCGTCGTAGAGTCCCTCGTTGCGATAGACGGTCATCAGGGCGGGCCGGCCGCTCGCGCGGAACGCCCGCTGGACGGCCAGGTAGTCGCACGGCAGGTACGAGTCGCCGTAGATCACGAGGAACTCGTCGCCGAGGAGGGGCATTGCCTTCCGCAGCGCGCCGGCGGTGCCGAGGAGCCTGGGCCCGTCGAACGAATACTCGACGGCCAGGCCGAATCGCGAACCGTCGCCGACGCACTCCCGGATCATTTCGCCGAGGTGGCCGGCGCAGATCACGACGCGCGCCAGCCCGGCGGCCTTGAGCATCCGCAACTGGTGGGCGATAAACGGCGCGCCCGCGATGTCGATGAGCGCCTTGGGGATCTTCTCCGTCAGCGGCCGGAGCCGCGTCGCGAGCCCGCCGGCGAGTATCGCAATGGGAAGGGGGTCCCGGCTCATGATTCGATGACGAGCTTGGTGCCCTCGAAGTCGAAGCGGAACCGGACTTCCTGCAGGCCGGCGTCGCGCATCGCGTGGCGCAGGCGCGCCTTGTCTTCGGCATAGAAGAGCAGGAACCCGCCGCCGCCGGCGCCGATGAGCTTGCCGCCGAGGGCGCCGTTCCGGCGGGCCAGCTCGTACCACGCGTCGATCCGGTCGTTGCTCATCCCGGACGACCGCTTCTTCTTGTGCTCCCAGTGTACGTTCATCAGCTCGGCGAACTCCCGGAGGTCGCCGCGCTCGAGGGCCTCGCGGCTCCGGCGGCCGAGTTCCTTGATGAAGTGGAGGTTCTCGATCATCTCGCGGTCGTTGCTCCTGCTGCGGGCGTCCTGGTCCTTGAGGATGTTCGACGCCGACCGCGTGTAGCCGGTGAAGAACAGCAGCAGGCCGTCTTCGAGGTCGTAGAGCGTCTCCTGCCGGAGCGCGAGCGGACGCGCCTCGACCTGGCCGTTGGGCATGAAGCGGAAGCACGTGATCCCGCCGTAGGCCGCGATGTACTGGTCCTGCTTGCCGATCGGCTCTCCGAGGCGGTCCAGTTCGATGTGGCACGCCTGCTCGGCCAGCTCCTGCGGGTGGACGAGGTTCTTGCGGTGCGTGTGCAGGGCCTTGAGCAGGGCCGTGGTGAAGCTGCCCGACGAACCCAGCCCGGTGCCCGCGGGGATGTCGGCCATGCTGGTGATCTCGAGGTGGGGGTTCTCGATGCCGACGAGCCGGAGGCCCTCCCGGATGATGGGGTGCTGGACCTGATCGACGGCCGTCGCCCGCTCCATCTTCGAGTACTTGATGATGAGTTCCTGGGCGAAGGTCGTGTGGAGCGTGATGTAGACGTACTTGTCGATGGCGGCGGCGATGACGAAACCGCTGTGCTCGCGGTAGTACGACGGCAGGTCGGTGCCGCCGCCCCCGAGCGAGATCCGCAACGGGCTGCGTGTGATGATCATCGGCGTGACCCCTCGTAGACGGCCTCCACGATCCGCAGGGCGGCGCGGGCGTCCGGCAGGCCGGCGGCTGGCTCGCGGCCCTCGCGGATGTCCTCCAGGAACTCCGCAAACTCGACGTCCCAGGAGCGGTCGGCCATCGGGTACTCCCAGGCCGTCGTCTCGGGCGGACCCATCTCCGGCAACATGCGATAGAGCGTCAGCCGCTCCGTGCCGTAGCTCCCGCCGAGGCCGGAGATCTCCAGCTTGGCGTCGCGGCCGAAGATCTCGAACGAGAAGAGGTTCTTCCACTCCGTGCAGCTGGCGTGCAGGAACGCCGTCTGCCGCCGCGCCGTCCGCAGGAGCAGAAAGCCGTTGTCCTCCACGGGCATCTTCCAGAAGTACGTGTCCGCGAAGCCCTGGACCTCGGTGAACTCGCCCAGGAACCACCGCGCCAGATCGATCAGATGGACGCCCTGGTCGATCAGCTCGCCGCCGCCGGACACCTCCGGGTTCGCCCGCCACTCGCTCTCGTACCCGATGCGGCCGCCGTGGCCGTACCGGCCGCGGACGTACAGCAGCGGCCCCGCCGTGCCGTCGGCGATCAGTTGCCGGGCCTTGAGGAACGACGGGTGGTACCGGTGGTTGAATCCGACGCGGACGCGCACGTTGCGGTCTCTCGCCGCGGCCATCAAGGGGTCGATCTCGGCGGCGCGACGGCCGGCGGGCTTCTCCACCAGGACGTGTTTGCCCGCCTGGATGGCGGCGAGCGTGATTTCCGCGAGCGCGTCATGCGTCGTCGCCACGACGACGATGTCCACATCCTTCCGGTCCACGACGCGCCGCCAGTCGGTCGCGGCCGCCGCCCCGGGCGCCCCCGCGGCCAGCTCGCGCGCCCGCGGTTCGGAAACGTCGGCGCAGGCGACGAGCTTCGCGCCGCCGAGGGCCTTGGCGCGTTTCCGGCCGATGAGCCCGCAACCGATGATTGCCACGTTCATTTCGACACCCGCCTCCGCTACCAGCGCTTTCCGCGGTCGCCCGGCACGATCCGCCGCAGCGTATAGATGTCGCTCGCGGCCAACTCCACGGCGCGGTCGCCGAGCGTTTCCCACGGGTCCCACACCGCGCTGAGCAGCCGCCCGGTGATGCCTGCCGACCTCGCCGATGCCAGGAAGAGGACCAGCTCCGCGGGCCGCGCGGTTCCGCCGTCGGGGCCCGATTGCTCCGCCTTGACGGCCTGGTCGTATTCCCGGGCGCCGGCCTGCGCCGCACCGGCCCGGCGGACGGCCTCGATCATGGCCGTGTTCATCATGCCCGGCGCCACACAGTTCACCGTGATCTCCGTATCCGCAAGCTCGTGCGCAAGGACCTCGCTGAAGCGCACCAGGGCGGCCTTCGCCGTCGCGTACGCCGAGAAGCCCGGCCGGGGCCCCGTCGCCCCGCCGCCCGACAGGTTGATGATGCGTCCGCGCCCCTGCTCCAGCATCCAGCGGGCGGCGCCGCGGCAGAGCTGCACGGGGGCGAGCAGGTTCACGCGGATCGTCCGCTCCCACGCATCCCAGTCGTTGTCCCAGGTCTTGCCGATCGGACCCGGCAGCGCCGCGTTGTTGACCAGCACGTTCAGTTGCGGCCACGCCCGGCGCGCCTCGCTCAGGATCCGGTCGGCGGCGTCCTCCTCGGCCAGGTCCGCCGTCACGCACCGCGCCGTCTGGCCCGGGCGGGCTTCGCGCTCGAAGCCGGCGCGGATCGCCGCCAGGGCCGCCTCGGATCGCGCGGTCAGCAGCACGCTCGCGCCGGATCGCCAGAGGGCTTCGGCGACGGCGCGCCCGAGGCCGCGCGAGGCGCCGGTCACGATGGCCGTCGTTCCCCGCAGATCGGACGGCGTGTGCGCGGCGGCCATCAGCGGGACTCCAGCAGCCATTCGTGTTCCTGCAGATACCGGACGGTCCGCAGGACGCCGTCGCGGATGGTCAGCTTCGGGCGCCAGCCGAGCGATCGCATCCGCGAGCAGTCGAGCAGGATGAACGGGCTGTCGCCGACCCAGCCGCGCTCGCCGCCGGCGTACGTCCGTTGCGGCGCAAGGCCCAGGGCCTCGGCGATCCAGCTCGCGGAGTCGTTGACCTCGCAATACTCGTCCGTGCCGAGGTTGAGCCGGTTGACCTTGTCGTTCGCCTTCTCGATGGCGAGCAGCATGGCGTCGATGCAGTCCTGCACGTAGAGGTAGGACTTCTTCTGCCGGCCGTTGCCGAGGATGTGCAGCCGGTCCGGGTGCTCGCGGAGCTGGCGGACGAAGTCGAAGACGTGCCCGTGCGAGTAACGCTCGCCGAGGATCGACACGAAGCGGAACACGTATCCCTGAAAGCCGAAGCCCTCGCAGTACGCCTCGATCAGCCCCTCCGATGCCAGCTTGGAGGCGCCGTAAAGCGACGTCTGCACGGGAAACGGCGCATCCTCCGGCGTGGGGAACACGCGGGGTTCGCCGTAGATGGATCCCGTGGAGGAGAACGCGATCCGCCGGATGCCGTTGGCGCGCATCGCCTCGAGCACGTTCGACGTCGCGATGGTGTTTTGTTCAAGATCCCTGCGGGGATGCTGCGTGCCGAACCGCACGTCGGCGTTGGCGGCCAGGTGGAACACGAACTCGCAGCCGTGCATGGCGTCGGTCAGCCGCGGCAGGTCGAGGGTGTCGCCGCGGTGCAGCACAAACCGCGGACGCTCCCGCGCCGCCGCGAGAAACTCCTCGCGGCCCGTCGAGAAGTTGTCCCAGCCCGCCACGTCGTGGCCGTCCGCCAGCAGCCGGTCAGCGAGGTTGCTGCCGATGAACCCCGCTGCTCCCGTAACAAAGAATCGCAAGGAAGACGCCTCCGTCCTTTCACGGCACGGCCGCCGCCGGCCGCGGATGCAGCACGATCCGCCCGCCCCCGTCCTGGCGGACGTCATAGGATAGCTGCCGCGAAAACGCGCGGCAAACCACCGAGGCGTTCGCGAGTCCCGTTCGTGCCGGGAGTGCCTGCGGACCGCACCGTACGAAGCAATGCACGTGCTCGATTTCGTGCCTCCTCCGGAATCGGCCCGGCAGCCGTGCCGACGGGCGGTCCGGCGACGGCGCGACCGGCAAAGCGAGGCGGGGCCACGCATTGACGCGTCTGCCGGCGATTCGTACGCTACACGCATGGACGGCGAGGCACACACAGGGCAGGGCGCGCCCGGCCGACCGGCCGGCGAACCGGGCGCGCGGCCTGGCCGGTCGCTCGCCGCCGAACGGCGGCTGCTCGCGGGCCTGCTGGCGGTCGTGGCCGTTCTCGTGGCAGCCGTACACTGGCGGTGCCTGGCGGCCGAAGCGCTGACGTTTGACGATGACCAGTACCTGACGCGGAACTACCTCGTTCAGAGCCCGAGCCTCGCCTCGGCCGGTCGCTTCCTGCGGGAGGTCCTCGAGCCCTCGACCGTCCGTGGTTACTACCAGCCGCTGGCGATGATCTCGCTGATGCTGGACTCGGCGATGGGCGGACGGCCGGACTACCTCCGTCCCTACCACCGGACAAGCCTGGCGTTTCACGTTGCGAACACAGTCCTGGTGGTCGTGCTGCTCTACTCGCTCTTCGGCCGGCCGTGGGTGGCGGCGGGCGTCGGGCTGCTCTTCGGGATGCATCCGCTGACGGTGGAGACGATCCCCTGGGTCGGCGAGCGGAAGACGCTGCTCGCCGCGTTCTTCTCGTTGTGGTGCCTGATCCTGTACGTTCGCTATGCGCGCCGAAAGGACCCTCGCCTGTTGTGGGCCTGCGTGGCGCTCTATGCGCTGGCCCTCCTTTCGAAGCCGACGAGCACGCCGTTGCCGGCGCTCCTGCTCCTGCTGGACTACTGGCCGCTCCGCCGGCTCAGTTGGCGCGCGGTGATCGAAAAGTGGCCGTTCTTCATCATCGGGGCCGCCTCGGCCGTCATCACGGTGGTCTCGCAGAAGCGCATGGCGGGCGTCGAGACGCCGGGGGAACACCCGCCGTGGCGGATCCCGCTGTTCCTCTGCCACAACATCATCTTCTATCCGTGGAAGATGCTTTGGCCGGTGAATCTGTCGTCGCACTATCCCGTCCCGTCGCCGCTCAACCTCCAGGCCCACATGTTCCGCATCGGCGTGATCGGCACCGGCGTGCTGCTCCCGCTGTTGCTCCTGTCGCTGCGGTGGACCCGCGCGATCCTGACGAGCTGGCTGATCTTCTTCGTGGCGATCTTTCCCACGATGGGCGTGCTGGGCTTCACCAACGTGATCGCGTCGGACAAGTACGCGTACCTGCCCGCCGTCGGTTTTCTCATCGGCCTCGCATGGGCGCTGGGCAAGGCGTGGGATGCCGCGTCGCGCGCGGGCGTGCTTCCGTGGGCGCAGGCGGCAATGCTCGTCGCCCTCGTCGGGGCGGGCGCCGCCGAGGCGGCGGCAACGCGGCGCCAGGCGGCCCTGTGGCGGGACAGCGAGACGCTCTACCAGCACATGCTGCGGCTGGCGCCCAGCGCCCCCACGCTCTATCTCGGCTACGGCGACATCCAGCATAACAAGGGAGACTACGAGAAGGCGATCTGGTGCTATCGGAAGTCGCTCGCGCTGCGGCCGAACTTCGCCGGCGTCGAGAACAACCTCGCGCTGGTCTGGCTCGACCTCGGCAATCTGGACGAGGCCGTGCGGCTCTTCCAGGAGGCGATCCGGCACGATCCCCGCGCGGTCGAGTCGTACAACAATCTCGGCACGGCGCTGGAGCGGCAGGGAAAGACGGACGAGGCCATCGAGAACTACCGTGCCGCGCTCCGAATCAAGTGGGAGTTTCCCGAGGCGCACGGAAACCTGGGGCTCGCCCTCGCTCGCCAGGGACAGATCGAGAAGGCAGCCGGGCACTTTGCCGAAAGCGTCCGGCTCAACCCGTACGACCCGGAGGCGCGGAACAACCTGGGCCGTGCGAAGCTCCAACTCGGCCGGCTGGACGAGGCGGCCCGGAATTTCCGCGACGCGATTCGGCTCCGACCGGACCACGCCGACGCCCATGTGAACCTCGCCACCTGCCTTTCCGCGCAGAACCGGATCGACGAGGCCGTCTCGCACCTGCGGGAGGCCGTACGGCTCCGACCCGACGCGCCCGAGTATCACAACAACCTGGGACAGCTCCTCGGCAGCCAGGGACGGCTCGATGAGGCGATCGCGCACTTCGCGCTGGCGCTGCGATTGCGGCCGGACTACGCCAAGGCGCGCATGAACCTCGCCGCGACGCTGATGAACGCGGGCCGCACCGACGAGGCCCTCGCGCACTACGAACAGATCGAACGGCTCAGGCCGGACTTCCCCGGCCTCCGCGAGGCCCTCGATGCCGCCCGGGCGAAGAAGGCGGCGAAACCCTCACCGTGAAGCGATGAACCCACCGGACAACATGGTGTCGGTCAACGTGCGATTCTGCGGCCCCGCGGCCGATGTCGTCGGCCATGCGGAGGCCCGGTACGAGCTGTGCGGACCGGCGACGCTCGGCACGCTGATCGAGCTGATTGCCGCCCGCTATCCCGGGCTCGCCGGACGGCTCGGGCCGGTCCGCTTCGCGGTGAACCAGGAATACGCGGAGGCGTCGCGTCCGCTGCGGTCCGGCGATGAAATCGCGTTGATCCCGCCGGTCTCCGGCGGGTGATGATGGAGCCGGCCGCGACGCCGGCTGGAGGCCACAGGAATGAGCAGTTCCGCTATGAAGCTCTATGACTTGGCATACCTCGTGTTTCCGCTGATAACCGGGTGTGTGCTGTTTGCCCTCGCGCGCCGAACTCGGGTCGCCGGCTTCTGGTGGTTGTTCGTGGCACTGGGAATCTGGCCGTTTGTCTCGTGGTTTCTCCGCCAGGTACTCATCATGCTGGTGGCGAGCAGGTCCGGCCCCTCGCCGGATCCGGGCTACTTCATGCTGGTGTACCTCGGCTTCGCCACAGTGACGATGATCGTACAGATCGCCGCCTGCGTCGCCATGGCCCGGACCATCAACCCGTTGCCGCCGCTCGAGCCGCGCTGCCCCCGCTGCGACTACAATCTCAGGGGGCTGCCCGACGATCGCTGCCCGGAGTGCGGCACGTCGTTCGTGACCGAGGTACGCTACGTCACGCGGGCGGTGTAGGGCGGGCGGTTCTCCGCCGCCGCAACTGTATTCGCGGTCGCGGAGGTTCGCCCACCTGTTGAGCGACGGCAGGGCACGGTCGCGGCCCGCGCAAGCGGGCAAGACCTGCCGCTTCGAGATGACTGACGCCAGTATGCCGGAAGGTGCGAACTATGGCCGGAAGACGCGAATCCATCGACGACCGCAGGAAGCGAGCCCGCGCGATTCTGCGCGGCCTGAAGAAGCTCTACCCCGACGCGACGTGCGCCCTCAACCACCGCAGCGCGATCGAGTTGCTGGTCGCCACGATCCTCTCGGCGCAATCGACGGACGAGGGCGTCAACAAGGTCACGCCTGTCCTGTTCGAACGATACCCGACGGCGGCCGACCTCGCCGCCGCCCCCGCCGAGGAAATCGAGCGGATCGTCCACTCGACGGGCTTCTTCCGGCAGAAGACCAAGAGCATCCAGGGGGCGTGCAGACGGATTCTCGAACGGCACGGCGGCGAGGTCCCCGCGACCATGGAGGAACTGACCGCCCTGCCCGGCGTCGCCCGCAAGACGGCGAACGTGATCCTCGGCACGTGGTTCAAGCGGAACGACGGCATTGTCGTGGACACGCACGTCGGCCGCCTGGCGCACCGCATGGGGCTTACCTGGTCGAGCAAGGACGACAAGGACGCCGTGAGGATCGAGCAGGACCTGATGCAGCTCATCCCGCAGGCGGAGTGGACGTTCTTCGCCCACGCGATGACCTGGCACGGACGGCGGGTCTGTTCGGCCCGCAAGCCGGACTGTGCCGGTTGTACGGTGTCGAGATCCTGCCCGTCTGCATTCACATTCGAACCCGCCGACGCCCGCAAGGCCCGGCGGCAGGGATAGCACCGTCTGCCACCGCACGCGTTGGCGCCTTGGGATGGGGGCTTCCAGCCCGCTGGCCGTGGGGCCAGGCGGCCCGCGCCACAAGGAAACCGCCCGACTGTACAGGGCCCCCGCCCTTGCGGCGCCGACACTTCCTTCTCGACGCCCTCGGCCCGGTTGACAATCCACAGCCTGTGGATAAAGTGGAACCGGCGACCACGATCGCCCCAGGGTTCCCGTAGCTCAATTGGACAGAGCGTTGGCCTCCGGAGCCAAAGGTTGCAGGTTCGAATCCTGCCGGGAACGGTTTCAAGTCTTCTGCTGGTCAACACTTACAGGAAATAGCACGAGCAATTGCTCAGCGACCCCCGGGTTCAGCTTGTCCGGAAGACGCGCCTTGTTCCGGCGTTGACGTGCCGCTTCTTCCCGGCGAACGCGGCGCTCGTGCGTGAGTGCGCGGCGGCGACGACGGACAGCATCCGATTCTCCGGTCGCGGCGGCCCCGACGCCCGCCGGTCCGGGACCTGCGCGGTGAAGCCCGCCGCCACTCCCTTTAAACCTTATTAAGAAGCTCGCGCGTTCCGCGCGCCGTCCTCGTCAAATGCTAACCCAACCTTCGCACGCGGCCGGCGTCAAAGCGGCTGGCGATAGCGCCAG
>CAZUAI010000056.1:0-35739 GCA_964617875.1 uncultured Planctomycetales bacterium | reverse complement strand
GACACTTATCGCACAGAGGCCAGCCTTTTTCCATAGGGGGGGTGAGAAATGCGGGGTAGTCGCAGCAACTGGTAGGAGCGGGTCTGCGAGTAGGGGGCTGGGCCCCGCAGCCCATTCGCGAATTCGTTCCAAATGCCTTCGGCCAATCTGCCGTTGACGCCGAGGGGCTGATCGAGGTCGCTGACCGAACGAAAGCGCGGCGGGCTGCCGGGACATATCCCTTAGCGGACAGGCTGGCGGGACATCATCGCTTTCAGCTGGCGCCCGAACGGCCCCAGCGTGTGATTCCACACATGTTCGAACGGTGGGAACTCCGGTTGCGGCATGTACTTGCCTGTTTTCGCGAGTCCGTGATCGTCCACCACGGTGGTCTCTTCGTCGGCTTACTCTTCCCGGCAGGGGTCCGAACGGTTGCGGCGCCTGATGCCGAAGGCGCGGCAGAAACAAGGGTCCGGGCCGAAGCTCCTTATGAGCCTGTTTACAGGAGGATCAGACATGAGTGTTTGGCGATGGAAGCTTCTGGAACGGTACCTGGCGGAGTTCCACCGGCACCTGGCGACGCTGGATCGGCCGGAGCGGGAGGCTGCCTATGCGGCGGTCCTTTCGCTTTCCAGCGTTGCGGTATGCAACGTTACGGCATAGACTCACGGCGCCACGAGTACCCACCGGCCGCGTAAGCGGTAAAGGAGTGTATCTGTGATGCGTTGCCGTGTTGTCGTTTCCGCCGTATCCGTCCTCGTCGTCAGCTTCGCGGCCGTGGCGGCGTGCCGGGCCGCCGACAGGGCCGTCGTTCGATACGCCCGTTTCCAGGCCGGACAGACCGTCGCCTACGGCGTGGTCGAGGGCGACCGGATCCGCCAGATTTCGGGCGACCTGTTCGGCCGCTGGGCCAGGACCGACAAGACGTATCCGCTCGACGAGGTGAAGCTCCTCGTTCCGGTCCAGGCCGGCAAGGTGCTGGCCATCGCGCGGAACTACAAGAGCCACGCCGGTAACACGCCCGCGTCGCCGAACTGCGAGGTCTTTTTCAAGGTGCCCTCGTGCCTGCTGCCGACGGGCGGCGACATCCTGCTCCCCGAGGGCACGAAGGAGGTACACGCCGAGGGCGAGCTGGTCATCGTGATCGGGCGCCGGGCCCGCGACGTCGCACCGGACAAGGCGGGCGAGTACGTCCTGGGCGTCACCTGCGGGAACGACGTCAGCGCCCGCGACTGGCAGACGAACGACGTGCAGTGGTGGCGGGCAAAGGGCTCGGACACGTTCGGCCCCTGCGGGCCGTTCATCGCCGCCGGGCTCAACTACGGCGACCTCCAACTGGAGACCCGCGTCAACGGCGAGGTGAAGCAGCGCGAACGAACGAGTATGATGATCCACAACGTGGCGGCGATCGTGAGCTGGATCAGCCGCCACGTGACGCTCGAGCCGGGCGACCTGATCTATACCGGCACGACCGGCCAGACGCCGGTTCTGCGGCCGGGTGACGTCGTCGAGGTCGAACTGGAAGGCGTCGGTGTGTTGCGAAACAACGTGAAGGCACGGCCACGGTGACGCGCCGCGGGCCGGCCGGACAGGAACACGGGAATCGAGAGGACCTGAACCATGACGTGCAGAATGCGAACGCGAGTGTGGACCGCATCGGCCGCCGTCGTTGCGGGGTGGATCCTGGCGGGCTGCTACGAGGAGAAACCGGCGACGCCGCAGCCGAGGACGCCGGCGGCCGAGACGGCCGAAGAGAAGAAGCCCGCCGCGCCGGCCAGACCGGCGACGCCACCGGCGGCCGAACCCGTGACGCCCGCAAGCACGAAACCGGCGGCCACGCAGCCCGGCGCGGAGAACCGCGTGACGATGGAGACGAACTTCGGGACGATCGTGATCGAACTCGACCCCGAGAAGGCCCCGATCACCGTCAAGAACTTCCTCGCGTACGTCGATGACAAGCACTACGACGGAACGCTCTTCCACCGCGTGATCCCGAACTTCATGATCCAGGGCGGCGGGTTTGAGCCGGGCATGAAGGAAAAGCCCACGAAGCCCGGCATCCAGAACGAGGCGAAGAACGGCCTCAAGAACCTCCGCGGGACGGTCGCCATGGCGCGCACGAACGCGCCGCACTCCGCCACGAGCCAGTTCTTCATCAACGTGCAGGACAACGCCTTTCTCGACTATCCGGGCCGGGACGGCTGGGGCTATTGCGTCTTCGGCAAGGTCGTCGAGGGCATGGACGTGGTCGATAAGATCAAGGTCGTCCCGACGAAGAGCGTCGGAATGCACCAGAACGTTCCGCAGGTCGACGTGATCATCAAGTCGATCCGCCGGATGTAGGCCATTCGTAACGGACGCCTGTTCGCCCGTATAATGGGGGTACGCGGTCGTACGGCCGGGGCTTCTGCCGGCACACGCCGCCGGAGGTGTATTGGTGAACAGGCAACGCCTGCTGCTGGTTCCGTTATTGGCCGTTCCCCTGCTGGCCGGCCTGCAGTGCATGGGGCCGTCGGACAACCCGGACCCCGAGATCCCCCCGCCCCCGCTTGTCGTCGCGCCCACGGTTCGGATCACGACCAGCCGCGGCACGATCGAGATCGAACTCTTCGCCGTCCAGGCCCCGCTGACCGTCGCCAATTTCCAGAAGTACCTGTACGACGGCTACTACGGCGACACGCTGGTCGAGATCAAGGCCGCGGAAGGCATCCACCTCGGGCGGCTCCGGACGGACGGCACCGTCAAGGCGGCCACCTATCCGGCGGTCAAGAGCGAATCGGCCAACGGCCTGCCCCACAGCCGCGGCTACATCGCGATGGTCCCGGACCAGAGCGGAGACGCCGGCTCGGCGACGCGCGTCTTCGCGATCTACACGACCGCGCCGCCGGCGGCGAGCGGGCGGACGGTTTTCGGCCGGGTCATCCGCGGGCTGGGGGCCGTCGATGACATCGTGCAGGCGAAGGATGCCACGACCGCCGTGCAGCGGATGCGCGAACTCGACGCGAACGGCCGGGAGATCCTCGGCACGCCCGCGACCCTGCCGACACTGACGCCCCCGGCGAACGTCTCCGGCGTCGTCGCGACCGGGGTTCAGACGCCGGTGTCGCTGGGCAGCGCCACCGCCGCCGACTACGATGGCAAGACACTGACGGCTTCGAATGACGCCCCGGCCGCCGGGTTCTACGTCGGCACGACGACGGTCCACTGGTGGACGATCAACTCGTACGGCCACGTGGCCGCGGCAACCCAGACGGTCGGCGTCACCGCGCAATCGCCCGACAACCCGCGCGTTCACATGTACACGAACATGGGCGAGATGGTCGCGGAACTGTTTCCCACGGTGGCGCCCGTCACGGTGGACAACTTCCTGCGTTACGTCCGGGACGGTTTCTACAAGGAACTCATCTGGCACCGGATCGTGAAGAAGGGCGGGCAGGGGGGGAGCGGCATCGGTGTCGATCAGACGGGCGGCTTCACCTTCGACCGCACGGCCAGGCAGCCGGTGCGCGACCCGATCGTCAACGAGTCGGACAATCGCGTGGCGAACGGACGCGGCACGATCGCCATGGCCCGCACCGAGAATCCGGACAGCGCCACCTCGCAGTTCTACATCAACGTGACGGACAACGACGTGCTCAACTATGCGAGCGCGGACGAGCCGGGCTACTGCGTCTTCGGGACGCTGGTCAGCGGGCTCGACGTCGCCGACCGGATCAACGCCGTGCCCACGAACCCCAACGGCACACCGGTCGACGACGTGTTCCTGTACGCGATCGAGGTGGTCGGCGAGGAGTCGCCGACGGTCACGACGGAAACCGGGCTGAGGTACAAGGACTTCGTGGTCGGCACGGGCGAGACGCCCGCCGCGGACGCGTTCGTGGCCGTCAACTACGTCGGTTCGCTCGACAACTGGACCGAGTTCGACCGGAACATGGACCCGGCCGACCCGGCGGAGTTCTCGCTGGGCGGCGTGATCCCGGGCTTTTCCGAGGGCATCCGGTCGATGCGCGTCGGCGGCTCCCGGTTGCTGATCATCCCGCCGGACCTGGGCTATGGGGACAACCCGCCGCCGGGTTCGGGCATTCCGCCGGGCGCAACGTTGATCTTCTTCGTCAAGCTGATCGCGATCCGTTAACAGGGGGAATCCATGACTCGGTCACGGATGAATCGCCGCAGTTTTCTGGGCCGATCGGTCGGCGCCATCGCCGCCGCCGGGCTGGCCGGCACGGCGGAGCCGCTTCGGGCGGAGGAACCTGTGCGCGAACCGGCTCGCGCAAGGCATCCCGTCCGGCTCGGCGGGCCGGTCTTCAACGCCGGCGACGACCCCGAGGCACTCGCCCTGGCCCACCGCAAGGTCAGGTATCGCGCGGCCTACTGCCCCGGCGTCTCGCTGGAGGATGCGGCCCGCATCCGTGCGATATCCGACGCGTTCCGCAAGCACGACGTCGTCATCGCCGAGGTCGGCCGCTGGTGCAACCTGCTCGAGGCCGACGCGGAGAAGCGCAAGGCGAACCTCAAGACCGTGACCGAGGGCCTGGCGCTGGCCGAGGCGATCGGCGCACGCTGCTGCGTGGATATCGCCGGCTCGTACAACACCGAATCGTGGTTCGGCCCGCACCCGGACAACCTGTCGCCGCGGCTCTTCGACGAGACGGTGGAGAACGTCCGCAAGATCGTCGATGCCGTCAAGCCGAAGCGGGCGAAGTTCTGCCTCGAAATGATCGGCTGGGCCCTGCCGGATTCGCCGGATGCTTACCTGCGGCTGCTCAAGGCGGTCGATCGCCAGGGCTTCGGCGTTCATGTGGACCTGTGCAATCTGGTCAACTCGCCCGAGCGGTTCTACCGCAATACCGACCTGTGCAACGAGATCTTCGACAAGCTGGGCCCGCACATCGTCAGTTGCCACGCGAAGGACCTGGTGTGGGACGTTGAGATGAACGTGCATTTCCGCGAGGTGCCGGCCGGCTCGGGCCGGATGGACCTTGCGACGTACGTGCGGCGCGTGGCCGCTTTGCCGCAGGATGCCCCGCTGATGATCGAGCACTGTGCCAACGCCGAGGAATACGACAAGGCGCGGAGGTCCCTGCTGGAAACGGGCGAGAAGATCGGCGTGCGCTTCGAGTGAAGGCGGCGCAGGCTTCCGGGTTCAGGCGTTGGCGTCCGGTTCGGCGTCGTGTTCGGATTCCGCCCTGGCCGCCGTGATCGGGTTGGCGAAGCCCTTCCGTTCGCAGATCGCCGTGACGACCGCTTCAAACTCCCTGATCTTGTAATTGTCGAGGCGAAGGGCGTCGACCTCCTCGCCGCTCTTGTATTCGAGATCCACCCAGCCCTTCTCCCGGTATCGCGAGGCGTCCAGGCCCGTCATCGCATCCCACGCGATCGCTTTCCCATTGTAGTTCAGCCCCTGGTCGTCCACGATGACGCACGTGGTCAGGATGCGGACGAGCTGGATCAGCGCGATGACGACGACAACGGCCAGGATGATCGCCGTGGACTTCTGCCCCTGGATGTCCTTCTCCGTGCGCTCCTTGCTGGGCTTCAGCTCGAGGTCGCTTTCGAGTCGCAGCTTCCCCTCGACCGGCCTGGCCACCACGAGGAGCGCGGGGCCGATGAAGTACATGTGGCCGGTAGCGCGATCCTCGAACGCGGGGTCGCCGAGTGCCGTAACCAGTTGGTTGGGCGTGACTACCGTGTCCTTCGCCTGGGGATCGACGCCCCCGTCCCTGTGACGAAGGGCCGCCTTGAAGGGAACCACCCTTGCGAGCGTGACGCGCGGGTTGATCGTGATGTTGCCGGACTGTCCTTCTTTCGGAAGCTCCTGTTTGAACGCCTCAAGGTTCTTGCTTGGATACTTCACCCACCCGTCGTAGGCAAACCACCCGCCAAAGACAGAGAACATGCCGATAAACAGGGCACACCGAATCCACCGTTCGCCGGTCGTTCCAGTTTCAATTCGATTCATAGTACGCCATCCGGGTTTCGTTTGACTGCACAGGCCGGGCCACCGGCCCTGGGTGTCTTGCCGCCGCGCCACCGCGGCATTCAAGCATTATATGATTCCATCCTGACGGTTTAAATGCAAGCACGCCCCTTTCACACGTGCGGCCGTGCATCCTTACGCCCCCGTTGCGCACACGACAACAGCAACGTATACAATAGTGTCATGCTTCGCCTGATCTATCTCTACCGCAACCTCACCCGCAACCCGCTGAGGCTCACGCTCACGTTTGCTGCCATCGCGCTCCCCATCGCCATTTACGTCCTCTCGATGGCCGTCGTGGATGGCATCGAGCGTTTCCTTGACAATTCCGCGAAGCAGCTTCGTCTCGCCGTCACGCACCGGGTCTCGCTCGTGAATCCCCTCCCCGAGGGCTACCGGGCCAAGATTGAATCGCTCGATCCTGCGCGGACACGCCTCGTCTCGGTCTGCGGGATGCGGTGGATCGGCGGCAAGGTCGAGCACGACCCTCGGCCTCTGTCCACTCTCGGCGTCGATCCGGACACCTTCCCCGTGACGTTCCCCGAGTACGACCTGACGCCCGATGAACTCGACGCCTGGAAGCGCGATCGCCAGGCCATCATCGTCGGCTCCGCGACCGCCGCCCAGTTCCGGTGGAAGCTCGGCGACCGCATCACCATCCGCTCGTCGCTGCCGCCCTACGACGAGACGGAGTATCACGTCATCTGCATCGGCCGGAACACCAAGGACGCCCTCACCAACTGGTGCCGCCGTGACTATATCGAGGAGAAGCTCAAGGCGGCCGGCATTCCCGAGGGTTGGGTCGGCTTCTTCTTCGTCAAGTGCGCGACCCAGGCGGACCTCGATCACTTCCGCGTCGAGATCGACCGCCTCTTCAAGGGCAGTCTCGACGAAACCAAGACCCAGGACGAGAAGGCCTTCATGAACGAGTTCATCACGCAGCAGTTCGACCTGCCGCGGAACCTCACGATCCTTGCCGTCGTCACCGTCTTCGTCGCCGTCATGGCCGCCGCCAACACCATGAGCATGAACCTCCGCGACCGTATCAGCGAAATCGCGACGCTCAAGTCCATGGGCTTCGGCGGGGGCTTTGTCTTCGCCCAGATTCAGGCCGAGAGCCTCCTCCTCTGCACCATCAGCGGCCTGATCGGCGCCCTCGGACCCTATGTCGCCTTCACCCATACGCCCCTGAAGAACTACCAGGTCCCGCTGATCCTGCACCTGGACGTGCAGCCCTCCGTTTGTGCCAAGGCCCTGGTGATCTCGCTGATGATCGGCCTCGTCGCGGCGGCGTGGCCCGCCTGGGCGGCCATGCGCCTCAAGGTCGTGGCCGCGATGCGCACCCTCGAATAGAATGGCGCGCCATGGCCCTGCCGCTCAGCTACAACTGGCGAAACCTCTTCGTGCGGAAGCTCAGCACGACGCTTACGTTCGTCGTTGTCATGGTCGTCGTCTGCGTCCTGACCATCCTGCTCTCGTTCGCCGCCGGCATCCGCGCCTCGCTCGCCGCCAGCGGCAGCCCGAGAAACCTCATCGTCCTCAAGCCGGGCGCGACGGCCGAGACCACCAGTTTCCTTCTGCCCGAGGAGGCCGCCCGTCTCACCGCGACCCCCGGCGTTGCCAGAGACGCCGAAGGCCGGCTTCTGATCAGCAACGAACTCTGCGCCCAGACCTCCATCCCGCGGCGCGGCCCCAGGGGCACGATGGCGAATGTCGCCGTCCGCGGCGTCGATGACATCGCCTTCACCATCCATGACAACGTCCGCATCATCGGCGGCCGGCGCTGCCGGTCCGGCGCGCTCGAGGCCGTCGTCGGCAAGGCGGCGCAGCAACGCTACGCCGGCCTGGATCTCGGCGGCGAGCTGCCGATCGGCCGGCTCGGCAACCGCACGTTCAAGGTGGTCGGCGTCTTCGAGGCCGGCGGCAGCGCGACGGAAAGCGAGATCTGGGTGCCGCGCACCGCCGCCCAGGACGCCTACGGCCGTCGCTTCACGACAAGTGCCTTGATCCGCCTTGAAGATCCTGCGCGTGCATCCGAGGCCATCGCCTACATCAATGGGCCGGCCGTCAACTTCCAAGCCAAGCTCGAGACGGACTACTACGAGGAGCTTTCCTCGAAGACACGTGAGATCATTGTCTTGACGAGCGTCCTTGTCGGCTTTATGGCGATCGGCGCGGCCTTTGCCGTCGCAAACACGATGTACGCCGCCGTCGATGGTCGACGACGCGAAATCGCCATGCTGCGAACGATCGGCTTCCCGCGAGGCTCCATCCTGATTGCCTTCGTGATTGAGTCGCTGCTGATCTGCACGTCCGCGTGCGTGGTCGGCCTGGCCCTGAGCCTCCTTGCCAGCGGATCCCGCCAGGACTTTTTATCGGACACAACGTGGACGGTGCTTGCGTTCGAGCTGAGAGTGACCCCCGGAATCCAGGCAACGGCCCTCTCCGTGGCAATGGCCGTTGGTATCATTGGTTCGCTCGCCCCGGCGGTTCGGGCATCAAGAACCCATGTGATTGAAGCCTTGCGCAAAGCCTAACGATGAATAGCCATAGCTCATGAGCGAAGTACCCGACGTCCGAGGTCAGCTTCAGAGCCTCCGGATCCCGAAGGATCGGCGACCGGCCGGCGGTGCGGCCGGGCCCGGCGGTCGGGGTCTGTTGAAGTTCGTCCTCGTTTGCGTCGTCCTCGGGCTCGTCGGGGCCGGCGTGTACTTCGAGCGGGAGCGCATCGGCCTCATGATGCCCGGGTCGGCCAGGGCGAACGACGTTCGTCTCGTCAACGTTGTGCGCCAGCCCGAGCCGGAGCCCGCCCCTGTGCTGACGGCGACCGGCAAGATCGTTTCCGACCATAAGGTGCAGGTCACGACCAAGGTCTCGGGCCAGATTACCGCGTTGTATTTCGAGCAGGGCCACCGGGTGAAGAAGGGCCAGATTCTCGCGCGGATTGAAGACGTCATCTACCGGGCCCGCCGGGACGAGGCCGCCGCCCAGGTGGAGCGGGCCAGGGCCAATCTGGCCTTCCAGAAGACCAACTTCACCCGCGTGGATCGTCTCTACCGCGACGGCACCGCCCCGGAGATCGAATACGCCGACTCACGGCGGGCGCTGGAGGAAGCGCAGGCGCAGCTCGCCGCCGCCGAGGCCCTGCTCCGCTACAACGAGAAGGCCTTGAGCGATTGCGAGGTCGTCGCGCCGATCGACGGAGTCATCCTCGAGCGCAACGTTGAGGTCGGGGACTTCGTCGCGGCCGAGGGCGGCCGTGGCGCCAACGCCAACGCCCAGTTCGGCACCATCGCCGACATGAACGCCGCCCGCGTCGAGGTGGACATCAGCGAACTCGACATCAACCGGATCCGCAAGGGCATGCCCTGCACGATCACGCCTGATGCGTACAAGGACCGCCGCTATCCGGGCCACGTGATGTGGCTCGACCCGGGCGCGAACTACTCGAAGGCGACGGTCCAGGTGAAGGTCCGCATCGAGAACCCCGACGAGTACCTTCGCTACGAGGGATCGGCTCAGGTTGTCTTCCTCGCCGACGAGCCCGCCACGGCGCCCGCCACGACCCGTGGCACGGCAAGCCTGTGGATTCCCGCCACCGCCTGTCTCCGCGACCCGAACGCCAACACCGCCAGGGTCTTCGTCGTGGATGACGGCCGCCTGCGGCAGACTCGAATCACGCTCGGCAAGCAGAGCGGCAACCAGTTCGAGGTCCTCCACGGCCTCAACGAAGGACAGTCCATCGCCGCGGAAAACCTGGAGAAGTTGATCGACGGGCAACGCCTCCGCTCTTGACCGACTCCTCTCCAACCCCAAGGATACCCAGGATCGAGGTGTTGTGGGTAGAGGTACACATGGCGTATGCGGCGTCGCTCAGATCGTATTCCACGCGGTTTCCGGCTGCCCCCATCCCGAAGGCATATTGGCGACATCAGATGGGGGTACGCCCGAAGCCGGGGAGGCAGCTTTGGCAAGTAGTGGGAGGATGGACTAATTCGGGTAGGGCAGTAATTCGCTTCGATGTATGGCAAAGCCTTCTTTGGAGTGGCGCGTTTCGAGTCCACGTCCTTATCCTTGCGTGAGCTTTGGGTTGTGGGTTGAGTGGCCGTGTCCGGCTCTTGACAGAATGGAGCCGGGTTTCACAATACGCGCCCGCCGGGGGCCTGGGGGAGGCCGTTTCGGTTTTGTCGTTGGTTGTGTGCCATTGGCGGATCGGCCGCGTGCCGCGCGAATCGGCGGGGCGACCGGGGACCGGCAACGGCAAAGAATAATCATGGAATATGGCACATTGGCCGATTAAGCCACTCATGGTGGGGCGGTAATCAAGGAGAAGACGAAGATGCTCGACATGGAACGGACAAACCGGCAATCCGCGAAGGAACTGGCACGGCGAGCGGTACGCGCGGCGGTGACGGTCGATGACCACTCGTGTGGGGAGTATGAGACCGACCTTCCGTTCGACTGGCAGGAATGGCTCCCGTTCCCGGCGGCGCTGGGGTGCGCGATCGAGGCCCGGATGAGCGTGGGCGTCGTTCCAGGGAGCCTGGCGGATGGTGATGGCGTGACGTGGGCGGCCATTGGGATCATTGAGGATGAAAGCATCGTACTCGGGGCTCGCCGTCGCAAGGACGAGGACGAAGACGAGGACGAGGACATCGACGACGAGGACGACACCGAAGAAGAAGAGGAAGAGGAAGGCGAGGAGAGCGAGGAGGAAGAAGAGGAGGAAGAGGATGACCTTGAGGAGGAGTTGGAGGACGAGGATTTTGACGAGTTCGAAGACGACGAGGAGGAGGGCGAGTTCGAAGAGGACGAAGAGGAGGAAGAGGACGAGGACGACGATGACGCGTTCCTCGATGACGACGACGACGAAGAGGAACAGGATTTCGACGACGACGAGTGAGCTGCTCCGTCACGGGTCGGGGTTGCGGGCTCTGTTGCCCCGAGGATTGCCATGGACGTCGAATACGCCGGGCCGGAACGCCGAGCATTGTCAGGAGAGCCGGGGAAGGAGCTGGACCGTCGCAACTCGGTCGTGGATCGGCGGAACGGGCTGGACCGTCGCCGCGGTCCCGGACGTCGCCGGTCGGATATTCGTCGTGCCGCCGAGGAGGGCGAATTCTCGGGCGAGCTGCTGGAATTCGTCATGGCGATCGACGAATACAAGCGGGTGAATAACAAACCCTTCCCGAGTTGGAGCGAGGTGTTTGAAGTCATCCGTTTTCTCGGGTATCGTAAGGTGGCTCCGAAGGGTGAGCACATAGACAGACCTGCGGAAGCGCCGGCCGTGACCGGCGGTGCGGGCTGAGCGCCCGGCGACAGAACCCGGCAGCGGATGTGGAGCGGGCAGGGGTCGGCGCACGCGGTGGTGGTGAGGCCGGCGACGGATCGGATTATGGACAGCACGGCGAACGTGATCCTTGTCCTGCAGTTGCTCGTGAATCTCGGGCCGCCCGCTCTCTATTTCATTATCCTTGGATTGGTAAACAGCCAGCGGCATCCGCGGCTCGTTTCATCCCGCGCGGATTTCGTGACGCTCACGGTGGTTTTCCTCCCGATCCTCGTGTACCCCGTGCCGTTCCTGGTCGGGCAGGGGTGGTGGGGCCTCCTGGGCATCGGCGCGGCGATCGTATTCAGCGCGTTCTTTGCGCTCCTGCCGAAGCACGGCGCGGGTTGGGTGGTCTACCACACGACCGAAGCCGAGATGCGCATCATGCTGAACCAGGCGATCCGACGGCTCGGGTGGACGGCCACGTGGGACCGGCTGGACGCGGTGGTCCCCGATGCGGGTCTTCGCATCCAGTGCAGCGCGTTTCCGTGGCTCGGCAGCGTTTCGATCCACCTGTCGGGCCTCGAGGGGCAGCCCCGGCCCGGATCGACGGATGCTCTCCGTGCGCAGATCGAACGCCAGCTCGAACGGCGGAGCCTGCTTCCGTCCGCCGTCGGAACCTGCCTTGTGATTGTCGGGGTCGTGTTGTGGGTCGTGCCGCTATGGATGATGTTCCGGCACATGGATGCGATCGTTGATCTCGTTCAGCACCTGCTGTTCGCGTAGCCGCAGGCTTTCCCCCCGTCCAGCATACCAGACGGCCAGGACGATGGTCCCTGTTCCGATCGCTGCGCCCACCGCGTCCGCGGCCCAGTCGGCGAGCTGCGCCGACCGGCCGAACGCCGGTTGCGTCAACTCGTCGAGCACACCAAAGGCGGCCATGATGCCCCATACGGCGCATGCGCGAACGAACAGACCGGCGCGGCGGCGCGGCAGCACCACCATGGCCCAGAGCGTACTCATCACGAGGTAGCCGCTTCCGTGCGCAGCCCAGTCCGAAACAGGGACACTGACGCCCACGCTGCTGGGATCGGGGATGTGCGTCATCGTGACCCACGCGAGGGTCAGCACGACGGCCGGCGCGATCGCCAGGCGACTGGCGGCAACAAACACTCGGGCCAAGAATGAAACCCCCTAGCCGGTCTGCGAAAGCGGCTCGTCGGGCGGCAGCACCGGTTCGATCTTCGCGACCGGCTGTACAACGTCCACGGCCCTGGTCTTGGGCCGGCGGCGAGGGGCCGGGGCTGCAACCGCTTCGCGCCCCGTGTTCTCTTTCGGCGCTCCAGGGGCGGAGGTTTTGTTCCCGGCGGGCGGTAAAGCGGCAACCGCGTCGGGACTGTCCTCCGGCCCGTTTGTCCTGGAAGCCGGGGGCGCCTCCGCGGCAGAACCGGACGCCGGCGGCGACGCGGCGGGTGCGGCCGCGCGCGGCTTTTCTGCGCCGGGTCTGGGGGCAGCGGATTTTGCCGCGACGGGCCTCAGCGTAACGGGTGTCAGCGACACAGGCGTTGCGGTGACGGACTTGGCCGTTGCGGACTTCGCCGTCGCCTCGCGTGGCGGCGGGGAAGACGCAAGCGGCTCTGCGGTTTTCGTCGCCGGCACCGGCGGTGTTGCCGCAGGGGGCTTCGTTCGCAACGCCTTCGGTGGAGCGGGTTTCGTCGCGACGGGGGGCTTCGACGTTACGGGCTCGGCCGTGACCGATTTGGGTGGTCCTTCGCGTGGTGACTTCGGTTTCGCGACCGTTTGCGCGACCGGAGGCGCGGCCGGCGTCGCGGCCGGCTCCGGGGCTGCGGGGGCGATCGCTTGTGCTTCCATCGTCGCGGCGGCGATGGCATCGGCCTTTGCCGCGTCGCGTGTGGGCCGCGTGCCGGCCGCGGCCTTCTTCGCCTTCGTGGGCGTCGCCTCGGCTTTTTTCGGCGGGGCGGCCTGCTCCTTCCGGGGCGGTTCGTCCGCTGCAAGCGGCGGTTTCGCGGTCGGCTTTTCGGCCGTCGCCGCGCCGCGCCGGGCGCGCGGTGGCAGGGCCGTCTCGGCGGCCGTGGCTGTCGTCGGCTTCGGCGATGCCGGCGGGTTCTGGGCCCCGGACGCCGCAACGCCCGCTTCGACCATCGCCCGCACCTCGACGGCGAGGGCTGCGTAGTCCTCGGCGCCGTTGCTCTTCGGTTCATAGTCGAAGATCGTCTTGCCGTGGCTCGGGCACTCGGCGAGCTTGATGTTCCGCCGGATCACCGTACGGAACACCCGCGCGCCCGCCCACGGTTCGCCGCCGCCTTCGGCCGCCCGAAGGAATGATTGGACATCCTCGAGGACCTCGGTCGCCAGGCGCGTCCCCGCTTCGTACATGCACACGACGACGCCCGTTACCCGCAGCGCCGGGTTGATCCGCCGGGCCACGAGCGAGACGGTCTCCAGCAGTTTGCTGAGTCCGTGCAGGGCGAGGTAGTGCGGCTGAAGCGGGATGAAGATCTCGTTGGCCGCGGCCAGGGCGTTGAGCGTCAGCACGCCCAGCGAGGGCGGACAGTCCATGATGACGTAGTCGTAGTCGGCGCGGTGGGCGTCAAGAAGGTCGCGGAGGATCACCTCGCGCCCGATGACGCTGACCAGTTCGACTTCGGCGGCGGCGAGGTCGATGTGCGAGCCCACGAGCCACAGGTTGTCCGCCACCGTCCGGCGGATCTCGTCCAGCGGTGTCGACTGGATGAGGGCCTCGTAGGCCCCGGCCGGCCGCGTCGCCGGATCGACGCCCACGTGCAACGTCAGGTGGGATTGCGGATCGAGATCGATCAGGAGCACGCGCTTGCCCTCGCGAGCCAGCGCAGCACCAAGATTGACGGCCGTCGTCGTCTTGCCAACCCCGCCTTTCTGGTTGATCACGGCGATGCGTCGCATGAGTCGTCGGTCCTCCCTTCCCGACGCGGGCGGCGCGCCTCGGCGGGCCCGCTACGAGTCAGGCATCCTGCCATCGCTGGAATGGCGCCGCCATTATACGGCGGCCCTTCCCGTCGGCAAAGGCCGGCGGCAGGGGGTCTGCCCGGCGATTCCGGCAAGAGCCGGGAACGTTATCCTGAACGGAATGCTCCGATGAGAAACGAATCGTGCTTCTCGGCTGCCGCAGGGCTTACGCCCCCGGGCTACACACCGTCGCCGCTCCGCGGCTCATGCAGACACGGCACCCCTGCCGTGTCGCCACCTTGCGTCGTGCCCGCCAGAGAGAAGGGGCAGACCCGACGGCGGGGTGCCCCGCGTCCGCGGGAGCTTGCCCCGTGCCTCAGGCAGGGCTACTCTGACGAGCCGAATGACCATGCAGTTCACCGACACGCATTGCCACCTGACGTCCGAGGCGTTTGCCGGCGCCGCGGATGCGGTCATTGATCGGGCCGTGGCCTGCGGCGTCCGACGAATGATCGCGGTCGCCACGGACGCGCGTGATGCCGCCGCGGTGATGGCCCTGGCCCGCCGGCGCTCGGAGCTTCGCGCCGCGGCCGGCATCCACCCGCACGAAGCGGCCCGGGCGACGCCGGAAGACATGGACACGCTCGTCGGCATCTGGGCCGATCCCTTGTGCGTGGCGGTCGGCGAGGTGGGGCTGGACTACCATTACGACTTCAGCCCGCGGGACGTGCAGCGGGACGTGTTTGCGCGGCAACTCGACGCGGCAGCCGGCCTGGGCAAGCCGGTCATCGTCCACAGCCGTGAGGCGTACGCCGATGTCGTGGAGGTTCTGCGGCGGTGCGGCTACGTGAATCGGCCCGTTGTGTTTCACTGCTTCGGCGGCACGGCCGAAGAGGCGGAAGAGATCACGGCGTGCGGCTGGCGCGTGTCGTTCAGCGGCGTGGTGACGTTCAGGAAGGCGACGGAATTGCAAGCCATCGCAGCGGTTTACCCCGCCGATCGTATCATGCTCGAGACGGACTCGCCGTACCTCTCGCCCGAGCCCGTGCGTCACAAACGGCCAAACGAGCCGGCGCACCTCGCTCACATCGCGGCCTTCGTCGCGGGGCTTCGCGGCATGGACGCCCCTGGTCTGGCCGACCAGACGACCCGGAACGCCGCCGAGTTCTTTCGGCTGGCGCAAGGATAAGGGCGGCACAAACGGGCACGTTGTCGGTGCCTGCCTGTGCCGCCCCTTCTGTCGTTCACAGACCCGCGTATCAGCCGATGCTCACGGCGTTGCGAAACCGCCTCGCCAGGCCGAGGATCGCCGCGCCGCAAAGAACGAGCGACGTCGGCTCGGGCACGGACGGCGGCGGCGGGGGCGGAGGAAGCGAGCCGGTCAGCTGGATCAGGTCGTTTCCGCACTCGGGCGTGATGTGCAGCCGGTACTGGCTGCCTGCAGACAGCCCGAGACTCGCCACGGGGATCGTCCACTCGTAGAGCCAGGTGTTATGGACAAGACCGGCCTCGGGGCCGTAGTTGTAGGAGGTCTTCGCGAAGGCCCCGACGGTGATCAGGCTGCCCGTGTCGAGTGTCCACGGATTGACGAGGGGCGCAATCTGACCGTTGCCGGCGTAGCTGTGGGGCCCCTGAATGCCCTTCGTGGTGCCGACATTGCGGAGTTGCCCGCCGACGAAGCCCCTCCCGTTGGAGTCCTGCGTGCTGAGGGCCAGCTCGTATGCGTCATCGCCGTCGGTGTCGATGAAGAGGTCGCCGAGGCGGTAGTTGTAGCCGCCGTACGGCTGCGACAGGGCCATCGACGTGACCAGAAGAACCTGGAAGTCGTTCCCGCTGACGCGAGCATACATCGCTTCGAGGTCAAAGGCCTCCCCCGTGGCCCCGCCGGGGCTCGGGACATGGCCGACGCCGCTCGGGTATTGCACCGGGCTGTAGTTGTTCTGCGTTCCGCCGGTACCGACCACGCCGGCGGGCGGCCCCCAGTTTGTAAACGGTGTGATCCCCCAGTCGGTGACGGCGCCGGTGCCCGACACGATCAGGGCATTGACCGAGGCCGTGCAGGCAAACAGACACACAAATGCGGTGATCAACTTCATCCTTCAAATCCTCCCCGTGCTCACACGGTTTTGAGAACTACGTTGAACCCGTCAGACTTGTGGTCGCTGCCAACCCCACATCCGTCAGGGTTCTCTCCACTCCAGCCCCGCATACGCGAGGTCTGAAACCTCACTCTTTCCCCATGGTAGTGACCGTGTACCGGCGAGTCAAGGAAGCAACGCGGGTCTTCCGGAAAACCGCGTGTGTTTTGCCCGCATATCGGACGCTTGGCGACGCGTTTGCGTCGGGAATGGTTTCTTGCCCCCAATTATGTCCGATAACGCCGCTGCGCTTCCTGCATCGGGTGCATGGCCGTTCCTGCACGCAGGGAGGGGGTCAGGAACCCTTCTTGCCCCGGCCTGAACGCGTCAGGGCGTCCACTTTCCGTGACCACGGTGTTCTGCCTGTCCGGCAAAGGGGTTCCTGACCCCTTACGCACATACGGCCATGCACACTCACACATTTTCTGCCTGGTCCGCGTCGCGGTCCGCAATCGTGGCGCCTATTCCGCGCGAAGCGAACTCATTTTCAGTTGCCCCGGTGCGGCAGCGGTCGCAGCAAAAAAGAGGCCCGTGGCGATGATTGCCGCCAGCGTCAGGCACAGACCAGGCCATGGGACCGCGGCGGGGGCCATTGCCGCGTGAGGCAGGACGGCGACGAGTCCGGACAGCGTTCCGATGGCCGTGCCCGCGAGAAGCAGGCCGCCGTTTTCGGCGAGCATCATCCATTGCAGATCCGACGCGCGATAGCCCAAAGCACGGAGCAGCGCCAACTCGCCGCGTCGCTCGAAGGCGTTTCGCAGAAGGACGGCGGCCAGCCCCAGCGTTCCCAGAACAATGCCGAGTCCGCCGAGCGTCTGGAACGCGGCGAGGTAGGCATTCTCCACGGCGGCGTATTGCGCGAGCTTTGCCGTCGTGAGCACGGTCTCGAGGCCGTGGCGGCGGAGGCCGTTTTTCATCGCCTTGCGCACGGCCGCAGCGTCGGCGGGGTTGGCATCGACGAGGAAGAAGCCGTACCCGCTGACGGCGGGAAACAGTTCCACGAAACGGGATTCCGCCATGACGAGTTCGCCCTGGAGGACGCTGCCCGCGAGCAGGCCGACGAATCGAAGGCGAGTTGGCCGTCCCCGCCCGTCGGCGATGACGAGGTCCTTGCCGAGCTGGAGGTGCAGAAGCCACAACACGGTGTTTGCGTCGCCAATGACGGGGACTGCGCCGTCGGGCAGGGGCCTGTCCAGCAGTCGCCACGGATTGCGCCGCTCGTCGTCGTCGCCGGCGAGGCTGGACTGGAAGGCGAAGCCCCCGCGTTCGATCATCGCCGGCGGGGCTCCCAGGATGCGCGGGTGGCCCGGCCGGTAGAGGTTCAGGCAACTCGATTCATCGCCGGCCATCAGGCGAAACGGCATCACGCGAACCCCGGCGAGGATTCGCTCATCCGCCGGCGACAGGCCCGCGGATCGGCGGCCATCGGCGGTGTTCAGGTCGTGCTGCACGGGGATTGCCGATTCGGCGAGCAGCGCAAATCCCCCGGTGCCCGTGTGCCGGCCGCCGGACTCGGCGGCGGCGTCACGCCGGCTCGCACCGACCGCGACCACGATGAAGGTCGCCGAGGCAAACAGGCCGACGGTCAGCATCGTCCGGAGCGGGTTGCGGGCCGCGTTGCGAATGCCCAGCCGCGTGATGGCCAGCGGGCCGGGGCCGGGGTTTGTGTTGTGCGGGGCCCGCCGCAGCCATGCGGCGAGGGCGGCGATCGCGGCAATCAGCGCCATCGCGCCGGTGGCGAAGAATGCAGGTGCCTGCGGGACATCGCGCCGCAGAATCGACGCCGCGACCATCGCAACGGCGAGTGCCGTGGCAATGAGCGCGGCTGCCGCCGGGACACGGACAGTGCGGCGTTGAACCGGTCCGACACGGGCGACGGCGGTGCCGGCCAATAACCATCGCGGCGGCTTGCGGCTCAGGCCGCGGACCGCCCAGGCGGCGGCGGTCCATCCGACGACGACGCTGCCGACGAGTCCCATCGTCAGGGTCGAGCCCTCAAGATGGAGCCGCAGGAACGGCGCCTGTACGGCGTCAGACCACCAGAACCGCAGGCCCGCGAGCATCAGTCCGGCATAGCCGATCGCCGGGGGCACG
Organism: uncultured Planctomycetales bacterium; assembly: GCA_964617875.1. Classification (GTDB taxonomy): domain Bacteria; phylum Planctomycetota; class Phycisphaerae; order UBA1845; family PWPN01; genus CAZMVY01. The sequence goes on along the minus strand of CAZUAI010000056.1, from coordinate 17,333 downwards.
CCGATGGCGGCACCTGCAACCGCGACAACCAACCCTTCCGTCGCTAGAAGTCGCGTGATGAGCCTTGGCGAGAAGCCGACGGCCAGCAGCGTGCCGAGTTCCGGCGACCGGCGTTCGACGCCAAGCCGGAAGGTGAGGACGATCAGCATGACCGACGCGGCGATCAGGAAGAAGCTGAAGGCCGTGAACAGCATGGCGAAGTCGGTGCTGCCCTCACCGGCCGCGATTGCCTGCGCCCGCACAGGCCGGACGGCGATGCCCAGTTGCCCGGGATCGAGGCGGCCGGCCAGCGAGCGGGCGATCTCCGCGGCGGCGGCATCGAGGCTTTCGTTGCCGACGGGCGCGAGCCGGACCGACGTGAGTCGTCCGAAGCGGCCGTACGTCTGTGCCCACAACCGCCGGCCCGCGGGCAGAGAGACAAAGGCTTTCGGCGTCGGGCCGTACCGGTCCCAGTACTCCTCGTCGCGGGGGCGGATACGGCGGATGTCGATCGGAAACGGAGGATCCCAGTCGCTCAGGCGCTTCGTGTCAGTGATGCCCCTGTATTCAGGCACGAGCGTGCGGTTCGCGGCAAGGCCGTCCATCCGCACGATGCCGCGGAGGGTGAACGTCGCTGCCGCCGTCTCCATACGGCCGTGCGGCCCCACGAGGTAGTACGTCAGCCGGATGCGGTCGCCGACGCACGCGCCGAGATCGGTTGCCGCCCAGTCGTTCAGCAGGATGTCGTCGTCGTTGAGTGGGGGAGCGGGATGCCCGTCGTGGAGCGTCAACGGAAGACTCGTCCTGCCCGGAGGCGGGGCCAGAGCCGCGACGACGGAATAGGGGATTTCACGGGCCCGTTGCGCGGTCGGCGGCAACGGCGCCGGCGCGGTGGCCGCACTCTCTACGGCGATTGTATTGGCAAGGTACGCGAGCACGGGCGTCGGCGCGCGATCCGCGAAGGCGGACCCCAGGACGACGCTCTCGATGTGTGGGTCGAGGAGCACGCTGTCCGATTCGCACACGACGGTGTTCTGCCCGTCATCGCGACGAAGCCGCAGCCCGACATCCGCAATCGCGATATGCCGGCGGAGGGCCTCCGTAAGGTTCCTCGCGTCGTCGTCCGCGTGCGACGGGCGTTCACCGTGGGCGAAGAGCATTGCGTTCACCTGTCCCGGCCGCTTGAGCGAACGCTGCAACTCGCCGAGGGGCACAAAGGCATTGAGGGCCTCGCGCTGCGTGGGCCGCAGGCCGAAGCCGCCGAGGCCGCGCCCCGGCACGATCCGCGCGGCGGTCAGTCGCATTGATGCCACGGCATCGTCCCGCCGTCCGAGGAGCGTTTCCGGCGAGGCTTCGTCCGATCGGCCGAGGCGCAGGAGCACATCCATACCTGCCGTGGCGCCGAGCCTCCGCGCGAGCGCCTCGTTCAAGGCCACGGTGCCGGCCGGGGCAGACGAGACCGCCGGCGAATCGCCCCGGTCGTCAAGTCCCCAGAACCGATCATCGACGCCGAGGACGTTGACGCGGCCGACATACGTGCCCGTGTCGGCGGCTTCGATCGTGCCCTCAAGCAGGATTGCCGGGCAGACACGGGCCTTCAGGGCCTTGCGGCGGCACTCGGCCTCGATCTCGCCGGCCAGTGCCTCTCGGAAATACCGCCCGCCGGCCACGGCGTGATCGACGGACCCGAGCCGCGCCAGGGCATTCTCGCGCAGGCTGCCTTTCATCGAGTCGCCGACCACCAGGGCGCCGGTCAGCACCGCCCCCGCCACGGCGACACAAAGGGCGGCGGCGAGGTTGACTCGCCAGTAGCAGATGAGGCTTCTGCGATGGAGTGTCAGGAATCGCACGCGGCCCCGCTCTTGCCTCCTGTGATTGGCGATTCGGGTTGTGGCGCGGGCATTGGGCCCGCATCACCGGGCAATCCCTGATTCTGCGACGCGGCGTTTCGGGCAGGCTGAAAGCCCGCATCGCAATGGGGCGTCGCGTTCCTGTCGGCAGCGGTTGCCATGGTCTGCGTCGGGGCCTTCACGAGCACGCCGTCGTCGAGTTCGAGCCGGTTCGTGAATCGCCCGGCCAGGCGCTGGCTGTGTGTGACGACGAGCAGGGCGGCGTTTCGCTCCCGGCAGATCTCAAGCAGGAGGTCGGCGACCGCATCGGCCGCGCGGCGATCCAGGTTGCCCGTCGGCTCGTCGGCCAACAGGATCGCCGGGGCGTTGATCAGCGCCCGGGCCACGGCAACGCGCTGCCGTTCGCCGCCGGAAAGCTCGGACGGGAGATGGTCCGCCCGGTCCGCAAGCCCGACGCGTTCGAGCAGCGTTCGGGCCCGGTGCGTCTCGTCGCCCCGCGGCCTGCCGGGCAGCGTCGGGATCAGCACGTTTTCGAGGGCCGAGCACTGCGGCAGGAGGTGGTGGTCCTGAAAGACAAAGCCCACCTGCCGGCTTCGGAATCGCGCCAGGTCGCCTTCCGCCAGTGTGAACGGGTCCTGATCGCCGATGCGTACGCGGCCGCGCGTCGGCGGTTCCAGCGTTCCGAGGATGCTCAGCAAGGTGCTTTTGCCCGAGCCGGAGGGCCCGGTGATGACGGCGGTCTCGCCGGCCTCGAGCGACAGCGAGACGCTGCGCAGTACCGCCAGCGGGCCGCTGCGGGTCGGAAACTCCTTGGCTATGCCTTCCGCGCGGAGCATATCTCCTCGTAGAGCGCCCACATCCGGCGGGCCATGACCTCGGCCGTGTACGATTTCAACACGGTCGCCCGCCCGCGGCAAGCCAGGTCGCGTCGCCGGGCCGGGTCATCCATCAGTTCCGCGATGGCGTCCGCCAGCGCGGCGGCGTCCCCCGGCGGGACGAGCACGCCGCCCGCCGTCGCCTCGAGGATCTCCGGGAACGCCCCGTGCGCCGGCTGCACGACGGGCGCGCCGTTCGCCATCGCCTCGAGCACGTAGAGACCCTTTGCCTCGCGGTAGACCGTGGGCACGGAGAACACGTGCAGCGAGCGAAGAAACCCGATCTTGCCGGCGCGATCGACTTCGCCGGCGTAGCGGAACGACGCATCAAGCCCGTTTTCGGCGAGATACCGGCGTACGCCGTCGAAGTACGGCCGGTCCGCCCCGCTCAGGAAACCGGCGGCACGGAGGTGACAGTCCCGCCCGGCGCGGTGCAGGATCGCGAACGCCTCGCACAGGAGGTGAAGTCCCTTTTCCGGGCAGATTCGCGCGAGGTAACCGATCGTGAACGGTCCCGGCGGCGGTTCGGATGGTCCGGGCAGGTCCTCGGTGCGAATGCCCGCGGGGACCACGTGCGTTCGATCCCGCGGAATGGCGAGATTTTCGCTCGCGTATTCCGCGTAATAGCGGCTGATGGCGACGAAAGCGTCCACGTCGTCGGCCGCGCGGCGGATGAGGTCGATGGCGCGGCCGCGATACGGATCCGGCAGTCTGTCGAGAAAGATGTCTTCGCCGGTCAGCGTGCAGACGACCGGGACGCCCAGGGCCTCGCGAACCGCCCGCGCGACGCCGAGAAACATCACGTTGGGCAGATTGACGAGGTCCGGGCGGATCTCGCGGAGCCAGTTGACGAGCTTGCGCAGTTCGCGCCGCTGTCGCCCGTGCTCGCCGCGGAGCGTCGAGACGGTCATCTCCCCCAATTCGGCCCACGACGGCTGCCCGCCGCCGGTCAGCCGGCGCAGCAGCGACGGCCGGTCGAGAATCCGATCGACGAGCGGGGCGCGGCGGAAGAACGCGGATCGCTGCTGAAGGTAGACGTTGAGTCCGCCGTAGAGCACGCGCGGCTCGCTGACGTCCGGCTCGTCGGTGCGTATCGGCGTGTAGAGGGGAACCAGCAGAATGTCGCGTCCCTGGGCGTGCAGGGCGGCGGCGAGCGTGTTGTCGCGCATGCAGCTGCCGCAGTACATCCCCGCGGCGCCGGCGGTGAAATAGACGATTCGCATCGTTGCGGCACGCAACGCTCAGTAATACCTTCGACGCGCGTCTCCCGTCGCCCACGGCGCCGCCCACGGGCCGAGCACGTCCCTGTTGAGCTGCTCCTCATTGAAGAAGACGAACGCGACGTGGAAGTCGGCGAACAGGACGTTGGCGTGCTGCCGTTGCCGGTTGTGCCACCACGCCTGCGGGCTCGCGGCAAACGTTGCCCGGTAGCCCGGGACATCCTCGGGATAACCGGTCATGAGCACGGACGGCGGCGCGAACGCGGGGTTCAGCGGCGGCTCGAGGAAAACGATCTTCCGTTCGGGCCGCTTGACGAAGCCCATCGGCAGGCCGTCGCGGGACGAATCGGCGGGGTGCGCACGACAGCTCTGGACGCCGTACGGCGGCGGCAGCTGGCGGGGGTCGTCAATTTCGTCCGTCACCTGCGAACCGTCCCGCAGCGGCGTGCCGTTGATTTTCGCGTGGCTGGCGTAGGCGTAGCTGGTGCCATGCGCGCGGAAGAAGCTGTCGGCGGCCATGACCGGGTCGCCTTTGTCGCTGGGGCATTCGAAGACGTCGATGTCCTTGAGGTAACGGTTCAGGGGGCGGTCCTTCTCCGGCGTGTGCGAGCCAAGCGGCCGGTGGAACGACAGCGGGCGCTGGTAGCCTCCGACGCCGTAGATCTTCGCGGCCGGCAGCACGCCGTTGCTGTCGGCCAGGTAGAACGCGACGCCGTGGCCGATCGAGCGGAGGTTCGCCTGGCAGTTCGTGCGTCGGGCCTGCTCCTTCGCCCTGGTCAGCGAGGGCAGCAGGAGGGCGACAAGCATCGCGATGATCGCGATGACGACCAGGAGTTCGATGAGCGTGAAGGCGTGCTTCCCGCGGGAGCGTGATGCACTCGGCGGATCTCTTCTTGCCCCGAAGGGGCGGAAGAGGGGTCGTGGTCCCGCCGGGGCTTCGTCCTCGCGGGACATGCCACGGGCCGGAAGGTTGTCTTGCGAACGGGGACGTTCCATCATTTCGCCGTTCCCTTCGCGCCGAAGCAATAGACCACGCCGCCCTCCGTGCCGACGACCAGCCGGCCCCGGCCCACCGCCGGCGAGGCGAGGACCGCCGAGCCCGCGTCGAATCGCCAGACCTGTTTCCCGTCCGTGAGGCGGAGGCCGTAGATCGCGCCATCGGAGGAGCCGACGAAGACCCGCGTATCGGCGATCACGGGCGACGAATCGACGCGGCCCTGCGTGGCGAAGGTCCATTGCACCTTGCCGGTCGCGGCGTCGATCGCGTGGACGAGCTTGTCCCGGCTGCCGATGACGACCTGCGCGTCCGTCACGGCCGCCGAAGCGTAGTAGGGCAGACGCGAGTCGGCCGCCTCGTAGGTCCACGCCACCGCCGCCTTCTGCCAGTCAATGCCGAGGACCTGGTTCCCGAATGTGCCGACGTAGACGCGCGGGCCCCGGATCGCCGCCGAGGCGCCCGAAAACGCATTCATGTTCACCGCCCGGACCTCGGAACCGTCGGCCAGCCGCACGACCCGCAGCTTTTCATCGCAGCCGGCGATGAGGGCGCAACCGTTGGCGATGCCCGGCGTGCCGTGTACGCGGCCCTCCGTCTCGAACTTCCAGAGCAGCTTGCCGTCCGCCGCGTGGAGGCAGTACAGGTGGCCGTCGTACGAGCCGAACAGGACGCGGTCGCCGGCCGGTGTGGCGGAGGACACGATCTCGCCGTCGGTGCGGAACGTCCACCGCGACCGGCCGTCCGCCGCGTCCACCGAGTGAAACACGCCATCGTCGTCGCCGCACAACACGGCCCCATTATAGGCGCACGGCGAAGACCGGATCCCCGACCCCGCCTTGTATTTCCACCGCACCGCGCCGTTGTCCAGCGAGAGGGCGTAGAGGTACCCGTCGTCGCACCCGAAGTACGTGACGCCGTTCGCGATGGCGGCGGACGACTGCACGGCGTCCGGTGTGCCGAACTTCCAGAGTACCGGCAGATCGGCCGGGAGGGCGCTCTCCGCGACGCCGGTCAACTGCGGGTTGCCGCGAAACATCGGCCAGTCGCCGGACGCGGCCCGCGAGGTGGCCGCCGGCTGCGTGCCGGCCGCCTCCGGCGCGGCGATGGCGTACAGGTGCGTGCGGTCGGCGACGTACAGCGTGCCGTTGGCCGGCGTGACGGTCGAGTAGACGGTTTCCTTCATTGCGTTTGCGGCGAGGAGCTTCTTCTCGCGGCCGTGGCGGAAGACGCTGATGTCGCCGTCCTCGTTGCCGATGTAGACTTTGCCGTCGGCGACCATCGGCGAGGCCCAGACGGGCGCCTTGAGGTCGTGCTTCCAGAGCGGCCGGCCCGTGGTCGCGTCGAGGCAGTGCAGGAAGCCGCGAAGTTCGACGGCGTAGAGCAAGCCGTCGCGGACGGCGACCGTGGAGATCGTGCGGGCAAAGTCCTTGCCGCCGTAGCGCCAGAGGTCCGCCGTGGCGGTGACATCGCCGGTCTTCGTCGCGTCGATGGCCCAGAGCGAGCCGGGGCCGTCGCCGTTCTCCGGGTCCTGGCCGATGCCGATGAAGACCTTGTTGTCGTGGATGACCGGCGTGGCGAGGAGGTTGCATTTGTCTCCGGCGTTGGCGGCGTTGCCGTTGAAGCGCCAGATGGGCTTTCCGGTCTTCGGCTCGAAGGCGTAGAGCCAGCCGTCGCCGCCGGGAAAGACGACCTGTGGTTGCCCGTTGACGACGCCATAGGCGGGGCCCGACCATTGGCCGTCGAGGATGTTGGCGCCGGGCGAGCTGTCGCGCCAGAGAAGCTTGCCCGTCGCGCGATCGACCGCGATGAAGCTCGGGGCGTCGGGCGCGGGAACCCTTTCGTGGTCGGCGTCGTTGCCGTTGCCGGTGACGACGAATACGATGTCCTCCACGACCAGCGGCGGCGAGGCGGACGCGTGGTGCGGCACGACGCCGAGTTCCCTGATCATGTCGAGCGTCCAGACGAAGTCGGCGTCGATGGGGTCGCGGTGTCTCTCGTTGAGGATCGGGCCGTCATTTTCGCCGTCGAGGAAGCCCTCGGTGTCGAGGCAGACGAGTTCGCCGCGGTTGCTGACGTAGTAAAGGCGGTCGCCGGCGATCGAGGGCGTTGAGCAGACGCCGATCTCGGGCCAGTCGCGTTCCTGGGCCTCGGCGAGCTTGTCGTGGGCGGACTGCCAGAGGAACCTCCCGTCGGACTCGGCGAAGCACATCAGCACGCCGTTGTCGCCGGCGATCTTCGGATTGCGGGCCTTCTCGTTGTTGGTGCCGATGAAGACCTTGCCGCCCGCGATCACGGGATTGCCGTACGTCCGCGAGCCGAGCGCGGCGACCCACCTGATGTTCCTCTTCGTCGAGATGTCCCAATCCGCCGGCAGGCCCGTCTCGTCGGACACCATGTTGCGGTCCGGTCGCCCACCCCACATCGGCCGGTCGCCGGCGAGGGCCGGGCGACCGGGAAACAGGCCCGGCCCGCCGCCGCCGAAGGCGATCAGGGCGGCAAGACAGACCGGCCTCGACGAGCGTTTTCGGACGTGACTCGGCTTCACCGCGCTGCCTCCCGCGGGCCGCAGGCCCTGTAAGTCAGGCTATTGTACGGTTGATGGGCAACCTGCTCCATATGGCATGGAGCGGCGGAGGGGAACGGGCGTGATCGGTTCCAGAACGGTTCGCGTGCGCGGTTTCTCGCTGGTCGAGCTGGTGATCGTGTGTGCCATTCTGGGGATCCTGGCGGCGATTGCGATGCCGCGTTTCGCGAGCGCTTCGCAGGGCGCCGGCGAATCGGCCCTCCGCGCCGACCTGATGGCGCTGCGGAGCGCGATCGACCTGTACGCGCAGGAGCATGGAGGCGACTGGCCCGGCCTGCGAGCGGCGGGCGGCGGCGTGGGGCCGCAGACGGCGGACGCCTTTGAACGCCAGCTCACCTGGTACACCGCATCGAACGGCGACGCCAGCAAGACGCGCGACGCCACGCACTATTTCGGCCCTTACCTGCAGAGCATTCCGCCCCTGCCGGTCGGCAAGAACAAGGGCCAGAGCCGCGTGTTCACGATGAACGCCTTCACCACGCCGGGGGCGGCGGGCGTCGGCTACGGATGGGAGTACGAGCACTATTTCGGCCGCATCCGGGCCAACTGCCTGAGTACGGAGATGGCCGCGGACGGCACAGCCTATTGCGATTGGTAGGCGCGCCGCAGGGCTTCGGTCGTCCGCGGCACGTCCGGGCGCCGGCCTGTGGCTTGCCGCACCTTGTTGATCGGTCCGCTGACGCGATCAGGCCAGGAGCTTCCGGGTCTGGGCGACGAGTTCCTTGACGTGTGAGGCGCTGGTGTCGAACATCGCGCGCTCCTCGGCGTTCAGCGGGAGTTCGATCACCTCCTCGACGCCGTTGCGGCCCAGGACGCACGGCACGCCGACGAAATAGCCGCCGACGCCGTACTCCTTGTCGCAGTAGGCCGCGCACGGCAGGATGCGGCGCTTGTCGCGGATGATCGACTCGGCCATCTGCACCGACGCCGCGGACGGGGCGTAGTACGCGCTGCCGGTCTTCAGGAGGGAGACGATCTCGCCGCCTCCCTTGCGGGTCCGATCGACGATCGCGTCGATCTTGTCCTTCGGCAGCAGGTCGGGCAGCGGGATGCCGGCCACCGACGTGTACCGCGGCAGGGGCACCATGTCGTCGCCGTGGCCGCCGAGCAGCAGGGCCGTGATGTCCTCCACGCTGCACCCGAGTTCCATCGCGATGAACGCCCGATACCGTGCCGTGTCGAGCACGCCGGCCTGGCCGACGACGCGGTTCGTCGGGAAGCCTGATTTCTGCCACGCGACGTACACCATGGCGTCGAGCGGGTTGCTGACGACGATCAGGACGGCGTTCGGGCTCCTTCGGGCGGCCTGCTCCGTCACGGACGCGACGATCTCCGTATTCTTCGCCAGCAGGTCGTCGCGGCTCATGCCGGGCTTGCGCGCCAGGCCGCTGGTGATGATGATCACGTCGCTGTCGGCCGTCTCGTCGTAGCTGTTCGTGCCGATGAGCCGGCAATCGAACCCTTCGACGGGCGCGGCCTCGGCCAGGTCGAGCGCTTTGCCCTGCGGCATTCCCTCGACGATGTCCACCAGGACGACGTCGCCCAGTTCCTTGCTGGCCGCCCAGTGGGCGCAGGTCGCCCCGACGTTGCCCGCCCCGATGACGGTGATCTTCGCGCGACGCACGTGAACCTCCTCAAAACGGCCCTCGCCGGCCCTCGCCGGCGCGGCCCCTGTCAGGCGTTTTCGGAAGCCGCCGGAGCACGCCGGACACACTCCGACAGTTCCGGCAGATCTCTTTTCACAACCGTCCAGACGATATCCTGGTCAACGCCGAAGTCAACGATGAACCAGGACGTTCCGCGCCCCGACGGACGCCTTTCAGAGAGGCTCCGGATGCGGTCCCCTGAACTCCGTCGAGAAGCCCCACACGACTTCTCCGATGATCTGGATGTAAGGAACCATGTCCGTGGGGGCGTCCCGATCAGTCCGACGGGCCGAGGCCGGCGATTTCCTGCCGTACGCTGCCCAGGTTCAGCCCGAGGTTGACCAGCGCGTTGTAGGCGACGCTGCCTTTCTCACGCAAGAGGCCGAGCAGCAGGTGTTCCGTGCAGACTTCCTTGGATTGCAGGTCGCGGGCCTCTTCGATCGCGCGGGCGATGACGTTGCGGAAGTGCGGCGTGCCCGGCAGGCGGCCGAAGACCCACGTGTCCTCCATGCTCTTCTGGATCAGCTTGGCCACTTCGTTCTTGACCTTCGCCTGGTCGATGCCGTGGTTGGCCAGGAGCCGCATTCCGTTGCCCGTGCCCTCCTCGACGATCGCCAGCAGCACGTGCTCGGTGCCGACGTATTCGAGACCCTGCTCATGCGCGATGCGGTTCGCCAGCTTGATGACCTTCTCCACACGAGGGCTCAAATGCTCGAACATGGTACTTCCCTGGTTCCTGACCCCTGCGCCCTATCGCGGCCCGCCGGGCGCCGGTTCCGTCCCGCCCCGCTCTCCGCCGAGCGGTTGGGTGGTTGCCGGCGGCGCGGCCGGCCCGGTCACCCGCGCCCGAATGGCACTATAGCCCAAACTCAAGGCCGCCACAAGAACCGACGCGACGAGCGTGATCTTGATGATCTTCAACCGGTTCGAGATTTCGCGGTCGCGCCACTCCGCCAGTCGCCGGTCGATTTCGTCCAGCTTGCGGTCGATCCGCCGCTCGATCTCGTCCAGCTTCTCGCGCACGTAGTCGTCCGCGACGCCCTTGATCCGCCGCGCGATGCCGCCGACCACGCCGGCCTCCTCGATCTGTTCCTTCCATCGCGCCGCGCCGTCCTCCTCCGGGAGGAAGCGGTACTCGCTCTCCGCCGGCTCGGTGTGGCCCGCGATCATCTTCCCGATCATCGAGCCCACCCAGGCCCGCCGCTTGCGCCGCAGCTTGTCCCACAGCGATTCGGTCGCCTGGAGCCGGCCCGCAATCACCGCGTCGCTGTCGTTGTCATGGACGGGCACTCCCCGCAGCCGCGCCAGCGTCACGAGCCCCTTGTGCGACAGCCCCTCGAACCGCATCTTCGTGACCGTGGCGATCTCCCGGGCCAGCTCCTCCTTGCTCGCCGATTGCCGCACCGGACGCCGTGCCCACACGCAGATGTCCAGCATCGCGTCCCGCTCCAGTTCGACGAGCAGTTCCTGTCGTTCACGAATGAGCCGCAGCATCTCACCCGTGGCCATGTCCTCCGACAGGCTCAGGCCCAGCCGCTGGCCGTAGTGCAGCAGCTCATCCGGCGGGAGATCGGACAGTGCCGGCGGCGTCTTGTCGCCTGCGTTGCTCATGCCGTTCGCTCTCAGTCCACGAAGCCCAGCCGCCGGTGCAGCCACACCAGGATGAAGAAGGCCGCGGTCAGCGCCGCGATCTGGGCCAGTTCCAACGTAAACCGGCGGATGCGGATTCGCAACGCCTGCACCAGCACGTACCGCCGCAGCGGACCGCTCCACCGCTCCGGCGCCCAGAGGAACTCGACCCACGACCACAGCGAGCGGGCGGTGACGACCACCGTGTACACCGTGCCGATGATGAAGAGCACCCACCGGTAGAATGCAAACAGGTCTACGTCGATCACGTCATTGCCCTTGCCGTTCGGCGCCGGGCCTTGTTCGCCCGCGCCGGCCCGTGCATAATAGACCGAGGCGGCCGCATGCCGCCACGCCGTCTGGCTGTGTATTCATGATATGCGACGGCACGGCGGGGCGGAACCACCCCGCCGGAGGTTCCCCATGGCGAAGGACAAGCAGGTCGTCGTCTCGTTCCGTGTCGATTCACACCTCGCGGAGATGCTCGGCCGGCTCCCGGACAAGTCGTCGTTCATTCGCGAGGCGATCCTGAGCCGGTTCTACGACGCCTGCCCGCTGTGCCAGGGCCACGGCGTGCTGCCCGGCATCGTGGCCGGGTGGTGGGCCAAGCGCGTCGCCGAGACCGATCCGCGCTCGTGCCGCTGCTGCGGCCACCAGTACCCGGCGGAACTCATCGAGGCCCAGGGCAAGCCAGCCCGCGCCCGGTTCGTCTGCCCGCATTGCGCGGAACATGAGCACGCGCACTGAACGCGGCGCTTGTTGTCGAAGCCCGGGGGAAAGCGAGAAAGCGGTCAACCGGGAAGGTGCGAAAACAAGACGGCCGGCGCGCGATGCTGTAAGGGCAGAGACGACCTATTTCATGTCCGCGATCGCCGCCTCGCACTTCTTGCGGATCTCGTCAGCCGGCGACCGTCTGAGAGCTTCGTTCAGCAGGGACGGCACGCGTTGCGCGTGTCCCGCACGGAGGTGGATCATGGCCGTGCGGTAGAGGCACTCGGCGCAGCGCGCGTGGTCCGGGTGATGCACCACCACCCGCATGTACGCCAGCGCGGCACGCAGGCGGTCGGCGTCGTCCTTCGCCGCGGCCTCAAGGCAGCGGCCTTGCCAGTAGTACCACGGTGCGAGCCGATCGATCGGTTCTGCCCGAAGGGCCTCGTCAATTCGCGCCCGCGCCCGGTCGAACTGCCCGGCGTCGATCCAGCGGGCGACCTGCACGGCCTCGGCCTCCGCGTCCGCGGACGTCGTTCGGTTCGGTGCCGGCCGGTCCGGCCGTGACAGCGGGGCGGAGACGGGCGGCCGGGTGGTGGCTTGCGTGGCCGGGCCGCTTTTCAGCCTGGCCTCGTACGCGCGGAGCAATTCGCCGGCCGGCGTCCGGCCGGCCTCCGCAATCGCGTCGGCGAGGCGGCTCATGGCCGCGACGAAGAAGGCGGATTCCCTCGCCGGCACGTTTCGCGGTTCCAGTCCGGCGGCGTCGGCGCCCCACGTGCGGCACAGCAGAATGTAGCATTCGACGGCCCGGTCGAAGCGGCCCTCGCCGTCGCACGCGGCGATGAGCCGCGCCAGGACCAGCTCGCGGCGGTGCTTCGGCCGTCCGGCGTCCGGGCCGGCCTGTTCGACCGTCTTGAGGACCGCCTCGTACTCGCGGACGGCCAGGCGGTATTGCCGTTCGGCCAGGAATGCCTCCGCGCGGTTGAACGCCTCCCACCCGGTGATCTCAAGACGGCCGACGTCCGCGACCGGCCGGTTCAGCGACCGCCCCTGCACGTCGCGGAAATGAAGCCGGCCCTCGCGCACGTCCTCGATCCGGATCGAGGCGTACCGGGCCCCGATTGCCGTGCGGATCTCGTCGGCATGGGCGCCCGCGTCGGCGGTGAACAGAACGGCGAGGCAGACGACGAAGCGACAAAGCGACGGAGCGAAGAAGGAGATCGGCAGATGTTGGGTTCGCTTCAGCGCGCCGACAAAACCCGACACCTGCCGGTCCCGCGTCATTTCCGCTCCTCGGTCTCGTCCGGGGAGACCCATCGAAAGTGTCCGCCGTGCTCCTCCGCGATCTGCCGCAGGATGGGTTCGCCGACCGGCTGACCGGCGAGCTGCGTGTTCGTCAGTTTCACGCCGAACCCGATCGTCGTGATGTGGACCCGCTTGTCGGCGTTCCACTGTCGCAGCCTCGCGATCAGTTCCTTGCCGGCCAGCCCGAAATCGCCGTCCGTCAGGAAGTAGACGAGTTCGGGCTCGACGGCGAACGCCCGCTGCATCGCCGCTACCGGGTCGCACTGCAACTCGGGTACGAGTTCGCGGATGAACTTCTTCGCCGGTTCCTTGTAGGCGGCGATCGCGGGCACCAGCCGCCGTTCGGGCAATTCGACCGGCCGCCCGCCGGCAAAGATCACATGGAAGCTCTGCGTCGGCCGGAGCTGGTCGATCGATTCGATCAGCGCACGCTTGACCGGATCGAACATCCACGCCAGCGAGCCCGACGTGTCGATGACGTAGACGACCTTGTACGCGTTGCCCCGCTGGCCGAAGAAGCCCGACACGGGGCCGTCGCCGGTCACGCCGCCGAAGCCGCCCCCGCTCCCGCCGCCACCGGCGCCAAGCGCGCCCTCGCCTCCGCCGGCCAGCCCGAGGCCGCCGGTCCCGCTCGCCGTGCCATGGCCTGACGGCAGCGTTTCCTCGGCACTCGTATCAAAGGTGCCGATGAGCCGTTTGAGGTCGTCATCTTTCGCGGCGGGCACGGCAACCCCGGTACGGGCCCCGACGGCCAGTGCCCCGGCGGGCTTGTCGGCCGGTGGTTTGAGGCCGCCGGCCGGACGTCCGCCGCCCGCGCCCGGAGGTCCGAGCCACGCCTCGGCAATGATCTGCCGCGGCGGCGCCGGCTTGTCCTGCCAGACCACGCGCAGCAGAACCGCGAATGCGATGAGATGGATTCCGCCGGAAACCAGTGCGGCAAACAGCGGGCGTTCAAGCAGACGACGCCGCGGCCCACGCCGAGCTTGATTCAATTCGGTCACGGCGCCGGCAACGTACGGCATGTGAGCTACTTGGCCTTGTCCTTTCCGCAACACTTCTTGTACTTTTTGCCCGAGCCGCACGGGCACGGGTCGTTCCGGCCGGGCACCTTGTCCACATGGACCGGCTCCACCGGCGGGGGCAACGGCGGCTCATCTTCGGTCGGCAGTTGCTTCTTGTGCTGCTCTTCCCTGATGCGCTTGCGGTCGAACCGATCGCGGTTTCGGTCATCACTGAACGGCATGTCGGGTTACTCCATTCCGGACCAGTCGGCCTCATGATGGTAGCACGCGGAGGCGGCTTTGTGAACCGGCTCTTGTTGCCCCGGCCCGCCGGCCGTACGCTACCGACGTGTCTGGGGCGGGCGCCGGCAGGACGAAAGGCGTCGGGAACCTTTCGTGTCGTGTGGTTCCGGGGGCCGATGCCCCTGTTCCCGCGGGCTTGAGTCTGCCGGGACGCCGGAAGGTTCCTGACGCCTTCCACGAACCAGCGGCGGGAAAGCGAAAAAGCGGGAAACCGGCAAAGCGAGAAAGCGGCGCGATGTCCGAACAGGGCGAACTTGGGATGCTGGCGTTTGGGGCGGCGCTCTGGCTGGCGGCCCTGTTGATCTATTTCTTCGGTTATCGGCGGTCCGCCCGGCGGTACGACGCGATTGCGAATGTGCCGACGATCGCGGCGAAGGACATCCCCGGCCTCGGCGCAAGCATGGTCGAGTTGAAGGGCATCGTGCATGCCGACTGGCCGCTCGTGTCCGACCTGGCCCGTATTCCGTGCGTGGTCTTCCATTCGCAGGTCACCGAGCACTGGACGACCACCCGCGTCGAACGCGACTCGAAGGGCAACACGCGCAGGGTGACCGAGCACCACTCCGAGACCCGCTATTCCAACAGCGGGCGGATCGACTTTCAGCTTCGCGACGAGAGCGGCGCGGCGACCATCCATCCCGCCGGTGCCGAGATAGACCTGCTGGATGCGATGGGCAACCTCGACGGCCCCTTGCCCGACAGCCCGGCCTACGACATCTCACCGCATCACATTGGAGGGTACTTGAGCTACAGTGAGTCGGTGCTGCCCGTGGAGAAGCAGGTCTACATCCTCGGCCAGGTCGGGCCGGACAACGCGGTCGGCAGGCCGCAGGTCGTGGATCAGCCCTTCATCATCAGCTACCGGACCGAAGAGAGCCTCCGGAGCAGGGCGATGTGGGGCAAGCGGATCTGGGGCCTTTTCGCCGTCGTGTTCTTCCTCGCGGGCTTTCTGGTGTTGGGCTTTGCCATCAACGCGATCTCGGTCCCAAGTGCCGAGGGTTGCGTACTCAGTCGTTGCCCATGGGGCCGGCAGACGGGCGAACCGCCACGACCGTGAGTACGCGGGCCGGGAGAACCGCCCACGCCGCGGGTCCGTCATTCGGGTTCCGTCCTTCCTTCATCCCTTGCGGGGGCATCAGCATGCCGTCCAGCCGCCGTCGATCGTGAGGACCGAGCCGGTCATGAAGCTGGACGCCTCGCTCGCCAGGAACACGATCGGCCCGTCGAGTTCCTCCAGCCGGCCCCATCGCCCCAGCGGGATCCGCGCATCGAAGAAGGCACGTGCTTTCGGGTCCGACAGGACCGGCTCGTTGATCGCCGTTGCGAACGGTCCCGGACACAGGGCGTTCGCCGTCACGCCGGTGCCGGCCAGTTCCAGCGCGAGCGTCCGCGTGAACTGCACGACGGCTCCCTTGCTCGCCGTGTACGCCGGCCGGCCCGCCAGGCCCACAAGCCCCAGCATGCTGGCGACGTTGATGACCCGTCCCCACCTCCGCTCGACCATCTGCGGCACGACGGCGCGGGCCGCGAGGAACGCCGCCTTCGCGTTGACGGCCATGATCTGCTCCCACTCGGCCTCCGTCTGCTCGACGGTCGGCTTGCGGATGTTGATGCCGGCGTTGTTGACGAGGATGTCGATACGGCCGAATTGATCGAGGGCCCCGCGGACCGCCGCGTCCAGCTGCGCGGCGTTGGTCACGTCGGCGACGAACCCGCGGACGCGGCGCCCGGAGGACCGGGCGATTTCCACGGAGGCTTCATCAAGCTCCCTGCGAGTCCGGCTGAGCAGGGCGACATCGGCGCCGGCCCGTGCGAGCGCGGCGGCCATCGAACGGCCCAGCCCCCGTCCGCCGCCCGTGACGAGCGCAACGCGGTCCTCCAGCCGGAAGCAATCGAGACTCATGGTTTTCTGATCTCCCGGACGAGGTCCGCAGCAAGCCGCAGGGCCTCGTCCCTTGAATGCAGGTCGTTGTTGAGCTGCGCGTAGTACACGCGGTCGAGGACCGATGAGAACGCCGGGCCCTCGGGCAGGGACATGGCCTTCAGGTCTTCGCCGCCCACGTACGGAGCGGGATGGACCTCGGCCGTCGGGATGGCGGCGGCACGGCGGCGCATTTCCTCCCATGCGTCGAGCGGACGCCCCTCGGCACGGCAGACGGCGGCGAACTGATCGAGCAGATCGTTGAAGTACGGCGACTGCATGAGGAGCTTCAGGCCGGCCAGTGTGACACGCGACGGGTCGGCGAGATCGTTCTGATGCTCGACAAGCCACGCAATGTGTTCGCGCGTCCTGTTGCTGCACGTCAGGGCACGGCAGATGCGGCGGGCTTCATCGACCGATCGGTCGAGCAGCAGCAACGCAAACACCGGCTCAAAGCCGGCATTCGCCGCCAGGTGCGGCAGCGCACGCAGTACACGCTGTATGTGATCGGCCGACCAGGTTGCTCCCTCCCACAGATGAGACAGCAGCCCCGCATCGGCCGCCAGACGGAACGCCTCCGTCCGCGACGGCACGCCAAGAGCCTTTTCCAGTTCCTCGCGGATCCGCTCCGCACTGACGCCGCGGATCGTCGGGGCCATTTCGCACACCGCCGTCCACGTCGCCGGCTCGATCGTGCAGGCGTACCGGGCGGCGAATCGCACGGCCCGCAGCACGCGCAAATGGTCCTCGGTGAACCGGTGTCGCGGCTCGCCGATCGCCCGGAGGACGCGGGCATCAAGGTCCGCCCGGCCGCCGACGAAATCGATGACCTTGTCCTCGATCGGGTCGAAGAACATGCCGTTGATCGTGAAATCCCGCCGTTGGGCGTCTTCCTCGGGCGTGCTGAAGCGGACGACATCGGGACGGCGGCCGTCGGAGTAGCTCAGGTCCGTGCGAAATGTGGCGACTTCGATCCAGTGAGAGCCCTGGCTTACAAGGACGACGCCGAACTGCACGCCGACCTTTCGCGTACGCCGGAACAGGTCGATGATCTGCCGCGGCGGGGCGCTGGTGGCGATGTCGTAGTCCTCCGGCTCGCGGCCGAGGAGCATGTCGCGGACACACCCTCCGGCAAAGTACGCGACGTGCCCGTGACAGCGAAGGCGGCGAACGACATCGACGGCGGCATCACGAAGGGGCATCGCTCCCATAGCCCCCAAGAGCGTACGGGGCGGCAGAGGGCAAGTCCAGCGGGCGACAGTTAACCCAACCTTCGCACGGCGATGGAAATCGCGAGCGAGAATCGGCGTTGGCG